>NZ_JAODNK010000089.1 GCF_025465275.1 Nocardia sp. | reverse complement strand
TTCGTCAGCGGTGCCCTGCTCGGCCGGATCGAGAAAGCGGAGCGACGGCCGCACCCGGACCTGGTGCAGCGGCTGGACGAAGTATTCGAGGCTTCCGGTGAACTGGTACGTCTCGCATCGGCATTCCTCGAGCCGGAGCGAGATCTCAGATCTGAGGACCTCACACCCGATACCGCTGAGGAGACGTTGCGGACGCTGATCATCGATGTCCGCTGCCACGACCACACGATGGCCGCAGGCCAGCTCCAACAGGTCGAACGCTGCATCAAAGCCGTCGAGGCGCTAGCGGCGAAAGCCTCGGTGGCCCAGCACGCAGGGTTGTGGCGGGCAGTCGCGGAAGCTCAGCAACTGACAGCGTGGATCAGCTTCGACCACGGGTACCTGCGGCAAGCGGAGACCATTCTCGCCCGTGCCCGCAGCAATGCCGAGAAGGCGAAGGCCCTGGACTTGGTCGCCTATATCGGTGGGCCGAACTCGGCGTTCATCCACACCTGGAACGGGGATCCGGCTCGCGGGGTGGAGCTCGCCTACGGCGCTCTGGCGTGGGCGAAGCGCAGCGGGAACCGGCGGCTGACCGCGTTCGTCGCCACCATGGCCGCCCGGGCACATGCCAAACTCAACGAAGCCAGCCTCTGCCAGGAGATGCTCGCGCTCGCCGAGACCCACCTGGACCAGCATCAGGATGAGGCCAACGATCCGGATTGGCTCACCGTCTTCGACCACACAGCCCTGGCCGGTCATCGCGGATCGTGCCTGCTCGACCTGGGCAATCCTCACGACGCTGTCGAGGCCCTGACCGAGCAGCAGAGCACCGGTCCTGCGACTTTCGTCAGGAACAACCTCATCTGGCAGCTCGAGCGCTCGATCGCCGACCTGCAGACCGGAGAAGTCGATGCCGCAATGTCTGCCATCGAACGAACCCTTATCTATGCCAGTGGCACACCGGTAACCCCTCGGGTACTGCAGGTCTTCCGCACCACCGATCGCGCACTGTCGGTCACCGCCGATGAGTCGACAACAGCGGTGACCCGCGGGCGACTACAGGGATTCATCGCGGCGAACGGGTGAGCGGGTAAGTCGCCCAACGCAATTCGACACCCGACGGCGTGCGTGTCACCACCAGCAGCTCTCCCTGTAGCCGTCCGGCGACCGCACGGAATCGTCCGGGTGCCTCGATGGCGAAGGAGGTGCCGGTGGTGGCCGGACTCGCCACGAGATGCGCGTACAGGCCGCCGCGGCGCCACTGGATGGCGATCTCATCAGACTCCGACCACCAGCTGCCGACCAGATCCGCGACATCCTGCGGGCACGCCGGCGCCGGTTCCCACACCGGCGGAGTTGGCGCGGGCCGGGCAGCGATGGCCTCGAGAGCGATGTCGCCGGCGAGGTCGCTCAGGGCAATGCCGCGGGTCGCATTGCACAGTGCGACAACGACTGTGGTGGTCATGCGGTCGATGGACAGTGCCGCCTGGAACCCGGGCATCGCACCGGTATGGCCCGCAAGAATGTGATCGCCGCGCCGTTCGAGTATCAGGCCCATCCCCCAGCCCTTCGTCCAGGACTCGGTGTCCACCATGACCTGGATCCGGTGCATGGCATCGACGACTGTAAGCGGTAAGACGTCGGGCTGACCTGCACATAAGGCATGTCCCCACCGCAGCAGGTCCCCAGTGGTCGACCACAACTGCCCGCCCACGCCGACGGCAGCCTGGTCCATGCCCGGCTCACGGTGGACACGGTCGATATAGGGATCGAGGCGGTAACCGATCGCGGCGCCCGGCGGGGTTGTCCAGCTGGTGTGTGTCAGCTCGAGAGGGCCGATGAGCAACTCATCGATCAGCGTTTGGCACCGGCGACCGGTGACGTGCTCGATCGCCGATCCGATCACCGCATAGCCGAGATTGGAGTAATGCCATCGCTGCCCAGGCTCGGCGATCAATTCGACCTGGACCAGGGCCTCGAGCAGTTCCGAGGCCGAAGGGCCCTGCATACTGACCCACATATCGCCGGGTACCTCGCGCTGCAGACCACTGCTGTGTGACAGCAGCATGCGCAAGGTGAGGTGACCGATCCCGATTTCAGGCGCCTCAGGCAGGTATCGACCGATCGGCGCGTCGAGCACCAGGTCACCACGTTCGCACAGCAGCAACGTCAGCGCCGCGGTGAACGTCTTGGTGATCGAGCCGATACGGAAGGCCTGACCGCCGGCCAGGATGCGGCCTTCGACATCGGCGAATCCCGCCGATGCTTCGGCGCGCAGCACGTCGTCGACACCGACCGCAACGCTCAGACTCGGCAGCCGCCCGGCGCTCTGTTCACGCACCACACGAGCGGCCAGCGCCGACTGGAAATCGGTGTCCATGCTGAGCAGCATCTCACGATCTCACGCTCGGCGGCACCGACCATATGAAGCTCGACCGCTGCGTGGCGATGTGAGTTATTGCCAGCAGATCGGGGCTGAATTGTCGACTCTTACCTGACTTCCGCTAGGTCGCCGCTGGATCCTGAAGTCCTACCTCGACATCAGTCCGCAAAAACGGGCTCTCCCGTCAAGCTCAGAGCAAGGTTTCTCTGAACCCACTGGCCTACAGCATGATTCGCCTCACCATCACCCCGGGTGATCCGGGTCGCGATCACTGCGCCGACCATGCGGACAAAGACCTCTTGTCCGCATGCTCCACCTTCCCGATCGCCCACGAGTGGACGACCCTGAGATCACACCGAGTTGCGGAATGCGTTGGGAAACAACACTTATCAGGCGCTCCGCGCGCACACGAACCTCCGCTCTGCGGTGAATCGGACAGCTGACGGACAAGGCGAGCAGCAGATGACACAACGACCATCGGGTGCGGTGGCCCCCGGGGTGAGCACACCCCGACACCACCCTTCCACCTCGGACCCGGCACCGTTGCCCTCGCGTGCGCTTCGCCCGTCGGTACCACTGGCTCCCCCGGGGCGACCACGACGCAGGCCCACCGCGCTGGGCTTCATCCGCGAGGACCTCTCGGGCCCCCGCCTGGAGCGGCACACCGCGCTAATCATTTCTGCGGCAAAAGCTTTGGGCTACGACATGCTCCATGTCGTGCGCATTTGGCCAGAGATGGCGCCGAATCTGCTGCAGCTGATCGTCGACTTCGCTCGAGGCCTGCAGGTGTCAGCACTGATCGTTCCTGACCTCGCGCACGTCGATCACCGGCCGGGCCCGCTCTGCGACCACGTCGATCTGATCACGGTGAACCCGCCGGAAACCTGGGCAAGGGCCTACGAGCCCGCCGACGACACCTGCCAGCCCGCGCCCGATCTCGCGCCGCTACCGCTACCGGAGTCGTTCCTGCAGCCCTTTCTGGTGCCACTTCCGGGCGGACACACCGATCCCGGCGGGTCGATCGGCCGACTGGCGGCTCATCGAATCATGCAGGAGCACAAGGGTTGCCGGGCAGTGTGCTGTCCACGCAAAGCTGCCGCGCTGACCGAACTGGTCGACTGCGGCGCGATGGTTCCGGCCATGGTCAGTCCCGCGCAGCGAGCCGCGCGGCGCGGGCTAACGGTGGATCGAGCCGTGGATCTGCCGACCCTGCACGCGACGCTGACCGCGTTGCGGCAGCTGTGAACCTGCACCTCGACTGCTCGACCGACGAAAGGTATTGCCATGCAACCGGACGCTGACCTGCGCCGACTCGCCACGACGTGGCCGCCACGACTGGACTGGGCCGTCGATCTCGTCGCGGTGGTGAACACGTCGCCGGACAGCTACTTCTCCGGCTCGGTGACCACCGACGTCGACGCCGCAGTGGCCGCCGCACGCCAGCATATCCAGCAGGGCGCCCACTTCATCGAGATCGGCGGCCTCTCAGGAGGATCCGCGGCGCGCCGGGTCAGCGAGGACACCGAGCTCGAACGCACGTTGCCGTTCGTCGAGGCGATCGTCGCGGAGTTCCCGCAGGTGGTTGTCACCATCGACACGTTTCGCCCGAAGGTAGCCGAAGCGGCACTGGCGGCCGGAGCGCGGGCCATCAACGACGTCACCGCAATGCATTTCGCGCCGGAGATGATCGCACTGGCCGCCGAGCACCAGGTGCCGGTCTTTCTCATGCATCTGGAAGGGCCCGGCGGGCACGCGGGCCGCAAGCTCAATCGCCCCCGGTACGAGGATGTCGTCGGACAGGTCACGGACTTCTTCACCGAGCGCATCGAAACGCTGACCAGCGCGGGGATCACGAAGGACGACATCGTGATCGACGTCGGCCTCGGCGCGGGCAAACGGCCGTTCCACGACTACGAACTGCTGGCAGCGTTGGACGAGTTCAGCAAACTCGGTGTCGCGCAGATGTCGGCACCCTCCCGCAAGCAGTTCGTGCAGGCGATCAGTCCGGTGCCGCCGGAGCAGCGCCTGGGCGGCAGCATCGTCGGCGCACTGTGGTCAGTCGTCGCCGGAGGCTGCAGCTACCTGCGCGTGCACGAAGTGCAGCCGTACGCGCAGATGCTCGACGTCTGGGACGCGCTCGCCCAACATGTGAGCTCCCCGCCGATGCCGGACAGATCAGCGTGAGGGACCGGCCGATATGGGATTGATCGTGATCACCGGAGCCGCAGGCTATCTCGGTGGCCTGCTCGCCACCACGCTCTCTCGACCGCGCGGCCCCGCGCAGGTGCGGTGCGTCGTGCGCAGCCAACAGCAAGCCGAACGGTGGGTCTCGGCCGGATGCGAGGTCGTCGTGGGCGACCTGGTGGACCCCGCCGTATGCGAGCGCGCTGTGGACGGCGCCGAGATCGTCATCCACGCTGCTGCGCGGCTGGGTCGCGAGCCACGCAACGAGTTGTTCCAGGTCAATGCCGACGCGACCGAGCACCTGGCGCGCGCGGCCGCGTCGCGCGCAGCGCGAATGGTGTTCGTGTCCTCGATCGAGGCTTACGGCCAGTTCGCGGGCCGCATCCTGACCGAGGACCAGCCACACACCCCAAACAGGCACGCCTACTCGGAATCGAAATACGCAGCGGAACAAGCAGTTTCCCGCGCCTACCGCAACCGTGGCGACGGCTACACCATCGTGCGGCCGGGAATGATCTACGGACCGCACTCGGTGTATTGGACCCAGCGGTATCTGGCGAAAGCGCGCGCAGGCAGTATCGGCGTGCTCGGCGACGGCGGCCGGATATTTCCCGTCTACGAAAGCGACGTCGTCGATGCCATCGCGACCGCCGCGGTCTCGGTGCGTTCGCGCGGGCAGACCTACAACCTCGTCCACGACGAAGGCCTGAGCTGGTGGGACTGGGCCTACGCACACCACCGGCTCGCCAACTCCGGTGCGCCACATCGCGAATCAGCGTTGTCATTGCGATTGCGGTCACCGTGGCGGACCCTGCTGGGCCGGCCCGACTACCGCCGCCGCCTCGAGGTCGAACTGCGCCACGCACAGATTCCGCACGACAAGGCCCGCGACCATCTCGGCTGGCAACCGCGACGCTTCAAATCTGGACTCGTCCAGTGCTCCCGCGCGACAGCGCTGATGCCCTCCGCGATCTCGGAAAGAGATTCTCAGTGAACCTCGAAAACACCCCCAGTGGCGCTACAGCACCAGTGCTGTGTTCCCGTTCCGAAGTCCGTCACAAGCTGCGGGCCAACGACATTCCTCCCGACCTGCGGGCACCATGGCTAACGATCGAACCTGACCGCACCTACCGGCGTTTTTCCAGTGGCACGGTCGGCTGGCTGACACTGACGCGCCGGTGGAATTCGAGCGACTCGCAGGTCACCGTCACGACCGGCGAAGGCGTGAGCGTGCCGCAGTTCCTCGGCGCAGCGCTCGAGGAGCTCGCGCAGTCCTGCCGCACCGACCTGATGGCATGCCCTACCCTGGGCACAGCGGTGCTGCTGTCGTTGTGGGATGCGGAGTTTCGCCGCGCTGAGCTGATCGACGGGAACGTCTACCTCGCCTCGCACGCCTCGATTCCCGCGCTGGCCGCTGTCGCGGGCTGGTCGGTGCCGCTGCTGCAGGACCCGCGCACCTGTGAGCGGTTGCTGCACGAGTTGACCGACGCCGAGTTGCTCTATCAGTTCCCGGTCGCCGCGAAGTTCTGCGGCGGTTACCGGCCCGAACGGCAGTTGCGGCTCAACGGTTTCGGGCGCCGCCTCGCTGCCGCCCTCGAGCACACCAATGCCGCCGCTCAATCAGCGGCCAGGGACCGGATCCGCGGACATCTGAGCGTCCACCACGACCAGTACGCGCAGCACATGCACCTACTCACCGAGCTCGACACCACAGCGGTCGGCACCGCGTGGGAATCCGCACAGGCTCTCCCGGTCGGTGTGCTGTCATGACCGCCGCAGCACAGCCGCAACGACATCGCGTGATCGTGCAGTGGCTGCCCGTCCCCTCTCCCACCGACGAGACCGACATCGCCGTGCTCGGCCTCGACGGCGGCACCCGCGTGCCGGTGGGCACACTCTTCGGCCTCGACATCGTCGTCGAAACTACGCCCGACCCCACACCCACCGGGCCCGCAGTCACGGTGCGCCACACCGCAGATGACGACTTCGTGGTCACCGTGCGGGCCGCGACATGGGACAGCGCGTGCGCGCTGGCGACCGCCCCGGTGTTCGCGGTCCTGGCGTGGATGTCGGGAAGGCTGTATCTGCAGGGCAGTCTGCTGCATACGACGCACCACGGCGACGCCGTCCTGCTGCTCGAGGACCCCGATCCGGCGGCGTGGAGGATGGGCCCGTCGGCGGTATCCGGGCCGCATGTGCTGGTCGATGCGCGGCAGGTACCTGCGACGGCGGTCGCGCTGGCACCAGATGCGTTGTGGCAGAGCCCGATCACTACATCGGCGATCTGCCCGGTAGGTGCTGTAGCGGTGGTGAACGGCGATGCCCGCCGGTTTATGCCAGCGAAGATGCTGCGCCCGTATCTGGCCGGCTGCCTCGGAGTGAGCGACCGCCGATGGGCACGGATGATCCGCGGTACCGGCGCAGGTCCGTTGCTGGCCACGATCGACAGTGTGCAGCGCACCCACATCGACGCGCTGATGTCGGGGGCAGCGGCTGTGTCTGCGGACCTCGATCAGCTCCAGGAGTGGGTCGGTCACGGCGATGTGCAGATGCTGATCGGCACGCCGCCCATTCGGTATTCGGCGGCGGCACTGGCGGGAGTGCGCGCTATGCAGGACACCGCGCTGCAGGTGTACGGCCGATATCGGCCGGAGGGGGCGTTCGTGTGGACGGTCGAGGAGCTCGGTGAGCTCGCCGCCGCGATCCGCCGCGGCGAGAGCCCCGCGCGCCTGAGCGAGGAGTTGGGGCAGTTGTTCAACTGGTTGCTGTGCCTGGCCAACATTGAGGGCGTCGATCTGGCCGTCAGCTCCAGTCACGCTCTCGAACGCGAAGGCCGGCGACAGATGGCCAGCCACGGAAGACTGCGGCCCTCACGAGCTTTGGAAGTCGTCGCCGGGAGCCGGGCGTGATCCGCCTGGGCGTCCCGACCGGGCGGCTGTGGCCCCACAGCCGTGACCTGCTACGGGGATTGGGATTCGTCGTCGAGAACCATCCACGCCGATACGTCTTCCACCGTCCGGCATGCGATATCGAAGCTCTGGCATTGAAAGTCCCCGACCTCCCCGCAGCCATCGGCGACGGTCTGGTCGACTTCGCGGTCGGGTCAGACGAATGGATCGCCGAACACGGCTGCACCTGCCTGCCGCTCATGCCGCTGTGCTGGTACCACGTGCGGATCTGTCTACTCGCCCCCACCGACCGGACCTGCGCCGGGGACGGGCCGGTGAGCGTCGCAACACCGTATCCGCGACTGACCGAACGCCTCGTGCCCGAAGCGGGCACGATCCGGACGGTCGCCGGATCGGCAGAGGTATACCCGGGGCGGCTCACCGACCTCGCGGTCGACTGCGTCGAAACCGGCACCACCGCCGCAGCCAACCAGCTGCAGAAGGTCCGGGAGCTGCTGCGCTGCGACGTGCGCCTGATCGCCCGCCCCGGAACCGATCTCACCGATCCGATCGCCCTTCAGATCATCGCCGCCGCCCACGCGACCTCCGCCGATCCCGACTGCTGCTACGCCACCGCAGCGAGGCCGGTATGAGCAGCCACATTCTGCGCGACTCCCCCGACCACTACGCAGGGGCCGCCGCGCACGCGACCGCCCGGGCAGTCGCGGCCGCGTACCCGTATCTGGGTCTGGGGCCGCAGGTGAAGGCCCGCATCGACATCGCCGCGACCGACGCCCTCGCCCAAGCACTGACCACGGCGATCCGGCACGGGCTGGGGCCGATCACCGTCGCCGCCTGCGAGGGCGCCCGCGACGGCGCGCCACCACTGATCCTGCCGCCCGCGGCGGGTCCTGGTGCGGTGCAACTGGTCTGCGATCCGGTCGACGGCACACTCAACGCCGCGCGCGGTGGCCCACGCGCGGTCAGCGTGGCCGCGTTCACCCAGGCGCCTTCTGTTACAACGTATCTCGACGACTCACAGGCGATTTTCGCGATCGGCGCGCATTCGGTGGATGTGTCCCACGCTCTCGACACCAGCCCCTTCCCGATCATCGCCGTCCACCTGCAACGGCCTGAACTGCTCACCGCGACTTTGCACCGCGACGACAACCTCGCGTTGCTGCGCGCGCTCGCGGGCCCACAGTCAAGGATCACGATCGGCAGCCGAACCGGGTACCGTCCCACGCTCGCCGGGCCGGGCTGGGTCGCCGTCGGCGACGCCTCGATCCCTCTGCCCTACGAATGCGATCTCGAGTTCGGCCGGATCGGCCTGGTGGAAGCCCAGATTCAATCCGGGCTCTATCGAAGCTGGTGTGGCCTGGTTGTCTCCCGCGACCGGATCCGTTCCCGCGCAGACGGGCTGGCCGGTTATCTGCACAGCTACCTGCAGGCCCGCGACCGCGCCGACGTCGATGCCCTGCGGGCGTTGTTCACATCCGCCGAACTCGCCCGATTCGACGCCGCCGACACACCGATCACCGAGGTGACCGAAACCCTGCGCCAGCGGAACTTCGGCATCGGGACCGACGCCGTGGTCGCGATCGCCGCCCTGAGCACGCCGACGGAACCGTCGCTGACACAGCGTGAACCACTGCTACATGCCCCGTGCTGGAGCAGCGGTACCAACCGTCTCGACGTCGACACGCTCATCCGCACCCCCGCCGGGATCAGCCGCCGCCTCGAATCGGTCGCGGTCACCGAGCCCGGCGTGCTGCCGTGCCCCGCCCGCGACTGGTACCGCGACCTGTCCTGGACCACCGTCGCTGAGTGCGAGGACTTGGCCGCGCTCGCCGAAGGACGAAACCCGCTTCCCACCACCGCATTTCACGAGGTGCAACGGTGATCGATACACGCGCGCACTGGCGCCATCAAGTGCTGACCTCCGCTTTCGTCGCCGAATCCTGCGCGTTCGCGGACATGACCGGCGATGGCGTCGACGACCTCGTCGCCGGACCGTACCGCTGGCCGCTCACCGACCACGAAACACCCGGGCCGACAACACAATTCCGCGAAACACCGCCAGCGTGGTTGCCGCCGTGGGGTGGCGGGTCGCGCCCCGACCCGCACGCCCACCTGCGGGCCACCGGAGGCAATCCACCCCAGTACCGGGCCGCGACCTACGACTGGCCGATCAGAACCGGGAAGGGCCGACCGGACTCGTTGCTGTCGGTGGGCATGCACCAAGACCTCATTCGCCACTACCGCCGCGGCGACGACACCGACTGGACAGCGTCCGAGGTGACCGGCGGCGGAATCTACGAATCGGCGACCTACACCCCGCTCGACACCGACGGCACCCACGGGCTCGTGACTGTCCCGGCCCGTCCTCGGATCGCCTGGTACGAACCCGATTCCGATCCGACCGCGCCGTGGATCGAGCACCCCGTGGGCGAGCACGGCGGAAACTGGCACGGGCTCGGTGTCGGTGCGATCGGCACCGATGATCAACCGCACATCCTCACTCCCTTAGGGGCATACACACCCGCGGACGATATTCGCGCGCCGTGGCAGTGGACACCGCTGTTTGTCGAGAACGCTCCCGCCCCGCTCGCAGGGCTCGGCGATGTAGCCGGGATCCACGCACACCGCTTCGGCGACCACCCCGCCACATTGTTCGGTGCCAGCCCGCACGGGCGCGGCTGCTGGCGCTTCGACCTCCTCGACGCCGATACCCGACGCCGCCTGTACCGCCGCCACACCGTGGAAGCGGTCACCTCCCAACTGCACGCACTGGCGGTGCTGCCCGCGACCGCCGATGAGCCCTGCGATGCGTGGGTGATCACCGGCAAACGCTGGCACGCCCATGGACCCCACCACGACATCGACCCCGCCGCCACCCCGGTGCTGCTGCGCATCGGCGTCCACGCCGACCCGGCCCTCAGCCCGCGTGTGGAGCTCATCGATGACCACAGCGGCGTCGGACTGCACTTCGCCGCCCGCCGACTCCCCGACGGGCGGATGCAGATCGCGACCGCCAACAAGCTCGGAGTTCACCTGTTCACCCACACACCCGGAGGCCCTGCATGATCAATCTCGCCCGCTCCATCACCGACCTGCTGGCGGATCTGCCTGCTCAGCATGCGTTGTGCGCGTTCAACATCGAGACCTTCACGATGGCGCGCGCGGCGTTCCGCGCCGCCTCCCAGACCCAATGCCCGGTGGTCCTGGCCTACTCCCAGCCCGCCGCGCAGGCGCTGGGCTACTTGCACACCGCGCAGCTGGTGGCGTTGGCGGGCGAGGCCTTCCCCGACGTGCCCTATGCGTTGCATCTGGACCATTGCCACAACCACGCCGAGCTACACGCCGCGATCGCCGAAGGTTTCACCAGCGCCAACTTCCTCAACGAGGGCGACCTCGAACCTGACGCCTACCTCACCGCCGCTCGCGAACTGCGCACCCAGCTGGGTACCGGGGTCTCACTCGAATTCGTGTCTGGGCGGCTCGGGCACATCGACCATGCCGTGCCCGCGCCCGCAGCGGCGACGACGACGGTGGAACAGATCGTCGCGTTCGCCCAGGCCTGCCGCCCGGACATCCTCGGCTTCGATCACGGCTCGGTGCACGGCATGCGCGTACGCACCCGGCACTTGGATCTCGATCTGATCCGAGGCGTCGCCGAAGCCACGACCCTGCCGCAGGTACTGCACGGATCCTCAGGGGTGCTGCCCAACGAGATCCGCGCCGGCATCGACGCCGGCCTGCGCAAGATCAACATCGAAACAGCGCTGCGCACCACGTACATGAACACCATCCGCACCGCTGTCATCGGTGCCAGCGACACCGCCCGCAAACCCCGGCTCCTCGAACTCGAGCTCGAGCAGGCCATGACCTCCCAATTCGTCGCTCTACTGACCGACTACACCCTGAGGAAGGCGTGAAAGCCATGGCGAAGACCGAATCCGGACCCGCTCAGATCGGGATGCGGATACCCGAGTTCGAATTGCCAGACCACACCGGTGTCCTGCACGAGAGCCGAACTCTCACCGGCGTCCACGGCACCCTGGTCGTATTTCTGTGCAACCACTGCCCTTTCGTCAAACACATCGCCTACCACCTTGCCGAGATGACCTCCGAGCTGGCGTACACCGGAATCCGCACCATCGGGATCAACCCCAACGACCCGGGCGCCAACGCCGAGGACGGCACCGACGGTATGGCCCGCGCGATCGCGGAGTACAAGTTCACCTTCCCGTACCTGGTCGACGCCACCGGAGCGGTCGCGCGCGCATTCGGTGCCGTGTGCACCCCCGACCTGTACCTGTTCGGCCCGGACCAATCCCTCTACTACCGTGGCCAACTCGACGACAGCCGCCCGGGCAACGGATTGCACGTCTCCGGGGAGAGCCTGCGCGGCGCGGTCGCGTCCATGCTCAGCATGCAGCCGCCCCCCGCCGACCAAAAAGTGTCTCTGGGATGCAGCATCAAATGGCCCGAATCGCAGGCCCACCAATGAGTTTGAGCGCCGCCCAGAAAGTCGCGTTCCGCCACGACGGCTGCCTGGTCCTGGATCGAGTACTCACCGAACAGCAGCTGCGGCGGATGAACGAGCTGATCGATTCCATGGTCGAACAGTCCGCCGAAACCACCACCAACACAGCCATGTACGACCTCGAGTCCGATCACCGCGCGCAGCAGCCGCGGGTGCGGGGCCTGCGTGACCCGCTGGCGGTGGACCCACTGTTCACCGAGATCAGTGTCAGCGACGCCGTGCTCGACCCGATCGAGGACCTGCTCGGACCTGACCTGCGCCGCGAACTGGCGTTCGTCAACATCAAACCCCCGGGTAGTGGGCCGCTGCAGCCGCACCAGGACTTCGCGATCCTTCCCTACACCAACGACTGCCTGGTCGTATGCGGGCTCGCGCTGACCGACTCCACCGTGGCGAACGGATGCCTGCACGTCCTCCCCGGCTCACATCGCCGCCCGATCCTCGAGCACCACCAAGACGGTGTCATGATCGGGGCGATCCAGGCCGATGATCCCGAATTCGACACCGCCAGAATGGTTCCCGTGGAAGTCCCGGCCGGCGGCATGTCGATTCACCACTTCCGCACCGTGCACGGCTCCCCGCCCAACACCTCCGCCGGCGACCGGCGGGTGTTTTGGCTCGACTACGCCGCCGAAGACACCTACCCGATCGGCAAACCCGTCGACTTGCAGGAGTTCGCGCAACGCATGGTCCGAGGCACGCACACCAGGCAGGTCCGCACGCTCGCGCTCGAGTTCCCGATGCCCAACCGTGCGCGCCGCGCGAAGGTGCTCGTGCACCTGCAAGACGGACTCGCGAGCCCGCTCTACCCACATCCGGAGGCGCAACGTCATGGTCAATGAACTCACCCACACCGACGCCGACTACCGCGCCTACGGACGAGCCTGGGAGCCGTTCATGCGCACCGTCACCGACTACACCATGCTGCGCCGCGCACCACTGCAGTCACTGATCACGTTGTGCGAGAACACTCTTCGACTCGACGTACCCGGCGCTTTCGTAGAAGCCGGGGTATGGCGCGGCGGCGCCGGGTTCGTCATGGCCGAGACCCTTCGCCGGGCGGGCGAGGCCGACCGGAAGGTCTGGATGTTCGACTCCTTCGAAGGGCTGCCCGCCCCCACCGAGGTCGACGGCGGCCGAGCCCAGGCGTACATCCGCGACACCACCAGCCCGTGGTATCAGGACAACTGCCGGGCCGACTACGACGATGTCGTAGCGGCCGCGCAGCGCCTCGGGTTCACCGAGCAGACCCGAATCATCAAGGGCTGGTTCGACATCACCGTGCCCGCCCACGCCGCCGCCATCGGCCCGATCGCCGTGCTGCGCATCGACTGCGACTGGTACGACCCCGTCCTCACCTGCTTGAACACCCTCTTCGACCAGGTGTCCGAAGGCGGGATCGTGATCATCGACGACTACTTCTACTACGCAGGCGCCGCAGTCGCGGTCCACGAATTCGTCGGCCGCCGCCGCGCCCCCTACCGCATCGAAACCGTCCTCAGCGACGGCGACGGCCGCGCGTACAACGAAGGCGCATTCCTGCGCAAAACCGCGGACCCGGACCAGCACCGAGAAGAGCGTGTACCGACCATCGGCCGATTCACCACGCGCCCAACACAATCCGAAGTATCGGTAGCCAATCTGCCACTTACACACACCATGTCCGAGGTCCGCCCATGACCGCGCCTTCGACCCGCGACCGCGACTTACCGGACGACCTGATCCGGCTGCTGGCGCACCGAGTACCGCAGCAATTCGTCACTTCCGCACTGACCGACGACATCGCCACGATCAGCGCCCGTCTCGGTCTACCTCGCCCCACAATGCTGGCAGGGAATCTGATCGTCGGCGATCTGCGGACCGCGGCCGTGCTCCTGTCCGCGCATCTGGACGAGGCCTCGTTCAGTGTCACCGGCGTCCATCAGGACCGCATCACCTTGGCGGCCTGTCACCGTCTCCCGCCTCAGCTGACCCAGTCCCCCATCACGATCCTCGGATATCGAGAAGGTGCGATCACTGTCTTCGGAGACGCCGATCTGGCCTGCGACGAACACGGCCTGCATATCGCGCCGATGCGTGGGGTCCTACTCGGGGATCGCGCCGTCTACAGCCGCCGCACCACCCGCGTCGGTCACCGATTCTCCAGTGCCGCAATCGATGACCGTGCCGGCGCAGTCATCGCCTTGTCCGCCGCAGCACGCCTGCATCATGCGGGCGTCCCAACCGCAGTCGTGCTGTCCGACGGAGAACAGAACACCCCTGACGGCTATTTCTCGCGCACCTTCCCCCACGTCCTGCATCAACTACACCCCCGCGCCCGGATCATCTTCGTCGACGGCATTTTTCACGACGATCTGCGGCGCGGCGGCTTTCAGGTGCCACCGCCCGGCGCGCTGATAGTGCCGCACAGCGGCGACGGCACCGGCTACAGCGTCCCCCCGGCGGTGTTCGCGTGGCTGCGCGACGACGCGGTCCCCCGCGCGCGAGCCGAAGGAATCGACGTGCAAATCACCAGCGCACGGCACAGCCGCGGCGACGACTGGGGCATGGTCACCAACCCCACCTCCGGTGCCGACCGGACCGCGATCTTCGTCAGCTTCGGCGGGTTCGGCGACACCCCCGCCGACCGGATCATCGACCTGCGCTGCCTACAGCAGTGCGTCGACTTCATCACCTACTGTGCGCCGCTACTCCCCTGAGGTCCGCTGGTGGCGCTCGGCGGCGATGCGTGCAATCTCCTGCGGCAACAGGACATGCTCAGCGGCGAGTACCCGGGCCGCCAACGTATCGGCGGTGTCCTCCGGCAGGACCGGCACCTCACGCTGCGCGAGAACAGCGCCGGTGTCGTACTCCTCGTCGACCAGGTGCAGCGTCGGACCAGACACCGAGTCACCCGCAGCCAGCACCGCTTCGTGCACCCGCATCCCATACATGCCGTGCCCGCCGTGAAGCGGTAACAGCGACGGATGGATATTGATGATCCGGCCCGAAAATTCCTTGCGCACAACAGGACCCAGCTTGCGCATGTAACCCGCGGTAACTACCCAGTCGACATCGTGCTCGACCAGCACAGCACGTATCGCATCGTCCAAGTCCGCCGGATCGGGGTGCGTACGCCCCGACAGATGCCCTGTCGGGATGTCGTGCTCACGCGCGTACGCCAAGGCGCCGCTGCTCGAATTGTTGGAGATCACGACCGCGACCACGAACCCGGCCTCCGGCGCTAGCGACGCCTCATGGACCGCGACCATATTCGATCCGTTGTGCGAGGCCAGAACACCAATCCGGAGTTTCCCCATGGCCGGCAGTCTTCCACAGCAGACCCCGCACCCGCACCCAGTACACCACCCGGCCCCGGGCAAGCGTCCATGAACACCACATCCGGTGATCCACATCGAGAAGGAGGGCAGATCCATGCCGAGGACCGAGTTGTCCGGCGAACGTCTCAGTCACGAGGCGATCCTCAGCGCCGGCGGGCTGAGCGATTTCGGCGGCCGGGCCTACGAGGACGGCTTGAACCACTTGGTCACCGCGGTGAACGCCACCGGAGAATCACTGCTCCCCGCCGGGTACGACGCCGCCCGCGGAATGATCGTGGACGCACTGCGGAACCGGCTCCTGTTGCGCGACAACGCAGAACGCCATCCGCAGATCTGCCAGATCCCCGTCTCCGCGCCGGTCTTCATACTCGGGCTGCCTCGTAGCGGGACCACCCTTCTGCACAACCTGCTGGCGCTGCATCCACAGCTACGGGCACCGCGACCCGTGCCATCACAGTGAAACCCTCTGTGCCCTAACCGATCACGGGAGGTTGGCAAATGGCCGATGTCGTGCCATACGTTCAAACCTTGCTCATTCGAGATGACACCGTTCTCCTAATGCGCCGCCAGAACACCGGCGTTGGCGATGACTGGTGGGCAGCGCCAGGGGGCTGCATCGAGGCTGGCGAGGACTTCGCCACTGCGGCGATCCGCGAGACCGCCGACGAAGTCGGCGTCGACCTCAAGCCGGCCGAAGTCGATCTCGCCATCATCGTGCGACTGGATTCATCACACGACGGCGGTGCTCGGGCTGTTTACACCTACCACGCGCGGGCGTGGACCGGGGATCCAGTGATCAGCGAGCCGGATCTGTGTTCAGCACTTGAGTGGCTCCCCGTCTCGACCCTTCCGCCGAACACGATGGCGAGTACACGGATCGCCATTCAACTCCTCGGACCACCGCCATGGCCGTGACTGTGACTGTGACGTTACTGAACCAGGTTTCCCCATAATCCAGTCGCGCCGTCCATGGAGTTCGGCGAGTATTCGCCGCGAATAAGACCGTGTAAGAAACGTTCCCCCATCTTGCCGGATGACTTAACCACTGCCGTGTAGTCATGCTCCTCGCAGTAGGTCAGCAAGGACTCGACCGTGCCGAGTAGCTGCCCAAGGTTCCATGCAACCTCGTAGCCCTTGCGGGTTTTTACGGCGATCGGCCAACGGTCGACTCGAGCTTTCGACAGACATGCTCGCAACACGTCCAGGTACGTAAGGACTAGGTCGACGCCGTCGGGACGGGAACTTCGCTGGACTTCGATCCGCGGGATCGTGGCGAGCTATTCGGTCATCATTTCGCTGAACTGCTCACTGGGCATCCCCACAAGCTCATCCACTATGCCTACGAGACCTTCGCCGTCGCCGCAATCGGTCGATTCGCTCGCCTCGCGCAGCCGTGAAAGCCGTTGCTCGGGAAGGGCGGCCGCAAACATCTGAAGTATCCACTCGGCTGGGTGCGCGCTGTCGTTACCGAGTTCGGGACCGTAGAGGGACATCAGCTCATGAAGTCGAGCCTCGGCACGGCGCTGCCTCGTTTCGAGCAGGTCTTGAGCGGCACTGCAGCGAAGATAAGCGAGACTGGTCAAGGTGATATTGCGACGGTGCGCCTCCAGTATTGCGCCCGCTTGAAAACCTGTCTCGCACAGTAGGAATCCTCGGTCGGCACCGGTCTCCTCGCACACCGTAACGAGGGAGTGCAGCACTCCCTGCGGTACCGGATCCTTCCACAACTTGCACTCCACCACCCACAGGATCTCGACGCCGGCCACCATACGTCGCGCAGTGACGTCGACTTCAATACGTGCACCGCGGAGTGTCGGGAACTTTTCCTCGACCTGAACGTCAAAGCCTAACTCGCCCAATAGGTTTGCGGCATCCTGCTGGTACTCTCGCCACGCAACGTCGTCCTTCATGACCCCTCCTGGCGTTGTGATGTTGTCTGTGGGTTGCGTCAAACAATATCGAGTAAGGCCGACACTCCATCGCATCACAATTCGGCTGACCAGTGAACCCTTGGAACCCGTATGCACAGCGATCAGCCGAGAGGTGCGCTGTCCTTTAGATAGGGGCGGGGAGGGGGTCCAGGCTGGGGTCGGCTTGCGACCGCGCCGAACATGGCTGGACGGCGCGGCCGATGCTCCGATCCATTCCCGTGGCGCGCCATACCGCACCCGGTCCTTGCATCGCTAGCGCCAGCCAGCCGCGCCCGTTCCGCGCTGATGACATTCCGCGCCACGCCTCCGCAGGTCAGAGCCCTTTTGTTCCATACGTGAGAGTTAGGTATGACTTACTTAGGAATGCCTTGCTCCAGCCCTTTGCTCGCTCCACGAAGCTAGGCTGTCGTCCGAACATCGACGTGCCGGCGGCGACGAGCCCGCCCGCGACCGACGGCGCCTACCCAATTCTGTTTCAGGCATACATATTTCACCTCGATGTCAGCACAACAAGTCAACGGAAAGGCGCTTGAGGTGAGTCCAGAGCAAGACCGATCAGTCGTGGTCACACAGACCCGCGAAGCCACCGACGACCTCTGGCAAGCCCTGACCGATCTGCTACCGCAACTGTCGACCTCGGCGCCGACCTTGACCCGCGGACACCTCGATGCGCTCCTGGCCACTCCCAGCACGAACATGCTGGCGGCGCGTCTGGACAGCACGATCGTCGGAGTCACGATCCTAGTGATATATCCGCTGATGAGCGGGGTGCGAGCACGCATCGAAGACGTCGTGGTCAACCAGAGCGTGCGTGGCTGCGGTATCGGTGAAGCACTCACCCGCGCCGCCATCGAGCTCGCCAGAGCGCACCACGCCCGCACCGTCGATCTGACCTGCACACCCTCGCGCTCGGCCGCGCGCAAGATGTACGCGCGGTGCGGATTCCAACCGCGCGACACCACGAACTACCGCTTGTCGATCTGAAACCCTCGCGTCGCCGTGCGTGAGCGTGGGCTCCTGTTCAATCGATCCTTGGAGGAATGCATCAATGAGTGATGATCGAGTAGAGGCCGAACAGCTGCATGCGCTGGCACTGCAGTTGGCGGCGATCGCGCAGAACGGCATCACCTTCGTCCGCGATGTCTTCGATGCCGAACGCTACGAGCAGGTACGGACGGTCAGCGCCGAACTCATGGCGCTCATCGGGACCGGCGACACCGCGCAGTTCCGCGAGATCCTGGCTGCGGAAATCGGTTACGCCACACCAAAAGTGGACGTTCGTGCCGGAATATTCGATCAGCAGGGCCGCATCCTGCTGATCCAGGACCGCAGCGATGAACGATGGACCCCACCGGGCGGATGGGCCGATCTCGGAGATACCCCACGCCAGGTCGCGGAAAAGGAGGTCAAGGAGGAGTCCGGCCTCCTCGTGCACGCCCATACTCTGGTCGCCTGCCTGGACCGCGACACCCAAGGCCACACCCCGAAACTGCCCTCCTCGGTCTACAAAATGTTCTTTCTCTGCGATGTCATCGACGCCACCGGCGAACCGAGCCCGGTGGAGACCATGCAGATCGGATACTTCCCCGTCGACGACCTGCCACCACTGTCTGTAACCCGCATCCTGGAGCACGAGATCCAAATGATGTTCGACCACTGGAAGAACCCTGGCAAACCCACCGTGTTCGACTGAAAATCGGGCCGCCGCTGACGCTGGACGCGAAACTGGTCGCATGGCGGCACGAGCCGTCTCCTGAAGCGTCGGCGGCCTGAGGTTATGCCTGGACCGCAGCTCAGCGCCTGCGAGCGTCTTCGGTGGACCAGGTCGCCAGATCGCCTTGGCGTCCTTGTAACTGGTGAGCTCGACGAGATCGACATTCAGAGAGTGCCGCTAGTTCGAAGGATCCGAAAGTCCGGCCCGAATCCCAGTTCGTCTACCGGTAACGAGCCCGCTGCGGACCCAAACCAGCCCATCGGCACCGACGCGAACGGAAGACCAGGCTGAGGCACGTGCCGGTCGGGCGTGCAGCGGTGCAGCGGTCCTTGTGCGGCATCGAGGATCACCCGCATGTGAGGGTCGATGTGCGAGACGAACAGGGTGCTCATCGCCGTTCTGTCTTCGGCCAGACGTGCTGTTTCGAAGACTGCGCGCAGGGCGGCGAATCGAACTGCGACGCCATGGTGTGCCCACCATTGCCGGCACCAGGTGTATTGCCCTTCGCGGTGATTGGCGGCGACGCGCACCGCGGTCACCGGTAGCAGCCATTGCTCGACGAAGTCGGTGTAGTGCGCAAACCGCGGCGGCTTACGCTTCCCCCGCTCCCCATCGCTGACGTTGGATGGTCGCCGCATGTCTCCGAACCACCCCGGCAGCACAGGATCGGCGGAAAGTGCTTGCAGTGCCACATGTTTGGTTCGTGTGCAGCGGTGCAGCGGCCCGTTGGCAGCGTCGAGGATGACTCTCATGTGGGCATCGATATGGCTGAGCATGAAGGTCGATATCGCTCCGCCGGAGCGGCTGCGGCGGGAGGCTTCGAACGCGTTGTGCAGGGCCGCGATACGCACCGCGACCGGGCGGTGGCGCCACCACTGCGGGCACCAGGTGAAGGTTTGTTCCCGGTTCGCCTCGGCGAGACGAACCGTCTGGAAGGGGAAGAGCCATTTCTCGGCGAAGGTCACGAAGTCCGGGTAGGCCGGAGGCTTGGGTGGATTCTTCGGGGCACCGCTGGACTGGGGTATGGCATTGGCAGAGGGTGTGGTCATTGTGGGGCGTCTCCGTCCTGTCCGGATGGTCTGGTTGTACGGGGTTGTTTGCGCAGGGAGACAACGTGTTCGAACTGGCGCAGTGACGCGGTGACGAGCGGGGCGAAGACCGGGTGGTTCCACCAGAAGACTTTGCGCACGAGCATCGGCTGATGACCAGGCAAGCGGATCAGGGCCCGATCCTTGGGCATTGCACCGAGTTTGGCGACGTTCAGGACAGGTTCGGAGCGCCAGGATGTGGTGCGGTTGACGCCGCCGGGGCCGCGGGAGCGGGAGTGGTCGGCCACGTCGTGCTCATCGATCATTTTCGACCATTCGTCGAGGTAGCCGACGGAGGCGATGTTGCCGCCGTAGATCTCGATCGATTGGGCGCGCATGATTTTCACGCCGTTGACGCCCCAGAGGTCTTCGCCTTGTTCGAGAACCTGGATGATGGTCATCAAGATGATTCCGCAGCCACCGCAGTAGGTGTAATAGCTGGGCAGCTCACCGATGCGAGCGCAGTTGGCCGCTTCATCGAGCACCGCCAGCAGCGGCACCGCCAGACGGCCGTCCAAGCGCCCTCGAGCGACAGCGAGCGCGGCTTCCAATATCTGGCCGACGAGCGCGGCGGTCAGCGGACCGGCCGAGTCGGGGCCGGTCATGGACAGGGCGTACAGGGTGTCGGTGCTGCTAACGAACTCGGCGGGCTTGAACTCGGGCAGGTGATGCCGTGCGGGTTCGCACTGGACGTCGATGACGATCTTGTCTTCGCCTTCGTAGACGCTGAAACGCCTGCGGGTGGGAGGTGTGACCATGCGGGCATAGTTTTCGTCGGACAGGACGTTCAGGAAGCGTCTTCCCATGTCGTACAACCCATCTCGCTGCCGAGCATACAAGCTTTGGGCATCCAGGATCCGTTGTGCAGGCCGGTGGTGGCCGTGGTCGCGCAGGATCAGGGCCGGGGTTTGGTCCTGGTCGCCGGAGAGCCATTCGGCGACGTGTAGTAGGTCGCCGCCGACGCAGGCGGCGGCAAATGCGTACAGGCTCAACAGTTCTTGTGCGCCGCCGTCGAAGTAGGTGTCGACTTTGGCGTTTGCTTGCTGGGCGGCGGAGCCGGAGGAGCCGCTGACGAAGAACGCCGCGAGTTTGCGTGCCGCGGGCAGGCTGGTGACTTGCGAGAGCAGGTTCACCCAGAAGTCGCACTCGGCGCGCCCGCAGACCGCTTGCAGGTCACACAGCCAGATCCGGCCCTGTTGCGCACGCCCGTATCGGGTGTGCCGGTACAGGTCCGGCTTGTTGCTGGTCGCCAGCGCCGGCCCCCACGCGGACAGCACCGCGGGTATCGCCCAGGCCATTGTTTTGCCGGTCCGCTGACCGGCAGCGATGAACACCCCCAGTTCGGCGGGGATGAACAACTCGACGTCTTGGAGCACGGTGCGCCCCAGCGGTGGCCCCGGTAGTTCCCTCACCTCAACGGGGGCATCCTTGAGCAGTCGCGCCGCCGCGGAGAGGTTGTCGCTGTGTCGGGCGATGGTGATGGTGCGAGGTGGTGCCATGGTTCGTGCGGCCGAGTCGATGCCACTCGGGTGCGGGAGGCGGGGACGGATCATCGCGGCAGCGCCGACTGCCGTGAGCACGAGCGCTAGTGCGACACAGGTGGATTGCCAGGGCCAGTGTCGTCGTCCCAAAGCCAGCTGAAGGTAGGCGGCGACCGGGTTACCGGTGACCGGCAGTCCGGCCCACCACTCCCCCAGGCACATCGCTGCCCACCCGGCCAGGCACAACAAGACGGCAGCGAGAAACAGCAGGAGCAGCCAGGTTTCCTCGCCGAGTCCGCCGGTGTTACGGCGTCGCGTTTCTCGCGTCGGCAACCCGATCATCTCCTTCCACCTCTGGGGATAGAGCTGTGGAGGAATGCGGGTTTTGTTGTCGCGCAGTAGGTGTCATAGGTCAGCGCCCATGTCGCGTTCGATCGATGCTGGGGTGCTGGGCTGTGGTGGATCTACTGGTGCCGTCCAGGTGCTGTCGTCTATGTCGGCGAGTACGGCGTCGATCGCTTCGACGATCCGGGTGCCGTCGGTGGCTGCCACGTCGGTATCGAATCGGTTGGGACGGGTTGTCTCACTGCCGTTTTCAATTGCGGAAGTGAGTTCGAGGTGCGGGCCGGGACCCTGGTGGACGCCGCTGTCGGCGATGTTGTTGCGGGACGCTGTGGAGAGTGCGCGGTCGCGTTCTTCGGTCAGTTGTGCGATGCGGCCCAGGCGGGGGTGGGAGGGTTCGGTGCTCCAGTAGATGCCGTCGCGGCCGAGGAGGTAGGCGCGGTCGATGTCGGCGGCGTGCACTCCGGCACGTAGTGCGTCGCGGCGGGCGGCAGCCGCCCCGTCGCGCAGGGCTTCCAACCGGAGGATGCGGGCTTGGTCGTCGTGGCCGTCGAACGCCTCAGCCA
The DNA here is from genome assembly GCF_025465275.1 of Nocardia sp. GTDB lineage: Bacteria > Actinomycetota > Actinomycetes > Mycobacteriales > Mycobacteriaceae > Nocardia. The sequence goes on along the minus strand of NZ_JAODNK010000089.1, from coordinate 8,625 downwards.
CCGTACTGTGCTCACAGGACAGGTCCTGGATTTCCCGCAGCAGGGCGGCCTGTCGTAGTTCCCATGCCGCGGACTCCCCGTAGTTGTAGGAGATCGGTGCGTCCCGAATCACGCGCGGCAACAACGCGGTACGCGCGTCGTGGCCGGTGTCGAGGTCACCACGTTGTCTCTCGGCATCGAGGACTTCCTCGGTGGCCGCGATGGTTGCATCGATCTGCTCGAGGGTGAATTGAGGGGTCGCGCTGCGGATGTCGCGGGGCGCTCCGAGTGTGCGCTCCACGGATGTGCGAAGGTCGGGGCCTTGCTCTGCCGGCGGGGAGAGGGAGGGCTCGGGCGGGTAGAGGTTCGGGAATCGGTGCCCGGCGTTCGAACCCACGGCTGTGGTGGTGTCGTGGCCGTGGCCGGTGATGGCGCGGGCTTGTTGCAGGCTGCGCCACAGGTCCTCGTCGATGGCGAGTTCTCCGGCGCTGCGGGCGCGGGCGAGTTGGTCGAAGTTGCGCCGTGCCAGATCCGGGCGGGCCTCCCACCCCATGACGGCGGACTGCAAGCTCTCCCACGTGCGCCGAAAGTGCGGGGATTCGTGTCGTCCCCATCGCGCGGCCAGGGTGTCGGCGTGCGCGTTCAGTTCCGCAGTATCGGCTGCAGTGAGCCCGAACGGGGCGATTTCTCGGAGTTGGTAGTACTTGGCGAAATCGGCCCGTAGTTGTCGTTCGGTGCTGTTGGCGGCGTCGCGGTAGTAATCAGGGTTCGCGTAGCCGATCGGTTCGGCGATCCACGTCATGGCCCGACTCCCGAGCCGGGGTCTGCAGAAGGAGGTGTCGAGTGTTCGGGTCCGGGGGCCGGGTTCTCGTCGTGGTGCAAGGGTGAGTCGGTATCGGTCAGCGTGGCCTCCACAGCCGCGCTGATTCCCCTGCCGACGGCGAGCTGCTCATCGGTAACTGACACAGGCTCGGATTTGTCGAAGAGGTTCGCCAAGAGCAAAGTCACGTTGGCGTTTTGAAGCTTCGTCAGCGACTGCAGCCCGGGTATTGGATCCTTCCGTGGCGCCGGGCCCTGCCAGTCGGCATCGACAAGGTCACCCAGTAACTCCCGCAACGAATTCTCGTTGCGGGTCAGGTGATCGCCGAGCGCGTCGATCGCGGCCTGCGCGGTCTCGAGCCGGCGAGTGAGGTCCTGGACCTGCTCGCGTTGCTCGGCGGCCTGGCTCTCCGCGTGATACAGCTGCTCGCTGAGTTGTTCGAGGCGACCGAGCCGCCTATGTGCAGGCTGTTGATCCCAGGAAACCCCGCTGCTGCCAGCATTTTCGGCGTCCTCGATCTCGGCGGCGTCGATCCCGGCGTGCACGGCCTCGGCTCGTGCCTGCTGCAGATCCTCGCCGACCCCGTTGACGAACATCGCCCAGCGATGCTTCCGGTCCCCGAAATCGAGGTCGTTCTCGACCGCGTTTCTCATCCATGCCGACCGCAGGGCGGCGAAGTTCTGAACGGCTCTCAGCTTGGTCGCTTGGACCGCATCGATGTCGTTGCTGCCGAAGCGATACGCGATCGCACCGGCGCGTAGCGCCTGCGGCACATCGAATTTCGACGCATACGCTCGCCGAGCAGATTCACGACCGTCGCGCTGCGGGCCGAGTTCAGATGCTGGCGGGTCGTCTCCGCCGCTGCGTATTTCTGAGTCATTGTCGGACATCATGTTCCGCCCTCATGATTCGAAGCGGTCCGTAGCGGATAATGAGATCCGTTGCGGTGGTGGTGATGTCCCTCGCGGTTGTGTAGTGGTTTCGCGGTAGCAGCGCCAGCGCCACGACGAATCAGGATCTGCGGGCGCCTCAGCAGCTAGCCGACGTCATCGGAAGACCAGGCACCAAGGCAATGTCAAGGTTCAGGTCCGCTGCTGTGCGGTGGCTCCGTGGCCATCGGACCGCTCTCGGATAGCTCATATGCCCAGCTCCAGGTCGCATCCGCTGGCAGGGCAGCATCGATCGCGGTCTGGATGTCCCCATGCCCGTTGGTAGACGGCTCGGCCATGTCAGCGCGGAGTGTGTCGGTGGCTTGGTCGAGAAGTTGTTGCGGTGTCGGTGGACGGATGCCGATGCGGTGCACAGGTTCTCCGGTTCGGGCATCGACGGGAATGTAGGGCGGAAGTGCGCCGTCAGGGTTCGGTTTGCTGTAGTGGCGCCAGGCGAACTCGACTGCCAGGTCGTCCCACCCGTTGACCGTGGCCGCCGCCAAACGCCGTACGTCTTCGGTCTGCCCTGTCCCCCAGAGGTTTTCGGCATCGTGGACGGTTATCGCAGCGGCGTCGGCCAGGGTGGAGATCCGTGTGTGCAGCAGGTCCATATTGCGCTGGTATTCACGCCCGGCAATGGGGTCGCGCCCGAATTGGTATCCGATGTCGGTCAGTCGTAGGTCGCGGGCGGCGGCCACGAAGGCCATGCGTTGCAGGTTCCACAGGTCCACGCTGAGCATGTCCAGATAGAACTGCTTGGCCTCACTCGGTTCCTCGGGAACCATCACCTTCCCCGCCGGAGCGGTGCGCCCGGCACCGACGTCGCGGGCACGCTCGATCCACGATTGCGGCACCCCGACCGACAATGCGATCCGTTCGGTGGATTCCCGCACCGCGGTCAGCGCGTCGAGATGGTTAAGCCAGTCTGCTTCCGGGTCGCTGTCGGTGCCGTCGTAGCCATCGGCGCCGAGGCTTTCGATACGAACGAAGTCGGCGGCAAGGTCGTGCACTCGCCGCAGCAGGTCGTTCTTCCACTGCGGAATCGACGCCTTGTCCGGGAGATACTCCGGATCTGTCATCACCATCACCTTCTGTGTTCACAGTTGTTGCACGACAGCGCTATTCGTTGAGCGCGGTCATGGATGGATTTGGCTATCGACGCCGGGGGCAGCGCTGTACAGGTCAGCTCCGGGCAAGGGTGCGGCGTCTTCATGCCACGTCGTTGATGTTCCGTCCGACAGCGCGGCGTCGATGGCCGTCGTGATCGGATCACCGTCAGCACCCTGCGGTGCAGGCTGGATAGCGATCGACGTGCCGGCCTCGAGCAGCATCCGAGTCGGTGACATCGGCATGTCGGGTAACGGCACGTCGGGGCCGTGCTGTCCGGCGCGGCGCATCTTGGCCAGGGACTTACGCGCCTCGGCCGCGACGGTGACGTCGCCGTATTTGCGCCAGCGTGTGTGCAGGTCGGCGATGTCGCGCCCACCGAGGTAGTGGTCCACGCGCCGCTGCCACTCCGCGCTCGTCACCGACCACAGCGCGGCCCGTTCCCCGGCGTCCATCCCGATGGCGTGGGCGGCCCGCCCGGCCCGCATCCATACCGCTTCCATATTTCGGTGGAGCTGTTGGGCCACCACGGTTTCCATGCCGGTCTCGGTGTCACCGGGTCCCCGTGTGTGCTGGTAGGCGGTGTGGACGGCCGCCATGTCTTTGAGCCGCTCGATATCGTCGGCGACTCGTTGTACAGTTCTGCGCCTTCCCTGGGGAGCGGGGTCGGGCAGCGGCTGATCCTCGCGCCACTCGAACCCGCGCTGCCCGAGCGTGCGGACTCGATCTATCCATTCGGCAGGCACACCGGCGGCCCGGGCCTTGATCTCGGTTAGGTCCCTCTCGCGGTCCAGGGCGTTGATCCGTGTGATTGCCTCTGTGGCAGAGGCTGCATCGCCGCCGGATTCGTACATGCGCTGCATCAGCTGCCCGCTCCGCAACGCGAGCCGTTGAATCTGCTGCATCAGTTCGACGTGTTCGGCCGGGATCTCGCGGCGGGAGTTCGACACATCGTTCGCTGGCTCGGTCATAGCTCGACCCCTGGAGAAGCGTCTGTTTTCGGTGGTGCCGCACCGTTGTCCGGGGTAGGAAAGGGAGGCCATTGCAGGTCGGCGTCTGATGAGAGCGCAGCGTCGACGGCGTGGTCGATGATGTGTGCCCCCGAATCGCCGGGTCCGGCCCTGAGTGCCTGGGTGACGTGCTCGAACATGTTGTGCGGGGCCGGAATTGGCGAGACAGCGTCGGCGTGACTGGGGTTTATGCCCAGTGTGGTCAGGTCGCGGTGTGCGCTTTCGGCGATGCCCGGCCAGGCATAGATGCGCCAGCGTTCTTCCAACCCCGCAGCGTCGTAGGTGGCGACCGAGGCGCCGATGATCTGCTGCCACCCGCCGGGGTCGGTGGCCCACATCCCTGCCGATTCGGCGGCGGTCAGGGAGATGGCCTGTGAGACCGCGGTGGCGCGCATCCACAGGGCGGCCATATTTCGCTCGTATTGGGCCGGTACCTGCGGGTCTTCGAAGTAGTGTGCGTCGGAGGGAAGTTGTTGATCGCGCACCACGTGGATCGCGGCCATGTGCTGCAGTTGCCAGGTGTCGTTGACGACGCCGTCGATCATCATCTCCCGGACCCGATCTCCCGGTTCTACCGTGTCGAGGGGAGCACGAAATCCTTGATGTCCCTGCAGGAGAGCGTCACCGACGTCGATCTGGGAGATCCCGACGGACAGCGCCTGGGTGACCGTCTCCTCGCGGGAGATCGCCAGCAGTTGCAATTGTGTGCGCCAAGCCAGTATCGGGGCCTCTCCTGCCCCTTCGGTTATCCGGTATCCCTGCTGGAGAACTAGGGCGCGGTCTGCGGCCAGGTTCTGGATACGGCCCAGCAGCCGCGCATGCCAAGTCGGCACACTTGCCGACGGTGTGAACGGATTCGGTTCGCTCATGTCGCTTCCTCTGTCGTCGAATCATGTTGTTCAGGAACTGGTTTCATGCATCGGTCACCACGAACCGGATGGTCGAGAGGCCCCCTCATGGTTCGACCCCAGGAACAATCGGGGACAACGGCGCGCGATCGGGGTCGTCGGTGCTGACGAACTCGGTGCCGGTGTCACTGGTGATGCCAGCGGCGTCGATCGCCTCCGTGATCTGCGCGCCCGGCTCGGCACCTGCAGCGCTCAGTTCGGGTGGTGTGACCGCGGACAGGTGGTGCTCGATCAGCTCGGCCATGTCGCCCGGTTCCGGCAATGCCTGTGCACCTGGCACGATTCCGGCGTCGTTGAGGGCTGTGGCTTGCAGAGCGAGTTCGGTCGTCTCGGTGCGGGCGTGTGCACGCCAGCGACCGGCCAGAGTGAGGGGGCTGTGGTCACGAACGCTCTCGGCTGCCGCGGACCAACTGTGCGCGCCCCAGAGTCGTTCGGCTTCGGCCTCCGATACCTCCAGCACGGCGGCGACGGCATTGATCCGTTGGCTCAGGACCCGCAGCTTCCGGTCGAACATTTGCGCGGTCCCGACCTCTGATTGCGCGCCCCGTTCTCCGTAGACCGCCTTAACCGCGGCCATGTCCTGGACGTGGCGGACCTTCTGCCGCAGATCGCTCAGGAGCTGGTCTCTGTCGATGAATTGCGTTTCGCGCCAGTGCAGGTCCCCCCGCCATGCCATGCCCAAGTCGCCACGTTGGCGGCATTGGGTGATCCACGCTGCCGGGACGCCCGCATCCGCGGCGGCGTTCTCCAGCGCTTGCCACAGCCTCGCCCGCCCGTGCAGATCCTCGTACCAGGAGGCCGGGGGCGCCTGCCCGGTTGATTGCTGTGTGGCTTTGGCGCGGTCCTGCATCACCCGCACGGTCGCGGCGTGAACGTGCACGGCCTTGAGGACTTTCACCTGCATGCGACTCGGCTTGCTCATCACAGCCCCCTCGCAACCAGTTGCTTTGTGCGCGAATGCGATTCCGACATCATCCGGATGTGGCCGGTCATGGTTCGATCCCGGCCTCGGGCAGGGAGGCCGACGAACGTGTCACGTCGGAACCAGGGCTGCCCGGGTCGGCGCCTTCGCTATAGCCGTCGATGACCTCGGCGTCGATGATGTCGGCCGCGTCGAGGGCGGCCTCGATCATGGTGCCGTCCGAGCTGGGCGGTTCCGGGTCGCCCGAGTTCTGCTCTGCGTGGTGGTTCACCACGATGTCGAAGTTGAGTTCCTCGGCCAGACCATTGACCGCGCGCCATACCGCTGGCAAGTTGCCCGGTCCGGGTATCGAGGGCTCGGTGTCGGTGTCGGTGTCGAGCAGGTCGTCGGGGCTCAGATCGGTGTCCTCGGTGAGCCTTTCGTCGAAGGCGTCGGCGTGTGATCTGTGTTGGTCGGACAGATCGGCGGTGCTGTGGGCGGCCGCGTAGGCCGCTGCCGCGCGCATCGCTGCGCCATGGTCGCGGTCCTGCGCGTTGAGGGTCTCGGTGAAACCTGCGGCGCGGCGCCGAATCTCGATCAGCAGCCGCTTGTACTCGACTTCGAGGTCGTGGCGCTCCTTCTCCCAGCCAGAACTGTCGAGTAGGTTCTGGCGCTTCAATTGGTGAAGGTCGTCTTCGTTCGCGCGTTCGGCCGCACTGTCGGCCGTACGCCGATCCAGGTCCGCGTCGCCACGCTCGAGGACACGCCGTTTGATCCGGCGTTCCAGAACGTGCAGTTCTTCGGCGCGGTCGAACTGACGGTCTTTGAAGTGCTTTTCGAGGTGGAACAGTTCACTTTCGTTGCTCTGGCGACTGTGGTAACCGGCCACTTTCAGCTCGTGGACTTCGGTGTTCTGTTGCCTCCGCAGCTCGGCGTCGTCGGTGCGGCGGTCGAACTCGACCTGTGACCGCGATTCCGCGCCGCGACGCTGAAGCAGGTTCATCGTCATCGCGGCCGTCTGCATGGCTTGCACGAATCCGGCCCGGACCGCTTGCCCGCCTTCCTCGACGGGGTCGCCGCTACTCATGTCCTCGCCTCCAGCGCTGAAATGTGCCACCCCACAGCAGAACTCGGGCGGGTCGCGCGGATATAGACCGCCAGGCACAGCTGGGGGCCGTCTGGTGGGTGCAGGTCCACGGCAGCGACGCGGGCGAAGGTGGTGTCGCCGTCGAGTGGGTGGTCATCGTCCCCGAGGCGCGCTGTCGCGGTGACGTCGATTCCGAGACGGCTCCATTGCTGCCACTGCGTGCGCGTGATCGGTGCCAGCACCGCGCCGGTGGTGTCCCAGTGCGCAGCGAAATCGTCGTCCATCAACGGCATTGCAGCCCGGAAGGACGCGCGCTGGTCGGCCTGCTCACCGGGGTGGTAGGTGAACACTGTTTGCAGTACCGCGATGGCCACGTGCGGGGCCGAGCAAGGATCGATTGTGTTGAAAGGCTCTGCGAACGGCGCTGCTAGACAATGGGTACCGCTGCTCGCACCGTCGGAGGCCGAGACCCGACTGCAACCGCCCGCACCAGCGGCAGCAAGGAGTACCCACGCGCTGCCCGCGATCATGGCTCGCCTGGTGGTGGGCCATCCGGTGGCCGGTGTCATGCCAGCCCCTGAGGATTGTGAATGAGAGTTCCGAGATCAGTTGTCCACCAGTCGATCCAGCGCTCAGCTGGATGGGCGAGGGCGGGATTTTCAGGCGCCCCGGCGAATAGGTCCAGCATCAGTCCGCTGCTGATCGCTGCGGATTCGACCGCGCTTCGGTCGACGCCGGAGTTGGCCACGCCCAGCCGCAGGGTCGCGGTGTCGGCGCCCCACTCCTCGCGTGCGCGCGCAGCGATCCAGACAGCCTGAAGTGCACCGACTGTCGCGGCTTCCTCCTCGGTGGCGATGGCCAGATCAGTGTGGAATCGGGAATGCCAAATGACCGTCCGGTCGGGCAGGCATACGGTGAATGTGCGCACTGTGGCGGCGCTCCAGAGCACCAGATACGGGCCACGGGCAGCTAGGGCCGCCATCCGATCTTCGGGGGTCGTGAGCTTTCCCCCGCGAGGAACCTGGATGTCCTCGGATACGCCAGCAGCCCGGGCGTCGGACTGGTCGTGCTCGTCGCGGCCGGTTCGGCCCTGTTGAGTCGTGTTGTCCTCTGTCACAAACGTTTCCCTTCGCTGGGTTCCGGTTCGGCCGGCAAACTGAAGCGCCGCACATCCAGGCGGTCGCCCTCCCACAACGGTGCGATGGTGACGGTCTGCCCGGTCTGAGGTGCGTGCAGGACGAGGTCTTGGCCTTTGTCGTTGCGCCCGTAGTAGATGACGACGTGGTGGGAGCTGCTCTCGCCCGAGGAGGTGAAGAAAATCAAGTCGCCGGGTTGACGCTGCTCGAACGGCACCACCTGCGCCGCCGGGTCGTCCTGCTGAGCTTGGGTGTAGTGCGGCAGCCGCAACCGGCCGCCGGCGGCTTGATAGACCGCGTACAGGGTCAGACCCGAGCAGTCGAACCCACCGCCGGTCGGCCCGTTCTGATCTCCGCCGCCCCACACATACGGTGTCCCGATCCATTTCTCGGCCGCCGCGATGACCGCGGCACCGAACGCACTCGCCCCTGCGGGCAGCGGCGCACCGGATCCGTTCGCTCCGCACCCTGCTGCGGGTTGACCGGCCTGAACCGCAGGCATCGATCCCGGGGCGATGTTCGCGAACTGTGCGAACAGCCGCTGTGCGAGATCCAGTTGTCCCGCATACGCATTGACCTTGGCCGCTTCGATTGCTTGGGCCAGGTCGGCCGGGGCGATGCGGTCGCGGTCGGGGATCTTGTCGGCGTGGTCGTAGAACCAGTTGATCTGATAGATCGGGTTCATCAAGGTGTCGATGCCGACCGATCCCCAGACGCTGACACGCAGCTGGTGCGGGCCCACCGAGTC
>NZ_JAODNK010000088.1 GCF_025465275.1 Nocardia sp. | reverse complement strand
GCTCTTCTCCCTGCTGGGAGCCTCGGCCTCGGCCGAACAGGTCACGGGGTGTAGCGCAGCTTGGTAGCGCATCCGCTTTGGGAGCGGAGGGTCGCAGGTTCAAATCCTGTCACCCCGACCATCTTTCGATTCTTATCCAGCTCACACAGGGCCGTATAGTCCGCTGGCACAATGGGACTGGGCGGTCCGCTGTTGCTCGCCGGATGCGGAGCACTGCACGCTGTGCCACTGTTCGGGAACTCCACGCGGAATCGGCCCGGCGGGGCGAAAATCTAAGGTGTGACGGATCTTTCGCTGAGCGCTGCACGCCGGGAGCAACTGGCCGCACTACTGGGGGATGAGCGGCGGCTGCGGGCCGAATATCCCAAGGTTGCGGATTATCTGGATACTGCGCCGTTGCTGGTGGGTAGCGGGGATGCGCAGGCCGATGCGGCCTTCGATCTGCGGTTCGTGCATTTCATGATCGGCGGGGACGGGGTCGGCGGGAATCCGTACTGGGACATTGTGGGGGACTCGGTGTCCGAGCAGGAGGGGCGGCGGGTGGTGAACGGCGGGCGGGCGCGGGGGAGTGCGCGGCTCGGGTACGCACAGACGATTCTGCAGGCGGTGTACGCCTATGCGATTCCCGCGCCGGAGACGCTCGCCTGGGCGGCCGCATTCTGCCGGGGTGGCCCGGTGGTGGAACTCGGTGCGGGGCGCGGGTATTGGGCGGCGCAGCTGGCGGGCGCGGGGCTCGCGGTGACGGCCTACGACTCGGAGCCGCCGGATCGCCTCGGGAATGTGTCGTTCCCGGGGGCGGCCGGGCAGCGGGACGTGTGGCATTCCGTCGGTGATCTCGCCGAATACGCGGCCCATGATCGATCGGGGCAGGTGCTGCTGCTGTGCTGGCCGCCGGGCTGGGGCAATGCCATGGCCTCGCAGGCGCTCGCGGACTTCACGCGGGCCGGGGGCGAGCGGTTGATCTTCCTCGGTGAGCCGAAGGGCGGCAAGACCGGTGACGACGCCTTCTTCGATGCGCTGGCCGCGGGCTGGGAGCTGGAATCGGAAGATGCGCAGTACGTCTCGTGGTGGAATCTGGCGGATGTGGCCCAGGGCTGGGTGCGCCGCTAACCGGTGCGGGCGACCTGCGGGTCGAGGGTCATGCGGAAGACGAAGGCGCCGTAGCGATCTCGCGGGTAGGAGACGTCGCAGACCATCATGACGCGCTCGTCGGGGGCGAGAAAGCGCTGGTGCACGGTCTTCACCAGATCACCGGCCGGGGTATTGAGCCAGCTCGCGTGCGTCGAACTCGGGAGCTGGTCGGCGACGGTCTCCTCGAGGAAGGCGGCGCCGTCCGTGCCATCGGTGCCGACCGGCTGGTACGAGTCCGAGATGGAGATCGGCCGCCCGGCCTCGCTGGCCCGGGTGACCACATGGGTGAGCTCGGCGCCCGGGTCGAGCCCGAGGATCTCGGCGAGGATTTCGGTGGCGGACATGCGCTTGCTGGCGCGTTCGACGCGCACCTCGTGCTCGGATTCCTGGCCGAAACTGGTTTCCGGGCTCTCCAATTGGCGTTCGGGCGCTACCCGGACCAGGTCGAGGTGATCGGTGACGAAGGTGCCGCGCCGCTCGATGGTGCGTACCAAACCCTGACTGAGCAGCAGTTTCACGGCGTGCCGGATGACGATCTGGGAGACCCCGTTCCGCTCGGCGATCTCGGCGAAGCTCGGTAGCTGCGTGCCGGGTGGGAGCGCCCCGGTGCGGATCTGTCTCGCGTACTTCCCCGCAATGGCGACGTAGGCCGGTTCTGCCATGGGTTCGCTCCCTTCGAATCATGTTGTCCCCGTGCAGACAACCATATTCCGTATACGCAGTTGTAGATGCACACTCCGTGCATATACTCAGATGGGTATACGCATAACTGGCTTATCGATCAGGGGTGGTCATGAGGTTTCGCCCGACGGCGGTCGGATATCTGCGGAGCGATGTCAGTGGCATTCGCCAAGCATGGGACGAGGAACAGATCCGCAGCCGAGCCCGGCGGCTGGGCTACGACTTCGCCAAACTGGTAGTGGCCGACGGCCGCTCGGGCCGGCACCTGACGGCCGCGCTCAAATCCGCCATCACGCGATTGGACGCGGAGGCGGTCATCGTGCCCGATGCCACGCATTTCGAAGGGCATGTCGTCCCCGACGATCTGGTGAAGGCCGCGGATGTGATCACCGTCGAACCGGACGAAACGTACGCCCGCTGGGGGATTCCGCCCGTTCCCGTCGATCGGGGGTAGCGGCTCATTCCGCCCAGTTGTCGCCGTGCTCGTGGCGCAGGTGCTCGGCCAGGATGGCGGCCTGGGAGCGGCGGGCCAGCCCCAGTTTGGCCAGCAGGATCGAGACGTAGTTGCGGACGGTCTTCTCCGAGAGAAAGGCCTGCGCGGCTATCTGCTTATTGCTCAGCCCCTGGCCGATGAGTGCCAGGATCTGCCGTTCCCGGTCGGTCAGGTCGATCTCTTCGAGGGGATTGCCGGCGGCCGGGCGGTGCAGGCGAGCGGTGAGGTCGGCGGCGGTGCGGGGATCGATGAGGGATTCCCCGCCCGCCACCCGGCGCACGGCATCGACCAGCTGCGGCCCGCGAAGTTGTTTGAGCACATAGCCTTTGGCGCCTGCGAGCACCGCGCCGAGCAGGGCTTCGTCATCGGAGAACGATGTCAGCATGAGCACATTGAGGTCGGGCAGATCCGACAGCAGATCGCGGCAGACCGTGATTCCGTCGCCGTCCTCGAGCCGCACATCCAGCACGGCCACATCGGGGCGGACGGCAGGCACCCGCCGCAATGCCTCGGCAGCGGTGCCGGCTTCACCGGCGACCTCGATATCGCCCTCGGCTTCCAACAGGTCCTGCAGGCCGCGGCGGACGATCTCATGATCGTCGAGCAGGAAGACCCGAATCTTTCCCGAACTGTCCACCCGGTCATTCTCGCAGGTCAGTAGGTCGTCAGCCCGGAGGCCCGAAAGGCGATGCGCGCCCGCTCGACCTGCTCGGCCGTCGGCGGCGGCGTCTCGGCGAGCACGAACCGGCGGCCCAGTGCTTCCCATTTGGGCTGGCCGAGGGTGTGGAACGGCAGCACATCGACGCGCTCCACATTGCCGAGTTCGGCGGCGAACTGTGCCACCGCGTTCACTTCCTCCGGCGCGTCGGTAATGCCCGGCACCAGCACGTAGCGCACCCACACCGGCTGGTTCCGCGCTGCCAGGTGTTCGGCGAAAAGCAGGGTCGGTTCCAATTCCCGCGAGGTGAGCCGGCGGTAGGTATCGGGTTGTCCGGCCTTGATATCCAGCAGCACCAGGTCGGTGGCGTCGAGCAGCTCATCGCTCGCGAGCGGGCCCAGATAGCCGGAGGTATCGAGCGCGGTGTGCAGACCGAGCTCTTTGAAGCCGTGTAGCAGGGCCGTCGCGAAATCGGGCTGCTGCAACGGTTCTCCGCCGCTGAGGGTCGCGCCACCGCCACCGGCCGTGATGAACGGCACGTATTTCGCTGCCTCGGCCAGGATGTCGTCACTGCTGTACCGAGTGCCGTTGTCGCGCAACCAGGTATCGGGATTCTGGCAGTACCGGCAGCGCAGCGGGCAACCGCTGAGGAAGGTGACGAAGCGGGTGCCCGGCCCGTCCACTCCGGTGGAGACGTCCCAGGAGTGGACCGAACCGGTGACGGGTGTCAGCGCGGTGGTCATCACAGGCTCGCGTGAAAGGTGCGGTTGATGACGTCGAGTTGCTGTTCGCGGGTCAGGCGCACGAAGTTCACGGCATAGCCGGAGACACGAATGGTCAACTGCGGGTACTTCTCCGGGTGTTCCATGGCATCGGTGAGCGTCTGCTGGTCCAGGACGTTCACGTTCATGTGGAAGCCGCCGGTGGCGATGTAGCCGTCCAGCACACCGGCCAGATTGGTGATGCGCTCGTCGGCGGTGCGGCCCAGTCCCTGCGGAGTGACGGTGGTGGTCAGTGAAATCCCGTCCTGCGCCTGCGAATACGGCAGTTTCGCCACCGACATGGCGGAGGCCACGATGCCGTGGATATCGCGGCCGTTCATGGGGTTCGCGCCCGGTGAGAACGGTTCACCCGCCCGCCGCCCGTCGGGGGTATTGCCGGTCTTCTTGCCGTACACCACATTCGAGGTGATGGTGAGCACCGACTGGGTGTGCTCGGCCTGCCGATAGGCGGGGTAGCGGCGCAGCTTGCGCATGAACCGCTCCACCAGACCGGCGGCAATGCTGTCCACCCGATCGTCGTTATTGCCGTAGGCCGGGAACTCGCCCTCGACGCGGTAGTCCACGACCAGCCCCGTGTCATCGCGCAGCGCAGTGACTTTCGCGTACTTGATGGCCGAGAGTGCGTCCACGGTCACGGCCAGCCCGGCAATGCCGCAGGCCATGGTGCGGCGCACGGCCGTATCGTGCAGCGCCATTTCGATGCGCTCGTAGGCGTACTTGTCGTGCATGTAGTGAATGACATTGAGCGCGTGCACATAGGTCCCGGCCAGCCAGTCCATCAGCTTGTCCAGCGCCGCATCCACTTCGGCGTAGTCGAGCACCTCGGCGGTGATCGGCCGGAAGCCGCGGGCGATCACCTTGCCGGACTTCTCGTCCCGCCCGCCATTGACGGCGTAGAGCAGCGTCTTGGCGAGATTGACTCGCGCACCGAAGAATTGCATCTGCTTGCCCACCTCCATGGCGGAGACGCAGCAGGCGATGGCGGTGTCGTCGCCGAAGCGCGGACGCATGAGCTCATCCGATTCGTACTGGATGGCACTGGTATCGATGGAGACCTTGGCGCAGAACCGCTTGAAACCGCGCGGCAGTCGCGGCGACCAGAACACGGTGAGGTTGGGTTCCGGCGCCGGGCCCAGGTTGTAGAGCGTCTGCAGGTAGCGGAAGCTGGTGCGGGTCACCAGCGCTCGGCCGTCGGTGCCGATTCCGCCGAGGGATTCGGTCACCCAGGTGGGGTCGCCGGAGAACAGTTCGTCGTATTCGGGGGTGCGCAGGAAGCGGACGATGCGCAGCTTGATCACGAAGTCGTCCACCAGTTCCTGGGCATAATCCTCGGTGATCAGCCCGGCTTCCAGATCCCGCTCCAGATAGATGTCGATGAAATTGGCGGTGCGCCCCAGCGACATCGCGGCGCCGTTCTGTTCCTTGACCGCCGCCAGATACGCGAAGTAGAGCCACTGGATGGCTTCCCGCCCGTTCGCGGCGGGCCGTCCGATATCGAATCCGTACGAGGCGGCCATGGTCTTCAGTTCCATGAGGGCGCGGAGCTGCTCGCTGACTTCCTCACGCAGCCGGATGGTTTCGTCGTCCGCCCAGTGCTCGTCCAGCGCTGCCTTGTCGGCCATCTTGTGCACGATGAGCCCGTTCACGCCGTACAGCGCGACACGGCGGTAGTCGCCGATAATGCGGCCGCGTCCATAGGCATCCGGCAATCCGGTGACGATGCCGGAACTGCGGGCGGCGCGAATGTCCTCGGTGTAGGCATCGAACACGCCGTCATTGTGGGTCTTCCGGTATTTGGTGAAAATCTCCGCGACGCGCGGATCCTCCTCGACGCCGTACGCGCGCAAGCTGTGCTGCACCATGCGATAGCCGCCATTGGGCATGATGGCGCGCTTGAGCGGGGCATCGGTCTGCAGCCCGAGAATGAGCTCGGCGTGCTCATCGATGTAGCCCGGCGCGTGCGCGGTGATGCTGGACGGGGTGTGCTGGTCCACGTCGTGGATGCCGCGCTCGCGTTCGGCGGGGAAGAGGGAGCTGAGCTTGTCCCAGATGCCGAGGGTGCGTGCGGTGGGGCCGCTCAGGAAGCTGTCGTCGCCGGTGTACGGCGTGTAGTTCTGCTGGATGAAGTCGCGCACATCGATGGCGTCACGCCACAGGCCGCCGGTGAAGCCGTCCCATGCCCCGATCCGTCGAGCGGCTGCCATCATCGTCATCACGGGCTCCTTTGCCGGCCGGCGCGGCGCGTCTGCGGCCGCTGCTCCGATTCCATGCTGGCCGAGGGCGACACGCGCCGGCAGAGACAAATGTCCCGAGATTGCCGGTGGGTAGCCTTTCGGTATGCCGACCGATCCGTTGGGTGCCGTTCCGGAGGAACTGCGCGAGCTCTCCGCGCCGCAGGAGCGATTGCACGATCTGGTCGAGGCCATCTACAGCGTGGTCTCGGATCTGGATGTGGCCGGTGTACTGCGGCGATTGGTGACAGCGGCCACCCGGCTCGTCGACGCCGAATACGGCGCACTGGGTTTGCTGGGCGATGACGACGACCTCCGGCTGGTCGAGTTCGTCCAAGTCGGTATGGATGCGGAGACGGTGCGGCGCCTGGGCCACTGGCCACAGGGCAGGGGCGTGCTCGGGGCGGTGCTCGCGAGCGATCATCCGGTGCGGCTGGACGATCTGACCGAGCATCCGGCCTACGAGGGCTGGCCGGCCGGACATCCGCTCATGACCAGCTTTCTCGGTGTGCCCGTACGCATTCGGGGCCGCGTGCTCGGCGATCTGTACCTCGCCGATAAGCGCGGCGGCGTGTTCACCGCCGAGGACGAGCGCATTATCGAGGCGCTGGCCGTGGTCGCCGCCGTGAAGATCACCAATGCGCGCATGTACGAGCAGGTGCAGCAGGATGCCGTACGCCGCCAGGAGGATTCGATCAAAATCGCGGTGATGGAGGATCGCGACCGCATTGCCCGCGATCTACACGATTCGGTCATCCAGCGCATCTATGCCGCCGGGCTCACCGCCCAGGGCGCACTTCGCCTGCAGCCCGGACCCGATGTCGTGGATCGTCTCGAACGCGTGGTGGCTGCGCTCGACGACACCATTCAGGACATTCGGGCCACCATCTTCTCGATCCAGTCGCCCGCCGAGGTCTCCGGTGGATTACGCAGTGAGATAACGGATTTGGTGGGTTCTGCCGCCCGTCACCTCGGCTTTACGCCGACCCTGCGCCAGGCCGGGCCGATCGATGCCGTCCCCGAGTCGACCGGCCATCAAGCCCTCGCCGTACTACGCGAATCGCTCTCGAACGTGGTGCGTCACGCGGACGCCACCCGAATCGATGTCACCGTCACCGCGGACACCGATGAACTGCGAGTAGCGGTGGCGGACAACGGTATCGGCCTCGGCTGCGCACCCCGGCGTGGCGGCCTGCGCAATATCGCCGAACGTGCCGCCGCCCTGCGCGGCACCCTCGAACTGGCCCCCGGCCTGGACGATCGCGGCACCGCGCTGCTCTGGCGAGTCCCGCTGCCGTGATCGCTACGCCCGCAGCACTTCGCGGGCACCCGCAAACGAGCTACGAGTGTGCATCCTTGGCGATTACACCTCGGATGCACACTCGTTGTGCTGGACACTGCCCGTGAATAGTGGTGCCCGCGAACGGGTTCTGCTTACTTGGGCTGGTCGGCCGGCTGGGCCGGGTCCGGCGCAGCGGCGGGCTGGGCGGCGGGAGCCGGCGGGGCGGCCGGAGTTGTCGTCTTGGGGTCGGCCCACTTGGTGGTGCCGTCGGCGGCCTGCATCGTGGTCAGCAGGCTGATGCCATTGGCGATCAGGGTCGGGCCACCGACGGTAATGCTGCCGATGATGCCGCCCACGGCGGCACCGGTGGTGAGGCCGGGGACGCAGCCCGCGACCAGGGTGACCAGGCAGCCGATGGTGGCGCCGACGGCGGTGCCCACGAAGGTGCCGATGGTGGTCGCCAGGCCGAACTGGGAGCTGAAGTCGCTGAGCGCGCGCGAGTTCTCGTCCGCTGAAGCAATGGGCTTCACCGCGACCGGCTGGCTGATGTTCAGGCCGGCCGGCTTGTCCGGGGTCAGCGCGAGGACGGTGCCGTCCTTCTGGATCTCCGGTTTGACCGGGAGGCTGATGTCACCGATGTGGAAATCGAGCGGCAGGGTGAGCAGTACGCCGCCCTGGCCGTCCTTCACATCGACCACATTCACCACGGTGGCCGGGTCGACGGGTTTGCCGTCACGATCGACGGCGATGCCGTCTTTCTCGGCCAGCCGGTTGTTGCCGCCGGACGCCAGTTCGGTGCCGAGAGCCTTGGAGAGCTCGAAGGTGCCGCCTCTGAGAGTCGTGATGACCGCTTTATCCACCATCTTCGCCGAGTAGGCGATATGTGGCGGGGTAGCGGCGGGCTCGGCCTGCGCCGACCCGGCGGCCACGGTCAGTGCACCGATCAGGAGGGAGGCTGCCGCGGTGGCGCTGCGGAACTCCATGCAGAATCCAATCCATCATCAGGGGTGGTTATGTCCAACCAGCGAAGCTTAGTGGAAGTCACAGGGGCCGATCACTTTTGGGCCAGGGAAGACGCAGCGAAAATTATCCGGAAGTGATCGAGAAATTATCGTCTACCCGGGTCTGCTGAAGCGTCGCCAACTGTAGCGCCCCGAATGCGCGCATGGGTAGCGAACGAGGCAGACTGCGCACATGACGCTCAGGTACAGCGCGGGAGTCCTGCTCTTCCGCCGCACCCCGGCCCTCGAGGTACTGATCGGACATATGGGCGGACCGCTCTGGGCGCACAAGGACGCGTCCGCCTGGTCCATCCCCAAGGGGGAATTCGATCCCGCCGAGGAGCAGCCGCAGGACGCCGCCCGCCGCGAATTCACCGAGGAGCTGGGGCTCCCGGTCCCCGACGGGGAGTGGCTCCCGATCGGTGAGGTCGAATACGGCAGCGGTCGCGGCCGCAAACAGGTCACCGTGTGGGCGGTCGAGGGCGACCTCGATCCGGCGCTGGTGGTGCCCGGAAACTTCGAGATGGAATGGCCGCCGCGCTCGGGTCGGATGCAGGAGTTCCCGGAGATCGACCGCGCCGCCTGGTTCCCCCTCGATATCGCGCACGAGAAGCTCGGCAAGGGCCAGCGCCCGTTCCTCGATCGCCTCGGCGAACTCGCCGCCCTGTCTTGAGCTGCGGTTCCCCGGCTTCGAGCGGTGTTCTCCCAGTACGCGATCCCGCTCACAGCTATCTCCCAGTGCAATCGCAGCGCCGCGAGTGGTGCCGTCTTGGAGGTTGGCCTGCATGATCGATACAGCGATTACGTCGCCGGATGCGCAACCCGGCGATCCACGGCCGATCGCGGGGCGGGCGACCCGTGAGTACGCGGGGCTCGCGGTGCTGCTGGTCGGCACCGCCGCCGCGTACCTGTGGAATCTGACCGCCAGCGGCTGGGCCAATTCGTTCTATGCCGCCGCCGTGCAGTCCGGGGCCAGATCGTGGAAGGCGTTCTTCTTCGGTTCCTCGGACTGGGCCAATGCCATTACCGTCGACAAGACGCCCGCGTCCTTCTGGCCGATGGAGCTGTCGGCCCGCCTGTTCGGTTTCAGCAGCTTCAGCATGCTGCTCCCGCAGGTGCTGCTCGGTGTGGCATCGGTGGCGCTGTTGTGGGCGATCGTGCGGCGATACTTCGGTGCGTCGGCGGGACTGCTGGCCGGCCTGGTGCTGGCGCTGACTCCCGTTGCGGCACTGATGTTCCGGTACAACAACCCGGATGCCTTCCTGGTCTTCCTGATGATCGCCGCGGTGTGGGCCATGCTGCGGGCGGTCGAGGACGGCCGCTGGCGCTGGCTGCTGCTGTGCGGGCTGCTTGTCGGATTCGGTTTCCTGGCAAAGCAATTGCAGGTGATGCTGGTGCTGCCCGCGCTCGCGGCGACCTACCTGTTCGCCGGGCCGCCGAAGCTGGGCAAGCGCATCGTGCAGCTGTTCGCGGCCGGTGCCGCCATGGTCGCCGGTGCCGGCTGGTGGGTGCTGGTCGCCCAGCTCTGGCCAGCCGATGATCGGCCGTATTTCGGTGGTTCCCAGCACAATTCGATCATCGAGCTGACCCTTGGATACAACGGCCTGGACCGGCTCAGCAATAACCGGAGTTTCGGCGGCAATCCGGATATGAAGGGCAAGTTCAACCCGTTCGGCGGGCAGGCCGGTCTGCAGCGGCTCTTCAACCACACGGTGGGCGGCCAGATCGCGTGGCTGATTCCGGCCGCGCTGGTGCTGCTGGCCGGGGCGATCCTCTTGTGCGGCAGGGCCTCTCGGACCGATCGCAAACGGGCCGCGCTACTGCTGTTCGGCGGCTGGGGCGTGGTGACCGGGCTGGTCTTCAGCCTCATGAGCGGAACCTTCCACGAGTACTACACGGTGGCATTGGCTCCGGCACTCGCGGCTGTGGTGGGCATCGGCAGCGTGGTGCTGTGGCAGGAACGCGGCCGCGGCTGGGTGCGCGGCGCGCTGGCGCTGAGCATGGCGCTCACCGCGCTGACAGCCTGGGTGCTGCTCTCGCGCACCACGGATTTCGTGCCCTGGCTGCGCTGGGTGATCGTCGGCGTCGCGGTGCTCGCCGTACTCGGACTGCTCGTCCGGACCGGTCGCACGCTGACGGTGGCGACCTTGCTGGCAGCCCTGTTCGCCGGACTGGCAGCCCCGGCCGCCTATGCGGTGGAGACCCTGCGCCTGCCGCACACCGGCGGGATCGTGCGGGGCGGTCCGCATCCCGACCCGGTCTTCCCGAACTTCGGAAATATGGGCGGCGATGACGAGCCGGATGCGGATGCGCCGGAAGCCAAGGACCCTGCGCGGGGTTTCCCATTCACCACTCCACCCACCGATAAAGTGCTGGCCCTGCTCGAGAGCAATGGCAGCGCCTACACCTGGGCGGCCGCCACCATCGGCGCCAGCGATGCGGCCACCTATCAGCTGGCCGCCGACTTCCCGATCATGGCGGTGGGCGGATTCAGCGGTGGGGATCCCGCGCCGACGCTGGAGAAGTTCCAGCAGGATGTCGCCGAGAGCCGGATCCACTACTACATCGCGACCGAAGAGCGGCATGGTCCCCCACAGCGACAGGTCTCCGAGGGTTCGAAGATCACCGGCTGGGTAAAGGACCATTACACGGCCACCACCGTGGACGGGGTCATTCTGTACGACCTGACCGTTCCGAAGCTGACCGGGTAATGAGGGGCGGTGCGGGCCGGTGCCGGATGTTCCGGCCCGCACCGACGCTTTCGGCATTGCAGCCGTGGATCTTTACAGCCGTGGATCGATCGGCTCGGTCTCCAGCGCAAGCACCGCGAACACCGCCTCGTGCACGCGCCACAGCGGCTCCCCGGCCGCCAGGCGATCGAGCGACTCCAGGCCCAGCGCGTATTCCCGCAGTGCCAGTGAGCGTTTCCCGCCGAGGCCGCGCTGGCGCAGCCGGCGCAGGTTCTCCGGGCGCAGATACTCCGGCCCGTAGATGATCCGGAGGTATTCCGGGCCACGACATTTCACGCCCGGCTGCACCGGACGGCCACTGCGGGTGCCGGTTCCGGTGACCAGCGAGCCGACCGGCTTGACCACCATGCCCTCGCCGCCCGCCGCGGTGAGTTCGCTCCACCAGTTTGTCGCCGCGGCTTCACCGTCGGCGTCGGCAAGGTCGACGAGCATCCGCCGAGTCGGCGTGAACAGGCCGGGATCGGCGGCGACCAGCCGGTCGATTCGCTCCAGGTGCCAGTTGTGGTCGCGCACCGCGTAATTCGTGCCCTGACCGGCGAGGATCTGGAACGGCGCCAAGCGGACGCCGTCGAGTCCGTCCACCGGCCAGCAGTAGCGGCCGTACGCCGTGGTGAATGCCTCCGCGTCGGCCTCGCGCGCCAGGGTGCGCTCGGCCAGATCGGCTACGTCCAAACCTCTTTCGCTGACGGCTGCCAGCATCTGCGCGGCCGCGCCCAGTGCAGCGCGGGCCGCCGCCCCGACCGCCGCGTACTGATTGCGCAGCAGGCCCAGCGCCTTGGCCGACCACGGCAGCAATTCGGTATCGAGCGCCAGCCACTCGGTATCGAGTTCCTCGAACAGCCCGGCCTTTTCGGCCGCGGTACGCACCCCGTCGAGGAGTGCTTCGGTCTGCGCCGCGTTGTCGAAGAAGGGCCGCCCGGTGCGGGTGTACACCGCGCCCGTACTGCCGTCGTCCACGCCGAAGCGATCCCGCGCGGCCGTCGTCGAGCGCGCCACCAGCACGACGGCGCGCGAACCCATGTGCTTCTCCTCGCACACCACGGTCTCGACACCCTCGGAGCGGTAGTACTCGAAGGCCTGCGCCGGATGCTCCAGCAGGCCCTCCAAAGTCGAAGTGGCACAGGGTGACATGGTCGGCGGCAGATACACCAGCCAGCGCGGGTCCACGGCGAACCGGCTCATCACCTCCAACGCTGCGGCGGCCGCATCCTCCTGCACGCTGACCCGGCCGAGGTGCCGGGTCTCCACCACGCGGCGGCCGATCACATCGTCGAGGTCCAGCACTCCCGGATCGCGGTGCACCACGCCGGTGCCCGGCACCAGGGTGGCGGGCTGCAGCGGGCGGGTCGGCTCGTACCAGACCTGCTGCGCCGCAACGGCGACCGGCTCCCGCTCCGGATAGCGCAGCGCGGTGAGCTGCCCGCCGAAGACCACGCCGGTGTCCAAGCAGAGGGTGTTGTTCACCCACACCAGATTGGTCATGGGCGTGTGCCCGTACAGGACCAGCGCCTGACCGCGGTAGTCATTGGCCCACGGGTAGCGCACCGGCAGCCCGTATTCGTCCGTCTCCCCGGTGGATTCGCCGTACATGGCGAATTCGCGGACCCGCCCGGAGCTGCGGCCGTGATACTCCTGCTTCAGCCCGGCGTGCGCGACGACCAGCTTGCCGCCGTCCAGCACATAGTGGCTGACCAGTCCGCGCATGAACTCCTGTGCGGTCTTGCGGAACTCCTCACTCTCGGCCCCCAGCTGCGCCATCGATTCGGCCAGGCCGTGCGCGACCTTCACCTTGCGCCCGTCCAGTGCGCGCACCAGTTTGAACTCGTGATTTCCGGTGACGCACAGCGCATTTCCGGAACCGACCATGCCCATCACGAGGCGCAGCACGCCCGGCGTGTCCGGGCCGCGATCCACCAGGTCGCCGACGAATACGGCGGTCCGGCCCTCCGGGTGGCTCGCGCCGACGGCCTGCCCGGCTTCGTCGCGCCGGAGTACGTAGCCGAGTTCGCCCAGCAGCGTTTCCAATTCGCTGCGGCAGCCGTGCACATCGCCGATCACATCGAACGGCCCGGTGAGCTCGCGCTTGTCGTTCCACAGCCGCTCATCGGCGATGGTCGCCGCCTCGATCTCCGCGACCCCGCGCAGCACATGCACCTTCCGGAAGCCTTCGCGCTCCAGGAATTTCAGGCTGCGCCGCAGGTCCCGGCTGTGCCGAGCCACCACGTGCGGGCCCAGATCCGCCCGATCCGGCCGTCCCGCATTGCGTTCCACGCAGATCTGATCCGGCACGTCCAGCACAATGGCCACCGGCAGCACATCGTGCGCCCGCGCCAATTCGATCAGCTGCTGCCGTGCCCTCGGCTGCACATTGGTGGCATCCACCACCGTGCGCAGCCCGCGCCGCAATCGCACTCCGGCCACATGGTGCAGCAGTGCGAAGGCGTCGGCCGTCGCGGACTGATCGGTCTCGTCATCGCTGACAATGCCGCGATAGGCATCCGAGGACAGGATCGCGGTCGACGGAAAGTGCTTGTGCGCGAAAGTCGATTTCCCGGACCCGGTGCTGCCGATCAAGACGACCAGCGACAACACCGGGACAGACAGCTCCGCCATTACGCGGCCCCCATTTCGTCGGTGGTCTTGGTGAACACGGCCAGCTGAGTGGAGGCGCCCAGTTCCGGATCCTCGGGACCGACCGGCTCGAATCGCACGCCGTAGCCGTACGTTTCGCCGACCCGACCGGCCCACTCCGCAAATTCCGCACGGCTCCACTCGAATCGGTGATCCGAGTGCCGGAACATGCCCGCCGCCAAGGTCTCGTACAACGCGTTGTACTCACTGTTCGGTGTAGTCACGATCACCGCCCGCGGCGCCGCCGCCCCGAACACCGTGTGTTCCAGCGCACCCAGCCTCGGCGGATCCACATGCTCGATCACCTCCATGAGCACCGCCGCGTCATACCCCCGCAGCGACGCGTCCGCATACGTCAGCGCCCCCTGCCGCAGGCTCACCCGCTGCGCTTGCCGCTCCGGCAACCGCCGCAACCGCCGCTGCGCAATCCGCAATGCCCGAATAGACACATCCACCCCCACGATCTCACCGAAATTGCTGTCCGCCACCAACTCCCGCAACAATGCTCCCTCCCCACACCCGAGATCCAGCACCCGACCGGCCCCGACCTCACGCAACGCCCCGATCACCGCACCCCGCCGCAGCACCGCCAGCGACGGCCCCCGATCACCCGCAGATTCCCCATCGACGTCACTCGCCCGTGCCACGCTCCCAACCCCATCCCCCGTCACCGCGACCGCATCCCCCGTCATCCCGGCATGCTTTTGGCCGGGATCCACACCGGCCGCACTCCCGGCGTTCCCGGCTACCGCGTCCTCGTCGCTCGCAGTTCGCGAAGGACCGCCGGTGGCGAATTCGGCAGTGGCCGAAGCCAGTTCGGCAGCGAGTTCATCACTGTTCTCCTCGACCGCGCCGAGCTCCTCCGGCTCGCGGTCGTCGAGTTCGGCGAGCCGGGCGAGCGCGGCGTGCACCAGGGAATGGCGTCGGGCCAGATAGCGCCGGGTGATCCAGGTGCGCTCGGGATGCGCCGCCAGCCACCCTTCGCCGAAGCGCAGCAGTTTGTCGATCTCAGCGGTATCGAGGAAATAGTGCTTGCTCCCGTCGAGCACCGGCAGCAGCACGTAAAGGTGGGCCAGAGCATCGGCCAGCCGCAGCGTGCCGCTGAGTTCGAGCCGCAGATAGTGCGAGTCGCCCCATTCCGGGAACGCCGGATCCAGTGGCAGGGGAGTGGCAGCCACCGTCCAGCCCAAGGGCGCGAACACACGCTCGGCATCCTCCGCCCCGCCCCGGCACGGCACCGCGGGCAGCTCGATCCGCAGCGGCAGCGCGGTCTCGACCAACTCCGGCCGCTGCACACACCGCCCGTGCAGCGCCGAACCGAAGATAGTGGCGATGGCGACCGACACCAGCGAAGACGCCGCATAGGGCCGATCGTTCACATACTGCGCAAGACTGAATTCCGGTGCGCCCTTCGACTTCCCACGCACCAGCCGTACCGGATCGATCTCCAGCAGCAAGGCCGCCGTGCACCGCTCCTCGGTGGCCTCCGGATACAGCACATGCGCGACACCGTAGGACTGCTCGAAAGTCTGTATGCGCGAAGGATTCTTGTGCAGCAGATAGCCCAGATCGGAGGCCGGCCAGGCAGCGCCCTCGGGTCGCGTACAAGAAATCGTCAACAGCATGCTCGGATGCTCCCGTATGCCCACGACCCCGGCAAACCAATTAGCGTCTCGGTCGCCCGCTCCGACCGGCAGCCCGATCACGAGCTGGTCCGTGCCCTCGGCGCGGCGAAATGTACCGACCGTGTAGTTTCGGCGCGGTGCCGCAAGTCTTTGCGGCGGTCCGGGCCCCTATCGAAGAATGTGGCGAGGAGCGGGAATGCGCGTGTTGGGCAAGGTCGGATCGATCGGCGCGGTCGCGGCCGCGGTGCTGTTGATGGCGGGCTGCGGCAGTAGCGACGACACCAAGGCGGATTCGACGACGACCGCCGCCAATTCCGCCTCGCAGGCGAGCACGGCCGCGCAGAGCACCGGGCGCGAGTGCACCGCCGACGACGTCAAGGTCGACGGCGGGTTCGGCACCGCCCCCAAGATCACCATTCCGACCGACTGCGATCCGCCCAAGAGGCTTATCGTCAAGGATCTGGTCGCGGGCAGCGGTCCGGGTGCGCAGGCCGGCCAGCAGCTGACCATGAACTACACCCTGATCACCTGGTCGGACAAGAAGAAGCTGGACAGCTCCTTCGACCGGGGTGAGACGTTCCCGCTCAATCTCGGCGCCGGCGAGGTCATCAAGGGCTGGGATCAGGGCCTGATCGGCGTCCAGCAGGGCGCCCGCCGACTGCTCATCGTGCCGCCGAACCTCGGCTACGGCGCGGGCGGCCACGGCATCAAGCCGAACGAGACCCTGGTGTTCGTCACCGATGCGGTCAAGGTCGGTTAGCTAGGGCGCGACCGCTGTACCAGGGCTGCTGGGCTCCGGACCAGTTGCCGGGGTGGCGTCTGCCCTGACCGGTTACCCGCCTTCGGCACCGGTCAACTAACCTGGTCGGGATGCGATCGGGGGGACCGAACATCAGACCACTAATACGAATGCAAGGAGCATGTCCGTGAAGAGCACCGTCGAGCAGCTGAGCCCGACCCGGGTCCGGATCAACGTCGAGGTGCCCTTCGAGGAGCTGAAGCCGGACTTCGACAAGGCATACAAGGCGCTCGCAGGGCAGATCAAGATCCCAGGCTTCCGTCCGGGTAAGGCCCCTGCCAAGCTCATCGAAGCGCGTGTCGGCCGTGGCGCGGTCCTGGAGCAGGTCGTCAACGACGTGCTTCCGAAGCGCTACAGCGACGCTGTCATCGCCACCGAGGTCAAGGTCATCGGCCAGCCCGAGATCGAGATCACCAAGATCGAAGACGGCGACGAGCTCACCTTCACCGCCGAGGTGGATGTGCGCCCCGAGATCACTCTCCCCGACTTCTCGACCATCGCCGTCACCGTCGATCCGATCGAGGTCAAGGACGAGGACATCGAGGAGCAGCTCAGCTCGCTGCGCCAGCGCTTCGGCACCCTGAACGCCGTCGAGCGCGAGATCCAGGACGGCGACTTCGTCTCCATCGACCTGTCGGCCACCGTCGACGGCGTCGAGGTCGAAGAGGCCTCCACCACCGGTCTGTCGCACGAGGTCGGTTCCGGCCAGCTCATCGAGGGCCTCGACGAGACCCTGATCGGCCTCAAGGCCACCGAGGCGAAGGACTTCACCTCGAAGCTGGTCGCCGGTGAGCACGCGGGCCAGGATGCGATCATCACCGTCACCGTGCAGTCGGTCAAGGAGCGCGAGCTGCCCGAGGCGGACGATGAGTTCGCCCAGCTGGCAAGCGAATTCGACACCATCGACGAGCTCAAGGAAGACCTGAAGACCCGCGTCGAGCGTTCCAAGAAGGTCGAGCAGGCCGGCGCCATCCGCGACAAGGTCCTCGAGACCCTGCTGGAGACCGTCGAGATCCCGCTGCCGGAGAAGGTCGTCCAGGCCGAGATCGACGCCGTGGTCCACGACGCCGTGCACGGCTTCGACCACGACGAGGCCAAGCTGGCCGAGGCGCTCGAGGCCGAGGGCTCCTCCCGCGAGGAGTTCGACAAGGACACCAAGGAGTCGGCCGAGAAGTCGGTCAAGACCCAGCTGCTCCTGGATGCCGTCGCCGAGGCGGAGAACACCCAGGTCGGCCAGGACGAGCTGTACGAGCGGATCATCTTCCAGGCGCAGCGCTACGGCATGTCGCCCGATCAGTTCATCCAGCAGATCCAGCAGGCCGGTCAGCTGGGCGCCGTGTTCGCCGACGTGCGCCGCGGTAAGGCCCTCGCCGGTGTGGTGGTCGCGGCCACCGTCACCGACACCGCCGGCAATGCCGTGGACACCGCGGAAATGTTCGGCAACCCGGCCGAAGAAGCCGAGGAAGTTTCCGCCGAGGAGCTGGCCGAGGTCGCCGACGCGACCGAGGCCGCCGAGGCAGAGGCCAAGTAACAATATCGAAAGGCCCGCGCTACCTGGGGATTCGAGGGTGTGAACCCCGAGAGTCCCCCCGAGGAGCGGGCCGCGTCAGCGCCCACGTAAGTTTTGCGCTGTGAGCGAAGCAGGGCGGTACCGGGAGTTCGGTACCGCCCTGTTTCGTTAGGGTTTGTGTCAGCGCTGGAACTTAAGTGATCAGTAGGGCTTGGAGGGACCGAGCCGGTGAGAGAGGGCAGGTATCCGTGACAAATAATCAGGCAGGGGTGCAGATGACATCCGCGACTGCTGGTCTGAACCTCAGTGATTCGGTCTACGAGCGTCTGCTGCGCGAGCGAATCATCTTCCTGGGCAGCCAGGTCGATGACGACATCGCCAACAAGTTGTGCGCGCAGATCCTGCTGTTGTCGGCCGAGGATCCGGAGCGGGATATTTCGCTCTACATCAACTCGCCGGGTGGTTCGGTCACCGCGGGTATGGCCATCTACGACACCATGCAGTTCGCCGAATGCGATATCCGCACCGTCGGTATGGGTTTGGCCGCGTCCATGGGCCAGTTCCTGCTCGCCGCGGGTGCGAAGGGCAAGCGTTTCGCGCTGCCGCATTCGCGCATCATGATGCATCAGCCGTCCGCCGGTATCGGTGGTTCGGCCTCCGATATCGCCATTCAGGCCGAGCAGTTCTCGTACACCAAGCGGGAACTCAATCAGCTGCAGGCGCTGCACACCGGCAAGTCCGTGGAGCAGGTCACCGAGGACGCCGACCGCGACCGCTGGTTCACGCCGACGGAAGCCCTCGAATACGGCTTCATCGACCAGGTGGTCACGCACGCGCGCCAGGCCAACGGCGCCAGCTAGATCACTGCCCACCACACAGACTTTGGAGACGCATATGTCATTCGATCCGCGTGATGCGGGCATTACCTTCGCCGCTGCCGGTGCCCAGATGCCGCAGTCGCGCTACATCCTGCCCCAGTTCACCGAGCAGACCACCTACGGCGTCAAGACGTCCGACCCGTATAACAAGCTGTTCGAGGAGCGCATCATCTTCCTCGGCGCCCAGGTCGACGACACCTCGGCAAACGACATCATGGCGCAGTTGCTGGTGCTGGAGTCACAGGACCCCGACCGTGACATCACCATGTACATCAATTCGCCCGGTGGTTCGTTCACCGCGCTGATGGCCATCTACGACACCATGCAGTACGTCCGCGCCGACGTCGTCACGGTGTGCCTCGGCCAGGCCGCCTCCGCGGCCGCCGTGCTGCTCGCCGCCGGCGCCCCCGGCAAGCGGGCCGCGCTGCCGAACGCTCGGATTCTGATCCACCAGCCGTCCACCTCGGGCGGTATCCAGGGTCAGGTTTCCGACCTGGAGATCCAGGCCGCGGAGATCGAGCGCATGCGCCGGCTCATGGAAGCCACGCTGGCGCTGCACACCGGCAAGGACGCGGAGACCATCCGCAAGGACACTGATCGCGACAAGATCCTCACCGCCGAACAGGCGAAGGATTACGGGATCGTCGACACGGTCTTCGCGTACCGCAAGCTCAGCGCCCAGAAGTGACGCGCGGGGGTGGCGGGGCCGGTGCGTCCCCGCCACCCGGGCAAGGGTGAGTCCACGCACATGTCCGGTGAGAAACGTGCTCAAGTTGTCGACCTCGGTCGCGAGAAACAGGTACGGTCACTCTAGGGACCTTGGCTCGTGGTTGTCGGCCCGCTTTTGATTCAGCCGAACCGCCGTATCCCCGCTTCGATGGGGAGACGGCTACGCTTTATAGGTGGCACTTCGCCGGCAGCCAGGACAGACGGTTGCACGCGGACAAGGAAGTAGGGACCCAGGAGATGGCGCGCATCGGTGATGGCGGCGATCTGCTCAAGTGCTCTTTCTGCGGGAAGAGTCAGAAGCAGGTCAAAAAGCTCATTGCGGGACCAGGGGTGTACATCTGCGACGAGTGCATCGATCTGTGCAACGAGATCATCGAGGAGGAGCTCGCCGAAAGCAGCGAGGTCAAACTCGATGAGCTGCCGAAGCCCGCGGAAATCCGCGACTTCCTCGAGCAGTACGTGATCGGGCAGGACACCGCCAAGAGAACGCTCGCAGTCGCGGTTTACAACCACTACAAGCGAATTCAGGCCGGCGACAAGGGTCGTGACTCGCGCGGCGAGACGATCGAGCTGATGAAGTCCAATATCCTCATGCTCGGCCCGACCGGCTGCGGTAAGACCTATCTGGCGCAGACGCTCGCCAAGATGTTGAACGTGCCGTTCGCGATCGCCGACGCCACCGCGCTGACCGAAGCCGGTTATGTCGGTGAGGATGTCGAGAACATCCTGCTGAAGCTGATCCAGGCCGCTGACTACGATGTGAAGCGCGCCGAGACGGGCATCATCTACATCGACGAGGTCGACAAGATCGCCCGCAAGTCGGAGAACCCGTCCATCACCCGTGACGTTTCCGGTGAGGGCGTACAGCAGGCGCTGCTGAAGATTCTGGAAGGTACCCAGGCTTCGGTGCCGCCGCAGGGCGGTCGCAAGCATCCGCATCAGGAATTCATCCAGATCGACACCACCAACGTGCTGTTCATCGTTGCCGGTGCGTTCGCGGGCCTGGAGCGGATCGTGCAGGATCGAGTCGGCAAGCGCGGCATCGGTTTCGGCGCGGAGGTCCGCTCCAAGTCGGAGATCGACACCGCCGATCACTTCGTCGACGTCATGCCGGAAGACCTGATCAAGTTCGGTCTCATCCCCGAATTCATCGGCCGTCTCCCGATTGTCGCCTCGGTCACCAACCTGGACAAGGAATCTCTCGTCCGCATTCTGGCCGAGCCGAAGAACGCACTGGTCAAGCAGTACGTGCGCCTGTTCGAAATGGACGGCGTGGACCTGGAATTCACCCAGGACGCCCTGGAAGCCATTGCGGACCAGGCGATTCTGCGTGGCACCGGTGCTCGTGGCCTGCGCGCCATCATGGAGGAGGTCCTCCTCCCGGTCATGTACGACATCCCCAGCCGCGACGATGTCGCCAAGGTTGTTGTCAGCGAGGCCACCGTGAACGACAATGTGCTGCCGACCATCGTGCCGCGCAAGCGTCAGTCCCCGGAGCGCCGCGAAAAGTCGGCGTAAGAGTTTTCACCGGAACGGCCCCGCGAGAGTTTCTCTCGCGGGGCCGTTTTCGTTGTGGTGGGGCTGTTTACTGCGCCCAGGGGACTCGGCAGGAATCCGTGCTGAAGCCCTGATCGGTAATGCCGAGGGCGTGATACGCGCGGGCTCGGGAGTTCTCCAGCGCGATCTGATAGGTCAGCTCCGTGACGCCCTTGACGCCGAAGCGCCGCTTCAGGTCGGTGACCTGTTCGTCGGTGACGGTGAGCGGGGTGGCGGTCATGGCTTCGGCATAGGCGATGGCGGCGCGTTCATCGGCGCTGTAGGCGGGGGAGGACTCGTAGTCGTCGATGTAGCGGAGCTTGTCGACATCCAGATCGGAGAGCCGCATGAGCATGGTGCCGAAGTCGACGCACCAGGAACAGCCGACGGTCCGGGCCGCCCGGTAGACGGCGATCTCGCGGATGTTCGCCGGCAGCACCGTGCACGCCTTCTCGGCGAGACCCTCGTGCACGGCCGAAGCCATGAAGACCGCGGGGTGATTGGCGAGAACGGCGAAAGGCTCCGGCACCTCACCGAGGCGGCGCTCGAGATACCAGTACATGACTCGTGTCAGTGGCCCGGCCTGCTTCGGGCTGACGACGGGGAGTCGGGTGGCGCCCATGGTGGTCTCCTTCGATCCGCGCGGGTGCTGTCACCCCCTTGGACGAGATACCGCCACCCGACGTGACGCACCGGCGGCTATGGCCTGCGTCACTCGGCCCCGAGGTCACCGTACGTCGGCGCGCCCGCCTTGCGGTAGCTGCTGATCACGACACCGGTGGACGTGCTGTGGGTTTCGGCGAGTGTGAGGCCGGTCGGCTGTGCGCCGTCGACGAAGAAGCGCAGACCGCTGCCGAGAATGACCGGGAAGGTCAGCAGGTTCAGGGTGTCCACCAGGCCGAGTGCGAGCAGCGACTGCGCCAGCTTGCCGCTGCCGTGCACCTGCAATTCGCGGCCGGGGCGCGCCTTCAGTTCGGTGACCTCTTTGGCGAGATCGCCCTGCAGCAGTTCGGTGCTCGACCAGTCGGCATGGTCGAGCGTGCTGGTCGCCACATACTTGGGCAGCGAATTCAGCTTGGCGGCAATGGGATTGGCCGGGTCATTGTGCAGCGGCCAGTACGAAGCGAAGATCTCGTAGGTGCGCCGGCCGAGTAGGAAGGCATCGACCTGATCGAAGACCGAGACCATGAACTCCCCGAAGGCGTCGTCGCCGTAGGGCGCCGACCAGCCGCCGTGGGTGAAACCGCCGCTGGGATCTTCCTCCGGGCCGCCCGGCGCCTGGTACACGCCGTCGAGGGTCACGAACTGGGTGACCGAGAGTTCCATGATGATCTCCTGTGCTGTCGTCCACCCGCCTGATGCGAGCGCTTCACCTGTCCTGACGTAGCGGGCGGCGCGAACTCATCGGTCGGGTGTAAACGAGCAACCCATCGGTCTGTTGTCCGGTAGAGCTATTTCCGGTGTGGATCGGTGACGATCGATTTCTCGATCGCGCCCTGATCGGGGATCCTCATTGATCCCCCTGGTTCGCCGTTGAACCTTTATCCCTTTACTGGAAAATCGGTGCCCGCACTACACCTGTTACGACGGTGCGCGGCAGCGAAATTCATCGCGGCGGCCGCGTGCGGGAAGACCCGCCGCGACGTGGGAATCTCAGCGTGAACGGTGCCAGTTCGGGCACCGGGCGGCGTTCGCGCGGGGCGACGAGTATGCAGGCCAGCCCGAGCGCAGGCAGGGCGATGGCGGCGACGACGCTGAGCGTGTAGCTGACACCGCTCATGCCCTCGGGGTGGTGGAAGGTGTGATAGATCAGGTGCGGCACCCCGAAGACCAGCCAGCCCAGCCCGGCCACCCGGGCCAGCAGGCTGTCCATGAAGTACAGCGCGGCCGCGGTGAAGGCCCCGACGGCGAGGAAGAACGCACCCACGTCCGAGGCGAGATGATGGTTGTACGGACCGTCCATGCTGATCCACTGCATTCCGAAGCCCGGAAAACTGGTGTACCAGGAGTGTGGCGCGCACACCGCCCAGGCGCCGACGATGAAGGCCTGCGCCGTCAGCACACCCAGCATGATCTGCAGTGCCAGCCACCGTCGCCGGTTCACCTCCAGGCGCATGCGTACCCGGATTCCATCCCCCGTGCCGTGCAAAGAGATTCGCACCGGCCCTCCCGTCCCGCCGTCGAATCGTCAAGTGCTGTCACCGTAATTCGACGGACGGAACGGGGCAATAGGCGAAAAATGCTACGGCTGCTTCGTCACTGCCATATCGTCCTGGCCCCAGTAGGCCCGCATGAGAACGATTTTGCCTTCGTCGTCGAATTCCATGATGTCGATCGGCGACAGCGTCATCTGCTGGTCCCCGAACTTCGTCACGAGCGTGAACGATACGGCCGCATGCTTTCCGGCGACCTTCAGGGTGTGAATCTCGGTCTGGCGCTCCGACACATGCTCGAGCGCCGCGTAGAGCTCGCGAATGGCGTCGTGCCCGCGGCGGGGCTCGCTGCCGATGGGATCCTCCACGACCGCATCCGCCGCATACAGCTTGACGATGTCGTCGGTGGGCCCGGTGGCCACCAACTTCACATACTGTTCGACCACATCACGGGGCTGCGCTGCCATGGAATCTCCCAAATGAATTGACACGTGTTCTACCGCGCGAGCCTAACAGTCGCACGCGCGGATCGGACCGGTCAGCTTCACTCTCCGGGACTGGATCGTCAGGCGATCAGGGCGCTGTTCACCAGCACCGCCTGGGTGAAGAGCGCCCAGTCGTTGATGATGTGCGCGCCCGAGGAGACCCAGAGATTCTTGGTGCGGATATAGGCGAGGGTGAGAACCAGCCGGGCGCCGCCGATGACGATGAAGGCCTGGGCGAAATTCCAGTCGTAGGTGGGGAGATGGGCCGCGCCGAACCAGAGTGCGCTGATGAGCCAGGCCAGGACGATCGCAGTGCGGCGGGACAGCTTCGCCCTGCCGAAGAAGAAGGACATGAGCGCGAGGAAGGGAACCATGGTGAAGACCTCTTCACCGACCAGCTGAATGCCGGTGCCCACATAGAACGCGGCTGTATCGAGCGCAGTGCCGTGACCGGCGTCCTCCATTGCCTCGTTCGAGGCGACGCCGAACAGGGTGCCGACGATGAGGGCCAGCGCGAAACTCACCACGATATTGAGCAGCGCGAACCCGAACATGGTGCGAACGTCGCGGCTGTGCACCTCGCGGAGCAGTGCGCGCCAATGGTCCCGGGTGATCAGCGCGAGCGTCACGAGTGGAATGCCGACGAACAGCGTGCGCGGAATCAGCGCGACGAAATTGTTCGGCTGCGGGATGGCGACCAGCGCTGCGTACCCGGCCGCGACCGCGATGACCGCCACGGTCCACTGCCGGACCGAGAGCGCCACGGGTGCGCCGTTGTAGAACGGGAAGTCGTCCTCGTCGTGCCGTTCGATCAACCGGCCGAAGCGGGACCCGGAAGCCCTGGTGTCCGATGCCCGGAGCGCCCTGGTATCGGAACTGTCCATGGCGTACTCCTACCGCTCGACCTCTACGAATTGCCATGGTCGCAGCCCCTTGTTACGGGCGGTGACAGGCTCGCTGTCGGGTGATTACAGCCAGGTCAGACCTGCAGCCGGTGGATGCCGGTGTAGGCGTTCATGGTTTCGCCGCGCAGGAAGCCGACCAGGGTGAGGTCGGCCTCGGCGGCCAGGTCCACGGCCAGTGAGCTGGGGGCGGAGACCGCGCCCAGGAACGGGATTCCGGCCATGACCGCCTTCTGGACGAGTTCGAAGGAAGCGCGACTGCTGACCATCAGCAGCAGTTCGTGTGCGGGGATCAGGTTTTCGCGCAGGGCCCAGCCGATGACCTTGTCTACGGCATTGTGGCGGCCCACATCCTCGCGCACCACCAGGGCGTCGCCGTCGAGGGTGAACAGACCCGCACCGTGCAGGCCGCCGGTGGCATCGAAAAGCGCCTGGCGGGAACGGAGTTCGTCCGGCAGGGCGGCGAGGGTGTCGAGGGAGATCGAGATGTCGTTCGCGGGCAGCGGGTAGCGGGTGCGCGTGCGGACCTCATCGAGCGCGGTCTTCCCGCAGAGGCCGCAGGAGCTGCTGGTGAGGAAGCTGCGCGGGGTGATCGGGACGGGGTGCCGCAATTGGACGTCGAGGACGTTGTAGGTGTTCTGGCCGCTGTCGTCGGTGCCCGCGCAATAGCGGGCGGTGACAATGTCCTCGCGCTCGCCGATGATGCCCTCGGCGAAGAGGAAACCGTGGATGAGGTCGATATCGGCGCCCGGTGTGCGCATGGTGACGGTGAGGGATTTACCGCCGGTGCGGATCTCCAGCGGCTCCTCGACCACCAGGGTGTCGGGTCGCTGGATATTTCCGGCGGGGGAGATGCGCAGGGTGGGGCGGCGGGCGGTTACTCGGCTCACGACGTCCTATGGGTGTGGCGCTCCAAGCGGATGGTGACCGCCTTGGAGACGGGCGTATTCGACCGCAGCGCAACATGATCCAGCGGGACCAGCGGGTTGGTCTCCGGATAGTAGGCGGCGGCATTGCCGCGGGGTGTGGCGTATCCGACCAGGCGGAAGCCTTCGACCCGGCGTTCGGTGCCGTCGGTCCATTCGGAGATCACGTCGACGAGTTCGTCTTCCGCGAAACCGAATTCGGCAATGTCCTCCGGATGTACCAGGACCACGCGGCGGCCGTTGTGTATACCGCGGTAGCGGTCGTCCAGGCCGTAGATGGTGGTGTTGTACTGATCGTGGCTGCGCAGCGTCTGCAGGATCAGGCGGCCCTCGGGGACCGGGAGCCAGTGCAGATCGTTGGCGGCGAAATTGGC
The DNA here is from genome assembly GCF_025465275.1 of Nocardia sp. GTDB lineage: Bacteria > Actinomycetota > Actinomycetes > Mycobacteriales > Mycobacteriaceae > Nocardia. The sequence goes on along the minus strand of NZ_JAODNK010000088.1, from coordinate 3,059 downwards.
CTTGCCGGTGCCGGTCCGGAATTCACGGGAGTCACGCGGCGGATGCGGGAGCTGGAAGCCGTTGCGGCCCCGCACCTTCGCGTTGTAGTCGGTGCAGCCCGGGACGACACCGGCGATGGCATCGCGGATCTTGTCGTAGTCGCGCTGGAATTGCGCCCACGGCACCGAATGCTCCGGCCCGAACAGCGCCTGCCCCAGCTCGCACACGATCGCGACCTCGCTGCGCAGATCGGTGCTGACCGGCTTCAGGCGACCGGTCGACAAGTGCACCATGGACATCGAATCCTCGACCGAAACCTGCTGGCGCGCACCGCCCTGCATATCTTCATCGGTGCGGCCCAGTGTCGGCAGGATCAATGCCGTCCGGCCGTGCACCACATGACTGCGATTGAGCTTCGTCGAAACCTGCACGGTGAGATCGCAATTGCGCAGCGCGGCCTCGGTCACCTCGGTATCGGGGGTGGCGGATACGAAATTGCCGCCCATGCCGAAGAAGACCCGGCCCCGGCCGTCCCGCATGGCGCGAATGGAATTGACTGTGTCCCAGCCGTGTTCGCGCGGACTGGTAATGCCGAACTGGGTGTCCAAGGCGTCGAGGAAGGCGTCCGGCATCTTCTCCCAGATGCCCATGGTGCGATCGCCCTGCACATTCGAATGCCCGCGCACCGGACAGACGCCCGCGCCGGGCTTGCCGATCATGCCGCGCATGAGCAGCAGATTGGTGGCCTCCTCGATGGTGGCCACGCCGTGTACCTGCTGCGTCAAACCCATTGCCCAGCAGATGATCACGGCCTCGGACTCGGCCAGCAGTGCGGCGGTGCGATCGAGATCCGCGCGGGTCAGTCCGGTGGCCTCCTCGACCACGCCGAGATCGACCGTGCGCATCTGCTTCTCGTATTCGGCGAAGCCGGCGGTGTGCCCGTCCACGAAGGCGTGATCCACCACGGTTCCCGGCCTGCGGTCCTCGGCCTCGAAAAGCAGTTTGCCCAGGCCCTGGAACAGCGCCATATCGCCGCCGAGGCGGATCTGCAGGAAGTCGTCGGCAATGGTGATACCGCTGGTGAAGCCCTTGATCGTCTGCGGGTCGCGGAACCCGATCAGCCCGGTCTCCGGCAGCGGGTTGACGGCAATCACCTTGGCGCCGTGCGCCTTCGCCTCACCCAGCGCGGACAGCATGCGCGGATGATTGGTGCCCGGATTCTGCCCGGCCACGATGATCAGATCGGCCTTTTTGAAGTCGTCGATGGTGACCGACCCCTTGCCGATGCCGATCGAACCGGTCAGCGCGGTGCCCGAGGACTCGTGGCTCATGTTCGAGCAGTCCGGCAGATTGTTGGTGCCGAAACTGCGCACCAGCAGCTGATACAGGAACGCCGTCTCGTTGGCGGTGCGGCCGGAGGTGTAGAAGACCGCCTCATCGGGGGAGTCCAGGTCGCGGAGATTATCGGCGATGAGCCGGTAGGCGTCCGCCCAGGCGATGGGGGAGTAGTGGGTGTCGCCGGGGCGCAGCACCATCGGCTGGGTGATGCGGCCCTGCTGGCCGAGCCAGTACCCGGACTTGCCGTCCAGTTCGGCGATCGAGTGCTGTGCGAAGAATTCGGGGGTGACGGTGCGCAGGGTGGCCTCTTCGGCGACGGCCTTCGCACCGTTCTCGCAGAATTCGGCGGGGCGACGCGCACCGGTCGGTTCCGGCCAGGCGCATCCCGGGCAATCGAATCCGTGCCGCTGATTGACCCGCGTCAGCGTGCGGGCCGTGCGGATCACGCCCATCTCCTCGACCGCGCGCTCCAGGGCGACCGTGACCGCTTTGAAGCCCGCGGCCTCGGTTTTCGGCGGAGTGACGGTCAGCGCGGCCTCATCGATGTCTTTTTTCGGCGCGGCACGATGCATGGCGGCCATTCTCCTCTGCGGCGACGGTGGTGTCCCAAGTGGTCCTATGAATCCTAGGTCCGTGAACACTCGGCGTCGCCTCCGCGATATACGGACAACGGAACATGCGCGCGACGGGGGGCGCAGGGCCGTACCATCTAACCAGCGAGGTTACGCCGGATGGACACACCTGCATTCAACGGTCCGCGTGCCGGCCTGCAGCACCGGCGTGCGAAATTTCTACGTGCGGTACGGAATTCGGGCCGTGCGGTACGAATCCTCGGCCTGCTTGCCGCCATTGTCGCGCTCGTGATCACCGCGGGGATCGGTGCGGCCGCCCCCGAAAACACCCTGGCCCCAGTGAATCCGGCCGGTGCGCAACTTGCCGCCCTGGATCGCGTCCCCGTCGAATCGGCTCCGGGCGAGGTGAATTCGGCCGAGCCGTCCACCGTGCAACCGAACCCCTACAACTCTGGCGGGGACGGTGGCGGCACCCATGACGGGACGAGCCAGTCCAATCCGAAGCCGCAGGAGTACTGCTCCGATGGCTCGGCCAAGCCCGCCGGCGGGGTGTGCCCGGCGCCGGTCGAGTACTGCCCGGACGGTTCGGTGAAGACCGCGAACGGAAAATGCCGGGGGACGGTGGAGTACTGCCCGGACGGTTCGGTGAAACCTTCGGAAGGGTCGTGTCCGTCGACGAAACCGGTCGAGTACTGCCCGGATGGATCAGTGAAACCTTCTGAAGGGACGTGCCCGACGACCAAGCCGGTCGAGTACTGCCCAGACGGTTCGGTGAAACCCACCGGCGGGACGTGCCCGACGACCAAGCCGATCGAATATTGCTCGGATGGTTCGGTGAAACCGCCGAGTGGGATCTGCCCGACGACGAAGCCGGTCGAATATTGCTCGGACGGTTCGGTGAAACCGCCGGATGGGACGTGCCCGACGACCAAGCCGCCGGAGAAGTGTCCGGATGGTTCGGACAAGCCGTCCAGTGGGGTCTGCCCGACCACGAAGCCGCCGGAGAAGTGCCCGGACGGTTCGGACAAGCCGTCGAATGGGGTGTGTGCGACGACGCCGCCGCCGGAGAAATGTCCGGATGGTTCGGTGAAGCCGTCGAGCGGGGTGTGCCGGACGACGTCGCCTCCGGAGAAGTGCCCGGACGGTTCGGTGAAGCCGTCGAGCGGGGT
>NZ_JAODNK010000151.1 GCF_025465275.1 Nocardia sp. | reverse complement strand
TCGAGGGGCGAGTAGGTCTCGATATCGAATTCGATCTCGGCCAACTGCACATCGATCGGCAGGTCGATCAGCACCGGACCGGGACGCCCGGAACGCATGAGCTGGAACGCCTTCTGGAAGGTGCCGGGCACCTGCGCGGGCTCCAGGACGGTGACCGCCCACTTGCTCACCGGAGCGGCAATGGAGGCGATATCGACGGCCTGGAAATCTTCCTTGTGCAGCTTGGCCACCGGCGCCTGCCCGGTAATGCACAGGATCGGAATGGAATCCGCACTCGCGGCGTACAACCCGGTGATCATGTCGGTGCCCGCAGGTCCGGAGGTACCGATGCAGATGCCGATATTGCCGGGCGCGGCCCGCGTATAGCCTTCGGCCATGTGCGAGGCCGCTTCGACGTGCCGGGCGAGCACGTGCCGAATGCCGCCGTGCGCCCGCATGGCGCTGTAGAAGGGGTTGATGGCCGCCCCCGGAAGGCCGAATGCCTGTGTCGCACCCTCTTTTTCGAGAATGAGCACCGCCGCATCGACTGCCCGCATACGTGTCATATCAGATCCCCTTTCGAGTCAGTAGCGCCAGCGGCCGACTCGTCGATTCGGCAAGCGGTGACAGGCTCCGGTGCTGGACGGTGACCCGCTCCACCACCCAGCCCTGCGGTACGGCGAGGGCGCAGATGCCGTGCCCGTGCGCCATATTCGGGCCGTGCCCGATGCTCAGCGCGGGCGCTGTCACGCCTGTCCCTTCCCGGACAGCGCCTCGGCCACCAGCAGCAGTGCGGAATGATCCAGCGAACCGTGGCCCATGGCACGGGCGGCGGCAATGAGCTGAGCGGTGAGCGCGCCCATGGGGATCGAGATCTCGGCCTGCCGGGCGGCCTGCAGGATGATGCCCATATCCTTGTGGTGCAGGTCGATGCGGAAGCCGGGCTGGAAGCTGCGCTCCAGCATGGACTTTCGCTTGAGCTCCAGGATCTTGCTGCCGGCCAGACCACCGGCGAGCACATCTAGTCCGGCGGCGGCATCCGCGCCCAGGCCCTCCATGAGCAGGATCGCCTCGGCCACCAGGGCGTAGGTGCCACCGACCACCAGCTGGTTGGCAGCCTTCACCACCTGTCCGGCGCCGTTCGGGCCTACCAGGGCGATGGTCTTGCCGACGGTCTCGAAAATCGGCAGGGCAGTGTCGAAGTCGGCTTCCGTACCGCCGACCATGATGGACAGCGCGGCATTGATCGCACCGGGCTCGCCGCCGCTGACAGGTGCGTCGAGCACGCGCAGCTGCTTCTTCGCGCCCTCGGTGGCCGTCCAGATGGAGGTCTTGGGCGTAATGGAGGAGAAGTCGATGTACAGCGTGCCCGGAGCGGCGTGCTCGAGAATGTCGGCGAAGACCGCTTCGACGTGCTCGTCCTGCGGCAGCATGGTGATGACGATGTCCTTGTCGCGCACCGCCTCCGCCGCGCTGCCCGCGGTGGCGCCGCCGGCCGCCTTCAGCTTCTCCAGGCCCGCGGGCGAGAGATCGAATCCCGTGACGTCATGACCCGCCTTGACCAGATGACCCGCCATGGGGCCGCCCATGATTCCGAGGCCGACGAAACCGATCGTGCTCACTTGATCCACTCCCAATCCAGTTCAGGGTCTTTGTATTCCAGGCCGATCCAGCCGTCGTAGCCGGCCTTGTCGAGGTCGCCCAGCAGCGCCTCGAGGTCGAGCTCACCGCTGCCGGGGCGGCCGCGCCCCGGCGTATCGGCGATCTGCACATGGCCGAGGTATCCGGCCCAGGTGTCGATGACCGCGGGTAGGTTCTCGCCCATGCGCGCCAGGTGGTAGAGGTCGCAGAGGAAGCGCACATTCGGCTCGCCGACCTGCTCGATGATCCGGATGGCATGTCCGGCGGAGACGATCGGATAGTCCTGCGACTCATACACATTGAGCGCCTCGAGCAGCACGATCGCATCGATCCGCTGCGCCGCCACGGCGGCCAGTCGCAGGTTCTCCAGGGCCAGCTCATCCTGCTTCGCGGGGTCTTCCCCGGCGATCCTGTTGCCGTACAGCGCATTCAGGGCCTTGCAGCCGGTGCGCTCGGCAATGCCGACGGCGACCTCGATATTGTCGCGGAACCGGCTCTCCTGACCCGGCACCGAAACCAGTCCGCGCCCAGCGGGAATCAGGTCGATGAAGTTCAGCCCGACCAGCTGCACTCCAGCCTCGTCGATAGCCGAGACGAACGCATCGATCTCACTGTCCGCGGGCGTGGCGTTCTCGCCGAAGGGCCACCAGAATTCCACCGCGTCGAATCCGGCGGCCTTGGCGGCGGCGGGACGCTGCAGCAATGGCAGATCCGTAAAGAGGATCGAGCAATTGACGTCGTATTTCCGGGGCGCACCCCCGGTCGTGAACTTCATTTGCTTCCTTCGCGATAGGTCGTCCAGCTACCGAATTCAGTGATATCGACCAGCTGCGGATACGAGACGGGCGGACGGCGCAGCACCATCGAAAGCACCGAGCGCTTGTCGTCGAGTTCGATGACGCCCAGTTCCAATTCCGGCGGCTCGGCCGGAAGAAGGCTCGTACGCAGCACATCCATAGGCACATCGAATAACTCGCCCGCAATCGCGGTGCCGCCGTCCGATACCGGATGCAGTCCCGGGAAGCGATCTCCCACCGCATAGAACCGGTACTGCGGCGCCGTCTTCACCTCTCCGGCGAACGGAGCGCCCGCGAGCAGGTGATTCAGTGGACCGCCGCGCATCGCGCCGCCGTTCAGGAAAATAAGGGGCATGTGAAAAATCCTTCCTCCCCCGTTGGGGGAAAGTATGTCGGCGATCACGTCGTCTTCGTAAGACGTGATCAGCACAATGGTGGGAATCGATTCGGCGGCGATTTCGTAGGTTCGTCCAGCCCGGATGGCTCAGTCCCGGACGTCGTCTTCGATTCGCTCGCCGATTCCGTCGCGTTCGTCGTCCGCGGCCGCGAAGACCGAGGCGCCCGAACGATTGCCGATCGTCAACTCGTTGAACAGCAGGTTGAGCACGATCGCGGATATTGCGGTGGCACTGATCCCGGACTGCATGATCACCGCGAACGATTGCGGGAATGCGTCCCAAAATGCCGGAGCGGCAATCGGAATGAGGCCGCCGGCCAGACCCACCGCGACGATCACCATGTTCAGGTTGTCGTGGAACTCCACCCGTGCCAGCGTCCGAATGCCGCTCGCCGCAACGGTTCCGAACAGGACGACACCCGCGCCGCCCAGTACCGGATAGGGGATTCCGGCCACCACCGCGCCGAATACCGGGACGAATCCCAGGAGCAGCAGCACCAGACCGCCGGTGGCGACCACGAACCTGCTCTTGATGCCGGTCAAGGCCACCAGTCCGATGTTCTGCGCGAACGCACTGCACGGGAAGGACCCGAACAGCGGCGCAATGGCGGAGGAGGCCATATCCGCCCGCAGCCCGTCCGCGACCCGGCCGGTGTCGATGTCGGCGCCGACGATCTCACCGATGGTGATGACGTCGGCGACGGTCTCGGTCATGATCACCAGCATCACGATGGTCATCGAGACAATCGCTCCCGCATTGAAGACGGGCGAGCCGAACGGCAGGATCGACGGCAGTGCGATCAGCTTGGTCTGCCCCACCGCCGAGAAGTCGGTGCGGCCCGCGAGGGCGGCGACGACGGTGCCCAGTATCAGCCCGATCAGAATGGACAATCGCGAGATCGCGCCCTGGAAGACCCGGCTGATCACCAGGATCGCCAGCAGCGTGAGCCCGGCCAAACCGATATTGCCCATCGACCCGTACCCGGATTTGTGCGGGTCGTTGCCCATCGCCCAGGTGAAGGCCACCGGCATGAGCGACAGGCCGATCACCGTGATGATGGTGCCGGTGACCACGGCCGGGAACAGGCGCACCAGCCGCGCGAAGAACGACGACAGCACCAGCCCGATCAGCCCGGACACAATGATCGCGCCGTATACCGCGCGCAGCCCGTCGGACTGGGCGATCGTCACTATCGTCGACACGGTCACGAACGAAATGCCTTGCACGATGGGCAATCTGCTGCCGACCCGGCCGAGGCCCAGGGTCTGCAACAGCGTCGCCGCACCGGAGATGAACAGTCCGGCGGTGACCAGCAGGGCCATGTCGGTGGCGGAGAGTCCGGCCGCACCGCCGATGATGAGCGGCGGCGCGATCACCCCGCCGTACATGGTCAGGATGTGCTGAATCCCGTAGGCGAGCGTCCTGCCGAAGGGATAACGTTCGTCCTCGGGCCCCGGATGTCGTTCTCGTGCTTGCAGTTTCACATTGAACACCGCGTCCTCCTCAGCAAAACCCGGGAACGCCGAACCACGCATTGCCTGCGGGCGTCGCGTCGTCTCGGTGCAGGGCGGCTTCGATGAGGCCGTAGGGCCGGTCCGCGGCGATGAACACCTCACCCGGGTTCTCCACGTGGAAGGGACTCAGATCCACCAGGAAATGGTGCTTGTTAGGGGCGGAGAACTTGATCTCGGCGACCTCGCGGTGCCGCTCCAGTACCGCGCGGCCCATGCTGTAGAGGGTCTGCTGCAGTGCCAGTGAATGCACCACGGCGAACTGCCGCAGCAGGGTGGAGCGAATCTGGGTGTAGGACTTGTCCCAGTCCACATCCGTGCGGTCATAACGCCACCGCGCTACCAGCGAGGTCGCCATGATGCGGTCCTTGGTGGGCTGCAGCGTCGTGTACTTGTCCTCGAAAAATCCACTGAACTCCGAACCGGTGGACTTGAGCAGCACCAGGTCTTTGATGCCGGTCACCACGTGGGTCCGCCGATCCGCGCCGTAGCCGTCCATATTGACGATCGTGGTGCGCACTCCCCCACCGGCCTGCGTGAACGAAAAGTCGTGCTCTACACCGTCGACCGGAATCCGGTCCCAGGCGTACTCCTCGATCTCGATACGGGCGCCGTCGGCGCCGGGGCCACGCGAGATGAAGTGGTCGGCCAGTGTCAGACCGAAGTCCTCGATCGCGCCGATGCCCTTCTCCTTCGCGAAGGAGAAGGCGGTGTTCTTCTGGGTATCGGTGGGCAGGATGTCCCGCTGATCACCGGTGACGTGCGCGTCCTCGAACCGGCCGCGCAGCGCCGAGGAGACATTGAGATCCCGGATGGTGTGCCGCGAGCTGTCGCGATAGATGCGCACGACCCGGTTCTCGGCCTTGCCGTACTGATTTTGTCCAAGCTGGATGGCCATGGAAAACGTCAACTCCCTCGATAGGCCGAACAGGCGAATGGGCTGAGCAGCAGCGGCACGTGGTAGTGCGCACGGCCGCCGGTGGGGGTGAAGCTGATGTCGACGGCGGACAGGAAGTAGTCCTGCCCGGTGGTGGTGGCATAGTCGGCGACGTCGAAAACGAGGCGGTAGCTGCCGGAATCGAGATGGTCGGGGCCGAGGTCCGTGATGCGGCCGTCCACGTCGGTGACGCCGGCGGCGAGCACTCTGGGCGCGTCCGCTCCGATTCGCTCCAGCCGCACCGGAACTCCTGCGGCGGGCACACCCCGCGCGGTGTCGAGCACATGCGTGGTGATCGCGCTCATCAGACGATCACCTTCTGCAGCCGCAGGCGGACGATCTTGCGCAGTTCGGTGCGGATCACCTTCGCCTCGGTGGCCTCGTCGTTGCCGAGGCGCAACAGGACCGCGGTGAGAATGTCCGAGGCCGGCAATCCGGTTGCACAGATGAGGAAGACTCGGCCGAATCGCTTCTCGTAGAGTCGATTCGCGGAGTCCAGGGCGGCGACGGTCTCCACATCGGCGGCCACGCAGGACTGCTCCTCACGCGACCAGGAGGAACCGAGATCCCTGCCATCGCGCCGCTCTCCGATGCGCGGGTGCGCCGCCACGGCGATCTCCACGTCGGCCGGTTCGAAGTCGGCGGCCGAGCGGTCGGCCGCATCGAGCAGGGCGTCGAGGTTCCGATAGGGCCGGGCGGCCAGCAGGGCATCGGCCCAGGCCGGCACATCACAGCACTCGAGCAGGGCGGGCCGAAGCCGTGCACTCTCCCACCCGTTGAACTCATCCACAGTGACCATATCCAGCACTTTCTCGCATTGCGGAAGTTATGTTCCGCTCTACGAAATGGTGTCACGGGTCACTGCGGCGCGTCAACAGTTTGTTGAAAGTTCTTGAAAGCAGTACACACCGCTTGCCCGTGACCAGCACAGAAACGACAAAACCCGCTGCAATGCAGCGGGTTTCAAAGTCTGTTCGGAGGATTCCGGACGCTCAGGGGCGAGTCCTGTTGAGATAGTTGTAGACCGTGAAGCGGGTGACACCCAGCGCCTCGGCGACCGTTTCGGCCGACTTGCGGTAGCTGAACGCACCGCGCTCTTCGAGCAATCGCACCGCGACTTGCTTCTCGGCCCGGGGCAGATCAGCCAGTGCCGTACCGAATTCGGCGGCGACCTCGCTCAGCAAGCGCCGGATCCCATCCGCCGGTTCGGCATCCGCGGCGGAGAGCCGGACGCCGGCCAGCGTCGCACCCTCCCAGACCAGTGGCACATCGTCGGGCAGACAATCCGCGACCGGAATCAGAGTGCCGCCCACACGTTCCAGCAGGGGCGCCAGCGTCACCAGCACCGGGTGGGTGACGTCCGGCGCGGCGCGCTCACTCATCGGCCTGCTCGACCTGCAGCGTCACCCGCGACGCGCCATTGGCGAATGCCACGGCGAGCATCTTCTGCAGTGCCGGCAGCAGCACCGCGTCCGGACCCGCGACCGACGTTCCCAGCGGGCCGAATTCGCAGGTCAGACCGAGTTCATCCAGCGCGGCAAAGGTTTCCGTGGCATGTGCCGGCGGTTCGCCCCCGCCGTCGAAGGGTTCGGTCGTGAATTCCGCGCGCAGCCGCATGGCCACCAGGTTATTCCCTCACTTGTCGGCGAATTCCAGCGCGCTCCCGGATCGACCCACCGGTCTGCGACGACTCGCGGCACAACCTCGTGGACCACAGTCTCCACGCAGTTGTGCCGCGATGCCGTGCCTGTCAGCCGCCCAGGACCTGTTCTATGCCGTTGATCCCGAAGTAGGCGGCGAAGACCAGGCTGACCACGCCCACCAGCCAATGGATTTCGCGGAACTTGCCCCGCGCCAGCTTGATCACCGTGTAGGAGATGAGGCCGGCGCCGACACCATTGGTGATCGAGTAGGTGAACGGCATGAGCGCGATGGTGATGAAGGCAGGGACCGCGATTTCGAGGTCGTTCCAGTCGATCTTGCGGGCCTGGGTCATCATGAGCGCCCCGACCAGTACCAGGGCGGGCGCCGCGGCCTGAATGGGCACCACCGCCGCGAGTGGGGTGAAAAACACTGCCGCGCAGAACAACCCACCGGTAACGATGCTGGTGAGTCCGGTACGAGCGCCCTCACCGACGCCCGTCGCGGATTCCACGTAGACCGTGCTGCCCGCACCGCCGCTGAGCCCGCCGATAACTTGGGCGATGCCGTCGACGGTCAGGATCTTGCCGATGCCCGGCATGGTGCCCTTCTCGTCCAGCAGCCCGGCCTCGTCACACACACCGAAAACCGTGCCCATGGCATCGAAGAAGCCGGTCAGCACCAGAGTGAAGAGCACCACGCTCGCCACCAGTCCGCCGGCGCGAGCAAAGCCGCCGAACAGATCGATATTGAACATGAGCCCGAAATCCGGTGTGGCGAACAGGGATTTGGGCGCTTCGGGAACGACGGTTCCCCAGGTCTTCGGATCGATCTTCGCCGCCCAGTTGATCACGATCGCAAGCACCGTCGAGACGGCGATGCTGATCAGAATCGCACCCGGCACCTTGCGGACGTAGAGCGCGAGCATGAGTAGCAGTCCGACGGCGAAAACCACCACGGGCCAGCCCTGTAGGTGACCGTCGACGCCGAGGGTGACCGGCGGTCCGCCCGCCGAGCCGTGGCCGACCACTCCGGCGGAGACCAGGCCGATCATGGCGATGAACATGCCGATTCCGACACCGATGGCGTGCTTGAGCGCTACCGGAATGGCATTGATGATCAAGGTTCGCAGGCCGGTAGCGGCCATGATCACAATGATCACGCCCATCAGCGCCACCAGGCCCATGGTCTGCGGCCAGGTCATGTGCGGCGCTGCCTGGAAGGCGACAACCGGCACCACACCCAGGCCCGCGGCGAGCGCCAGCGGGACATTGCCCACCAGACCCATGAGGACCGTGGACAATCCGGCCGAGAAGGCGGTGGCGGTGGTGAGCTGAGCGATGCTCAGATGGTTACCGTCGATATCGGTGACCCCGCCGAGAATGAGCGGGACGAGCAGGATAACGTAGGCCATGGCGACGAATGTGGTGATTCCGCCACGGATTTCGCGAGAGACAGTAGTGCGACGTTCACTCAACTTGAAGAACCGGTCGAGTGCCGACCCACCGGCAAGTGTGGTGGTGGGGGTCGGGGATTGGATCTGGGTCATGGCATGCCCTCCTAAGGGCGTAGCCGACCTACGGTCCGGGTTCATCGTTCCGGGCCGCGGATTCGGTGACTGCTGTTGTGGGGTCCTTACCGGCGAAAGCCGATCTGCCCCTGTTGATCAACTGCTCCGGATGATGTCTTCCGGTCGTGCCCGCACCGGGCTGATGTGCCCGGTGCCATTGAGAACCTGCGTTTCCTCCATCACTGCTCGGGATGATGTAGTCATTGGGACTCCTGACGCAGCAACCGCTTCCGGGCCAGTAGGCCCGCGCGGCCGACCTGATCGTGCGGGAGAGTGCGCAGTTCGTCGTTGGCCACCACGGTGCGGCCGCCCACGAACAGCCGGGCCAGCGGCGGGGTAGGTCCGAAGACCAAGGCGCACACCGGATCCGCGACCGCAGCACGGAAGCCGTCGACTCGCCAGACGGCGATATCGGCGAGCTTGCCGGGCTCCAGGGAGCCGATCTCGTGCTGGCGGCCCAGGTTTCGCGCTCCGCCCAGGGTGCCCATTTCCAGAGCCTGGCGGGCGGTGAGCGCGGTGGGACCGTGCACGGCGCGCTGGAAGAGCATGGCCTGGCGCATTTCGCCCGCCATGGAGGTCAATTCGCTGGAGGCCGCGCCGTCGACACCCAGGCCGACCGGAGCGCCGGCGGCCAGCAGGTCGGAGATACGGGCGATACCGGCGCCGAGGCGGCCGTTGGAGCTCGGGCAGTGCGCCGTGCCGGTACCCGTCTCGGCGAAGCGGCGAATATCGACATCGTGCAGATGGACGGCGTGCGCGAACCATACGTCGTCGCCGAGCCAGCCCAGCTTCTCCATGTATTCGACCGGGGTGCAACCCATCTGGGCGATGCAGTGCTCTTCCTCGTCGATCGTCTCAGCGAGGTGGGTGTGCAGGCGCACGCCCTTGGTGCGGGCCAGCACAGCGGCATCGACCATGAGGCCCTCGCTCACCGAGAAGGGCGAGCAGGGGGCGACGGCGACGCGCAGGATCGAGTCGAAGGAATCATCGTGGTACTTGTTGATGATCTCTTCGGTATTGATCAGGATTTCTTCGCGATCCTCGACCACCTCGTCCGGCGGCAGCCCGCCCTGGGACTGTCCGCGGTCCATGGAACCGCGGCACGGGTGGAAGCGCAGGCCGATCTCCCGGGCGGCACTCACCTCGGCCTCGAACAGATCACCGCGGCCCTTGGGGAAGATGTAGTGGTGATCGCTGGAGGTGGTGCAGCCGGTCAGCGCCAGCCAGCCCAAACCGGCTGTGGCAGCGCCGTATACGACATCGGCGTCCATGCCGGCCCAGGTCCGGTAGAGGCCGGTCAGCCATTCGAACAGCGTCGAATCCTGGAACAGGCCCTGGGTGGCCCACTGGTAGAGGTGGTGGTGGGTGTTCACCAGGCCCGGGGTTACCAGGCAGCCGGTGCCGTCGAGGCGCTCGGCGCCCAGCACCGTCGGCGCCGGTCCGGCGCCGACGGCGGTGATCCGGCCACCTTCGGCAACGAGGTAGCCCGATTCGATCTCGTCACCGACAACCGGTGCGATATAGGCGTTCTCGATCACGATCTTGCCCAAGTTGCGGATGAACGCGTCGCCCGGGGTACCAGTTCCTGAGAAGTTCACTGCATCGCTTCCGTATTCAGGACCAGGCCGGGCCGGCGGGAGGAACTTCACGCACCACCGTGCCCTCGATGAGGCCGTACGGACGGTCGGCGGCCCAGAATACTTCATTGTCATTGACCAGGCCGAACGGCGACAGGTCGACCTCGAAGTGATGCTTGTTGGGCAGCACCAGCTTGACTTCCACGATGTCGGAACAGGTTTCGAGTACCCGCTCCCCCATCTCGAACAGCGTCTGCTGCAGCGAGAGACTGTGGGTGTCCGCAAAGGCTTGCAGCAGACAACGTTTCACGATCTCGTAGGACTTGTCCCATTCGGTGTTCTGACCCGAATGCCGCCACTGCGCGTTCACCTCGGTGGCCAGCACGCGGTCACGGGTCTCGCGCAGCGTGGTGTAGCGGTCCTTGATGTAGCCGTGGAATTCCGACTTGGTGGTGTTGAGGACCACCAGATCCTTCAGGCCCGAGACCACCCAGGCCTGACCGCGGTCGTAGTGCACGAGGGCGGTGCGGGTCTCGCGGCCCGAGCGCACGAACGAATGCGGGTGGCTGTTGAGACCGACCACATTGCGCTCCCACTCGTATTCCTCGAGCTCGATGCGCGCGTGATCGATGGTCGGCTGCGAGTCGACGAAGTGCCGGGCCAGCTTCAGGCCGAACTCCTCCGGGGAGGCGATGCCGTGCTCCTTGGCGAAGGCGAAGACCGTGTTCTTCTGCGTATCGGTGGGCAGCACCGTCGAATTGTCACCGGTGAGGTGCACTTCTTCCATATCGCCGCCGAGCGCCACGCTGACATTGAGATCGCGGATCTGGTGTTTGGTCCCGCTCTTGTTGACCCGGACGACGCGGGTCTCCGCCTTGCCGTAGCGGTTGGGACCGAGCTTGATCGACATGTCAGCTACCTCGATATGTGGAGAAGGAATAGGGACTCAGCAGCAGCGGCACATGGTAGTGCTCCGCCGGGTCGGTGACCGTGAAGGCGATGGTCACCTCGGGATAGAAGGGGCTGATATCGCCGGTGTCGAAGATCAGCCGGTGCACTCCGGGTTCCGGGGCGGGCAATCCTTTGATGCGCCCGTCGGCATCGGTGCGATCCGCGGCCAGGACGGCTCCGTCGGCTCTTTCGAGCCGGACGGACACGCCGTCCGCGGGGCGACCGGTGGCCGCGTTCAGTACATGCGTCGAGAGGCTCATATCAACCCCAGCAGCTTGCGGATACGCAGGCGGGTGATGGCGACGAGTTCGGCGCGTACGACGGTGCGTTCCTCCGCGACCGAATTGCTCAGCCGGCGATTGAGCTCCGACAGCATTTCCTCGGCGCTGCGGCCGGTGGCGCGAATCAGGAAGACATGACCGAAGCGCTGCTCATAAGCCACATTGCCGGCTGCGAGTGCCTCGCGCACCGTATCGGCCGCGGTGGCGGCGCCGGACTGCTCGTCCTGCGACCACTGCGCCTCACGCTGTGCGGCATCTCCCGAAACCCCTTCGGCGCGTGCGGCTTCGGCACGTTCACCGATGCGGGGGTGCGCCTCGAGAGCTTCCTCCACATCCGGCCATGCGAGTTCGCTCAGCCCTGAAATCGCGGCCTGCATGAGACTCGAGTCGTTCACATAGGGCCGTCCGGCCACCATCTTCCGAGCCCATCGCCGCGATGCACAGCAGGTCAGCAGCTGGTCCTCGGCCTCTTCCAGGGGCAGCGAACCGAGCCATTCCAGGCGACCTGACATTCGACCTCCATCCATTGGCGACTTGCCGTGTAAGTACATCCGCCGGGGGTCTGCAGTGGCCAGGACGAGACCTCCGAATCTGTGGTCCAGTTCACACGGGCATACTTGTAGATACATCCAAGCCGGTAACCCCGGCGTCACCGACTGTTAGCGTTAGCAATCATGCGGTTGCGATCTTTGCTCGCCCTTTCGGACACCGGCCTCGAACTCGTCACAGGCGAGGACGAGCTCGACCGGTTCGTTCGCTGGGTCGTGACGACGGACATGCTCGACCCCTCGCGCTACCTATCCGGCGGCGAACTGGTGCTCACCGGGCTGCAGTGGTGGACCTCGGCGGCCGACAGCGATGTCTTCATCAGCGCCCTGGCTCGGGCCCGCGTTGCGGCCGTCGCCGCAGGTGACGCCCTTTACGGCGAACCCCCGGCCGATCTTGTCGACGCTTGCCGCCGGCACCGCATCCCACTGTTCCGGGTGCGCGAGGAGTTCGCCTTCGCCACCGTCGCCGAACAGATCAATCGCAACCTGTCCACCGGGCGGGCCGCGGATCTGGCCGCCGTGCTGGACCGGCACCGCAAACTCGTCTCGGGTGGCGGGCTCGATTCGGTGCTAGAGCTAATTCATCGCAATCTCGGTACGGCCTGCTGGGTGGTGTCCTCGACCGGGCGTGTTGTCGCCGGGCCGGCCAAGGCTCCGCCGGAGCAAACTCGGGTTGCCTGCCTTGCCGCGCCGCGACTACCCGATGTGATCTCCTCCGATGGCAACCGGTTCACGCTGTTCGCCGTCGATCCGGACGGCACCTCGCGGGTCGCGGACTGGTTCATGGTGTTCGAAAGCGACTACAAGGATTGGCCCGAGGAGCGGCGCGCCATCATCGCCGAACTGGCCGGAATCGTTGCGCTGGAACGTGTTCGGCTGGACGACCGGCAGAGCGCGGAGGGCCGATTGGCGCAGGAGCTGATCGAGCTCATCGTCTCCGACGCCAAACCCGCCGATATCGTCTCGCGGCTCGAACTCACCGGGCTCGGGCTGTCCGAGCGTTATCTGGCCGTCGCCGCGACCGCCGACGCGGGTGGCGTCCGGCCGCGCGAATTGCGGGCGCTGTTGCGCGAAATCCTTTACGACAGAAGCCCTGCCGCGGGTGTGATCGACGGGGAAGCCATCGCGCTGGTTCCCATCGGCGAGGACGGCAGTCTCGAGGACCGCATTCACCGCGCCGTGGAAGCCCTCGAACCCGGACTGCAGGGCAGCCGCCTCTCGGTGGGCATCAGCGGCGGCGTGGACGGCGAAAGTCTGCGTGGCGCAGTCGAAGAGGCGCGTTACGCGCGCCGTATGGCCGCCGAACGCAACCAGCCGACCAGCGTTGTGCGCCACGATGAACTGGCCACGCACATGCTGCTGCTGGCCAGCGTCCCCGACGAAGTCCGCCGCATGTTCCGAGTCCGGCTCCTGGATCCCCTCAGCAACTACGACCGGGACAATCGAGCCGACCTCATCCACACTCTCGAAACGTTCCTTCAGGTCTCGGGTTCCTGGACCAAGTGCGCCGAGCTCCTGCACCTGCACGTGAACACCCTGCGGTACCGAGTCCAGCGCATCGAGGAACTCACCGACCGTGACCTGTCCCGCCTCGAGGACCGCGTCGACTTCTTCCTGGCCCTCGCCCTCCGCTGATCCTTCAGGGCGCGACAGCGACCTTCCAAGCGACACTCCCCGGAGCCGGCCTACTGCCAGCAGTGGGAAATCCAGAATCGTCCGATCGAGTTATGGTGGCGTTCCCCTGCACACCGCATCGGAGAAAACCATGGCGCCCCGACCAGAACCGCCGGGCGGTAGCGACACCACCGGAACAGTTCCGCTGCATTTCGACCCGGCTACATATCCGGTCGCCGTCACCGGTGTTGCCATCGCATACAACTCCATGTCCGAAGTGGCGACGGCGAACAACCCGCACCCCGACACTCCGGCTGCCGCCTTCGGCCCAATTGCGCAGGCGTGGACCGCCTTCCACACCGCGTGGAGCTCGGAAGTGCAGTCGGCGGCGCAGGCTCTGAGTGCGATGGTGCAACTGTTACCCAGCGTCGGCGTGGCACTCGACACCAGCGACGGGGATGGCGGCGGCGCCGTCTCGTCGCTGGCGGGGGACGGTCCGGGCGTCGGGCAGGGAGGGCGCGCCCCGTACACCTCGCCACCAGGAGGGACCCGACAAACACGCCTCGCAGGGTGAGCGCGAACCGCGACGATGAGCTCCCCGACCGCGATTTCGGCCCTCCAGCAAATCCAGGACCAGCTCGACCAACTCTCCGGTGTGCACGGCAACCCCGCGCTCCTGCACGGACTGATCTCTGCCGCTCTGAAAGTTCCTGCGCCGGCAGGCGATGTCAAGGCCGCCGATGCCCGTGCGAATACATACCTGGCCGCCACGGCCACAACAGACGGCGTGATCGGAGATCTGAGCAATGTCGTGCGCAGCGCCCTGCCGGCCGCATGGCGAGGTGCCGGAGCCGAATCGGCGGCGCAGGCGCTACAGGCAGTGGCCTTGCAGGGCGCAACTATTCGGGACGGGTTCGATGACGGCCATCGCACTCTGAGCACCTGGGTGGGACACCTGAAGGACGCCCAGAAGCGTGATGGTCAGGGACGAAGCCAGCTGAATGACGCGCTCGGCCTACTACCACCGCTGCAGGCTATATACATGCCCAGGTTCAGTAGCATTGCAACAAGCAAGCTTCCCGAGGCTCTGGGTGCGGCCATATCAGGCTGTAAGGACTTGGTCGCGGCCGCCCAATTGTCCGACAGCGCCGCACAGGATGCGATCAAAGCGTTGAATCAGTCGGCAGGGTCTGCTCGCGCTCGTCAGATCGGCACCACAAACGTCGACCCGCTTACCGCGGTGACCTTGGCCTACGCAGACCCGAAGGTGCTCGATTCGACCGCGATGACACGCGGTTCGCTGAAACTCGACGCTATGTCCGCTGCCGATCGCGCGGCATTCGAGAAGTTGCTGTCCGGCGCGCAGTCGCCCACGGAAGCCGAGTACCTGTGGAAAGCATTGGCTGCGGACTACTCCGCGGCCGATATCACTTCGTTCGATAAGGTGATCCACCCGCACGGCAATGATCTCGCATGGCTGGACAAACACCTGAATCCGAATATCGGAGATCCCAATACCACTCCGGGAGCGGCACATTCTCGAATTCTCAGTTACGACGGGGTCCGATGGTATCCCGCCGGCCCCGGAACGAGTGGCGCTTACGAGTACTACTCTCAAGGTGGCTACGGTGACTGTGTCGCCGCGTCGGTAACAGTTGCGAGCCTCAGCCGAGACCCCGTGCGCATGCTGGGTGTCACGACCGGACTAGGTCCCGCAGCAGTCACCGGCGGCAAAGACGATAGTTCTGCAGCCGTGCACGCTCGGCTGCAGAACCTCTACCTCCAGAACTATGCCGACGGTCAGAAGGCCGACGGCGCCAAGGTATTCGACACGACCAAGGGTATCGGCGGCCCGGGGCAATCGGCTCTGGATACCAAGATGCTCACTCCCTCGACAGGCAGTACCTACCAACTCCAGCCGCTGAACGATGCGGCGGCGCGAGCTGCCGCGCTGCCCAGCGTGCACGCCGCAGCGGAGATCGGCAAGCCGGTACCGATCGGTGTCGAGGGTCAGGTGACCACTGTGGACCATTCAATTCGAAGTCACCCGGAATTCGACACCGAGACGGCCTACCACCAGATGGTGGTCGTCGGCGCCAGCGGCGACGAACTCGAGATCTACAACCCGTGGGGAAACACCACCTGGGTCACCGACCAGCAGTTCATCGACGGCCAGATAGGCGCGGCCACCTCCGACTCTCCCGGCGGCGGCCTGCCGACTCCCGACGAGGTGCACATACCGCACTGAGTCACCGGTGGTGGCAGTGGCTGAGTTCGCGCGATCGGGTCCGCGACCGGGCGTCGCGGACCGCATCGACACGATGCTATGCGATGGTGAATTCGTTTGAGGTACCGGTGAATTGAGCCGTTGCTCCGGATCCGTCGCGGCGGTCGCCGAAGTACTGGATGCGGTACTGACCGGAGGTCGCGTCCTGCGGGACCGTCCATACGATGCGGATCAGTGAGGCGGCGTCATTGTCTGCCGGTCGCTCCCAATGCAGTTCGGTGCACCAGTCGTTGTCGTCGTAGACGCGTGTCCACCCGTCACCGGCGGAACGCTGTACCTCGAAGTAGGTGCTGCCGAGATGGAAGTTGTTGTTCGGGTGCGCTCCGACGAATTGCACCGAAACCGCATCTCCCGCACCACTGCTCGGGGCGGGCTGGGCCAGGACATCGCCGAATACATGGCCGGCGACCGGCACATCGGCGGGAACCGGGGACAACAGGTTGGGTTGGAGCCCTGAGGTCCAATCCAGCGGTGCGGGGCCACGTCCGAGGTCGGTGCGGGCGGCTACCGCTCGGGCGAGGCGGTCGAATTCCTGCATGTAGGCGGACAGGGTCCAGCGGCCGTAGAGCGTCTCACCGCCTTCATACTGTTGCGAGACATACTCTTCGGGCGTGGTGACGTATCCGCTGTAGCCGTTGGCGTAGCCCTGCATGAGGACGTTCTCGATCGGCACGCCGAGTGCACTGGCAACCACGCGCCGCACCCGCAGGCCCGATACGATGGTGAATTCCGCTGGGCCCGAGGCGAGTACGAGATCGCCGATACGCATGATCTGGATCGGCAGTACCTGCGGCACCCAGGGGCGCGGCGGCAGAATGCCGAGGGGCACGATCGTCAGTTTGGGCGCCTGCACATCGCGCATCCACTGCTCGATCGGCGCGTCGATCCCGCCGAGCGCCGCGATCATCGGATTGGTGTCGCCCTCGTGCAGGAACGGGATCTGGGTGTTCCAGTTGTCTTCCGAGCTGGTGGCGACCGCTGACGCGCCCATCATCGCCGGAGATGTCCGCGCGGGCTTGCCATCCGGGGTGTAGGAGCCGTCGATGGCGGTGTCGGCCATATTGACGTACCGGATGACCGAGTCGACGCCGCCGTTGGACATTGCCTGGGCGGAGGCGAAAGCCGTTCGCCCGGCCTGGTATTGACGTTCACCGATCAGTGCGCAATTGAGGCGGTTGTCCTCGGTCGGCCCGGAAGGATGCCAGGGGCGCACCGCCAGGTTCGGGGTCATATCACCCGGATTGGTCTGCGGGAACGCCGCGATGAAACCGGGCTGACCGTCGAGGTAGCGGCCGCCCATCTCGTCGTGCTCCCAGCGGTAGCTGGCGTAGCCCTTGTTGTCGGCGGAGATGAGGGTATTGCGATCGGTCAGCGAGGTGCCGTGGGTGGCGAACCAGGTGATGGCGCCGACGTCCTTGCCGCCCTGACGCAGTCGCAACACCGTCACCTTGGGGTCGATGCCCTCGGGGAATTCGGCCTTGTCCTCGGGCGGATTGAGATCGAAGGCGACTCGGGAGCGGTTGGCGCTGGCATCGTGCAGTTCACCGTGGCCGAGCATGATGGTGCCCGGGGCCAAACGGTCGTGCGCATTGGCGATCGCCGCGACGATGCCGTTCACCTCGGCGTCGGTGGAGTTCTGCTGAAAACCCTTCGCAGCCAGCGAGTATGCGTACTCACGGGCGGTGCCGCCACACGAATTGTGGTTGTGGGTGGCATTGATATTGACGTTGCGCTCGGTGTACACGTCGCCGAATCGCTTGGCCAGTTCCGTCATGACCGCGAGGTGGACCGACTGGAACAGACAGGCATTGTCGGTGTTCACGAACGCGACCCGGCCACCGGTCGTCTGGTCGACGATGATGTAGGCGCGGGCGAAGCAGCGGGTCAGCAATCCGGTGGTGATCTGATCCAGCTCCGAATAGCCCATCATGCCCTGGCCTGCGGGTGCGCCGGTCATATCGGCGATACCACATCCGACGAGATAGCCCTGGCCGCTGACCGGCTGGGCGGCAGCGGGCTTGGAGTGCAGCAGCCCGCTGGCGCCGACCGCGACGGCCGATGCCGCCGCGCCCACCAGCGCGGATCGCCGGGACACAATCATCGAGACTCCTCTGAGTTACGGGGTTGGCGGGACCGGTCCCAGTTCCGTGTCAGCACAGTATCGATGGATGGCCCGGCCTGTCGCGTTCAACCTTCGGCGGCGAGCCGCTTCGGCGATACGTTACCTGGACAAGTGACCATTTAGAATGGTGAACAGAAATCAATCCAGATCGACACGAACAGTTAACAGGTCGGATCCGGCCAG
>NZ_JAODNK010000121.1 GCF_025465275.1 Nocardia sp. | reverse complement strand
GCCGCCTCCACCGGACCGGGCCCCCGCTCCGACGATAAGCCGCCAGCGACCACAACAACAGTGCCCCATAGATTTCCGCAGATCAGAGCGCTGGAACTCCTACGCGATCAGTTTGTTCACAGGCACTCAGAGTTGAGATCGTCGGGGTTTCCGAGTGTTCCCCCGCCTGGGGATCCCATAACGAAAACGCGGGGTCGGGGCGCGCCGGCCGCACGTGAAGTTCCGAGTCGGGCGTTGAGACCATGCAGTATCGCGAGGCGACTCAGATAGCTGATCGCCAGGTCCCGCTCCACGTGTTCGGATGTCTCTTCCCGGAACTTGGCTGCGATGATTCCCGCGGTGAAGAGCACCGCGTCGTAGGATTCCACCGGGAGTTTTAGGCCGAGGTCGGCAGCCTCGCTCATCGATGACAGGTCTGCTGGGACGAACGTCAGTCGGGTTGCCGGGGCGTCGCGAAATGTTCGTCCAATCACGGTGACATCGGCGCCGCGCGTCAATGCCTGCTTGGCGATGGCTCGTCCGAGGCCATTTGTTCCACCGATGATGGCGATTTTCTTCGTCGAGAGGTTGAGTCGCTCGATTGAAGTCGGTCGTATGGTCACGCTCGGGTCGCGAACTCCTTTCATGGAAGTTTTGTGCTTCCTGGGAGTTTCGGAAGCCCTGGACGTGAGGTTCTGTGATGCGTTCACTTGAATTTCCTTTCTCGTGCGGCGACTGAACCGGATCTTTCGGCGGCTGCGCACAATGAACGACAGCAGACGGTGTTTCCGGACGGATAGATCGCAAGATCGAATGCAGACGGTGGGTGGGCTCGTAGTCGGCGCTGATATTGAACAAGTCAATCCCGAGCCGGTCGGCCAAAACAGCCTCCGCCACAGTCTCTCGGATGACCACGTCGCCCCTCGACCTGACGTCCGGGCTTCTCAAGGCTGAAATGTCGATTGCTACGCGTCGATGGGCGTGAGCACGAAGACGGGCATGGTCCTGGCGGTCTTCTTCTGATACTCGGCGTAGTCCGGCCAGGCCGCGACAGCACGCTCGAACCAAACCGCATACTCGTCGCCGTGGACCTCCCTGGCCTGGTAGTCCCTTTTGACCGGGCCGTCCTGAAGTTCCACGTGCGGATTCGCGTTCAGGTTGTAGTACCAGACGGGGTGCCTGGGCGCGCCGCCCAGCGACGCGACCACGGCGTACTCGCCGTCGTGCTCGACGCGCATTAGCGGTGTCTTGCGCAGCTTTCCGGTCTTGGCGCCTACCGACGTCAGCACGATCACGGGTTCACCCGCGGGATGCGCTGTGCCCTCGGTACCGCCGGAGCGCTCGTAAAGGTCCACCTGATCGCGGGCAAGATCGAACGTGCTCGGCTCATACTTCCCGGTGAGAGGCATCTCTCCACCATCCAATCGTGTCGGTTGACTTGACTCCCGCAGTGCGTTGCCGCGCGTCCACGGTGATAAACGGACTATACCCCGCCTTGCATCCCGGCGGTAGGGCGAACCCGTGAACCAGCCCGACATCTGGGGGGACCGCTGGCCGAGCGCGCCGATGCCGTCCGCAACCGGCCTCACCTGCTGACCATGGCCCTCGCCGGGTACGGCTACCTCTAGCTAACGCCGTGAGGCGTGCGCTACTTCGGCGGTTTGCCACCAGGCCACGCACCTGGACCCTCCACGGTCAACAGAACCGCTCAGGATCTGTGCCTCCTTTGATTTCTTCGTATTGCTAGGCATCTTTACTCAAGCCTCAGGAGGGCGGGCAAAGAAGGCATAGATCGATGGAGTAGTTTCCGAATGGCAGATCAGGCATTCCCGCTTACAGCAACTCAGCAGGCCGTTTGGTTTGTCGCAACAATTCGATCCGGACATGTCATTCGATATTGCTTGATATTTGAGGTTCTGGTGGCGACACGACACGTGGAAACGGCGGCGACAGTCTGGTCCTCGGCGCAAATCGACGTCAGGGCGTGGTAGCAGGGAGCGAACCCAAGATTGCAACACTCCGTTGGATCGCGGTCGGCGTCAGTTTTCCGTAGCCAAGCAGTATGCGCCGCCGATCCGAGTAGAGGTCTGTCCAGACAACGCTGTAACTCGGGTTGTTTGAGTTCTCGTCGCCCGGCGGTGGGTCGGCCGTCGAAGGTGATGTCGAAGTGCCCGTTGGCAAACTGATCGACTAGCAGTTGTGAGGTTGTGAGCTGCGGGAATCGTTGTGGGGCTGTTGCGTTGGCTGTTGTCGGCTTATCGTCAAATCGGGGACGATGCCGGGAGGCGGCGATGGTGTCGTGGCATGAGGAACTCACTCGACGTGAAGGCGAGGCCACCGAAGAGGTCGAACGGTTGCGGAGCCAGATCGCGGAGCTGACCGCGCAGTTGGCCGTGGTCGAACAGCGCTTGGCCCGGTTGGTCATCACGCGGGAAACGATGAGCGCGATCTTGTCCGAGACCGGGGTCGAGGACGCCGAGCCGGAGCCGGACGGACAGCCTGACGAGAACGATGACAGCACAGAATATATTGTGCCGCAAACGGTTTCTCCGATCGGGGCCGTGCTGGTGCCGCCACGGTTGGAGGGCATGGACATCGGGGTGCTCCCGCGCGATTACGAGGAGATCATGGCGGTGCTCGCCGAAGCCGAACACGGAATGCGAGCCGGACAGGTCGCGACCGAGCTGGGCGTCGCGACCACCGAACGCTCACAGGTGGAAGGACTGCGCTCCAAGCTCAAGCGCCTGGTCGCGCGAGGCTGGGCCGAACAAGCCGCGTCGGGAGTATTCATGATCGCGAACAACGGTGCGCGGCAGGGTGATTGACGACGGGCCAGCGTTGTGGCCAGCGGTTATGTCCTCGACGTGGAGGGTGGCCCTCGCGTGGAGCGGAACCTGGTGGTAGCACTCGGATTACCACAAACCTTCGGCTCCACAAGGTCCCGCCATGTCGTTCTACTCCCCAACGCCCAGTTTTGGCATCCCCAACCCCGGAAATCGGTGTTCCTGCCTCGCGTGTCGGTTCGGGCACGGCGCCCGCCGTCCGGTCCGCGCCCGCCACTACACCTCCGACATCACCGACGCGCAATGGCAAGTACTCGCACCGCTGCTGCCGTGGCCGGCCTGGCTCGACGGCGCCGGAGGCCGACCCGAGGAGTACTGCCGCCGCCAAATCCTTGATGGCATCTTCTATCTCGCCGACAACGGCTGCAAATGGGGCAACATCCCGGCCGACCTGCCACCCTGGCACGCGGTCTACGACGCGTTCAGCCGCTGGTGGAACAGCGGCGATCTCGACGCGGTCCACACCGATCTGCGTGAACAACTCCGTCGTGCCGAAGAACGCGAGCCCGAGCCGACCGCGGCGGTCATCGATTCCCAATCGATCCGGGCCGCCGAGACCGTCGGCCGCGACAGCCGCGGCTGGGACGCGGGCAAGAAAGTGGCAGGTCGTAAACGCCACATCGTCGTGGACACCCTTGGATTGCTACTGGTCGTGCTGGTCACCGGCGCGAACACCCAGGACCGCGACGGCG
Organism: Nocardia sp.; assembly: GCF_025465275.1. GTDB lineage: Bacteria > Actinomycetota > Actinomycetes > Mycobacteriales > Mycobacteriaceae > Nocardia. Next base: position 1,092 of record NZ_JAODNK010000121.1, on the reverse strand, counting down.
CCCGGCCCGCGCTGATCAGGCTACGGGCGGTATTCGACACGATCAGCTTGGTATGGGCCGACGGATCCTACACGGGCGCGCTGGTCGAGTGGGCGAAATCGGTTCTGGCGCTGAGGATTCAGATCGTCAAGCGCTCCGGCTCCGCGGCCGGGTTCGAGGTGATCCCACGCCGATGGGTGGTCGAGCGCACCCTGTCCTGGATCTGCCGGCGCCGCCGCTGTGTCCGCGACTACGAACGGCTACCCGAACACCACGAAGCCATGGTGAAAGTCGCCATGATCATGCTCATGTCCCACCGACTGGCCAGACATCGAGAATGCGCAGTTGGCTAACGCGTACGAAGGCATTCAACGCCGCTTTCCACAGGGTGATCCAGCGTTTCTGGCCGTCGCCGGTGGGATCGAGGGCCAGGACCGCGAGGTAGACGCATTTCAGGGCGGCTTGCTCGTTGGGGAAATGACCGCGGGCGCGGACTGCTCGGCGGATGCGGGCATTGACCGACTCGATGGCATTGGTGGAGCAGATGACGCGTCGGATCTCGGCGTCGAACGCCAGGAACGGGGTGAACTCGGTCCACAAGTTCTCCCAAAGCCGAACGATCGCTGGATATTTCGCGCCCCAGACCTCGGCGAACTCGTAGAACCGTTCCAGCGCCGCGGCCTCGGTGGGTGCGGTGTAGACCGGCTTCAACGCGTTGGCGATCGCCGCCCAATCCTGACGACCGACATAGGCGAACGACGCCCGCAGCAAGTGGACAATGCAGGTTTGGACCACCGCGGCCGGCCAGGCCTGCCCGATCGCCTCCGGCAGACCCTTCAACCCGTCGCAGACGAGCGTGCAAACATCCTCGACACCACGGTTTTTGAGCTCGGTGAAGGTCTGCAACCAGAACTTCGCGCCCTCAGCTTGAGATTTAACCTCCGTTGACGTGCCGGGCGGTCGGTCTCACGTTGGGTGAAGCCCTTGGCTGATGATTCTTCTTGCAACAGAACGAATCTCAGACCAAGGACTTCGATGTTCAGTGTGCATGATCCCGGCTCCGCGGGTGCGCTCGAGGAGCTTGCGATGTTTCGTGAGGACTTCTATTTCTGC
>NZ_JAODNK010000107.1 GCF_025465275.1 Nocardia sp. | reverse complement strand
TGGCGCCGGGACCGGACCAGCGCGCGGCGCGCTCGGCCGAGACGCGATACCCGGCAACGGCCGCGGCGACGGCATCGGACTCCGGGCGTATGACGACCCGGCCCTCCCCGCCATCCACCAGAATGTCCGTCCCGGCGGGCACGTCGTCGAGGCCGTCGACCGCGACCACGCAGGGAATGCCCAATTGGCGGGCGATGATCGCCGTGTGGCCGGTCGGCCCGCCCAGCGACATGGCCAGTCCGACAATCAGATTCGGGTCGAGCCCGGCGGTATCCGCGGGCGCGAGGTCGGTGGCCAGCAGAATGGCGGGCCCCGCCGGAGTGGGAATTCCGGGTTCGGGCGCACCCAGCAGCTCGGCCACCACGCGGTCGCAGACGTCGCGCAGATCCGTAACCCGTTCCGCCATCAGGCCGCCCAGCTTGGTGAACATGGACGCGAACTGTTCGGTCGCGGCTTCCGCCGCCCCGGCCGCGGGTGTGCCGGCGGCGATCAGTTGCTCTGCCGCGCCCAGCCAACCGCGATCGGTAGCCATGGCGGAATTCGCGGCCAGTACCTCCGCGGCCGCACCGGTGGCCGCCCGCGCACGCAGTCTCAAACGATCGGCGACGGTGCTCGCGGCCCGCCGCAGGGCCTCGGCCTGCGCTGCCCGTTCGGACTCCGGAAGTGTTTTCTGTCCGTTCTCCCTGCGTGCTCGAGGTACCGGCCGAATAGCGGGCGCTGCGACCACTCCGGGTACCGCCGGTGTGCCGTGCAACACCGTCGAACCGGCTGTTTCCTGCAATGATCGCGCCATGATCCCTCTTCTCCACGCCATTTTCGAGCCCGCGCGAGCCGTGTCAACAGCCCGATCGCTGTGACCTAGGCTACTCGTAGGACTTGACAAAGCAACATGTTCGGGCATAAAACAACATTAACCAACAACGGATGCGGAGGCTCGGATGTACGCGGAGGAGCGGCAGGAGGCCATCGCCGCACTGGTCGCGCAACGCGGTCGCGTATCGGTCACCGAACTCTCGGAACAGTTCGACGTGACCACCGAAACCGTGCGCCGCGATCTGGCCGCACTGGACCGCATGAGCCTGGTCCGCCGAGTACACGGTGGGGCCATGCCGGCCGCCGCGCTCACCACCATCGAGCTCGGCACCACTGAGCGCGAACACAGCCGGGCGGCCGAGAAGGACCGGATCGCCAAGGCCGCGCTGGCCTTCCTGCCGCCCACCGGGGGCAGCATCCTCCTGGACGCGGGCACCACGACGGCGCGTATCGCGGCCCAACTGCCCGCCGATCGTGAACTCGTCGCGGTCACCAACTGTGTTCCCATTGCCATGCGGCTCTGCGGTTACGCGAGCGTCCGGCTGCATCTGCTCGGCGGCCGGGTCCGCGGGGTCACGCAAGCGGCGGTCGGGGCGGAGACCCTGCGTGCGCTCGGCGATCTGCGGGTGGATGTGGCATTCATCGGCGCCAATGCGCTCACTGTCGGGCACGGGCTGTCCACGCCCGATCCGGATGAGGCGGCGGTCAAGCGCGCCATGGTGGCCAGTGCGCACCGGGTGGTCGTGGTCGCCGATTCGACCAAGGTCGGGCGCGAGGATCTGATGCGCTTCGCGCCCATCGATGACATCGATGTGCTGGTCAGTGATGACGAACTGCTGCCTTCGGTGCGAAATGAACTGTCCGGGTACGGCATCGAGGTGGTCATCGCATGATCGTCACGCTCACCGCGAATCCGAGTATCGACCACACCGTGGCACTGGCGGGGCCGCTGCGCCGCGGTGATCTGCAGCGGGCCCGAGCGGCCACCTCGTATCCGGGTGGCAAGGGCGTGAACGTCTCTCGTGTGGTCGCGGCGGCGAATGCCGCCACCATCGCCGTCCTGCCCGGCAGTGACGGCGACCCGCTGCTACGGGTGCTGAGCGTGACGGGACTCGACTTCCGTGCGGTGCCGTGCGGTGGGCCGGCCCGCACCAACCTCACTCTCACCGAGGCCGACGGCACCACGACAAAAATCAACGAGCCGGGCACCCCGCTGACCGAGGTCGAGCGAAATACCTTGGCCGACAGGCTTATAGGACTCGCGCCCGCTGCTTCGTGGGTGGTGCTGTCCGGTTCGCTACCGCCGCTGGTGCCGGTCGACTGGTATGTCGAACTGCTGCGGCGACTGCGCGGGACGCGGGTCGCCGTGGATACCTCCGATGCGCCGCTGCTGGCGCTGGCCGCGCACTTCGATTCCGCCGCACCGCAATTGCTCAAACCCAATGCCGAGGAACTGGCCCAGCTCACCGGGGCCGATCTCGCCGAACTGCACGATCCGACGGCCGCCGCACGTGCCGCCGGTGCGCTGGTGGCGCGCGGTGTGGACGCGGTGCTGGCCACGCTGGGCGCGGCCGGCGCCGTCCTGGTCACCGCAGCCGGGGCCTGGCACGCCGCCGCACCCGCGATCACCGCACGCAGCACCGTCGGTGCGGGCGATTCCGCCCTCGCCGGTTACCTCCTCGCGGACTTGGACGCCGCCGCACCGGCGGACCGCCTGCGCCGCGCCGTTGCCTACGGCAGTGCCGCCGCCGCCCTCCCCGGCACCGGTCTGCCCGGCCCGCACCACACCGATCCGAGCGCTGTGATCGTCACGGCCCTGGACTTCCAGCCGCACCACTGAAGGACGGAATCACCCGTCCCGCACAAGGAGTCGAAAACCATGCCCAGCATTACCGTCGAGGTCGGTTCCACAGTCGGCCTGCACGCCCGCCCGGCCAATATCATCGCCGAAACCGTCCAGGCCGCAGGCATTCCCGTCACCCTCGCCGTGCCCGGTGGTGAGCCGGTGGATGCAGGCTCCGCCCTCATGATCATGACCCTGGGCGCTGCCAAGGGCACCTTGGTCACCATCGCCAGCGACGACCAGCCCACCCTCGACAAGATCGCCGAACTGGTCGCCGCCGACCTCGACGCCTGACCGGCGAATCCGCCGGGGGACTTGAATACACAAACCCGGTTCACGAGGTCGCGAATCGCTCCGCGGCTCGGCCGATAACTTCGTCCAGCACATCACGGGAGCGGATCAGGTCGTTGATGGTTCGGTTGATTCGATCGCGTTCGGTTTCGAGTTCCTCGACCAGTTCGGGCGTGGCGAATTCGTTCGCGCCGCCGTCCGCATCGCGCATGCACGGGAGGAGCTGGGCAATCTTCTTGCTGGACAGGCCTGCCGCGAAGAGTTCCTGGATGTGGATGACGCGATCCACGGCCCAGTCGCCGTAGTCGCGGTGCCCGCCCGGTGTGCGCTCGGACCGGAGCACGCCCTGCTCCTCGTAGTAGCGCAGTGACCGTTCGCTGACTCCGGTGCGCCCGGCCAGTTCTCCGATTCGCATCCGCCACCTCCCATTTCGAATCAGGACTTGAATCTGACACTGATGTGAGGTTTTACCCTATCGACATGACGAGCACAGCAGCAACCACAGCCCTTTTCGAACCCGCTCGATTCGGCACGCTGACGCTGCCACACCGCCTGGTGATGGCGCCGATGTCGCGCAACCGGGCCGCCGATGACGGTGTCCCGCAACCGATCATGGCCACCTACTATGCCCAGCGCGCCACCGCCGGGCTGATCATCGCCGAAGCCGCTACCCCGAACCGGGTCGGCCAGACCTATGCCAACATCCCCGCCATCTACAACGGGGCGCACGTCGCAGGCTGGCGCAATGTCACCGACGCGGTCCGCGCCCGCGGGGGCCGGATGTTCCTGCAGCTGCAGCATGGTGGTCGTGTCGGCCACCCGGACAACAGCGGGCTGACCCCGGTCGCCCCGTCGCCGATCGCGCTCCCCGGTACTGTCCACACCCCCTCCGGGCACCAAGACGCGGTCAGCCCCCGTGAACTCACCGTCGACGAAATCCAGGACACCATCGCCGATTTCGCTGCCGCCGCCCGCAATGCCATCGAGGCGGGCTTCGAGGGCGTCGAGGTGCATGGCGCGAACGGCTATCTGCTGCACCAGTTCCTGGCGCAGAACACCAACCAGCGCACCGACGCCTACGGCGGCTCTCTCGCCAACCGCATCCGCTTCACCGTCGAGGTGGTCGCGGCCGTCGCCGAAGCTATCGGCCCCGAGCGGGTGGGTGTGCGCATCTCTCCCGCGAACCGCGTCAATGGCATCGAGGAGGGAGACACCGACGCGCTCTACCCGGCACTCGTAGCCGCTCTCGCCGATAAGGGTCTCGCCTACCTGCACGTCGTCTTCGCCGATCCGCAGCAGCGGCTCTTCCACCGGATCCGGGAAATCTGGCCCAGCGTCCTGATCGCGAACCCGAACCTGGGCTGGGGTGTGCCGCTGCCCGCCGACGGCGGCAGGCAAGCGGCGGAACACCTCCTCGACGCGGGCGCTGACCTGGTCTCCCTCGGCCGCTCCTTTCTTGCCAACCCAGACCTGATCGACCGGCTCCGCATCGGCGCCCCGCTCAACCAGATCCGCGAGACGCACCTCATGTATGTCGGTGGGACCGAGGGCTACACCGACTATCCAACCCTCGCGGACGCCGCGATCGCAGTCACCGGGTGATTTCTGCGCAGCCGACCGGCCGAGCCGACCGTTTCTCGGAGCGAGGGCCGGCGTCTTCGATGTTTACCCAGACCAGGTGTCGGTAACAGGGCTGAAATTGCAGCGCCACAACACGGCTCAAATATCTTTCGTATGACAGAAAACAGTGTCGATGCCGCTCCGGCCACCGCTGATCTCGTTCTCATCTGCATCGATGTGCAGAATGATTTCGCACCGGCTCGTGGCCCGGAGGGCAGTGCGGCCCCGGAGATCACCGCCATCCGATCGCTGATCGACACCGCCCGCGAGTACCGCGTTCCGGTCGTATTCATCCGAGAGCTGCACCATCCCAGCAAAACCGACCTCGGCCGCGAAGTGGATGGGGTGGAAGACCTGCACACCGTCGAAGGCACGCCCGGAGCCGACTATGTGCCCGGGTTCGGCCCGCTCCCCACCGAATACGAGGTCCGCAAACGCCGGTACTCGGCCTTCTTCGGCACCGACCTCGACATCATCCTGCGCGGATACCAGGCACGCACCCTCATCCTGACCGGCGGGCTCACCGATGTGTGCGTGCACTACACGGCAGTGGACGCACACCAGCACGACTATCACTTCCGTGTGGTCGAGGATGCGGTCTATGGCTCTTCCGGCCCAGCTCACGCTGCCGCGCTCGATGCCATGGCTTATCTCCAGCGTTATGGCGTGATCACCGCCGGCGATGCTGTCGATCTCCTCAGAAAGGGCGAAATGCCCACGCATTGACAGGGATCGATGAGGTCGCTGGGTGGTTGCTCAGATGTGAAATGCCGTTCGGCGCTGCGGGATTCGGCAGGCTCGCGGAACGTTGGTTCCGGCTCGGGGTGTAGTGCGCGAGGCGGGACTTGAACCCGCACGTCCGTGGACACCAGAACCTAAATCTGGCGCGTATGCCAATTTCGCCACTCGCGCTAACGGTACGACCGTCCAAACTTTACCGGGCGAAACGAGGATCGCGAAGCATCGGGTGGGTGTGGCGTACTGGTCGGTAACCCTACCAGGGATTATAACGATTCGATAAAGGGCAATATGAGGAAGCCTCACATTTCCTGCACCGATGTAACCACCCTCACCAGCGACTTCAAACATGAGGGATGATCATGTTTCTAGTCGTTCTGGTACGGCCGTCCAGAAATACTCGAGGGTAGGTCAGTTGGCGGTAACCAAACATGAGGAGATCCTCATGATTTTGTGGAATCCTCGCCATCTACCAGGGCCAGTTGGCCGGAGGAACACCTGCGCACCGTGAGCGCGGCCCAGTCCTGTGGGGACGGGGACGCCAGGAGAAGGAAGTCGAAGTCTTGACGATCAACGAGAGCACCGGAACCGGGTCGAAGGCCGAGCTGGCGAAGAAGAGCCGGGATAGTGGAGTCAGGTCGTCGCTGCTGGACCGGTTGCTGGGGGGTGCGCCCTATGCGCTGGCGTTCGGCGGACAGGGTGCCCAGTGGCTCACCGAGCTCGAGGAGATCGGCCGGGACAGTGCGCTCGAGCCCGAACTGACCGCGCTGGTCAATGAGGCCGCGGAGAAGCTCGCACCGGTTGCCGCCCAGCTGCTCGTGGTGCGCCCGGTGGGTTTCGATCCGATCGGCTGGATGCTCGAAGAAGAACTCGCCGACCCGGACGAGGGGGAGGTGTCGGCGGCGCCCTCCGCGCAGGTGTTGCGTTCCGCCGCGGTCTCCATGCCGGGTGTGTTCCTCACTCAGGTTGCCGCGCTGCGGGCGCTGCGCCTACAGGGCCTGGACATCGTCGAGCACGCTCCGGCTGCCGTCGTCGGACACTCGCAGGGGCGCATTGCCGCCACGGCCGCCGAAGCCCACGGGCAGCGCGATGCCGAGTTGCTGGCCATCGCCCAGTTGATCGGGGCCGCAGCCGGACTGGTGGCACGTCGTCGCGGGCTGATGCCGCTCGGTGAGCGCTCGCCCATGGTCGCGGTCTCGAATGTCGATCCCGAGCAGTTGCGGGCCGTTGTCGACGAGGTCTCGCGCGGCGTGGACGCCGACAAGGCCGCGGTGCTCTCCATTCGCAATGGTCGCCGGCGCGCGGTGCTCAGCGGCCCGGTGGCGCAGCTGGATCGAGTCCGGCAGCGCAGCGCCGAGATCCACGAGGAGCAGTCGAAGGAGCGCGACGCCAAGAAGCGTGGCGGTTCGGTCTTCGCACCCGTTTTCGAGGACATTCCGGTCGAGGTCGCCTTCCATCACCCGGCGCTTGCCGACACCGTGGAAATGGTGCGCGGCTGGGCCGGACAGTGTGGTGTCGATGCCGAGCTGGCCGCCGCCCTCACCCAGGAAGTACTGGTCGATCCGATCGACTGGGTCGCCATTATCGACGACACCGTTCACGGAACAGACACAGTCGTTGGCGCGCAGTGGATTCTGGATCTGGGCCCCGGTGATCTGCTCACCCGCCTCACCTCCGGCTCGCTGAAGGGCACCGGCGTCGGCGTCCTGGCCGCCTCCACCCGCCCGGGCCAGCGCAGCCTGTTCACCCCCGGCGCGGCCCCCGATGTGGCCCCCGCGTGGGCCGAGTTCGCGCCGAAGCCGGTGCGCCTGCCCAACGGCCGCATTGTGGTCGAGACCGCGTTCACCAAGCTCACCGGTCGCTCGCCGATCCTGCTGGCCGGCATGACCCCCACCACCGTCGACGCGAAAATCGTTGCGGCCGCGGCCAATGCGGGCCACTGGGCCGAGCTGGCCGGTGGCGGTCAGGTCACCGAGCAGATCTTCGCCGATCGTGTGCAGGAGCTGGAGACGCTGCTGCACCCGGGTCGCACCGTGCAGTTCAACTCGCTGTTCCTGGATCCGTACCTGTGGAAGCTGCAGCTGGGCGGAAAGCGCCTGGTGCAGAAGGCCCGTACCGCCGGAGCGCCGTTCGACGGTGTCATCGTCACCGCCGGTATTCCGGAGCTGGACGAGGCCGTCGCCCTCATCGAGGAGCTGACCGAGGTCGGCATCACCCATGTCGCCTTCAAGCCCGGCACCGTCGCTCAGATCCGCGCCGTGCTCCGAATCGCGGATGCCGCACCGGATTACGCGGTCATCATGCATATCGAGGGCGGCCGCGCCGGTGGTCACCACTCCTGGGAAGACCTCGACGACCTGCTGCTCGAGACCTACGCCGCGCTGCGCACCCGCGCGAATGTGGTCGTCTGCGTCGGCGGCGGCATCGGCACCCCCGAGCGTGCCACCGAATACCTCACCGGCACTTGGTCGCAGAGCTACGGCTACCCGGTCATGCCGCTGGACGGCGTACTGGTCGGCACCGCCGCCATGGCGACCCTCGAGGCCACCACCACCCCCGAGGTCAAGCAGCTGCTCGTCGACACCCCCGGCACCCCGCACTGGGTCGCCGCGGGCACCGCGACCGGCGGAATGGCCTCCGGCCGTAGCCAATTGGGCGCGGACATCCACGAGATCGACAATGCGGCCTCGCGTACCGGCCGCCTGCTCGACGAGGTCGCCGGCGATGCCGATGCGGTCGCCGAGCGTCGCGCCGAGATCATCGAGGCGCTCGACGGCACCGCCAAGCCGTACTTCGGCGATATCGCCACCATGACCTACCTGGAGTGGCTGGAGCGCTACGTCGAGCTGGCCGTCGGCCTGGATCGCCGCAAGGATTTCGACTGCGGCGGCGACTTCGCCTCCGCCATCGCCGATGCCACCGCCTCGGTCTGGCTGGACATCACCTGGCGCAGCCGGTTCGCGGAGATGGTGCGCCGCACCGAATCCCGCCTCAATCCGGCCGACCGCGGCGAGATCGAAACCCTCTTCGCCGACGATGCCGACTTCGAGACTCCGGTCAAGGCCATCTGCACGCTGAAGGAGCAGTACCCGGCCGTCGCCGGTGCGGTACTGCACCCGGCGGATGTCCCGTTCTTCGTGAGCCTGTGCAAGACCCCGGGCAAGCCGGTCAACTTCGTGCCCGTCGTGGACGGCGATGTGCGCCGCTGGTGGCGCTCGGATTCGCTGTGGCAGGCACATGATCCGCGCTACACCGCCGATCAGGTCTGCGTCATTCCGGGCACCGTCGCCGTCGCCGGCATCACCCGCGTGGACGAGCCGGTCGGTGAACTCCTGGACCGTTTCGAGCAGGACACCGCGTACTCGCTGGTGCGCGAGGGCGTCGTCCCGGCCGCCGTGGACGGCCGCCGCCGTGCCGCCGTCACCGCCGGCGCCATCGATATCGTGCTCGCCGCACCGGATGTGCAGTGGTCCGGCCGCACCACCGTCAATCCGATCCACCGCCTCGGCGACCTGCACGAGTGGGCCGTCGACGAGCAGGGCGCGAGCCATGCGCCGACCGGCGCCACGCTGCGCCTCGCCACCGGACCCGAATCCGACAGCGCCTACGTGGAATTGACGGTCCCGCTGCTGGGCCGCGATGCCGTGCAGATTCGCCTCACCGTCCCGGTCACCGTGTACAACGGTGGCGCGCCGGTCATTACCGAGGACGATGCCCAGACCGCCATGTCGGCGCTGCTGGCCGTCGCCGCCGGGCAGTCGCTGCCCGAGGTGAAGACCGTCGACGGCATCAAGGTCGCGCACTTCAATGTGGCGTGGAGCCCGGACCTGATCGCCGATCACGCCGGTGTCACCGGTTCCGGTATGCCGGAGCGCCTCAGCACCCTGGGCCGCACCGTTCCCGATGTCCTCGTGGGCGCCTGCTGGCCCGCCGTCTTCGCGGTGCTCGGTGCCACCCGGACCGCCGATGACAAGAGCGTCATCGAGGGCATGCTCGACCTGGTGCACCTGGATCACCAGATCCAGCTCAACGGCCACCTGCCTGCCGCCGCAAGCGTTCTCGCGGTGCGGGCCGAAGCCGGCGAGACCGTCGACACCGATATGGGCCGCGTCGTCGAGGTGCGCGTGCGCATCTCCGGCATGCTCGACAAGCCGGAGACCGGCATGTCCATGCCGACCGTCGCCACCCTGACCGAGCGCTTCGCCATTCGCGGCCGCATCGGCGCCGCCGAACTGACCGATCCGCCGCGCGCCGGTGGCGTGCTGTCGGACCAGGCGAGCGACACCCCGCGTCGCCGCCGTCGCGATGTCACCCTCACCGCCCCGCGCGCCATGGCCGCCTTCGCGCAGGTCTCCGGCGATCACAACCCGATCCACACCAGCGAGGCCGCCGCCAAGCTGGCCGGACTGGGCAGCCCGATCGTGCACGGCATGTGGCTCTCGGCCGCCGCACAGCACGCGGTGTCGGCCATCGACCTGAGCGATAAGGTGCCGCCGCGCACCCTCACCTCCTGGACCACCCGCTTCCTCGGCATGGTGCGCCCCGGCGCGCAGATCGATGTGCGCGTGGAGCGGGTCGCCGTGGATCAGGGCAGTGAGATCATCGAGGTCTCCTGCCGCATCGAGGGCGATCTGGTCATGACCGCCACCGGCCGGGTCGCCGCGCCGAAGACCGTGTACGCCTTCCCCGGGCAGGGAATTCAGACCAAGGGCATGGGTCTGGACGCGCGCACTCGCTCCAAGGCCGCCAAGGAGGTCTGGGACGCCGCCGACAAGCACACCCGCGCTGCCCTCGGCTTCTCGATTCTCGCTGTGGTGCGCGACAACCCGACCTATCTCAAGGCCCGGGGCGTCGAATACCGGCACCCGCAGGGTGTACTGCACCTGACCCAGTTCACCCAGGTCGCCATGGCCACCCTCGGCGTCGCGCAGGTCGCGGAGCTGCGGGAGGCGGGTGCCTTCATTGAGGGCGCCATGATGGTCGGGCACTCGGTCGGTGAGTACAACGCGCTCTCGGCCGTCGCCGGAGTGCTGCCGCTGCACGCCGTCCTCGAGGTGGTGTTCCAGCGCGGTTCCGCCATGCACGAGCTGGTGCCGCGTAATGCGCAGGGCCTCAGCGACTATCGTCTGGCCGCCATCCGCCCGTCGCAGATCGGTGTGGCCGATCACGAGGTCGTCGACTTCGTGAATCGCATCGGTGAGCAGTCCGGTGAATTCCTGGAGGTGGTGAACCTCAACCTGCGCGGTTCGCAGTACGCCATCGCGGGCACCGTCGCCGGACTCGACGCCCTCGAGGTCGAAATCGAGCGTCTGCGTGCGGAAACCGGTGGCAAGCGCGCGTTTGTCGTCATCCCGGGCATCGATGTGCCGTTCCACTCCACCGTGCTGCGCGCCGGTGTGCCGGAGTTCCGGATCAAGCTGGAGGGCCTGCTGCCCGCCGACCTGCACCCGGAACTCCTTGTCGGACGCTACATTCCGAACCTGGTGCCGCGGCCGTTCAACCTGGAGCGCGAATTCATCCAGGAGATCGCCGATTACGTGCCGTCCGAGCCGCTCGCCGAGGTGCTCGCCGACTGGGACGAGTGGGCCGCTAAGCCGGTCGAACTGTGCCGTGTGGTGCTCGTCGAGCTGCTGGCCTGGCAGTTCGCCAGCCCGGTGCGCTGGATCGAGACCCAGGATCTGCTGTTCACCGATGCCGAGCACGGTGGCCTGGGTGTGGAGCGGTTCGTCGAGGTCGGCCTGGCCGCCACGCCGACCGTCGCCAACCTGGCCTCCAATACGCTGAAGCTGCCGGCCTTCTCGAATGCCACGGTCGAGGTGCTCAATATCGAGCGTGAAGCCGCGATCGTCTACTCCACCGACACCGATCCGGCACAGGTGGACGAGCCGGAGGACACTCCGGCCGAGACCGCCGCTGCCGCAAGCGCTCCCGCTGCCACACCGGTCGCGGCCCCGGTCTCCACCGGTGGCCCGCGTCCCGACGACATCGCCTTTGTCGCCGCCGACGCCACCCGCGTGCTCATCGCGCTGTGGACCAAGCTGCGCCTGGACCAGATCGGCCCGGTGGACACCATCGAGGGCCTGTGCGACGGCGTCTCCTCGCGTCGTAACCAGCTGCTCGTCGACCTCGGTGCGGAGCTGTCGCTCGGCGCCATCGACGGTGCGGCCGATGCCGATATGGGCGCGCTGGCCAATACGGTCGACCGCCTGGCGCGCACCTACAAGCCGTTCGGCTCGGTGCTGTCCGATGCGATCGGCGATCACCTGCGCAAGGTCTTCGGCCCGTCCGGTAAGCGGCCCGCCGCCATTGCCGAACGTGTCAAGAAGGTCTGGGAGCTCGGCGACGGCTGGGCCAGCCATGTGACCGCCGAGGTCTCGCTCGGCACCCGCGAAGGCGCCAGTGTGCGCGGCGGGGATATGGGCGGACTCGTCACCGGTGGCCTGAACGACGGTGCCGCCGTGGACAATGCCATCGATGTCGCCGTGCAGGCCGTGGCCGCACGCCGTGGCATCGCGGTCTCCATACCGTCCGCCGGTGGCGGCGGGGGAGCGACCGTCGATGCCGCCGCGCTGGGCGAATTCACCGAGCAGATCACCGGCCGCGACGGCGTCCTCGCCACCGCCGCCCGCGTGGTGCTCGAGCAGCTCGGCCTGGCCGAGCAGCTGTCCGCGCCGGAAGCCGCAGGCGACACCCTCGTCGATCTGGTCTCCGCGGAGCTGGGCACCGACTGGCCGCGTCTGGTCGCGCCCGCCTTCGATGCCCGCAAGGCGCTGCTCATCGACGACCGGTGGGCAAGTGCGCGTGAGGATCTGGCCCGGCTGTGGCTGGGCGACGATACACACGCCGCCGAGCTCGCTGTCACCGGTTTCGCCGGTGCCGGGGAAGCCGTTGCGGTGCAGGCCAACTGGTGGCGCGACCGCGCCAAGAGCGAAGCCCGCTCGGTGCTGGCCGGTGTGTACGGCCGCATCGCCGAGGCCGCGCTGACGAGCGAGGATCCGGGTGTCTGGTCCGACGATATTGCCGTAATCACCGGTGCGAGCAAGGGTTCCATCGCGGCCGCCGCCGCCGGACGCCTGCTGGCCGGTGGCGCGACGGTCATCGTTACCACCTCCAAGCTGGACGACAACCGGGTCGGCTTCTACAAGAAGCTCTACCGTGAGAACGCCCGCAACGGCGCCGCCCTGTGGGTGGTCCCGGCGAATATGGCCTCCTACACCGATATCGACGCCCTGATGGACTGGGTCGGTAACGAGCAGGTCGACAATGCCGGTGGCGCGAAGATTCTCGTCAAGGAGGCGATGACTCCGACGCTGCTGCTGCCGTTCGCCGCCCCTCGGGTGGCCGGTGACCTGGCCGATGCCGGCGCCCGCGCCGAAATGGAGATGCGGGTCCTGCTGTGGTCGGTGGAGCGCCTCATCGGTGGTCTGTCCCAGCTCGGCGCGGACCACAATGTGGACGCGAAACTGCATGTGGTGCTGCCGGGTTCGCCCAACCGCGGTCTCTTCGGCGGTGACGGAGCGTACGGCGAATCCAAGGCCGCCCTCGACGCCGTGGTCGCCAAGTGGCGCGCCGAGAAGTCCTGGGCCGACCGGGTCACCCTGGTGCACGCGCTCATCGGCTGGGTGCGCGGCACCGGGCTCATGGGCCATAACGATCCGCTGGTCGCCGCGGTCGAGAAGGCCGGGGTACACACCTGGTCCACCGAGCAGATGGCCGATGAGCTGCTCAAGTGGTGCACCTCGCGGGCTCGCGTCGTCACCGCCGGTGGACCGCAGCAGATCGATCTGACCGGTGGCCTGGCGCGCGCCAAGCTGGATCTGTCGGCGCTGGCCAAGGAGAGCTTGGAAGGCGCTGCGGCGGAAGCGGATACCGAGGAAGGCCCCGTCACCATCGCGGCGCTGCCTGCCCCGCCGACCCTGAGCTCCAAGTTGCCGACCCCCGAATGGGGTTCGGTGACAGCCGATCTCGACGATATGGTCGTCATCGTCGGCGCCGGCGAGCTCGGCCCCTACGGTTCGGCGCGCACTCGCTTCGAGATGGAGGTCTCCGACCAGCTCTCCGCCGCGGGCGTTTTGGAGCTGGCCTGGACCACCGGCCTGGTCACCTGGGAGAACGAGCCCAAGGCCGGCTGGTACGACACCGAATCCGGTGACTACGTCGACGAATCCGAGCTGGCCGAGCGCTACCACGACACCGTGGTGGAGCGCTGCGGCGTGCGCAGGTACGCCGACGACGGCGCCATGGTCGACAATGCCGCGCCGCTGCTCACCTCGGTGTTCATCGACAAGGACCTCACCTTCGTGGTGAACAGCGAGTCCGAGGCCCGCTCCTTCTTCGCCGCCAATCCGGACCAGACCGTCATCACGCCGGTCGAGGGTTCGGGCGACTGGCAGGTGACGCGCAAGGCGGGCACGGAGATTCGGGTGCCGCGCAAGGCCAAGCTGTCGCGCTTCGTCGGCGGCCAGATCCCCACCGGCTGGGATCCGACCCGCTTCGGCATCTCCGCCGATATGGCCGGTTCGGTCGACCGCGTGGCGCTGTGGAACATCGTCTGCACCGTGGACGCGTTCCTCAGCTCGGGCTTCAGCCCGGCGGAGCTCATGCAGTGGGTGCACCCGGCCATGGTCGCCAATACCCAGGGCACCGGTATGGGCGGCATGTCCTCCATGCGCTCGCTGTACATCGACAATCTGCTCGGTGAGCCGCGCGCCAACGACATCCTGCAGGAGGCGCTGCCGAACGTCGCTCTGGCGCACGTGGTTCAGAGCTACGTGGGTAGCTACGGCGGCATGATCCACCCGGTCGCCGCCTGTGCGACCGCGGCGGTCTCCGTCGAGGAGGGCGCGGACAAGATCCGGCTCGGCAAGGCCGATCTGGTGGTCGCCGGTGGCTTCGACGATCTCGGCATCGAGGGCATTGTCGGCTTCGGCGATATGTCCGCCACCGCCGATTCGGCCGTCATGACCGCCAAGGGCATCAGCGACCGCTACTTCTCCCGGGCCAACGATCGCCGTCGCGGCGGCTTCGTCGAATCCATGGGTGGCGGAACGGTATTGCTCGCTCGCGGCAGTGTCGCCCTGGAGATGGGCCTGCCGGTGCTCGGTGTGGTCGCCTTCGCCCAGTCCTTCGCGGACGGTGTGCACACCTCCATCCCGGCCCCCGGCTTGGGTGCGCTGGGCGCCGGTCGCGGCGGCCCGGAGTCGCAGCTGGCCAAGGAACTTCGCAAGCTGGGTGTGACGCCGGACGAGGTCGCGGTGATCTCCAAGCACGACACCTCCACGGCCGCAAACGATCCCAACGAGTCCGAGCTGCACGAGCGGCTGGCGAACGCCATCGGCCGCTCGGAAGGCGCTCCGCTGTTCGTGATTTCGCAGAAGACCCTCACCGGTCATGCGAAGGGCGGCGCGGCGGCCTTCCAGATGATCGGCCTGTGCCAGGTACTGGAGCAGGGCGTCATCCCGCCCAACCGCAGCCTCGACTGCGTGGACGAGAAGATGCAGGCGTACCCACACCTGGTGTGGGTCCGCGAGGCCATGGACCTGGGAGAGCGCTTCCCGCTCAAGGCCGGTTTGGTCACCTCGCTCGGCTTCGGGCACGTGTCGGGCCTGGTGGCGATCGTGCATCCGCAGGCGTTCATCGCGGCCCTGGATCCGGAGAAGCGGGAGGAGTACCAGCGTCGCGCGCAGGAGCGTCAGCTCGACGGACGTCAGCGCCTCACCGAGGCCATGTGCGGCGGCGCCCCGCTGTACGAGCGCCCGGCCGATCGGCGTCTCGGCGGCGACGGCACCCCGGCCAAGAAGTCGCGTCAGCTGGAAGCGGACATGCTGCTGTCGGCCAAGGCTCGACTGGGCACGGACGCAACGTATGTCGCGGTTCCGCCCGGACCCGCCTGCTCGTAAAAACGGACGGTTCTGCGCCGCACGACCTGCGGCGCAACTGAACTCATGACCAGCGGAGCCTGCGATGCGTAGGCTCCGCTGGTACGTTGCAGCCCAATCGGCTGCACTCACAGAAAGAATCGAGGAGTCCCAGAAAGTGACAATCCTTGGTATCGGGCTGGACTTGGTGTGCATCTCCGAGTTCGCCGAACAATTGGAA
>NZ_JAODNK010000075.1 GCF_025465275.1 Nocardia sp. | reverse complement strand
CGTCACCAAGGCGGAGTCCGGTGAGCTCGAGGTCGTTCGTCCGAACGACGAGCGTCAGAACCGCTCGCTGCACGGCCTGACCCGCACCCTGATCAGCAACATGATCGTCGGTGTGACCGCAGGCTACGAGAAGAAGATGGAAATCTTCGGCGTCGGTTACCGCGTGCAGGCCAAGGGATCGAACCTCGAGTTCGCCCTGGGCTACAGCCACGCTGTCCCGATCGAGGCTCCTGAGGGCATCACCTTCGCGGTTGAGGCTCCCACCAAGTTCTCGGTGTCGGGCATCGACAAGCAGAAGGTCGGCCAGATCGCAGCGGTTATTCACGGCCTGCGCAAGCCCGACCCGTACAAGGGCAAGGGCATCCGCTACGCCGGCGAGGTCGTTCGCCGCAAGGTCGGAAAGACGGGTAAGTAAGCAATGGCACAAACAGCAAACCAGAAGGCTCGGCGTAAGCCGGTCGGTACGGATGCCTCGACCGCGCGTCGTCTCTCCAAGACGCGCCGCCACTTCCGTCTGCGCAAGAAGATCGAAGGCACCACCGTGCGTCCGCGCCTGGTGGTCAACCGTTCTGCGCGCCACATCCACGCTCAGCTGATCGACGACTCGGTGGGTAAGACCATCGCGTTCGCCTCGACCACCGAAGCCGATGTGCGTGCCGCCGAGGGTGACAAGTCCGCCAAGGGCGCCAAGGTCGGCGAGCTCATCGCTGCCCGCGCCAAGGCTGCCGGCATCGAAGCCGTCGTGTTCGACCGTGGTGGTCACGACTACCACGGCCGTATCGCGGCGCTCGCGGATGCCGCCCGTGAAGGTGGGCTGAAGTTCTGATGATCAACTCTGCGAACGGAAGGAACGTCTGATGCCGGGACGTCAACGGCGTGACGGCGGAAACAACGGTCCCGCCGGCAACAACAACAGTGGTCCCAACGCCGGCGGTAACGACCGTGACAACCGTGGCCGTGGCCGCGGTGGCCGCGATCAGGCGCCTGCCGAGAAGACCAACCAGCTCGAGCGCGTAGTCGCGATCAACCGCGTCTCCAAGGTCGTGAAGGGTGGTCGTCGCTTCAGCTTCACCGCCCTCGTGATCGTCGGTGACGGCAACGGTCTGGTCGGCGTCGGCTACGGCAAGGCCAAGGAAGTTCCCGCGGCCATCCAGAAGGGTGTCGAAGAGGCTCGTAAGAGCTTCTTCCGCGTTCCGATGATCGGCTCCACCATCGTCCACCCGGTTCAGGGTGAGGCGGCGGCGGGTGTGGTCATGCTGCGTCCGGCTTCGCCCGGTACCGGTGTGATCGCCGGTGGCGCGGCGCGTGCCGTGCTGGAGTGCGCTGGCATCCACGACATTCTGGCGAAGTCGCTCGGTAGCGATAACGCCATCAACGTTGTGCACGCCACCGTTGCCGCCCTCAAGATGCTGCAGCGCCCGGAGGAGGTGGCCGCTCGTCGTGGTCTGCCCCTCGAGGATGTGGCACCTGCGGGCATGCTGCGTGCGCGTGCGGGACAGGGAGTCTGACATGGCAGATCTCAAGGTGACCCAAACTAAGAGCTCCATTGGCGCCCTGCGGAACCAGCGCGAGTCGCTGCGGACCCTCGGCCTGCGTGGCATTCGCCAGGAAGTTGTCCGTGAGGACAACGCGCAGAACCGTGGTCTGATCAACGTCGTGCGCCACCTCGTTCAGGTTGAGGAGGTTTAAGCATGACCATCAAGTTGCACCACCTGCGTCCTGCCCCCGGTTCCAAGACCGAGAAGACCCGTCTGGGTCGCGGTGAAGGTTCCAAGGGCAAGACCGCGGGCCGCGGTACCAAGGGTACGAAGGCTCGCAAGAATGTTCCGGTCCGCTTCGAGGGTGGACAGATGCCGCTGCATATGCGTCTGCCCAAGCTCAAGGGCTTCAAGAACCCGTTCCGCACCGAGTACCAGGTCGTGAACGTGTCCGATATCGCCCGCGTGTTCCCCGAGGGCGGCACCATCGGCAAGGCCGAGCTCGTCTCCTCGGGCCTCGTTCGCAAGAACGAGCTCGTGAAGGTGCTCGGCGAGGGCGAAATCGGTGTGGCCGTTCAGGTCTCCGCCGACAAGTTCTCCGGTTCCGCCACGGCGAAGATCGCCGCGGCCGGTGGCACTGCCACCGTTCTGGACTGATCGTCTCGAGCGACCTGCAAGCAGTCGCTACGACGGTAACCTGAAAACCAGTGACACCGGACGAGTCGCGAGCTCGTCCGGTGTCACTGTTAGAGTTCACGTGTTGTCTGCCAACACTGTCATGGGGATTCGGCGTTTCCGTCGTTGTAGCCATGGCCTGACCTATGTCGTTCGCCAGGAGGATCTGTGCTTTCCGCCTTCGTGTCGGCTTTCCGGACCCCGGACTTACGGCGGAAGATTCTCTTCACGCTGGGGCTGATCGCCCTCTACCGGCTGGGCGCTTCGCTGCCGTCTCCCGGCGTCAGCTACAAGAACGTCCAAGACTGTGTTGCGCTGGTCAACGGCGGGGATTCCGCCGGCATCTATCAGCTCATCAATCTCTTCTCCGGCGGTGCGCTGCTGCAGCTTTCCGTGTTCGCGATCGGCATCATGCCGTACATCACCGCGAGCATCATTATCCAGCTGCTGACCGTTGTGATCCCGCGGTTCGAGGAACTGCGAAAAGAAGGCCAATCGGGTCAGAACAAGATGACCCAGTACACCCGCTATCTGGCGGTCGCGTTGGCGATCCTGCAGTCGACCGGTCTGGTCGCGCTCGCCTCCCGCGGACAGCTGCTGCGTGGGTGTGCGAAACCCATTCTCGACGACACCTCCGTCTTCGGCATGATCATCATCGTGCTGGTCATGACTGCCGGTGCGTCCCTGGTCATGTGGTTCGGCGAGCAGATCACCGAGCGCGGTGTCGGTAACGGCATGTCGCTCTTGATCTTCTCCGGTATCGCCGCTCGCATCCCGTCCGAGGGCAAGACGATCTACGACGGCCGCGGCTGGGGAGTCACCGCCATGGTGGCCGCCGCTGCGCTGGTGGTGATCGTCGGCGTCATCTTCGTGGAGCAGGGCCAGCGCCGAATTCCGGTGCAGTACGCCAAACGCGTGGTGGGCCGGAAGATGTACGGCGGTTCGTCGACCTATCTGCCGCTGAAGGTCAATCAGGCCGGTGTCATCCCGGTGATCTTCGCGTCCTCTCTGCTCTATCTGCCGAACCTGTTGGCGCAGTTGACCCAGAAGACTTCGGGCAATCCCGCCGAGTGGCAGCAGCTCATTCAGAAGTACCTGGTCAATCCGAGCAACCCGGTGTACGTCGCGATCTACTTCGCGCTCATCGTGTTCTTCACCTACTTCTATGTCGCGATCACCTTCAACCCGGAGGAACGCGCGGACGAAATGAAGAAGTTCGGTGGCTTCATCCCGGGCTATCGCCCCGGTAAGCCCACCGCGGACTACCTCAACTACGTCCTCAGCCGGATCACCCTGCCCGGTTCGATCTACCTCGGTGCTGTCGCCGTGCTGCCGAACCTGCTGCTGGGTCTCGGCACCAATACCGGTGTACAGAGCCTGCCGTTCGGCGGTACCGCGGTGTTGATCATTGTGAGCGTCGGCCTCGATACGGTGAAACAGATCGAGAGCCAGTTGATGAATCGAAATTACGAAGGGTTCCTCAAGTGAGAGTTGTTCTGCTCGGGCCGCCCGGTGCCGGCAAAGGCACCCAGGCCGTTCTACTGTCGGAAAAGCTGGGTGTACCGCACATCTCCACCGGGGATCTGTTCCGCGCGAACATCAGCCAGCAGACTCCGCTGGGCCGCGAAGCCCAGAAGTACATGGACGCAGGCGATCTGGTTCCCAGTGATGTGACCAACCGCATGGTCGAGGCCCGCATTGCCGAGCCGGATGCCACCAATGGCTTTGTGCTGGACGGCTACCCGCGCACCGTGGATCAGGCCGACGCCCTGGAGCGCATGCTCAAGGAGTCGAACCTGGCGATCGACGCCGTGATCTGCTTCGTGGTTCCGGAGGACGTCGTGGTCGAGCGCATGCTGGCCCGTGGCCGCGGCGACGACACCGAAGAGACCATCCGCAACCGCATGCGTGTGTATCGCGAGGAGACCGAACCGCTGCTCGATCACTATGACGGCCTGGTCGTCACGGTGGAGGGTGTCGGCGAGATCGAAGACGTGAACACGCGCGCACTCGCGGCGCTGGGTCGCTGAATGGTCTTCGGCCGTAAGAACAAGAAGGTGGTGCCGTTCCGCACCGCCGGTGAACTGGACGCCATGGCGGCGGCCGGCGCTATCGTCGGTCGTGCCCTGGTGGCAGTGCGTGCCGCCGCCAAGCCCGGGGTTTCCACCCTGGAATTGGACGAGGTCGCCGAGCAGCTCATCCGCGAATCCGGAGCCGTCCCCTCGTTCAAGGGCTATCACGGTTTTCCGGGGTCGATCTGCTCCTCGGTGAACGATCGCGTCGTGCACGGCATCCCGTCCAAGGACGATGTGCTGGCCGAGGGCGACCTGGTCTCCATCGACTGCGGCGCGATTCTCGAAGGCTGGCACGGCGATTCGGCGTGGACCTTCGGGGTGGGCAATATCATCGAGGCCGATCGCCTGCTCAGTGAGGCGACCAAGCTGTCGATGGAAGCGGGCATTGCGGTCATGCTTCCCGGCAATCGATTGACGGATGTGTCACACGCCATCGAGCTCGGCACCTATGCCGCGGCAGCCGATCACGGTCGCTCCTACGGCATTGTCGACGGCTACGGCGGTCACGCCATCGGCCGCGAAATGCATATGGACCCGTTCCTCCCCAACGAGGGCGCCCCCGGCAAGGGCCCGCAACTCGTAGTCGGATCGGTCCTGGCCATCGAGCCCATGCTCACCCTCGGCACCACGGAAACCAAGACCCTAGAGGACGATTGGACCGTCGTCACCACCGACGGCACCCGCGCCGCCCACTGGGAGCACACGGTAGCCGTCACCGAGGACGGCCCCCGCATCCTGACCCTCCGTCCGGAGTAATCACCCGCGCAAGGCTGCACTCGCACAAGATTTTCCGCACCCGCCCCGGCTCTGCCTGGGTGGGTGCGTTCGTCTGTGCCCCTGCCGCATAGTTATCCCCACGTTACGATCGATCGGCGTATCGCGTTGAGAGGGGATTGCCGTGCTGGGGGTCGGAACACCTGACTGGACCGTGGGTATCGACCCGGCGCCGGCCGGTGCACGGGTGGCTGTGGTCGAACTCGGCGCGACACTGGATGTGGCGCTGTTGATTTCGTCGGCCGGCGGCGGCTTCCAGGTGTTCTTCTCCCGCACCCTCGGCACGGCCGAGTGGAACGGCCCGGCCCTGCCCGATATCGCCGCCATCGTACGAGCGGTCATCGACGCGCTCCGTTCGGCAGGCATCACTTCCCCGAACGACCTGCACGCCCTCTATCTTTCAGGTCTCCCGGCCTATATTCCGGCCGTGCAGAACGAGTTCCGCCCACTCTGCGCCAACCAGCGAACGAAAGCGGCAGCACCCCAGCAGGTTTCAGCCCCCTCGTCTTCGGTTCCGACCGCACCGCGAACTGTCCGGACTCGCAACTGGGCCATCGCGGCTATGGCCGGTGCGGTGGTCCTGGTCCTGATCGCAATCGGTGCGGTAGTCATACGGCAGCAACAGGACTCGACCAATCCGTTTCAGTCGATCCAGGTGGGGTCGACATACGGCTACTCCCGTGCGGCCTGCGATTCGGTGACTGGGCTGGTCTATGTCACCAATGACCATGATCGGACGGTGTCGGTCGTCGATCCGGCAAAAGGCACTGCTACAGCGACGATCAAGCTCGCCGACGATCCGGAAGGAATCGCGGTCGATCCAGATCTGCACCGCTTGTATGTTGTTGGCAAAGGTGCCGAAAAAGGTATCGAGGGCACACTCATCGTCATCGATACGATGACCAACGCGGTGGTCGACACCGTCACAACCGGCCACTCATCGTGGGGTGTGACGGTGGATTCGGGCACCCACTCGGTCTATGTCACCAATTTGGTCGGCCTCGACTACAACCCGGGTGCGGATGGCTCGAGTGAACCGAACACCGAGAGCTCTGTAGTCGTGATCGATCCGGTCACTGCCTCGATCACGGCGTCAATTCCGGTGGGGTACAACGCAATGAACCTTGCGATCGATGCTGCCAGCCGGACGGCGTATGTCACGGGCGACTACCACGACTCCACGAACCACTCGATTACCGGGTTGGTGAAGGTCGACCTGGCGACAAATGCGGTGACCGGCCAGATCGGGCTACCAGCGGAGACGCACGGCGTATTCGACGTGGCAATCGATCAAGGCGCCCGCACGGCGTATGTGACCTCCACTGAGCAGACTTTCGTGATCGATCTGGCCGCAGGAGCGCTGACCGGCTCCATCTCGATCAGCGGTCCTGGCTTCCTGGGTGTCGACCCCGGAAAGCACGCTGTGTACGTGACCGGCTTCAGCGGTCAGTTACAAGCGATCAAAGTCATCGATACCGAGAAACACGCGGTCACCACGACGATTCGGGCCGGCAGTAAAATCTCGCTGCGCGGTCTAGTGGTCGATCCCAGGACCCACACCGTCTACGGCCTCGACTTCGACCAAGTGGTAGTGATTCCGAGATAGATTCGCGGGCACTCTCTTCCGGCTGGTCGTCCTCCAGTTCGCCTGCGCCTCACTGAAACAGTCTCGTTCCTTTTGCGGAGGGTCCGTGGGACGGATAGTTTGGGCGCGAATGTGATCGACCGAGGAGGGGCATGTCCGGCGGGGCCAGCGGCACGAACCGTGATCCGGAACGGTTGCGGTGCATTGCGGAGGCGGCCCAGGTTCATGGTCTCGGCAGACATCGCAAGGGATACCTGGCGGCGAAGGGTGATGCGCGGCTCGATCTGTACGAGAACGGCTGCACCGTGGCCACCGGCCGGGAGGTGCGGGTGGCGCGCTATGACTCGACCATGGTGTGGCAGAAGATCATTCGGGTGCATCGCAACGGTGTGCACACCCACACCTCGCACGAGTATCGGATCATCGATCTCGGCGGTGCGGAGGTGAAGATGACCGAGGCGATCACGAGCCCGGACGAGTGGGGTCCGCAGCTGGTGGAGGCCGTCGCCGCGCGGCAGGCCAGGGGCGCGAGCGATGCCGTGCGTGCCGGTCGCCGGGTGGAGTTCGGGCCGTGGTGGATTTCCGCATGTGAGCTCGGTGCCGGTAAGAAAACCCTTGCGCTACAAGACCTGCGCGCGTTCCGAGTGCAGCAGGGCCAGGCTGTCATCGAAGCCGGTGAGCAGACCCGCCTCACCCAGGGTATCGATGAGATTCCCAACTTCCTGGTGCTACGCCACCTGCTCCGGCAGGCTCGCCCCGACCTGCCGGAGTCGGCGGGCAAGGTTTTCGGCCGACGTCGCCTGGTGCGCCATGTGAACCAGGCGATTGCCGTGGTCGCGGTGGTCGCCTTCGGTCTGGCCTGCATGGTCGGCTGGCCGGTGGAAAAGGCGGAGCTGTGCGGAAAGCTATCCCGATTACAGGCGGCGAGATCCGAATTGACCGGTCAGCTCAAGGATTTGCGCAATGCGGCCGAGAATTACCGCGGTGCCGATCAGGACGGCGTGCGCGCCGACAGCGACAAGCTGGGCAAGTTCACCTCCTCCGGCTACCACTGGCTGAAAGCGCAGGATCTGGACCGCGCCACCACCTCGATTCGCGCTGTCTGCCAGGCGAATTCGTTCTCGAAGTAAGGCCGCACCGATGAACCGTGATCCTCAGAGCCTGCTCCTGGCCACCTGTACCCTGATCCTCGGCATCCTGGCCATGGTCTTCACCACCAGCTGGGTATGGCCGATCGTCATCCTGGTGCTCGGCGCCACGGGCCTGACCCTCGCCCTGATCACCCCGGCCCGCGACTGACCGCACGCCTGTACCTGGAGTTCGGCGGAACCAATCCATGCGAATCCGGCATGCCCAGCATGCCGGATTCTCGCTGGTCGCATGGCTCTGTCGCCCGTAGTTTCGCTGAGGTGAGCACTCTCGGAAACAAAGAACTGATCCGCGCCGTCTTCGAGCAGCTGGCACGAGGCAACGCCCGCGCACTGGGGGAGGCGCTGTCCGATGATTGCCGGTGGATCTTCCCGGGCAATTGGTCGTGGGCGGGGGTATGGGAGCCGAAAACAGCGGTCCTACAGGGTCTTCTGCGCCCACTGATGACCCAGTTCGCCGACGGCTACCGCATGGAGGCCGACCTCGTCCTCGCCGACGAGGACCGCGTGATCGTCCAGGCCCGCGGCTACGGCACCACCACCCGCGGTGAGTCCTACCACCAGACCTACTGCTTCCTCTTCCGTATCGCAGACGCCCGCATCACCGAGGTCATCGAGCACTGCGACACCGCATTGGTCGAACGAGTGCTGGAACCCATGCTCGGCCCGGGCGAATATGCCTGACGCCACTGTCGTGCGCGCGGTTCAGCCTTCGAGCAGTAGCGTCACGGGCCCGTCATTGATCAGCTCGACATGCATATGCGCACCGAAGCGTCCGGTCGCCACCGTGGCTCCCAGTTCGCGGAGAGTGGCCGCGAAGACCTCGACCAGCGGTTCGGCGACGGCGCCGGGCGCCGCGGCATTCCACGAGGGCCGCCGCCCCTTGGCGGTGTCGGCGTACAGCGTGAACTGACTGATCACCAGAATCGGCGCGCCCAGATCGGCCGCCGATCGTTCGCCGTCGAGTATACGCAGCCGGAATAGCTTGTCGGCCAGAGCTTTCGCGGTTGCTTCGCTATCGCCGTGCGTCACCCCGACCAGCGCGACCAGCCCGTGTGGCGCACCGTGCGCCGCCGGATCGATTCGCCCCACCACATCGCCCTCAACCGTCACCTGCGCCGAACTCACCCGCTGCACCAGTATTCGCACGACTGCCGATCATGACAGATGATGTTTCTCCGACGTTGAATTTCCTTGCGCGCCATCGGTAGTTTACGAAAGTACGGTGTGCTGGCAGGAACAGCTGAAACGGGCGGAGTGACAGTAGTTACCAATGGCACCTGATATTAAAGACCTCACGGCATGGGCGGGCTTGCGGACGTCGGCAGGGGCGTCTGCGGACCCACTGCTCTTCGATCCCAAGGCGGCGACGAAGGCGATCCAGGCGTGCGCCGATATGGTGGGCGCCCTACGTAAGTTCCGCAAGATGGCGACCGACGGCAAGCTCAACAGTCTCGATCCGATCGGCGACCTGACGTCCGGCTCGCTGCTTGCGTCGGCGTACAGCAATCACGGAACCGAGCTGCTGGATTCGATCGATGCCCACATCACGATCCTGACGGATATGGCGGAGACGTTCCGGGCGGCGTCCAAGTCGTACCTGGCGGCGGACAACGCCTCGAAGGAGGCGTTCCAGGCTGCGGACCTGGACAAGGTCCAGATGCCAACGGTCCCGGCGGCTCTGGACTACAAGGCGCCGCAGAAGTCGGCGCCGGGCGCCTACGAGGAGCAGAGCCTGCCCAAGGGGCTCCAGAACTATTCGGGCGCCAAGGAGTCCGTGCCCATTCACCTGGAGAACAAGGATTCGATGAGCTGGGAGCAGCTCTACGATCTGGGGCAGTCACTGGCTCCCGACACCTATTCCAATGCGGGTGAGCTGTGGAAGTCGATGTCCGGCTGGGTGGATGACAAGCTCGGCAATTTCGGGAACCAGATGCAGACGCTCAACCAGTTCTGGTCGGGTGGCGGCTTCGACAAGGCGCAGGCGGCGATCACCGCCTATGCGGCACAGGTCGAGCCGCTCCGGAACACCATGGAGCTGATGGGCGAGAGCATGCATTACACATCGGCGTGGATGTCTTCCACGAAGTTCTCCATGCCGACCCAGCGGAAGCAGCCGTGGAACTGCGACAAGAGCGGCGCGCTGCACGATGAGCAGCATTACTTCGATCGCGACTACCTGCAGCCATTGAAGGCGACGGCGGCGGCGGTACCGGTGGTGTCGAATCCGATTCCGGTAGCCAAGCCCGCGGTGATTCCGGCGAACGATCCGGGGAAGGATCCAGGAAAGGACCCGGGAAAGGACCCGGGGAAAGATCCTGGTACGGATCCGGGCAAGGGTCCCGGTACGGACCCGGGCAAAGGTCCGGGGACGAATCCCGGTGCCAATCCCGGGGCAGGCCCCGGGACGTCACCCGGCTCCGCACCGAGTTCGAATGTAGCCGCGCCGAAGCTCCCGGCCAGCCTCGCGTCCGACCCGAATGCCAGTCTGGCCGCGACTACCAACCCGAACGGCACTCAGCCGCAGGCCGCCGTTCCCGCCTACACGAATCCGGCGGCGACCACGCCGGCTACGACGGCCACCCCGGTGTCGGCTGGTACCTCGACATCGGACAGCGGCCAGGGCCTCTCGACGCTCACCAGTCTGCTGAGCAGCCTGGCCAGCGCGGGATCGACTGTGATGCAGCAGCTTCCGACGCTGCTCACGCAGCTCGACTCCGCACTGCAGACGGGCAATACCTCCGAGCTTTCGCAGTTGCTCGGGGTGTCTCAGGACAAGGTGACGGCGGCGCTCGCGCAGATTCAGCAGTCGCCCGACAAGCTGGCCGAACTGTCGCAACTGCTGGGGCTCACGGCCGCGCCGGATGCCGCGGTGCCCGCCGCGGGTCTGCCGACCGATGGCACGTCCTCCGGCGCGGCGTTGGTCACGCCCGACGCCGCACAGGTGACGGGCGCACCGTCGCTGACCAATCTGTTCCCGCGCGCGGGTCTCGACGGCAGCCTGGTGGAGCCGGTTTTCGGTGTGACAGCGGGGCTTTCGGACGGCGTGTTGTCCGATTCCGCGAGGTCGGGCGCGGATGCGGAGATCCCGCCGGTCGACTTCCTGAGTGCGCTCAGCCATATCGGTGAAGTGCCGGCGACCGTACCGGTGGTCGAGGCATGAGGTGGGAGTTCACCGACGTCGAATTCAAGGTGCTGTGCAATCGGTACCGGTCCGGCGCGATGCCCTCGCCCTTCCTGTATCTCAGTCGCACTCCGCTGCTGGACGATTATCTACGTGAGCTCGCGGAGATCGGGGACGCTCTCGACGAGCGGTTGGAGTCGGGTTTCGCCGCGGTATTCGAGACGGTCGCGCGACCGGAAGTCTTTGTCGGCATGCACGGCTGGCGCGACAGCGATATCGACAATCCGAAAACGCACCTGCGGGTGCACGGAGTGCGCAGTGGCAGACGGGCCTGCGTTCTCACGCAGCAGCCGGGCGAGACCGTGGATCACGGTGGGGCAGTGACGCTGATCGAATGTGAACCGGAGGAGCTGCCCGGCCTGCTGGTGGCGCAGTTGCCCGAGATCGATGCCGGTCGGTTGCCCGAGATCTCGATCGTGACCGAACCGCCCGAGCCCGATCCGTATGCGAATTCCCGGTCGGCGGCCTTCGACAGTTTCGACGACACCACCGAAAGCCGCAGTCTCACGTTCTTGTCCGCGCCGGCCGAGCTGACCGGTGCGCTGCAGATCCTGCAGGGTCGCTCCAAATACGGTCCGCGCGGTATCGCGGAATCGACTGTGGTGTGGCGTGATCTGCCGGGCGACGGTCGCTATCTGATCGATCTGGACAGCCCCGCGTGCTCGGCGGTGGGAGTCACCCCACGCCGGTTCGCCGATCACATCGAGCGGACCATCGAGCAGATTCTGCGGCATATGGAAGCTCGGGGCGAAGAAGAACAGTGACGCCAGGGCGGCGCGCGCCGCGCCGCTCACTGTTCGAATCAGCACTCGCCGTTCATATTCCAGCTACTGATTGGTTGCTCTGACCTGACAGGCTCGCTCTGCTCACAGTGCGTCGGAGTAGCGGAGGTGGCTTGTTGTGGCGGACCGGCTGAAGGCTTATTCGGACCTGCTGCGCACGGCGGCGGGGAAGACGGCTGCGGTGCAGGACGGCATCCAGCAGGTGGTGAACACCCTGGTGAGCTCCAGTGATTCGCGCGGGGAGCCCTGGGGCGACGACTCGCTCGGGAACCAGTTCGCGAACGGCGCCAACGGTTACACCAAGAGCAAGACGAACATCCTCGAGGGTGCGAACAATATGGCCGGCACCTTCGGCAATTTCTCTCAGGGCCAGTTGGACGCGGTGACCAAGCTGACCAACATGGACCAGGGCAACGCCTCCGGGTTCGAGTGAGTCCGCCGCGGTGACAAACGAATTCGCCAAGGCCGATCTGAACTCGATCCTCGAGGGATTCGCGGATCAGATGCGCACCATCACCCGCTTGCAGCAGGAGCGTGCCGCGCTGACCGCCTCCGCCACCGTGCGGGGCAAGCGGGTCACAGTGACGGTGAACGCGGACGGCACCGTGATCGAGACCCGTTTCCGTTCCGGTATCGAGGATCTCGACTATCCGGAGATCGCGAAGGCCGTCACCGAGGCGGCCCAGCAGGCCTCCGCCGAAGTGGCGCGCCTGAGCGCGGAACTCATGGCGCCGGTGTCGCAGAACCGTAAACGCCTGCCGAAGCTGACCGATCTGATTCCGGGTATGCCGGATCTGAGCAAAGAGCTGGTGGTGCCGCCGCCTCCGGTGGTCTCCACCGCGCCGCCGGGCGCGGCCGAACGCGGTGCGGCGCAGCAGAATTCCGGTGATTCAGGAGTGAGCCCGCGCGGCGGGGCGATCGACTCCGGATGGTGACCGGCCGCGCATGATGGAATTTCCTTCCGGGCTGGAGTGGCTGGGGTACCTGGTCGGCATGGAGTGGCCCCAGGGCAATGAGGACCAGATGTGGGCCCTGGCCCAGGACTGGCACACCGGCGGCGACGGGTTGCGCAATCTGCTCGATGCCATCGCCGAGGCCAAGTCCACCACGCTCGCCGCCTATCCGGACGGCAATGGCGTCGAGGCGATGTCGAACGCGTTCGACCTGCTGAGCGGCAAGTCCAGCGCCGACGGCAATACCTCGATCGTCGATCTGGCGGGATATTTCGATCAAGTCGGTGGTTCTGCCTACGACACCGGTACCCAGATCCAGTACACGAAGATCATGTTCTATTCGACGCTGGCCTGGCTGGCGGCGGAAATGATTGCGGTGTGGGCATTTCCGCCGACGGCTCCCGAGGAGGAGGCCATAGCCGTGGCGTCCGGGCGGGTGGCGGTACGCGTCATCGCCAGGGATGCCACGGAGGCGATCGAGCGCGCCCTGACCAAGCTGGTCGGTCCCGCGCTGGCGAAGTTCCTGCTCAGGCATGTCGCCCTCAATATGGCGATCGGCACGATTCAGGATCTCGGCGCCCAGGAGATCCAGGTGCTGCAGGGGCACCGCAGCGGGATCAATTGGGAGCAGACGGCGGTCACCGCGGTCGGTGCGGGGGCGGGCGGTGCGGTCGCGGGTCCGTTCGGCAAGTGGCTGGGCGGCAAGCTGGCCTCCAGGGGAATGACCGGCCTGCTGAGCCAGTTGGTGACGCACGCGGGTTCCGGATTGGTCGGCGCCGGTGCGGGATTTGTCGGTGGGACGGCCACACAGTTCGGCTTCGACGTCGCCCAGCACGGCTGGAGCGACGCCATGAAGAACCTGGAGAACACCCACCTCGATCCGCGCATGCTGACGGCGGGTTTCGGAGCGGGGGCCATCTCCTCGCTGAATCATGCGGGCGCACACAGCTTCGGCGGCCACGGCCCGACCGCGGCGCCCCACATCGGGGAGTTGCCGATGGGCGACGGCACACATCTCAGGGTGAGCGACCCCGGGGCCGTCAAAACCGATGGAACGCACTCCGGCGCTCCGGATGTGACGCATGCGGGTGATCTGACCGTCACCGCTATCGATGACACCACTCAACGCAGCGGGGCTCCCGATCCCGGGATTTCCAACGGAGACACGGCTCATCAGCCGGCGGATCCCCAGCCCGGTGCCAATACGGGCGACAGTCATCGGTCCGAACCCGTTGTGAATTCCGGTGGTTCGGCGCCCCCGAGCACATCGGGATCCGCCTCCGATTCGGCCTCTTCCGGCCCGACGCTGTCGCCCGCGAGCGCGTCCGCCCCGCCGGAGGCCGCTCCCCAGGCGCAGCAGACTCCGGATGCGCCCGCGGAGAACGCGAACAACGCTCCCGCCGCACAGCCCGCCCCCGAGATCGCGCCGGTCGCCGATCCGGGCGCGCGCCACGATGCCGCCAACCAGGAGCCGGCGAAGTCCGAACCCTCCGACGGGAGCGGTACGCACACCGCCGCCGCCCCGCACTCATCCGCGGATTCTCCGGTGACCGCCGCCGCGCCGGAGTCCCGTGCGGGACTCCCGATCCCGGCCGAGGCTCCGGTGGTCACACCGAGCGGCCCCGATCACGCTGCCGCTCCCGCGGAGCAGCGCGCCCCGGCCGCCGAATCCCGAGCACCCGCCGCCAATCCTGATTCCTCCCGGGCCCCGGCGCCCCGCGCCCCCGAGGCCTTGCGTCCGGATTCGACCAGGCCCCAGGGCGTTTCCGATCCGACTGCTCCGCGTACCGGCGGGCCCGACGCACGCCAGCCCGGCGCTGCCCGCCCCGATGAGTCCCGAGCCGGCAGTGGTCCCGCACGGCCCGGTGCCGATGAATCCAAGGCCGGAATCGACAGGACCACAGCGGAATCCGCGCGCGATCCCGCAATCGGCGTGCAGTCCGAACCCCGGGCCCCCGAATCACCCCGCCACGTACCCGACGCCGACGGCAGTGCCGCGCACCCCGGAATCCGCAGCGAGCCCGTGGAATCCACTCCGCCCGCCGAGCGGCAGCCCGAACCCCCGCGCGCCGGTGTCGCAGACCCTTCCGAGCCCGCGACGGATCGTTCCCTCCCACACGATCCACCGGCGGACGACACGTCCGAACCGCAGCGCGACCCGATGCAGTCGCGTGAGCCCGGCCTGGATGAACAGCAGCCACCGCGTGCGCCGCACGCCGAAGATGCGATAGCCGACGACAATCATCCGGCTGATGACCGCCCCAGCGAGCCTCGTCCGGAAGATTCGGCGAGCGGTGACCAGCACCCGGATCCGTTGGCGCCCCGCGAATCCGGCCCGGCCGACCCCCACGAGCTCACCGACTCCCGCCCCGAGGATCCCGCAGCGCCCGAGCGTGTCCCAGAGGATGTGCGTCCGTTGGAGGATGTGCGTCCGTTGGAGGATGTGCGTCCGTTGGAGGATGTGCGTCCGTTGGAGGATGTGCGTCCGCTGGAGGATGCGCGTCCGCTGGAGGATGCGCGTCCGCTGGAGGATGCGCGTCCGCTGGAGGATGCGCGTCCGCTGGAAGATGCGCGTCCGCTGGAAGATGCGCGCCCGGAGGAGCTTTCGACCGCCGCCGAGCCCCGAGTCGAGGACTCGCATCCGGAAGACCAGCGGCCCGAGGACGCTCATCCCGGTGGCGCGGGGCATACGCCGGAGCACACCGGCGCCCCCGATGGGGAGCAGTCGAGCGGCAAGTACGACGACGAGGGTCCGGTGTACTTCGACGCGAACGGCTGGAGTACGGATCCATCCGCCGGGGTGGTGCCGCTGGATCCCGTGGTGGAGCATCCGGCCACCCGGCCGTCCGACGCCGCGCCGGCACCGGCCGGGCATGCAGGCCCGCCGAGTGATGCGGTCGCACCGCATGATTGGTCGCCGCGACCGGACGATCACTGGTCGGGCATGGATTCGCACGAGGTGAAGGAGGAGCTCGAACGCCGCTGGGGTTTGGACGTGCGAGGCTTCGAACTCCCAGGTGTCGACCCGGAGGTGGTCCGCGAGTTCGCCCGGGCCATCGACGAGATGATGACCCGCTATCCGGACGGCAGGAAGCTCGGTATCGTCTCGATCGAGGCGATACCCGACCGGGATACGTTCGCCCACCACAGGCCTCGCCGTGAGTATGTCGGCGAGGAACGGTATCTCCGCTTCGGCGCGGGCAAGATCACGCTGAGCCTGCACTACGCGTCCAGGCCCGAGGAGTTCGCCCGCATGGTCGCCGAGGCGGAGAACGGCGGCCACCTGGTTCCGGGTTCGGGTGCGCGCCCGGTGCATTCGACGATCGTGCACGAATTCGCGCACGCACTCGACGCCGAGGGCCAGGAGGTGTGGCAGACCGCCGAGCGGGCCCTGCGCGAGCACTTCGAGAGCACCCGCCCCACCATGGACGAGCAGGAGTTCGGGGACAAGTACCGGGAATGGCTGAATCAACTCAGCGGCTACAGCTTCGACGCGAACGGTAGGTTCGATCAGGCCGAAGCGCTGGCCGAGGCCTTCACCGATGTCGAGTACAACGGCGAAGGCGCGTCCGAGCCCGCCAAGGTCCTCTACTGGCACCTCATCGACGAAGTCACCAGGTTCGGCCCCGATCCACAATCCCCCGAACACGCACCCGCCGAGACGATTTCCCGTCCGACGGGCCCGGAACCAGTCGTGGAGCCCCGCCCCGCCCCGGACATCGCCGCCTCCGATCGTCCGGAAGAGCACCCACACCCCAGCGAACCGCACCCCGACGACCCACCGCCCCCCGAGCGCACTTCGGATGCCGACCATCCAAATGATCAGCCGCCGAACAACTCTCGTCCGGACAATGCCCCGCCGCGTGATGAGGCCCTGCCACGTGATGAATCGCTGCCGCGTGATGAAGTCCTGCCGCGTGACGAGGCCCTACCGCGTGATGAATCGCTACCGCGTGACGAGGCCCTACCGCGTGATGAATCGCTACCGCGTGACGAGGCCCTACCGCGTGATGAATCGCTACCGCGTGACGAGGCCTTGCCGCGTGATGAATCGCTGCCGCGTGATGAAGTCCTGCCGCGTGACGAGGCCTCGCCGCGGGATGAAGCCCTGCCGCAGAATGAAGCTCTGCCGCGCGACGAAGCCCTGACGCGGGATGAAGCTCTGCCGCAGGATGATTCCCCGCCGCGAGACGACACCCCCGTTGCTGAGCGGAGGTTGCCGGACGCAGAGCCGAAGGCTGCCGACCTGCCGCCGCGGCCCGAGGCATCACATCCGGAGGGGCGTCCTGCGGGTGATACCCGTCCTGCCGGTGCGCGGGCGGCTGCCGAGGCGCGCCCGGAACCGCAACGGGCCGGCGACGCTCGTCCGGTGGCCGATCGTCCGGTCGAGCAGGCCCATCCCGCCGGAGCACGGACGGATGATGCCGTGCTCGGCGAGTCGCGCCGATCCGACGGCAAACCCCCCTCGCTCGAGCCGGTCTTCTCAGATGGATCCGGGCACGTGCCGGCTCACGACGGCGCGACCCCGTCCGGCGAGGAGCGGCGCGCGGGCGATGGTGGCCCGGAATCCCATCGCTCCCAGCCTGATTGGTCGTCCGGGCACGAGGACGAGTGGTCGGCGCGGGATGCAGCGGACATTGTCAAGACGTTGAAGGAGCGCTGGGGGATCCAGGCCTACGGCTTCGACCCCGCAATCCATCCCGAGGTGCTCCGCGAGTACGCCCGAGCCGTCGACGACATGATGAAGAAGTACCCCGCCACGCGCCTGATGGCGGTCCGCATCGGTGATCTGGCGGATGACGTCTTCGCTGAGGCCAACGCCATTCGCGACGCCTCGGGGAAGAGCCGAGCCAGAAATCTCATCCTGAACAAGAAGTTCGCCTTCGATCCGGAAGATCTGGCCACCCGGGTCGCCCGGAACGAGCGGGACGGCGAGTTGGTACCCGGCTCGGGCGACCGGCCGGTCTATTCGACGATCGTGCACGAGTTCGCGCACGCGATCGACTTCACCACCGAGGGCAAGGCCCGCGAGGAAGCGCTCTCCGTATTGCTCGACCACCACATGGCCGACAAGAGTTTGAAGGGCGGCTTCACCAACTGGATGCGAAGGGCGCTCAGCGGATACAGCTTCGACGAGCACGGCATGCTCGACCGCCCCGAAGCGCTGGCCGAGGCCTTCACCGACGTAGAACTCAACGGCGCCAACGCAAGCGACGCCTCCAAACTGCTGCACAAACTGCTCGTGGACACCCTGGCCGACCACGTCGCATCGACCCGCCCCCGGACCGACCCCTCCGCTCCCGGAGGCACCCTGCGCATTCGTGATGCAGCGGAGGGCCCGAGCGCGGCGGGCACCCATGATCCCGCCGATACCCACGAACCGCCCGGCGCCCGCGGCCCGGAGAACTCTCCCCGGCCCGAACCTCCCCGTGACGCCACCACCACGGATCCGACTGCCTCGCCGGACCATTCGAGCGAACACGACGAACCTTCCAGTCATGATCCGTCGGACGAGGCGCGCGCGGAGGACGATGGCGGGGACCCGGAGCTCGGCACAGCACCGGAGGAGCCGGCGGCCGAGTCGCTCATGCGGCGCGAGGCGGATCCGAATGATCCGGACAGTTGGATCGAGCGCTTGAATGCCACGCATGCCGATATCTCGGCTCGGTCCGATGCGAACGATGCTCGCTACCTCCACGAGTTGGCCGCCCGGGAGGTGCCGGGCACGCCGGAGGCCTACGAGGCTCGGCTCCGGGCCGAGCAGGCGGACTTGCTCGCCCGCATCTCGGCCGAGCGCGCGGACTACCTGTGGGAGATGGCCGGCGGTCGCCCGGAAGAGCCCGCCGTGAGCGGTGCACCCGAAGGCCGCCCCGCAAGTGCGGAACCGCCGCGGAGCGGCGAATCGAACCAGCCCCCGCCGGAGGGTGAGCTCCCGCCCGCCGCCGGCGGCGCCGGAGACGACGGAAAGAAGCCGCCCACGCCGCCGCGCGGCAGCGAGCCACAGCCCGACCCGGAGCGCGAGCCCGGCAGCGAAAAGTCGACGCCGTCAGGGCAGTCGACGCCCACGAGCGAGCACGAGCCCCCTGCATCCGGGCGCACACCGGACCCGGCCGCGAACGCCGGAGAAAAGCCGGCCCCGAGCGCGGCGGTGGTGCCCGCGTCGGAGACGCCGACGGTGGAGATCGCTCCGGCCGAGGCGGGCGCGCCGCACGAATCGGGGCCGCCTTCGGTGGATCCGGCCAAGGTGTCGCCCACATTGCGGGCGGTGGCGGACTTCCTGAAGGATGCGCCGCTGGAACACAACGCCCATCAGCGCACTCCGGAGGAACTGCGGTACCTGGCTCGCCTGGCGGACGCATTGGGGATGTCCGATGCACTGGGCGGACGTCCGGATGCGCTGGCCTCATTGCAGGAGCTGGCTGAGATAGCGAGGGCGCGTGGATTTTTCGGTGACCCGGATACGGGTCGTCCGCCGGCGTCGATGCGCGATCCCGAGGATTTCCGTCCGCTCTCGCTCGATGAGCGGTACGGGGGTGAGGAGTACTGGCGGAACGAGGTCGATCCGGACGAGTTGCGTGCGGCAGCGGACGAGTTCCGGAAGTTGGGTATCGCCGACCGCCTGAACAGCGCGGCCGCCGAAGAAGCTGCGGCGGCGCGACCTGCCCTGGAGCACAATGCTTCTCGGCCTCCGGATGAGCATGCCGGTCTGCCGTTGGACCCGTGGTCGGATCCCGCGCACGCCGCGGGTGATGCGCCCCGTGCATTGACGCTCGATGAGCTTCGCGAGGATATTGCTCGCCGCCTCGGTCTGTCCGACGAACAGATCGCACCCGATCGCCTGCCGGAGACCGCGGGCGAGCTGCAATACCGGAATATGTTGCGCGCCGGGGCGATCGAGGCTCTGGATGAGGCGTCGGCCCGTCACGATGCGGCGACCGATCCGGGTCAGCGTGCGCAGCTGGCGAAGATCCGTGATGAGTGGGCGCGCCTGTTGCGGGTCGATCCGGATCTGCTGGCTCCCGGGGTGCGGGAGCAGACGCTGGCTGATCTGCGTAATGACACCCTGCGTCGCGCAGCGGATGTCGCGGATCTCATGGCCGCGACCTTCCACACCCCCGACCCGTCCGGCCCTCAGCATCTGGTGCTGGAGGCCGACGGCGAGCGGGTCCATGTCACGGTGCGCACCGACGAGAACGGTGTCAAGCATCTCGAGCCCGCCACCCGCCCGTCCCTGCCCGGCGATCGGCTCCCGGCCGAGACCGGCCCGGAGCGCCCGCCGTTCCTGCGACGACTCTGGAAATTCATCCGAGGTGGCTTCCACGATCAGTACCCGAAATACGCCTCGGGCTCGGGTCTCGACGGTCAGGGCCAGAAGGCCATCATCCACGAGATCGGCGGGTGGCTGCACAACGACTTCCTGCATGAGCTCGATATCAACCCGTCCCGCCTGGCGAAGGAGTTCTCGACCTTCTGGAAGGCGCGCGAGGATCTTCCGCTGGTCAACCGGCTCACCGCGAAGGTGGCGAACGTGA
The DNA here is from genome assembly GCF_025465275.1 of Nocardia sp. Classification (GTDB taxonomy): domain Bacteria; phylum Actinomycetota; class Actinomycetes; order Mycobacteriales; family Mycobacteriaceae; genus Nocardia. The sequence goes on along the minus strand of NZ_JAODNK010000075.1, from coordinate 67,699 downwards.
CGTCGGAGGTGATTCCGATGCGCACCAGGGACGGCGGCGAATACCAGCCCTGGTTCAGTGAGGTGGACCCGGCCACTCGCGCAAAGGCCGCCGCGGACCTGCTCGCCGCAGGGATCTCGAACGAGGATCCGCCGGCCGGTCCCGTGGCCGGACATCAGCCCGCACTCGGCCCCACCGAGGATCCGGCGGCGGTCAGGCAGCGTCCGCCCTTGCCCGAGTTGACAACTGGCGAGCACCCCGCCGAACTGCCTGGCGGACAGCATGATCCAGAATCCCAGCCGCGCCCGGATGATCCGGCCGTCACGCGCGAGGAGTTGCCCAAGGCGCTCGCCGATCAGCTCGACGCCCGCGACGACGCCCTGCGGGAGGTGCTGAAACAGGCCGCGCGACAAGGCATCGACCTGCGGACGGCCGATCTGGGCAAATTGCGCGACTTTGTCGACAAAGCGAACTACGTGATGATGCGCCGCGCGGGCGCGGTGGAGGCACTGGCCGATGCCGCGCGCAGCTACAACCTCCAGGACGGTCGCGTTCCCTACAGCAGGGAGATGAACTTCTTCGACAAGGATCCGCTGGGCCGCTACCTGCGTGAGCTGGTGCACAGCGATCCGACTCGAAAAGAATGGGCGATCAGCAAACTGGCCCGCAAAATCGGATTGATCGGCAAGGACGATCCGCTTGTCAGCGCGCTCGAGTGGGAGAGCAAGCCGAACGGTGGCGATCCGGCACGTCACTTCGACAGCTTGACGCCCGAGGAGATGTCGACGCGCAAGGAGGGCATACTTTTCGACCGCGCCCTGATGCGCGACCAGATCCGCGAGGAACGGTCGAACTGGGCGCAGATGCTCGGTGTCGGCTTGGACGAACTCACTCCGGAACGACTGCCGCACACCCTGGCCGAGCTGCGCATGGCGGTGCGCGAGCACGCCGATCAGACGGTCGATTTCCGGCACGCGGTCGACGACTATGTGAACGCCGACGACCAGATGCGTGCGACGGCCAATGGCATCGCCGATGACGTCGCTCGATCCTGGGTCGACGAGCACGGCGGCGTGACCCTGGACGACAGCGTAAGCATCCTCGCCGGTGATCCGCCTCGCCTGACGGTGATTCGTGGCGCCGCCGATCACGCGGAGGTGCTGGCCGATTTCCTCGCCGAGCATCCGGATATCGGCCACCAGCTCAACGACGGCCGCCTGGCACTGGATTTCCGCTCGGTCAAGCTCGGCGAGCATGGCAACCTGCACATTGTCGGGGAGCCGACCCCCGAGGTGCGCTTCCACGAGCTCGATCTGAACGGTGAGCGGGTCCCGGCCACCATGCTGCGTGACCATCCGGCCGCACCCTGGCGCATGCCCAAGCCTTCGGCACCCGACGCCGCGGTGGCTCCGGAACCGCACAGGCCGCCGCGCTCTGCCGACGAATTGCTCACGGAGCGTGATGCTCTGGCGAAGAAGCTGCTTGTCTACCACGACGATCTGACCCCGGACGAGCTGGCCGCGACCATCAAGGCCATGCAGCACGAGAACGCGCTGCGCGCCGCCCAGATCGAGGGCATGGCCGACTTTATCCAGAGCAGCGACAAGATCGAGGCGTTCCACGGCCTCAACGAGGCGCTGCAGGAACTGGCCCACCGGCTGGGGCTGGATCCCGCCGCGCTCACGCCCGAGCGGATGGCCGAGGCCATGGCCGATCCGGGTGTGCGCAGTGTGCGCCGCCTGCAGGCGGTGGAGGATCTGCTCACGTACGCCAAGGCGCTGGGCAAACCGAATCTCGATGCTGCCCTTGCCGCCCGGGCGAAGCTGGCCGAGCGGCTCGGTGTCGCACCCGAGGACCTGTACGGCGAGAAGTACAACAAGAAGACGGATCTGTTCGAAGCAGATCCCAAATCCGCCGATCCCAAGGCGACACTGCGAGCGATCAACGATCTGCTGCATCGGTCGCTGGATCGGCCGGAACTGCTTGCCGCGCTGACCGAATACGCGCGCAGCCTGGGCAATCTGGACCCGTTCCACAACGATTTCCAATTCGATCCGAGTACGGATCCTCGAATTGCCGAGGGCGAACTGCCCATTCACGATCCGGCCGGGCTCGGCCAGCTGCGCGGCTTCGCTTCCGATCTGATGGGCGAGGCGCCGCGGGTGGACGAACCGCCCCAGGACGGGCCGGTGTGGGCGCGGCTGCAGGGGCTGGAGCTCGGTGACGATCCGGTGCGGAAGGCCAAGGCTTACGAGGCGTATCTCGACGGCAAGATCGAGAAGTTCGAACGCCCGGAGGATGCGGAGACCGAGCAGACGATCAAGCAGTTGCGCGCCGAAGTCCGTGCGCGCGCAGCCGATATCGAGGCGCTGAAGCAGCTGTCCGAGCAGTACAACCAAGCCGTCGCGCCACTCGAGGCGGAGTTGCCGCCCGCCCGTCCGAGCCTTGCCGCCACCCAACTCGACAGCGCGCGAACCGGTTTGGAGCAAGCACGCAACAGCCGTGACGCGGCGTTGCGCCGTGTCACGCAACCCGATGCCCACGAACCGCACCTGGAGGCCGCTCCGGGCCGTCCGATCCGCCCGGAGGATCTGACGCCGCAGCGGCTGGAGTCCACGCTCGAACACCTCGAGCAGCTGCCCGTACCGGAGGCCCTGCGCTCCAGCCATGAGGCCAGGGTGGCCGAATTACGGTCTGCCGCACAGGACTACCACGCCGCACAGGAGCGCCTCCGGGGCGCCGAGCGCGAGCTCGATCGGTCGCTCGCGGCCGGCGCGCGTCCGGGCGAGGCTCCGATAGACACGCTGCGCCGTGAGCACGACCAGGCGGTACGCGACCGCAAACAGGCGATGAGCGGTGTCTGGGTCAATGAATCCGACCTGACGCCCGAACATTTCCGCGACGCCCTCGACGAGGCCGCCCAGCATGCCCGAACGCCCGACGAGCAAGCCGCGGCCACCCCGCGAATCAATCGCCTGTACGACGCGACGGTGCGGGTGCATCAGATCGAGGAATTGATCGCCCGTCATGAGGCCGAGGCCCAGTCGCGGGCCCGGGCCGAGGAGTCGCCGCTCGACACCGCGCGCCGCGAATCAGACTCCGCCCAGCGGGAACTCGATGCCGCGAAGGCCGCCCGCGATGCGGTCCTGAACGGACCGAAGCCGTCCGGCGCCGACGAGTTCGAAGCGCACACCGAAGCGCTCCGGGACGCCGTACATCGCGTCGACGAGGCGCAAGCCGCCGCCGATCGGTGGTCGGCGGAGGCGGATCGGTCCCAGGCCGCCGCCGATCGGGCAGCCGTCTCACCGCACGAGGCCGCCGCCCGCGCCCGCGATGCGGGCCATGCCGCCCTGAAACAGGCGATCACCGACTTCCGCGCCGCCACCGGCCTCAACCGCGTCGCCGAATCCGACCTAGCCCCCGAACATCTCGACGCCACCCTCGACGCCCTGCGCGGCGAGACCACCCTCGCCAACGGCCCCGGCAGCCGCACCGCCTTCGAGGACCTGCGCGCCGCCGCAGAACACTTCCACCACGCCGACGACCTAGCCACCTGGATCGACGAAAACATCCCCCGCCCCACCGATCCCCCCTCACCACACCCCGGCGGCCCTGGTCCGGACGGCGGCGGTCCTGGTCCGGACGGCGGCGGTCCTGGTCCGGACGGCGGCGGTCCTGGTCCGGACGGCGGCGGTCCTGGTCCGGACGGCGGCGGTCCTCGCCCTGCCGGGGACGGTCCTCGCCCTGCCGGGGACGGTCCTCGCCCCGCCGGGGACGGTCCTGGCTCGGATGGGGACGGTGCCGGCTCGGACGGGAATGGTCCCCGTCCCGCCGGGGACGACCCGACGGGCGGCGCGCCGGAGACGCGTGTAGGCGCTGGGGAACCGGGCGCCGAGGCAGGCGATCCGAATGGTGAATCCCCGCGTCCCCCTGCCGATCCGGCAGCGAATGCTGCTGCCGAGGGTGCGGGCCTCGGCATGCCCGAGCATGCTGGCGTGGATCCCGCTGCGGCTCAACATGATCCGAACGAGTCGGCGGGCGGTCCGCAGGAGGGCGCGGCCGATCCTGCCGGGGCAGGGGCCGAAGCCCAAGCCGGGGGCGGGCTGGATCCGGAATCCGGTGGTTGGCGTGCGGCGGGGCCTGCCCGCACGCACGAGCCGACCACCCCGGATATCGCGGCGCGGTTGACGGAGCAGGGGCAGGTGGCGGAGCAGAGCGCCCAGGGTGCGCTGGCCGCGGCCGGTGATCTGGCCCGCACCCTGGACCCGGCCCTCGATCCGCGCGGCATGAGCGCGCACGACCTCGAGCGCGCGGTCAACGCCAGGCTCGCGGCCGAGGCGACCCGCATAGACGAGATCATGAATCGCGCCCATGTGCCCAAGGAACAGATGGTGCGGTACTTCGAGGAGCGCGACGAGGCCCAGCAGCGCATGGTGGAGTTGACCAGACTCCGTGCGCGCCTTGCCGAATACTTCGGGGACTACCACCAGGCGCACCGGAATTCCGGCGACGCGATGACCCGCGCGCAACTGCTGGCCGCCGAGGATGTCCTCACCCGCGCCGGCGCCGCCAACCTCGGACCGGGCGTCGGACTCCTCGCCGCCGAGCGCAAGGTCCTGGTCGTCAGCCCGCTTTCCGACCCCAGCGCCGTGCTGGATGAGAACCTGCGCACCAACCTTGCCGCCCAAGGCGTTTCGGTCCGATACCAGCAGGTCCACCTCGCCCCGGATGGCACCGTCACCGTGGTCGACCTGCTACCCCCCGACGCCCCTTCATCCGGCTCCGCCTCCGAACCGCCTCCGCCCCCCGGCCCCGACGGTTCCGGTCTGCCGCACCCGAATCCCGTGCCGCCCCAAGGCTCATCGCCTGCCCACAGCTCCGCGGCGGAGCCGTTACCCGCCGATCCCGGCGCGCCTGACGCCGCGGAGTCTCACCCTCCGGTCGCACCGGCCCCTCCGACTTCCCCGGAAGCCGATCCGAATCCTTCACCTGCTGAACCCGATGCGTCTGACACCGCCGATCCGGTTCCGGTTCCACCTCGCAATCCTGTTCCCGCTCATGGCGAGTCCCCGTCGAGTGGTGGTGAGTCGTCGGAGAGCGGCGGCGATGAGGATGGAGGTGCTGATTCGGGTGGGCGTGGTCGCGGCCGTGCCGACGATTCCGGTTTGGTTGGAGCCGGGCGGGCTGAGGATGCCGGGGGAGGTGACGATCCGCGGTGGCTGCAGGATTTTGCCCGGGAGCGTTCACATATGCCGATCGTGCCGCACAACCTGCGAACGAACTTCCCGATTTACACTCCGCAGCCGGCACAGCAGCCGTACCCGTGGACGCCGCCTGCGGATTTGGTGCCCGGCCCGCAGCCGCCGCCGACACCGCCCCCGACACCCCCGCAGCCGCCGAGCGCTCCGCAAACCCCGGCGCCCCCGCACATCCCGACGCCTGCGCCGCCGAGCATTCCGGCACCGTCGGTCCCTCCCTTGCCGAAACCACCTGTGCCTCCGTCGGTGCCTCCGTCGGTGCCTCCGCCGGTTCCGCCGCTGGTTCCGCCGCTGGTGCCTCCGCTGGTGCCTCCGACGGTTCCGCCGCTGGTGCCTCCGTCGGTTCCTCCACCGCCTGTACCGCCGTCCCCGCCGAGCGATCCGTGCCCGCCGGGCTCGCCGAACCCGCCACCGGGTTGGCCGCCTGGTGAGCCATTCCCACCGCCGGGCACCTGGCCGCCGGGTCAACCGGCTCCGCCGGGAGGCACATGGCCACCCGGACAACCGATTCCGCCGGGAGGCACATGGCCGCCCGGTGGCTCCCAGCCCCCGGCGGGGGGATTCCCCGGCGGTGGTGCGCCGTGGCATGGCAATGGCGGCCATCCGCCGGCCTCAGCCTGGCCGAATGATGGTGTGCCACCACCGCCGAACGGTTCGCCGGACGGCTCCGCGACTGGTCCGCACGGTGGTGCGCCGCATGGACCGGGCAGCCCCTATGGCTCCGCGCCGGACGGGTCGGGCGCGCCGGGCGGATTCGCGTCGGATGGTCCAGCCTCCGGACCCGATGGCCTGGGTAATCAGCCGACGGCCCCGCCGCCGATGGGTGGTGCGCCGATGGGCGGCGCGCCCGGCCATGGCGACGGCGCCAAGCAGCGGCAGCGCTTCCCACGCGCTTCCGGTCCGGTCAACAGCAGCGGGGAGCTTTACCTGCGTTCGCATTCCGGTTTCGGCGAGTTCGCGATCTTCGATCCGACGACGGGCACCATGCGATCGGCCCCGGCGGGCGGAGGCTCGATGTCCGGCGTGTACGGCGATATGGACGGCGTGCCCGTGGTCCTGTACCGCGACGCCCAGCACGGATTGGTGCTGCGTGTCGCGGACCAGGTGTTCCCGGTGGATCGGCTGGGCGCGGACGCGATCTGGGAGCGCACCAGGGATTTCCATCGATTCGCGGTGCGGGTGGATGGCCGCCCGCAGTGTGAGGTGCGGTACCGCCCGGTGTCGTCCGATGCGGATCTGGGCATGCTCATCCGGGACGTGCTCGCCGATCCGGCCCGCAGGTCGGGAATCTTCGGGTGAACGCGGTGAGTTCGCCAATTTTTACGACTTCGGCCACCCCCTGGCCATCCGGCATATGTGATGCTGACAGTTGGTGGGAACGAGGGAGGATACGGACGTGCGCGACGGCTATCCCAGCAACGACGAATTGCGGGAGAACTTCGACCAGGTGCTGGCGGATGTGCTGGCAGGGCAGGGTCCCCGCAGCGCCACCGGGCTCGACGACGACACCCAGACCGCGCTGTGGACGATCTTCAAGGCCTACCCGGAGGTCACCCCCGAGCTGGTCGAGGCCGCGAGGCAGGCGCTCGCCGGTCAACTCGACGGCAGCAATGCCGTGCGCTGGGAGCAGGATATGGAGAAGTGGTTCGAGGAACGTGAACAGCGCAAAAGTGCCCGCGAGCAGCAGGAGCACTCGGACTAGCGTGCTCCCGATCGCGGAGGTCTCAGGAGCCGATCGCCCATGACCACGTCGCACGATTCCAGCGAAACCCGCACGGGTGAACCGGATCCCGGCGTCGCTGATCCGAATGTCGTTGTCGGCCCGGACGACGAATCCGTCCCGGATGTCGGCTTCAATATCTCCGCTGACGGCGTCGTCACCGATGTCACCGATACCGCGGAGCAGTCCCGGCAATTGGCGCATCGCATTGCGCGCGAACTGATGTCGATCGGCCCGGAGGGCTGGCACCGCGTGGACGCCGCGTTCTCGCTGACGGTGACCGGCAGCCTGGCCCGCGTGGTCTTCTACGACGACCAGCAGCGGCAGGCGCCGATTTCGCCTTCGCCGGAAGTGCTTTCGCTGGTCGTGGAGCATCGCAAGGTCGCGGCTCAGCTGGGTGACGGTCCGTGGTGGCGCTTGCTGCTGTCGATCACCGCGACCGGCGAGCTGACCGTCGACCACGACTACGGCGACGAGCCCTTCCCCGACGATCAGCTGTTCGCCCCCCAGGACTACCTCGCGGACCTCGGCGCCTACCCGCGCGCCGTCCTGCCCACCTGGCTGGGCGCCTATGTGCGCCACGACAATCGGCAGTCGCGTACTCCGAAGCAGGCAGCCGTAGCCGCGCGCGCCGATCGCGAATCCGGTGTGCTGCAGACACTGTCGGAGGACGATTTCCCGGATTTCCCCGTGCTGTGGGCGCGGTGGTCGGCCATCGCGGCGGCCTTCCTCGCGGTCGGTTCGGACTGGGGTCCGCGTGCGCTGCCGTCCTTTGGCTGGTTCGAAGGCTCCCGCCGCTCCGGCTCCACTTTGTACGCCCTGCCGGGTGGCCGCGCGGTGCTCTCGGGCGGCGTGTGGGACGCCCCGGAGCTATCGGCCGCCTACAACGGCAAAGCGCCGCTGCCGCACCTGTACGCGGGTGCGCCGGAGTGGGTGGCGAACTCGGTGTTGAACGCCCGCGCCGCAGGCGGTTTGCTGAGTTTCTGCTACTGGTGGGAGCGCGGTCGCTGGTATTGCGGCGAGTCTCCGGCAGCGGTCGATCTCGCCGCCGCGGTGCCCGGTATCTGGACGTCTACCACGGTCGCCGATGTGATCGCCGGACTGGTTGCCGACCATCCGACTCCCGAACAGCGCGCTGCCATAGCCGAATTCGTCGCCGCGGCCGAGCGGAGCGATATCACCCGTGCACAGCTCGTCGAAACATTCGGTCCCGCAGCATATCTGGATGAGGCGCACTATCAGCTGACGCTGGCGGGCACGATTCGTACCGGCCCGGACCCGCTGCCGGAGTCCGAACAACGTTTCCGCCGAAGGCAATCGACGAGTTGGACGAGTTAGGAGCGGGACATGGGTACTGAGTCCGTCAACCCCTGGCTTGGGACTGCGCAGGCGGCGCAGGATGGCACGCTGACACTCGACAAGGGTGCCGCGACGAAGGCGGCCGGTTACGCGGCAGACCTCTCGCACTCACTGGCAATGACCAAGCAGTGGGTGTTCGTGGTCAAGGAGCACAAGGGTTTCAGCGATAATGGATATCTGCCGAAGGCAGTGGAGCTCGCGGGTCGTTTCAATACCGAGGGCGGCCGTCTCGCCACGATTGTCGACCACTACATCACCCTGGTGGACGCGCTCGGCGACACCCTGGTGACGGCGGGCAAGCTGTACGACGCCACGGAGGAGAGTTCCGCAGATGCGTTCAACAGCTTCAAGAAGACCGCCGACGGCAACTATCCGGTGCTGAATCTGACCCCGGACGGGAAGGCGGCCATCCCGACCTGGAGTGAGCCGACGGCGGATGCCGCTTTCGACAAGAACAGCGGATACGGCGGTCTCAAGGGCATCGGCAAGACCGATCTCGCGCACTACACCGACGCGATCGGCGCCGAGGATCCGTCAGGTCATGGCGGCGAGTGGTTCTACGAGGTCGGTGTCGGCATCAATCCGCAGACGGTGGCCGACCGCAGCGACGACTGGAAGAATATGGCCGGTTGGATCTCCAAGGATTTCGACCGGCTCGATACGCTGATGGCGGGATTCGAGAAGGACAAGTCGTGGACCGGCGCCGGCGCCAGCGGTGCGATCGCGGCAGTCAAGCTCTTCAAGTCGCAGGCCGATGATCTCGTCAACGAGATGGGCCTGATGTCGACGAATCTGGACTACACCGCGGGCTTTCTGCGTAATACCAAGGCCGCGCTGCCCGAGGGCTGGGACGGTGACAAGCTGAACGGCACTCCGACCGAGGACGCCGTGGTCAAGGTCGCGGTCGCCGGCTTCAAAACCTGGTACATCCCCGGAATCGGACACGCCAGCACGGCAATTCCGAAACTGTCCGATCCCACCGCGCCGGCGCCCGTGCTGCAGCCGCCGCCGACTTATCATCCGCGCACGTATGCCGGGCCGGGCGGCCCGGGACCGACGGGACCGGCGCCGTCGGCGAACGGGCTCAACCCGTCATCGCTGCCGGGCGGTCAGATGCAGAGCGTTCCGAATCTCAAAGACGCTGCGCTCAAGACCGATCCGAGCAAGTCGGATCCCGGCAAAACCGATCCCAGCAAAACCGACCCGGGCAAATCAGGCCCCGGCACGACCGATCCCGGCCAGTCGAGCTCCGGCCAGAGCTCGAATCCCGCACAGACGAGTCAGGATTCGAGCTCGCAGTCATCCCAACTGCAGAGCGCCCTGCAGCAGGCCGCCCAGAGCTTGCAGTCGGCACAGACGACCACCGCACAGCAGCAACAGCAGCAGACGCAGGATCAGTTGAAGAACATGACACTGGCCGGAATGCCCAACCTGCTCAGTCAGCTGTCCAAGGATCTGCCGGGCGGCGGCGGGCCCGGCGGTGGCCCCGGTGGTCTGGGCGTGGCCCCGCTCAAAGAGCTCAACTCGCGCCTGTTCCCGCGGGCGGCGGTCGCCATCGAAACCGCGGAGTCGGCCATTCGAGCCGGCGTCGCCACGGGCACCGCGACGGCATCGCCGATGGGCGGCATGGGCGGCGGCATGGGCGGTATGGGCCACGGTGCGGGCGGCCAGGGCGGTCAGGGCAAAGAGCACAAGCGCGCCGAATTCCTCGACTCGACCGAGGCGCTCGAGACTGCCATGGGTGAGGCGCCGATCGTGGCGAAACCCGTGGTGGAGGGCTGAATTCGGTGCAACGAACCTGGACCTTCACCGATCTGGAATTCCTGGTCCTGTGGGAGGAGCTCGGCGAGGAATTCCTGCCGATCCCGCTCATGTACGCCAGCCGCACCGAGTGGTGGGACGATCACCTCACGAACCTGGCGCGTGCCAAAGAGGCACTGCGCGACCGGGATCCGGTGCTGGCCGAGGTGCTGCCCGTGCTGCGCACGCCCGACGTCCGGGTCGAAGTGCGCGGCTGGGACGGCCGCGACCGCACCACCGCGGAGGCCAGCATTCGCATGCTCGGCATCCGCTCCGGCGACTTCGGCTATCTGGTGGTGCAGCAGCCCGGCGAAACCGTGCGGCACAGTGCGGGATTCACCGTGACCGAATTCGATGCCCGCGAATTGGCGGCGCAGATCGTCACCGCGCTGCCGGATACCGCCGCGGGTCGCGGCAGTGAGATCGTGCTGGCCGAATCCGAGCACACCGAGGACTTCGACTACGGCTACGGCCTGTCCCCGGCGCACGAAAGCATGGAGGGCACGGTGATCAACCGCGCCTCCGACTTCCTGGCGGCCCCCGCACCGAGCATGGGCACCATCGATGTGGTGCAGGGCCGTTCCCGATTCGGCCCGCGCGGCATCATCCGCTTCCAGCTGGAGTGGCGGGATTTGGCCGATGACGGCCGCTATGTCGTCACCGCGGATTTCCCGCCGGTCGCCGTGCCCGCCGACCGCAAACGCATGGCCACGGCCGTGGACGCCCGGATCACCGAGGTGCTCATGGCCATCGAGGACGAATGAGTGTGAAAGGCAGGTATATCAGTGCAATCCGATAGTGCGCCGTTCCCGACCGAGTTCACCGTCGCCTCCCGCACGGGAGCGGTGGTGGTGTGCACCACCGAACAGGGCCTGCCGCTGGGTGTCAGCGTGGAGCGGGACCAGTTGCGCAATGATCCGCAGGCGCTGGCGGGCGAGATTCTGCGCCTGTGCAAGCAGTCCGCGAATCGCGCGGGTCTACAGCGTCGCGAGCAACTGCGCGCCGCGGGTCTGGCGCCGGAGCTACTGGCCCTGACCGGCCTGCCCACGGTCGCCGAGGTGACTCGCCAGGAATACGTCGAGGAGCAGGATTACGACACCGAACCGGACAGTTGGTTGCGGCCCATCTAAAATGGTCGAAAGCCGCAGTGCGGCAGTCTGATACCGATTTCTGCCTATAACCCGGGGAACACCTTTTGTTCACCGAACAGGTCCGGAGTTGGTGAACACTTTCCTATGCCTGCCGAATCTTCGCTCCGTATAGTTCATTTCGAGTTGATCTTCACGATGGGGGTCTCATGAGCAACCTTGTTGCAACACCCGACGCGATCCGCCACTACGGTGACGTCTCGGCGGCGATGGCATCGACAATTGCCGGCGCCGCCGGGGCCGATCAGGTCGCCACCGTCGCGGCCCTGGTACCGGTCTTCGGCCTGATCGGCCAGGACTTCCTGCTGAGTTTCGCGGGCGCGCAGGGCAACCACTTCGCCTCGACCGCTGAGCTAGCGGCGGTGCACGCCGGCACCGCCGTCACCGCGCACGAGGCCGCCGCGACCTACGACGGCGTCGAGGCGCAGTCCAGCGTCGACTTCATCGCACTGTCGAAGGAGCTATGAGCACGCCGCAGGTGCCGGGCTCACCCGATACCACCGTGGCGGATGTGCTGCGCGGCACCGCACTCGGTCCGATGCTGGACCGGCCGATCAATGACATCCTGCGCGATATGGGTGTATCGGCGCTGCCCCAGCTGCCGCCCGCACCGCCGCTCCCGGGTCTCCCGCCGCTGCCGGTGATCGACCTGTCCGCGCTCACCCGCCCGCTCACCGATCTGGCGCAGTCCTTCGGCACCGGCCAGATCAGCGGCGCCAGCGTGGATCCCATGCAGGTGCTCTCGGGTGTTTCGAGCGCCCTGCAGCAGGTCGTCTCGCTGGCCTCCTCACTCATGTCCGTGGCCTCCAGCCTCTGGCAGGGTCAGGGCGCCACCGGCGCGGCCGACAAAGGCGCTGCGGCACAGTCGGATGCGCTGGAGCTGCAGACCCAGAATGTGCAGCAGAAGACCGTACTGGGCGGCGCGGCAACAACGGTGGGCATCGGCGCGGCCTCGATGGCGGCCGTCATCACCAAGTTCGTCACGGCCGTCACCGTTTCGGCGCCCTTCCTGGTGACTCCGCCCGGCCAGGCCTTCCTGCTGTCGATGGCGAGCGAAACCGCCGCCGAGGCAACGGCTGTGGTCGCACACACTCGCGCTCAATTGACCGTGCACAACGCCAATATGACCGTGGCAGGCCAGAAGGTGGCGGTCACCAACGCGCCCAAGGGCGTCGACTCGCTCTCCCAGGTCACCCAACTGCTCAGCGGCCTCCAGACGCTGGCGAGCTCGGCCAGCTCCGGTGCGCAACAGCTGCAATCGATCGCGCAGACGCTCACCGCCCAGCCCGTGGACGAGACAACCGCACCCGTCGATCAGCCGATCACCACGACCGCCGGCAGCACGCCGGGCAGCGCCGTCCCGATCAGCGGCGGGCTGGGCGCAGCGGGTCCCGCCCAGTTGGGTCAGTGGACCGGCACCCGCTCCACCGCCGCCCCCGGCGGATCCCCGGCCCCGGCCGCCGAACCGGCGGCCGCCCCGCGCGCCGCCACCACCGGCCCGGGCATGGCCCCTCCGATGGGCGGTGCGGGCGCGGGTCTGGCATCGCGCGCCGGGGAAGCCGACGACGACAGCGATATCCGCACCAACCTGGTGACCGGTGAACACGGCGACGATGTTGTCGGTGAGCTCGGCAATACCGGTGTTCCGGTAGTCGGCGCGTCCGGATCCGCCACCCCGCGAGTCCCCACCACCAACCTCTGACAACCCGGTCTGCAGGCGGATTCGATTCGCCTGCAGCCGGATTCAGTAGCGGATGATTTCGCCCCGGTTGATGAGTTGTTCGCGGTGGTCGCCCTCGATATCGAGGTAGGGGCAGTCGGCAGCGCCCTCGTGCAGCGCGGTATCGGTGTCACCGGGCGCGATCCAGAGCAGCTGTCCGGCATCGAGCCAGGGCCGCAGGTCGAAATCGTGATCGCTGGGATGCGGGACGTGCTCGCTCGAATCCCGTTCCAGCCCGCGCGGATCGTGGATCTCATTGGTCCGGCTGCCCCAGACATTCTCCAGTGCAATGTCCTTGGGGCGCTTATTGCCGAAATAGGTGATCGCCCAACCGGTATGGCGGCCGATCGGCAGCTCCGACAGCACCGCGCGCACCTCGGGGTCTTCCAGCAGGTGCGGGACGACGTAGGGCGCGGCCGGCCCGGGCATGGCGTGGAAAGGCGCAGCCGTCACCGGCTCGGCCAGGCGCACGGCGCCCTCCATGGTCAGCCAGCTGAACGGCAATCCGGCAACATGCCGGCGGATAGGCTGGTCCCAATCCCAGTACCAGCCATCAAGATCGACATTGTCCAGCGGCCAGCGCACCACCGCATCGGTGAACGGACAGCGGGCGACAATGACATCGGGCAAGAGCTTGCGGTATGCGTCCTGGAGGTCGAACACTCGATAGATGGCGTCCTTACCCTCCGGCGTATATCCGACCTCCCGATACAGCGCGTGCAGCCGATTGCCCTCATCGAGCAGGGCCAGTCTGTCCCGCATGCTCAGCCCCCGGTGATGATGTGGACCGCCAATTCCTTGGCAGCCTCGTCGACCACACCGAGCTCGCAATTGCGCCCCACAATGTGCCGCACCAGCTCACCTTCCGGCGGCAGCCCGTGTTTCCGCAGGTAGTGCGGCACCGCGCCCGACCAGATCCACACCCCGTCGGTGCGAAAATTCAGCGGCACATCCCGCTCCTGCGGCGCGAACTCATCCACCTCGAAACTGCGCGCCGCCAGCACGACCGGCGCCGCCTCCAGATAAGCCAGCACATCGTCCTGGAACCACGGCACAATAGCCGCCCGATTTCCCGCCCGCGGCCGCCCGTCCGCTCCCAGCCCCTCGTACACTCGCGCCAGTCGCAGCGCTTCCCCGGATCGCTCAACCATGGATCGCAGCCTATTCGATGCCCGTATCCGCTACTCGGGTTCGATATCGGCGGTCAGAGATCGACTGTGTCGCAACGGCGCCAGACAACTCGAGGTGAATGGCGCATGAAAGCTACTGGCGCACGCCATCTCTCCGTCGCCCGGCCATCGCCGAGGGTTCATACGATCGCCGTCCAGAGGGGCTGGCAACTCCTCCCATACCGTGGTGGTCCATAGTCCGACCAGGCATTCGGCAGATGATAGTGTCCCGCCAGAAGGGAGTTGGCATGGGTGAAATACCAGGTGCGCGGGCGGAACTGGACCGCCTGGGCCGAGTGCTGCGTGCCCAGCTGGTCGAGCTCATCGAACAGCTCACCCCGGGCGCGGACCTCATGCTGCTCTTCCTCAGCGAACCGACCGTCTCCGATTGGGCCGAACCGGTGAAATACCGGTATTCGACCACCTTCCGGGGACAGCGACCCGAATCTGTCAACGCCGCCGACACCGTGCGCCGAGGCGCCCGCATGCTGGCCGATGCGGGCTGGGAGGTGTCCGAATCGCGGGAGGTGAACCGCACCCTCGTGGCCGGCTACCGAGACGGCAGCACCATCGAAATCCGCGTCCCCGACCACACACCCACCGTGCTGTACAGCGCGAACTCACCGGCCCGAGCCCTGTCCACACCACAGGAAGCCGACCAGCCGGACCCGAGCCGCACGTCGGACTCGGTCAGCGCGGGCTATGTGCTCTGCTACGAGTGCGACGGCCTGGGCGTGTGCCCCGAATGTGGTGGCCGCGGCTGGCTGCCCGATGCGGTGACCGGGCAGCGCACCTGCCCCGAATGCGCGGGGGATCGGGTATGCCCGATCTGCCGCGGGGGCGGGCAATTGGCTGTCTCGCAATTGCAGCCGTTCCAGCGCGGCTTCTATCCCGAGCTGGGTTCCGAGTAGGCCAGTTCACCAGCCCCGGCTGGTGGGCCCACCGCGGTCCTGCGACGACGGCCAATCCTCGTACTCCATGGCATCGCTGAATTTCGGCGCCGGTTCGGTGCGCGGTGATCTACGGTGCCGTGGCAGTGTTTTCGCTACTTCGTTGAGGAGCGATCCGCACGGTCAGCCGCGTTCGTCATCGATCCTCTGAATGACCGCTGCGATGTAATCGTCGAGCACCGAGGCGAATCGTGGTTCGTCCACGGCGAGAGCCTGTTCCGGGTTCGAGGTGATGGCGTACCGGCCGTCGTCGGCGAGGTCTCGGAAGCGAACTTCGAAGCGAGCGATGCCGCGAGGGCCGAAGACCGAGCTGCCCTGGACGATGTGGACAACGCCCGCCGTCGTGATCGGAGTTTCGAGGAATTCGGCGCTTCGCGATATCGGGGAGTCCGATCGTGCGGCGATGCCAGAATGGCCGAAGTCATAGTCCAGGTTCTCATCCCGAGAGGCGAGGGCTAAATCTCCCCGGCGGCCGCGCGGAGCGGACGGCATGGCCGCGGCGACGGCATCGGACAGCTGGAGCGGGTCGCACTCGACAACGGTATACCCGCCGCGACGCCAATATGTCGCACCCGGAAGCTGGCTTATCACATAACCTTTCGGACCTTTCCTGACCGCGCGCACACGAATCTGGGAGTCCGCGCCCCAGGGGTCCTGCTGGCTCCACCCGTAGGCGGTCAGGTACAGGTCGGGGTGGGAGAGTGTGTCGAAGACGCGGTGGAAGTCGCTGTCCAGCTTGTGGTTCAGGCGCCTACGCGCCTCCCGCAGTTCGCTGTGGAAGTCTTCCGGGGTCCTGGTCGCCGACGTGAAGGCAAACGGTTCGGGCGGTTCCTCTCCCGTCTGATCCATCCACAGGACGTAGAACTCGGCTTCAGCGAACTGCCAGGACGCTGTCATTGCTCGGCAACCGGTGTGATGGCGTCGGACAGCTCTCCGAGCACCTCCCCGAGATGCTGACCGGCCGTGAGGAATTCGGCACGCTCCTCCGTCGGGCCGGAGGACCCGGTAGTGGTCGCCGCCAACCCGGCGCTCGGAGTGCTGACGATCGTCGACTCGTCCGTCGTCACCGGACCGGCGGCGCGGGGGAAGAGTTGAGAATTCGGCGGCGTACCGACCAGGTTGCTGACGGGGCCTCCGCCGCCGGGTGACCCTCCGGACGGGCTGCCACCACCCGGGATCAGGCCCAGTTGCTGCAGTTGCTGGTTGAGCAAACTCTGAGCTGTGTCGGTGCCGGTTTTCAGACCGTCTTGAACGGCCGTTGTGGCCTTCTCCACAGCCGATTGGGCGGCTTGGATGCCCGCTTGTATCACCGCGCCGGCCTGTGTGATCAGAGATTGGGGGGTCTGATCGGTGGTTGTGGTGTCCGTTGTCGTGTCGGGAGTGGTCGGGTTCGGGTTCGAGGCATCGTTCGAATTGTCGCCGCCCTGCGAGCGATTCCCCTGTTGCGCCGGAGCGGTATCGACCTTCGCCGTCGGCGCCGCGATCGTAGATCTCGGGTCGGGCAGGATGGGAATGTTGGCGCTGGAATCCTTGACGCCCGCGACGTAATAGGTTTCCCACGCCTGCCGCATGGCCTTCATCGCTTGTTCGACTTCTGCCTTGTGCGATGTATCCGGGTAGGTGTCGGCAATGCTCTTGTGCGGCAGGTGGTTCTGCAGGTTGGTGAGCCAGCTCTGAGCGGAGGTGAGATTGGTGCTCATGTACTCCATCGAACCGGTCAGCGCGCCCAGATTCTCGAGATACTTCTGGACCGCGGTTTTAGCAATCTTCGCAGCCGGTGACGCCCAAACCTGTTCGTCGGTCGCGGCCGATCCCTGATAGTCCTGGAGGTACTTCTCGGTGGCACTCCGGAAGGTGTTCGACTGAGACCCCAAATAGGTCTGAGCCGTGAGCCAGTCCTGCGCGAGATTCGTGAGCTGATCGCCGATCCGCTGCCCATCGACGTAGTCCCAATGATTATGAAAGTCGTCCCACTCGTATTGCGCGCTGTACTCCGGCTCGACCCCCGCCGAGTCGAGCGCAACCTTGTCCCTCGCGCCGGCTAGTACGGTCGACTGGTTCGTGCCGGGTTGCGTACCCGCCGGTGCTGCCAGTCCGGGTTGTCCGCCGGGTTGCACGGCTAATCCGGGTTGTCCGGCGGGTTGCACTGCAAGTCCCGGTTGCCCGGTCGCGGATACCGCCAGACTCGGCTGCTCGCCTGCCTGTACCGCCAGACCAGGTTGGCCACTGACGGAACGGTACTTCTGAAAGGCAAGGGTCGCTTGCTGATCGGTGAACGTTCCGTTCTTGAACACGTCGGCCGACGCCTGATCGACGCCGGTAAATATCTGACCGGCCGCCCCGAACGACTCGCCCATGGCGGTGAGAACCTGCCTGTGATCCTTCAACACCGTGTCGATCAGATTCCTTGCGACAGCATTGAACTTGTCAGCCAGCTTGGCGCCCGAACTCCGCTGATTCAGCGGCTGTACCTCTTTTGCCCGCTGAAATACGCCGATAGCCGAGTCCACCGCGGAAAGCATGCCTGCGCACTGCTGGGCCATCGTGCTCGCTGCGGCAGCATCGAAGAAGATACCCGCGTGTGCGTCGTTTCGCAGGCCGGTCAGGGCGTTGTCCTCGGCCATCCGTATCCCCTCCCTGCGATCTGCTCGCAGCCCGATCACTGATCGCGCAAGGCCCGCAGTGACACCACACCGGGCCGCGGACTACTGACCCGCTCGGTGCGATTGAGCGGATAGCGCACTGCGGGAGCGACTCTCAAGCCTGCCGCTGACCATATCGGCACCGGCCGCCGTCCGCACGGAGTGTGGGTCGACTGGGTTCTTCTCCTGGAACGGTGACCCGCCCGACCATGAGGACGTGTCCTGGAACGGGTCAGGATCGCCAATAGATCAGCGATTTACGCCGCTGAATCAGCGGTGCAGCCCAATTGATCCAGTCTCCAACAGTGACCGTCGATCAAGAAGCAATCACACCGTGTGCAGGCCATGCCTTTTCGCGCGTAGCTCGGCGCATGATGTGACCGACGGTGGCGTGCGAGTGATCTTCTCGGCCTTTTGTATGATCAGGGGTGCGGCTGAGGTGTTCGCGGGTCTCCCCGAACCAGTACTCCACCTCGGCGGGGTCATCGCGAATCTGGCGGAAGTAGATCAGTAGCGCCACGGTTGGTCATCACTCCATGTAGACGCCCTCAATTATGAGCGCTTCGATCGCGCCGCTCGCTCGGCGAGCATCCGGTCCGTCTCGGCACGCCAACGCGCGGAGTTGCTGCCGTCCAGTTGCCCGGCGAAGGCGCGACGTGCGACCTCCACAAGCTCGTCGGTGACATTCGGGTGCGCTCGGGCAATCTCCGTCAACGTGGCCCTAGTGGGGCTGTCGAGCCCGGTCTCGGTCCGGAGACCACGTCCTTCCAGAACCCGCGTCAACATATCCTCGAAGTTCAGCTTCAGCTGTTCCTCACTGGGACGTCCATGCCGCACACCGTCCCTCCCTTCCGATCGATGGTCTCCGCGTCGTCCTGTCGACCCGGCTGCCTACGGACCGACCACGTCTCGTTTTCTATCAGCCGACTTCCAACAATGCTTCCTGCAGCGGTTTTCGTCGCACGAGCGCTGTGCGGTTATCGCTTCTCACGACTTCGCCCGCCGTGCGATGGGCGGCCATATGTAATGCTGAGATCAGTTCAACGGAGGGTGATTCGGGCGTGCAGCGTGGTCGACGCAGCAAGGAGCAATTGCAGGACAGTTTTGACTACCTACTGTCGCGGATCCTGTCGGGCGGTGGTCTCCTCAGCTGTTCCGGGTTGGACGAAGAGACGAAGAATGCCCTGTGGGCGATCGCCGGCGCCGGGCCGGATGTCACCGACGATCTCGTAGAGGCAGCTCGCCGTGCCTTCGCCGGGCAATTGGATGGCAGCAATACCGCACGCTGGCGGGCAGAAAGAGATCGCGCGCTCACCGAGCGTGAAGAGCGTTCAGGTTGATCGCGACAGTCTCGTCGTCGGGTGTTGTTTGCGGGCTAATCCCTCAAGCAGGCAGTGATTTTCACCGGGCAGGTACAGACTCTCGCCTACGGCGACGCACTACTTGAAGATAGTCCGCTGGTGGTACAGGTAGATCGAACTCGGTCGACGCTTCCTAGTCGTTCGTAGATCGGTTCTCGGGCACGGTGTGTAATGCTGAAGGTCCGTTCGACAGAGGAGATGACCGAACGTGCGGCGTGGCTACCCCACCAGAGAACAGTTGCAGAGCAGTTTCGAGCGCGTATTGTCACAGGTTTTGGCGGGGCGTGGGATCCCCACTGGGACCGGGCTCGACGACGAAACCGAAGGTGCCCTGGAGACGATCGCCCGCGCTCATCCGAACGCCACAGAGGAACTTGTGGAGGCCGCCCGCCGGGCCTTCGCCGGACAGCTGGACGGCAGCAATACCGCGCGCTGGAAGGCGGAGCTCGAGCGCGATCTCGCCGAGCGTGAAGCGCGATCGAAGCGTTCGCAGTAGGTACGCACTGCGCGAGGACTAATTGTCATCCCTCTCCGCTGGGTGGGGAGGGCATCGGCATCGCGCCTCCGGGTGCCATCGACTGCCTACTTCGACCTCCCGGCCAACGCCGTACGCAGATGGTCAACGCTGGCGCGACCAGACCAGGGGGTTTCTATCGCCCGTTAGCGGACCACAGCTGTAATTCTGTTGCTGCAGACCGCTTTCGACCGCTCTGACTTCAGGCGTCCTCCAGCCGTTTGAGCACATACGAGGGCAGGTATCGGCGGAAGAACTCACTGACATCCTCCGGGATCGGACGCAAGGCCGACAGGGAGTAGTTCAGGATGAATCCGGCTCTCCCCTGGCCGCCATCCCAGAACTCATAATCGGGTTCGAACGCATCCAGCATCGGCTGATACAAATCGTGCACGGCCAAGAAGTCGAGCAGGTGTATCAAACTCCACGCCGAGATCTCCGCGCCCGGATCCCCGGGCAGGACGACCGCTCGCTGCCCCTCGTTGCCGCGCACTCGTTCCCCCCGTCCGAGTGCCTCCGCGGTCTTCAGTGCGAGGAAATGGAATGGCCCCGCGTACTCGACGAGCACCCACTGATTGAATCTCGGATCCTCATATATCTCCCCGGTAGGCAGCTCGGCGACGAGGTTCGTGAAACCGAGTCCGGTACGCGGAATCCCGTGGTTCTGCCCGTCCTCGCCGAGAACTGTGACCTGGTCATTGACACAGGTGATCCAGTCGACGACCGCTGCCCGGAACTCTACCCGGCGATCAAACCTGCGTACACATTCCAGGTGGAACGACCCTTCGAAGAAATTGGCTTCATCGTCCCAGGGAGCCAGGATCACGTGGTACGGCTGAACCGACTCCGCCCACCCTTCGACTTCCAAAACGAATCGACCACAGAAGTGGCAGGTGTTGCGTTCGTGGAACACTCGTCGCCTCTCAATGCATCCTCTCCGGCCGGTGGCCGAAGTTGCTCTCGCCAGATGTAGGGGACTCTATATTTCGAGTCGACTGCCCCATCAAGTCGTCGAAGGGTTGTGGCTCAGCACCTGGTCGAGGCGGTTCAGCAACCACGATCGGAATGCCGCGTAGTCCACGGAACGTGTCAGGGAGACTTGGTGCTTGCCAGCGGTCATCCTTCCGATTTCGTCGAGGCCCACGTTGACGCGACCGAACCGCAGGAACGAGAGCCCCAAGGCTTGCGCGAGAGCCATCGCGTCGTGCTGCATGGTGCCTGGATGAAAGCTCGCGAACCACTGATCCATATGGGCACGGATCAGCAGACCCGCACCGTCGGACTTTGCGAGCAATTCGTATTCGGCTGAGCTCGAGTCGATTTCGTTGTCAGGATGAAAGGTTACGTCCGACGGCACAATCCACATTCGCGGCCCGGCGCGCAACACCTCTCGCGCTGCGGCCACGTCGAGTCGAATATTGTGCTCGGCGCGGTCGTTGTGTCGGTAGTTAAGACCGCCGCCCATCTGCGTGACGATCAGTCGTGCTGTGGCGTCTGGAATCTCGGTGACGACTCTTGCAAGGTTCGACATGGGGCCGATGCCAAGCCAGCGTACTTTGCTGTCGGTTCGGGCCAACACCTGCTGGACTGCGGCGAGGAGGTCGTCGCTCTGCTCTGGTACCTCATTTGGAACGAGTCCGTCTGCTGCCCAGTACTTCTCATTTCCCAGATCTTTGCCGGCGACAACTGGCACATCGGGTCGGCCCAGCAGGTCGAGCAGATGTCGCGCGAGTCTGGCGCGGCGACCTCGGTGCTCGTCGCTGGTGATGACGAGGGCCAGCTCTGGCCGTCCGGCGGCAACTGCGATCGCCACAGCATCGTCCGGGTCGCCACCGATGTCGGTGTCGACGATCAGTGGCATGGTCGAGAGCGGTGGAAGCATATCCGGCAGGGCGGCCAGTGCGTCCGCCCTGTCGTGGAGACCGACGCTTCTGGCTTGATCAACCAGAGTATCGCGCAGCTTGTTGGTCGAAAAGTCCGAGGGGTTCTCGCCATTCGTCATGCTCGGGGGTCCTCCAGTTGCTCGGTCAGGTAGCTCGGCAGATGCAATCGGCCGTCCCCCGCGCGAACGGTTATCAGGCCCTCTGCGCTGGTGATCCAGGCGACCATTGCTTCCTCGGCTCTCCTCTGGCAAGCGGGTTCTCCGAACTCCGAACAGTGGCAAAGCTGATCCTAGACCGGCCGTACGGTCGGCATCGCCGTCGTTCTGCCGAGCCATCGATCGACGGGCAGAGTTGCTGCCGTTCGCGATCGGATCGTCGGATTACTGGTTTTCCTCTGGTTTCCCGGTGAGCGGAAATGGATTCAGATCTTTGTCGAATCCAGGGACATCGCGCATCTTGTCCTGCAAGCTGTCGGGCGCATAGTTGTCGGAGTCGTCGAGACCGTCGAGGTAGTCCCAATCCAGTTTGGCGAATCTCTCGCGCTGCTCGGGTGTCAGCGCGGCCTGTTCGGCATCGGACTCGGCGCGGATTCGCGCAAACACCTCAGGATCCCAACCCATCGGAGCTCGCTCTGACGATTCGTAATGAGCACGCACCTCGCCTGGCGCGATAGTGTTCTCCGGTGTCACCGGTCCGAACCCCTTGTTGAACTTCGGATTTTCATCGACGATGCGCTCGGAGTCGCTCAACGCCTCACGGGCGCGCATATCTGCCGCGATCTGCCCGTCGATCTCGTGTAATCGCTCGACGGTGATTCCCATTCGCGCCGCGGTCTGTTCGTCGATCTCCCGCTGCTTGTCCACATCAGCGTGATTCATCCACGGCGGCAGAGGTAGTGGCTCCATGAACGGCTCCTCGCTTAGAAATAGGCCGCGATCGCGGCGTCGAATTTCGGGTCGGACACGTCGACATCGCCGCTGGGCTGGTAGTTCCGGCCCCGCACATGATCGAGAAACTCGACCGGAATATCCAGCGCGTAGTTCTCCAAATAGTGGATCGAATCGACCCGCCAGATCCACTCCCCATCCGAGACCAGCGACGGCCCACTGCGGATCGATTCGGCGGTATCGAGCAGATCGGTGACATCCCCCGGCACATCGAACACCGGCGTTGCCGTCTTCATGTACTCCGCCACCAGGTTTCGATCTTCTACCCGCCGACTGGTGTGGGAGTTCTGCAACATCGGCAGCTCCTCGCGCACCTCCCCATACATCTCGCGATAAATCCCGACAGGCTTCAACCCACCAGCTGTCGCTTCGGTCACTGTGCAACCCCCGTGATGACATGACTATGGAATTCGCCCAGCCTACTGGTCGGACTGGCTGACGCGTCCTACGAGTGGTCTCTCGATAGGGTGTGATGTGAACGACACGTTCGAAGCCCAGACCTTCATCGGCGGTACCGCTACCTCACGGCCATAAACCGCCGGCCCCCGCAGTGCACATTTCTCGTGCGGTGCGGGCGCGGATCTCAGTCGTTGCGCCGCAGCTCGCCGCGGAAGATCCCGGCTTTGCGGTGCTCTCCCTCGAGGCCGATATACGGGCATCCCGTAGCTCCGGCATTCAGCTGTACCTCCGGATCACCCGGTGCGATCCACAGCAGTTTCTCGGACTCGAGCCAGGGCGCCAGGTCGAAATCGTATTCGCCTACATCGGATTCGTGTTCACCCCAGCCGAGCCATTCACCGTCGTCGCTGTAGATGTCGTAGACATTCGACCCCCAGGTGTTCTCCAGCTTGACCCCTTCGGGTCGCGGCCCGAAATAGCTGATGGTCCATCCGATGTGGGGTCCGACAGGAACCTGATTGAGCACTGCGCGTACACCCTCGTTCGCCAGAATCCGCGGAATCACGTACGGCAGACCGGGCCCCGGTTGGCACCTGAAAGGCGCAAAAGCCACCGGCTCGCTCAGCCTTGCCGCGCCGGACATGGTCAGCCAATTCTTCGGCACCGTCGGCGACCGCCGCCACGGATTCCCGGAATCCCAGTACCAGCCGTCGAAGTCGACGATGTCGATCGGATACTCCACGACCGCACCGGTTTCCGGGCAACGCGCCACCGCGATATCGGGCAGCGTCTTGGTGTATTCCTGCTTCACATCAGAGGCTCGCCGCCGGAGCGCACGCGCGGCCTCGATCTCGCGCACCCGCTCCAGCTCGACCGCTTCATCGATCAGCTGTCGGCTTTCCCGCAACAACTTGGCCCGCAAGGCGATCGACGCATTATCCAGAGCAGTCATCGGCCCTTACCCCTGCCATCCGCCGGTAATGATCCGCGTCGCGAGTTCCTTTGTCGCGTCATCGATCTCGCCGAGTCGATACCCGTGATCAATGATGTGCTGCACCAACTCCGGCTCAGGCGGCAACCCGTGCTTGCGAAGATAGTGTGGTACCGACCCAGACCAAATCCACACCCCGTCGGTTCGAAAGTTCAGCGGCATATCACGGTCGCCAGGGATGAACTCGTCCTCGTCGAAGCTGCGCGCCGCCAGCACCACGGGCGCACCCTCCAGATACGTAATGAGCTGGTCGCGCACCCAGTCCGGCAGCACCTCCCGCACCGCCATGGGCCGCCCACCGTCGTCCCGCCCGTCATAGACCCGCGCCATGCGCAGCTGATCGGATCCCTCGCCCATCGCCCGAAAGCCTCCCTGTTCCCCCGACACTGCCGCCCCGATCCTAACCAGCACTCGCAAGCCGCGCCCGTGCCGTTCTCGGTGAACTCACAGCGACGACGTGTAGCGGGGCAGGTTGATAGAACAGCCGCATTGAGATGGCGCTACGCACAATCGATGACGAGTCCCGTCATTCGGGCGAAATGAGCGTTGCGAGTTCGGCGGTCAACCGTTGGCCGAAATTGCTTGTACTACGGCTGGTTTCGGGCTGGGCTGACGGAGCCGCCAGCGTGAGCTCCACATCCCGACTCCCACCAGTCATCGGTGCGAATCTGACTGCGGGAGTGATCCTCTAGTTCTTCGACATCGGTGAAGACCATCCCCACCTCGAACTGCCGCCGCTCAGGCGAATTATCGGGCACCATTTCTTCCGCGGTCATGACCGTGTGGTTCCTCTAATTTAGATGTATAAGTCTTTCGCTCGCAGGATCTCCGTGACCCGCTTGTTGTGGGCGGCGACGCGCTCCCGTTCCTGCCGGGCCTGCTCTGGATCGTCGAAGTGCCGACGCCAGTCGTAGTTCTCGAGTCGCGTGATCGAGCCGTCCTCGCGAACCCGGCTGTGCGAGGAGGTTTCCCCGTCGTTGCTCTCCTGAAAGTAATCCAGGAGGTAGCCGGACTCGTCGTGCTCGACGCGGACGACGATCCGTTGGCGGGGCGACCCGTCTGGTGCAATCAGCCCTATTCCAATCCCCAGCGGCAGTGGATCCGGGAGTGCGGCGATGTGGGTCGTCTGCGGTGTCAGGGCCGTGACGAAGGTGTCCCGCACCGGACCTGGCACCATTTCTTCCGAGGTCATGACCGTGTAGTTCCTCTGATTCAGAGGTACAAATTCTTCGCCCGCAGGATCTCCAAGACCCGCTTGTTGTGGGCGGCAACGCGCTCCCGCTCCTGCCGGGCCTGTTCGGGATCGTCGAAGTGCCGGCGCACTAAGATGAGATTCTCCAGCGGCGTGATCGAGCCGTCCTCGCGGACCCGGTCGTGCGAGGAGGTTTCCCCGTCGTTGGTCCTTTGGAAGAAGTCCAGGAAGTAGCCGGTCTCGTCGTGCTCGGCGCGGACGACAATCCGCTCGCGGGACGACCCTTCTGGTACGAACAGCCCTATCCGGATCCCCACCGGCAGTGGATCCGGGAGTGCGGCGATGTGGGTCGTCTCCGGTGTCAGGGCTGTGACGAAGGTGTCCCGCACCGGACCTGGCACCACTTGTTCTGACGTCATGTACGTCCTCCTGGTTGTGGCTACTTGTCATGGGCCGCCGTGCTTGTCGGCCTGGTTGATCCGACGACCTGGAGTTCGATGACGTGGCCCGTCGTTCCGTCGGGCAACACATGTGGGGTCACCTTTTCAACTCGCACGACCATACCGGCCGGCAACAGCAGCTCCCGGCCAGGATTGGGTGGATCCTTGTAGTGCAAGCCGTCGGCGAAGTCGGAGATGTCGTAGGCCACGCCACCCCGGATCTTGAACAAGATGTTCTCCCCCGGCTGCTCCCACCACGTCCCGCCGACCTCACCAGCGACCGAGGTGAACGCATTCCAGTCGATGACGGCATCTTTGGTGTACTCCGTGAGGAAGCCGGTCAGCTTCCGGGGCTTGAAAGACAGCGACCGGTACAGCTCGGGCGCCGCGGCCGGGGGAAGCTTGCTCAGGGAGTCGTTGACCGCTTGCTGCAGTTCGGCGACGGAGTCGACATCCTCGTTGTCGCGTAGTCGGCGGTTGAGTTCTTCGTAGTAGAGCTTGGTCGTGTACTGGTCTATGACGAGTACATCGCCGTGGGGAATGCCGTACTGACGGGCCAGACCCTCGAGGTCGGGCAGGTAGCGCTGACGGCTGCGGTCGTTGTGGTTGTCGACGATGTACTCCACGGCGACTTCCCTACTCACGCCGAACTTCTCCAGCGCCTGGATCAGCTTGTCCGGAACGATCGCGTCGACCTCGGCGAAGGTGACGTCGCGACGCGGCACCGCGGCCGGATCGGCGTGCTCACCGCGCAGCGGCAGTCCCTCGTTGTCAATGCGCGCAGGCGGAGGACGTCGTAGGCCGATCTCGTCGGCCACCGCGCCGAAGTCGAGACCCGCCTCCGTCATCAATGCCCGGCGTTGCATGGCCGGACCGTCGTTGCGCAGGATGCCTTTGCCCTCCCGCAGCACACCCGCTTCCTCCAACTCGGCACGCAGCTTCGCCTTGGTGGCCGTGGGGTCGACACCGGGTCGGTTCAGATCATCGCGGAGCCCCTCGATGCGCTCGATGCGCTCGACATCGGCGCGGGTGAGTTCCCGTGCCGGACTGCCCGAGTCCAGTGCGTCACGGCCGCCCGTGCGGAGCCGCGCTTCGTCGCGAACCTCCTGCGCGTATGGGTCGAGGGTCGCTCGATCGCGCGTGCCGATGGGTTCGAGGTCGTTCTTGTGTTCGTCGTGTGTTCCCGGGGCGAATCCGTCGTCTGCCGCACGGGTTTTGGTGCCGTCGGGGTGGTGGGTTTCCCATTCGCCGTCGGGTGGGATGCGGGGGCGGCGGGTGCCGTCTGGGTGGGATTCCGCGGTGCTGGTGTAGAGGCGGCCTTGGGTGTCGGACCAGGCGGGTTTGGTGGGGGCCAGGACGTCTACGTCGAGGTGTGCGGCTAGGCGTGCGGCGAAGCCGTTGGTGGCGGCGTCGCAGCCGATCAGGCGGATGGGGGTTTTGCCGTCCCAGCCGGAGCGGCGCAGGAGGTCGCCGAATTCTTCGGGGGTGTAGGTGCGGTCACCGATGCGGGCGTTGCCGGTTTCGTCGATGTGGACATCGGCGGTGAAATGGTTGGGGTCCTTGGGGACTTGTTCGGCCAGGTTCGAGAGGACCTCGTCGTCCGGATGGAAGGAGACACCGGCCTCGGTTTCCTTGCCGGGACGGGCGTGCTCGCTGGACCCTGTCGCCGGGTGGGTGGTGTCGTCGACAGCCGGGGCTTCATCTGTGTGGGGCTGGGCCGGTTCCTGGTGCTGCTCGGTCTCGGGCTTCGGCGCTTGCCCCGCCCCGGGCGACCGCGGTGTGCTGTTGTCCTCGGGCAGGTTGAACGGCTTCTCGCGTGCAGACTGCGTGTCGTTCGGTTTGGGGCTTGTATCGTGCGAAAGTCCAACGGGTGTATCAGTTTCCGGGTGAGCAGGGCCGTCGACGACATGCGGAACCGGGGTCGAGGAGTCGACCAGTACCGGGCCGGCGTCCGGGCTGAATCGGATAAGCGGTTCGCCGCCGGGCCCATGGCTGTTGTTGGTCTTCTGGTAGATATCCTCGTTGACAGGCGGATCCATCTCCGGCCAATAGCGGTGCGGACCGTGCATGGCGCCCATGTTCTCGTCGACCATGCGGTTGGTGACTGCGGTGACTTCCTCGAGTGAAAGCCTGTCTCCGTTGGGCTTTCGGATGTCGAAGAGGTCGTGGTCGCCCGTCAGCGGCCGAGGTTCGCCAGTGTCCTTGTCGAAGCCGTACACCACCTTGTCCTCGACAAAGAACTCGTTCTTGTCGGCGAACTTCGCCATCTTTTCGGCGTCTCGGTTCCATTCGTTGAGACGCTCGGCGTATCGCGAACTGACTTTGTCCCACAGCTCCGGGGGTACGTCTGCCTTCGCGGGCATTTCCGGTTCGAAGAAGCCGACCAGGCCGATCTTGTCCTCGGGTGCTCCGAGGTAGACGTCGAACTCGTTGATGGACTTGGCTTTGATGGGCTTGGGTTTGGGTATCGCACCCTCTTCGAGCCAGTGCACAGCACTGGGCGTCGTGGGTCGCACGTCCATGACGTAGTTGAACTCTTCGCAGATCCGTTGGAAGGCACGCTGATTGGCCAAGGGCATGCCGCGCTGGTTGAGGAGTTCATCCTCGGTTACCGGCCGGGGGACCACATCATCGTCGTCTTGCTTGGTGTGGGTGTTCTCGTCGGTAGTTAGCTGGTGCGCGGGTGTTTCGGCCTGCGGGTCATGACCCGTAGGTTGGTCGCGCTGCTCCGAAACGGGTTGCGCCTGCCTGTCCGCGTGCGGTTGCTGATGCTCTGCGTCACCGGAAGGCGCACGGGGAGGGTGGGTTTCGGTCCCGCAATCCTCGGTCGCTCGGGGTTGTTCCTCGTCATTCCGAATCGGTGCTTCATCGGGGCGCCGCCGCTGCTCGATATCTCGTGCGGGCTGCTGGTCGGCCGGAGGATCCTGTGGAGGGCCTTGTTCTGGGTGTGGTTCGTCGATCGGGTGTGTGTCGATCGTGTGTGTATTGATGTCGCGCGGCCGCGACGGTTCGGTTTTGTCGTTCAGCGGCTGCGTCGCTCGATCTTCGGGCGGTGCCGGGCGCGTGGATGTGGGTTCTTCCTCCGACACCAGGTCCTCCGGCACTTCGGAGATGATGGGTGCATCCGGGGTCGGCTCAGTCGACTCAGCCGCGGTTCTTTCCTCAGTGGTCCGATCCGACAGGGGAGCTGTTTCGTCGCCGGCCTTCTCGTTGCCGAGGATGTCCCAGTTCTCGCGGGGATCTTCCTCGTACTTTGGGAGCCTTCCATCAGGCTGGTCGGTCGGCTTGTGGACGGTGGGCTCGAGTGTGGTGCCGTCGGCCTCGGTCGGATGGAAGGTCCGCCATTCGGTGGCGTTGTGGAGGATCGCAGGTGAATCGGGCACTGCGCGGACGCCGACCAGATCCGACGGCGCGCGCACAGGGACGCCGAGTTCGTTGGCGACGTGCTGGGCCCAGCCGATGTCGTTGCCGCTGTGGCACGAGAGCAGCCGGATGGGAGTGCCTTCGACGTAATTGGGATTGTTGCGGATAGCCTCGACGACCCGCTGTGGGTCGACCTCGAAATTGTCGTCGGTAGTGGGCTTTCCGAATCGGTCGCCGTGTACGACAACGTCGTGCTCACCCTCGTTGCGGACATTGTCGTACACGCGCTGGACTTCGGGGGAGTCGCCGAGGGCGGTGCGGTCGGTGCCGTGACGGATCGGCAGTTCCTCGGATGGATGAGCATCGCCACCCAGCGATGAAGAGTGATCGCCCGGCAGCCCCTCGTGCCCGGTGTGATCGGCCGGTGTCTCGTGGATCGGGGCGTGTTCGGAGGACTCGTACAGGTAGATCCGGGTGATACCGAACAGGCCCGCATTCGGGTCTTTGACCACGCCGCGCACCTCGAAAGTGGTGCCCGGCTTGAATAGCACCTCCTTTTCGCCCGGCCGTGCAGAGATGGCGCTGATATCGCGGCCAGTTTCCGAGTGCACGATGAATTCGACATTGCTGGCGAAGATTCGGCGCGGATCCCGTGAAGTGCTGGTGAATGAAGGCTCGGTGACTCTCGCTCCGGGAACGTAGCGAGCGAGCTGCTCTGGCTTGAGATGCGTTCCACGCCAGACGGTTCCATCGTAGGCTGGCAGCTTCTCGAGTCCCGACGCCATATCGGCGACAAGTTTCTGCTGTTCTGGGTCGAGTTCGAGCCCGCTGCGGAGGCGGTGGTTCAGATCGCTGTAGACGTCCGCGTCCGGATCGGTGTAGCGATGCACGGCGTTATGCTCGTCGGGGGAGGGCTCCGCCGCTGGTTCAGTGTCCGGAATCTCGCTGTGCGCCTGTGCATCAGGACCATCCTGGTGCGGTTTGTCCCCCGGATGTTCGTTGTTCGACTGCTCGCTTGGCTCGTACTCCGATGGGTCTGTGTGAGGCTCGACATGAGCTTCAGCATGATCCTCCGGATGAGGCAGCAGGTGCTCGCCGTTTTGCACGATGGAGTGTGCGGGCGTGGTCTCGTGGGCGGGGGTATGTGACTCGTCGACCGGGGGAAGGAGGGCAGTGTGATTGTCGGCTAGATACTTTGCGAGATTCGCATCGTGAGCGGACAGCAG
Source organism: Nocardia sp. (assembly GCF_025465275.1). Lineage (GTDB taxonomy): Bacteria > Actinomycetota > Actinomycetes > Mycobacteriales > Mycobacteriaceae > Nocardia. Next base: position 37,638 of record NZ_JAODNK010000075.1, on the reverse strand, counting down.
TCGCCAGGCGGCATCGGTGGTTTCCGGATTGCGCAGGCCCGCCTCGTCGAGCTGATGTACGAAACTGCCGCGTAGATCCGGCACTTCGTGGGCGCGGGCCGGATCCCACAGCGCCTCTACGAGTTTCGCAATAGCCTCGCGCATCCTTGGGGAGTACTCGTTCGGATGGGTGTTCGCCGGCTGCGGGTACTGGCTTTGCAGGTCGGGTGCCGCGGCAGTTTCAAGGGGGCGTTCGGACGTCGACTCATACGGTTTTGCCGGTGTCGCTGAATCCGAGAGCTCGAGCGAAAGGCTTTTATCGTGGTGGTCGTTGACGTATTCCCCGGGGAAAGGTTGATCCGTTTCCCGGTCACGCAGTGTCGGAGCCGAATCCGATTCGATGTGGTCCAGCGGTCGTGGTGAATCTGTGATTTCCTCCCACTTAATGCGCAGAGTTCCGTCGTCGCTCATTCGCCGGTCGAGCACACGGAACTGCCGTCCATCCGAAATAAGAACCTCTGCCTCACCACGATTTTCGAGGGGCTGCAGGAACGAGATGTCCTTTCCGGTAGCCGACACGATTGTCAACTCTACGTTCGGGTTCCATTTGAACTTGGTCTTGGAGGTCGACACGAATCCGGGGTCTTCGACCTTCGCACCGGGGTGGTTGTCGTACCAGAATCTTTCCAAGTCCTTCGGCGAGAGCATCAGCGATCTCTTGACCGGGCCGGCATGGTCCGGGAGTTTGTCCAGACCACTGCGGATCAGATCGATGGTCTCCGGGGAGACCGTGTGAAGTTCTTCGCCGAATCGCAAATGGCGGTTGATCTCGTTATACGCATCGCCAGCGTAATCGTTGAGGGCGTTGCGTTCAGGATGTGGTAGCTGATCACACGCGGCCTTGGCGGCTTGTTCTTCCGACGTCAGCTCTGGTTCGTTCGAGTGATGACCTTGTTCGTCCGAAGCAGGATGCGACGGGTGTGAATCCGGTTGAGGTTGTTCGCCGTTTGGCTGGACCGGGGCATGGTGATTGTCAGGTTCGCCGGTTCGGCCGGGCGTATTCGCGCTGGGGCGAGTGTCCTCATTGTGTGGTGAGTCGATGTGATTCTTCGGGTTTCGGAGATTCTCGGCAGGGTCGATACCTGCACGAATCTCCTGATGGGCAGTGGTCGATCGGGATTCTGGCCGATCGCCGACCGGGGTGCGGTCGGCGTGCTCGTCAGCAGGGTCTTGGCTTATAGCTCGGTGGTAATCCGCATCGTCGCCAGTGTCGGCAGCGGGATGAGATTCGTTGAATCGCTCCACGAATGCCTTCTTGTCGGCAGCCGTCGGTCCGCTGTCGGCGTATTCGCGCCATACACGTGCGGTCTCGTGCTCATCGAGCCTGGATTGCTCAAGCAGCTTTGTCAGGTCCCGAACCTGTCCCTTGTCGCCCCGCCTGACGAAGGAGTCCAATACTTGGTTCAGTTTTGGATCAACGGCCTCGCCACCTTCGATCCATTCCCGCACTCGATCGACGCAATTGTCGAAGCCGCCCTGCAGTTCGCCATGTGGCTCGATGCCATTGGCTCGCAGCTCGGCGATGTGGTGAGCTATCTGCACGACCGGTACAAGCGAAATTCTTTTCGCCGCCTCGCGAACCAGTGGATCGGCGAAGCGATCGGCGACGGTGGCGGGGTTCAATCCTTCGAGCGGATCCGACTCGTATCGTTGGAGGTTCTGCGCCGGGAGGCCGTCCGAACCGATCCCTTTCGGGCTGCCGAGCGGCCCGTGCATGATCTCCTCGATCGTTCCCAGCGCATCCTGGTGTGAGAACGTGAGGTCGCGATCAGCGGGCAATTGCCGGACTGGGAGTCCGCCATTACCTTCGTCGACACCGAGGTCGAGCGCATACCCGATCTTGTTGCCCACATGCACATCCGCCGGCGAGGCGGAATAGAACATGTAGTGGCCTTCGAAACCAGTCTCGGGGTATATAGCGTTCAGGAGCTCCTGAACGGTTCCTTTGTAACTCGTATCGACGAGGGCGATTTCGCTACCTGGTTCGCCCATCGGAATGCCGAGATCATGGAAGTACTCGGTGAGCCGGAAATAGGCGTCGTCAATCGCGGTGGGATCGACTTTTCCTGCGGCATTTCGGAATCCGCTGATTTCTGGGAAGTCGCATCCTGCGTTGTTCTCCAGATCCTGGACAGCCGTTTCCACTACGGCCCGTGACAAGGTCACCTCGTGCCCATGATCCTGGACGAACTGCGGATCGAGGTGAGTCATGGCGAGGCCGAGGCTGTGCCCATCCCGCCCCACGAAGACAACCTTCAGGTTCGGGTTTTCCGCAACCTGCGCCTTCAAGTTCGTCAGCATATCGTCGGCGACCTTGACGATGAACGGGGCGATATGGTCGCGGGACACCTGGTACATGTCTTCGAGCGCGTGCTGTTGCTCGGGGTCGGTGATGTCCATCCAGTCGGCCAGACTATCGATGGCCATCGCTCCGTCGTTTTGCTCGACGATCGATGCAGGATTCTCCAGCGTCGCCAGTGCCTGGTCGATGTGCGTGTCGACGGCGGCAGGAGTCTCGCTCGGGTGGGTGTGAGGCGGACTCTCACGGTTCGGGTGTTCGGGCGAGATAACTTGGCGTACAGGGCTTTCTGGTGATGGACCGGCGGAATAGCCGGGACCGCTCGGGCGCGCCCCCTGGTTGTCTGGAGTGTCCGGCGAAATATTGCGGTGCGTGGGACCTTTCGTACCTAGCTCCGGGTTGTTGTCGCCCAATCCTTTAACAGGTACGACGAAACCGCGGTCGTTCAGCGGTCCGCCCTTCGGATACTCGCCCGCCGGAACGTCGAGGATTCCTTCGTTGGTGAAGAAGCGGACCTGTCCGTCGCGGCTCACTACCGCCTCGATATGTGGACTGTGCTTGTAGTCGAGGTCCTTATGCATGCTGTTCGTGAACCTGCCGAAGCGGCGTTCCTCCTCGGAAGGTGGTCCGGGGAGCCGGTCTTCGGGATGGGTGTGCAACACGAAGTGATACTCGCCGCGCAGGTCGCGTGGAATCGCGCTACTGGTCTGATCACCGCGGAATAGGCGCAGGTCGCCCTTCGCGTTCTGCACGACGGCGTGTTCGACGCCCGAGAACTGTTGCAGCTCGGCGAGATGGCCGACATTCACCTCACCCGGACGAAGCGGAATATGGTCGGCGTCGGCGAGTGAATTCACCAGATGTTTCACCTTCGGCGAGAGTTCGTCGAAGGTGATCAGCCCGCCGGGCATCCGGGAGTTGGCCTTGTGGTGCGTGGCCATGTCGCGTGTGTCGTCCCCAGTTGGGTCGGTGTCCACACGTGTTGTCTCGGATACGGGCCTTTCGACCGCAGGCGGTGTCTCGTCGGGATTATGTGGGGCACCGCCGGTTCGAGCGTCGCGGACCATGGTTTCGGCGTATGGCTCGTCGCGGATCTTCGTGACCTGTTGCGGATGGCCGGTTTTGCCGTCCGGGGAGACTGACGACGTCTGCTCCGGCTGGATTTCGGCGACAGGATCTTCCCGATCTTGCCGTGCAGGCGAGGCCTCGGGATCGCCGCCCGCGCTCGTGCCGGGAGCGACATCTACTTCGTTCGCAGACCGGATGGGCTCGGATTCGTCGGGAGATGCGCCGATTTTGGGAGCGTCGGTCGTGGGTTCGGCTGTGCGCGAGCGATTCTCGTCGTCGTTCTTCGTCGGTTCGAGCTCGGTATCTCGGTTCTGAGGCTCCTCGGGCGACTCGGTGTCGAGGGAGCGCTCCTGCGGCTCAGGAACTGATTCCTCACGGGGGTGGTCCGGTTCATACTCGGGGCCACGGTCTTCCGGGTCCTTGTGTGCGGAACCGTCGGGGTTGGTCTCGTCCGGTCGCGACGTCCGCCCATAGCGGTTCGGTTCGTCGGGGTCTGGCGTGGTGTGTGGTTCCTCGATGTCTAGCTTTGTCTCGGAGGGGTGCAGTTCCGGCTTGGGCGCGGCCGCATCTGGCTCGGGACCGGAACGGTCGGGATGGTCCTCGTTCTCTGGAAGACCTTCGGGCCGTGCAGATTTCGAGGTGGCCTGTTCGGGTGCGTACGGGCCGTTCGGGCGGGGGATGATGTCCTCGGGGATACGAGTGAACCCGTTCGGGGCGATGCTATGTTGGTTGGCGCTATCCAGGAGATGCCAGTACAGGACCTTGGCTGGTTCGGTCGCGGCTTGGCCGTTGTATTCAACATCGGTGAACGCCTCGGCCAGTGCCTCACCGGCATTGAATCGGCCGTCTTCGTTGAAGCTGTAGTCGCTGAGTTGGTTGACCCATTCTGTGAACCCCGCGTCCATTCCGCCGCGGGTGGTCTCGTAGTAATCGCGCAGTGCCGTGTGGGCGGTCACGCCGGAGCGCTGCTGTCCCTCGAAGTAGATGGCGTGGGCGAATTCGTGAACGAGCGTTGAATGGATCGGCCGGTTGCTGGAAGCGGGTACCAAGTGGCCGTCCGCTTCGTCGTCGGCGACGTCACGGGTCATTGCCTCGGGATCGAGGGCATGGAGTTCGTTCAGGACGAGCTTGTCGGTGTGCGCCCGTCCGTCGGGGGTTATCTGCCGAACGGCTTCGGCGTAGTACTCCTCGGACATCGGCTCGATTACGAGCCTGGGCAGGTCCACGTCCGGGTAGCGGGTCAGCATGTCGTCGACGGCGCGGGCAAATTCGCGCACCACCTCCGGCTGCAGGTTCGGGTGGTCGAAACCGACCGTTTCGACTCCCCAGCGTCGGACCAGCTCGTCGGAGATCTCTTGGGGACTCATCCGCGACCAGTCGTCGTCGGGGCGCGGCGACCAATCACCTTCAGCAGGATGAGTTTCGGCGGGAAGGCCGTCAGCGGGATGAGTTTCTACGGGCTCCGGCGCAGACGAATGGGGTTCCCGCGGAAGTCCCGAAGGACGATGGTTTGGATCCTGCTCCAGCCGAATCTCGGCCAGCTCATATGCGACCGCGCGGGCGACGTCCTCGGTGCGGGCGCGGTCGGAGACGGTGATGCGATAGCCGGATTCGTCGGGGGCTCGGTGGAATTCGGCCACCGCATCGGGATGGCTCAACGTTCCGACGTCTACGTGGACCTCGAGTTCTCTACCGGTCAGCTCGTTGTGAACGAGGAAGCGCTGCGCCTCCGGATCCCAACGGACAGCGGGAGATCCGGCGTCGGGGTTCCCATCGGGACCGTGCTCGGGGAGTATACCGTCGAGGTTCTCTTCGATTTGGTTCAGCAGTTCGTCGCGTGTGAGGTCGGCTCGATCATGCGGGCGCGCATCGCCGCGGAAATCTCCGACGTCGTCTGCGGCGGCCCGGGGTTGACCGTTGCGGCGAGGGCCGTCCTCGGCGTTCCGACTCGGCGCAGCTCGGGGACCTTCGTTGGGCTCGACATAGGGGAGCGGGGCCACAGGCTGGTCCAACGCCGGATCGTTGTCACGCCGATCCGTATCCGCTGCAATGTCTTTCGAGACCCTCTCCGGGGTACGGGTATTCGTTTCCGGCTTCGTGGTCGTGGTGTTCGGACGGTTGTGATCCCGGTCAGCAGGCGGCTCGGTGCGCGGTGCATCGTCGCCGAGAGTCTGTCGAGTGGGTGGGGTACCGTCGGTCCGCTGGTCGGGGCGCACGCCCTCGGGTGCGGGCGCCGCGTCCTGTCGAGCCAACGCGACGTCGTTGGCGCGTGCCGTCGGCGGTTGGGTGGCGGCTCCGGAGTGAGTCGGACGCAGCTCGGCTTCCGGGGCGGCGATCTGAGCCCCTGGCGCGCGAACCTCCGGTGCCCGGGCCACCGGCCCCTGCGCGGGCTTGTCCTGGGCGCTCGCAACGAAATTCGCCTTCTGATCGGCGGGTGCGGCGTTGGCGACACGCGCCGAATTGTCTGCTGCCGGACGTGCTCCGCTGTCGGACGGTTTGGTTCCGGCGTCGGCTGGTTTCGCAGCCTCCGCATTCGGCCGGTTCGCTTCGCCGGCACCATTGCGAGCCTCCGCATTCTGACCGCCTCGATGCTCCGATGCATTCGCGAGGCCGTTGTTCGGAAGTTTCTCCTGCCCAGGTAAATTCGACCGTGGCCCACCACCCTGCTGAGCGGCGTCACCGGCCTGCGGATGCGCAAACTGCTCGTCGGAAGGCTTCTGATGCGTGGCCAGCGCCTGCGGTCCATCTACCTTGGTCACGGCGGCCGACTCGACGGGAGCCTGTTTCGCGATGGCGTCGACGTCGGCGGCCTTGTCGACGTGGGCCTGTTCCTCCAACCCGTGGTGACTGCCACCCATGGTGCCCATCGCCAATCCGCCGATGAGCAGCTGCGGGCTGAAACTTTTGTTGACCTTGTTCCAGTCGCCGTTGTTATCATAGAGCTGGGTGGCGAGGCCCGCGCCGTACATGCCGGTGGCACCCGCGACGCCACTGGCTCCTCCGGTTATCGTCCCGCCCAACCATTTCGGGAGCTCTTTGGCCGGATCCTTCAGGGCACGGTTCATCAGGCTGCGGCCGGCAAGCTCGCCGGTAGGTCCACCAAGCAGGCCACCCGCGCCCCACTGAAGACTGGTTTGGAACGTCTGCTTCAGATTGAAGCCGTCGTCACGGTGACCTTCCATGATCTGAACGATCTGGGTACCCGCATCGAGGCCGGCACCCATCAGGCCCCCGTGTACGCCGCCTTTCAGCGCAGCGACCGGATAGCGGACCATTGGTCCGCTATCGGCAATGGTCTTGTTCAGCGCAGCCCATTTGTCGCCCGCAGCTGTCAGCTTCTCACCGATCGGAGCGAGCCTCTCGCCCAGAGGAGCGATTCGCTCACCGATCGGGACGATGATTTCGCGAACCAGCGGCGCCGCCAGGGTTTTCAGACCCGACTCTGCCATGATCTCGCCGATTCGTGCGGAAACCTCCGCGGCGAATTTGGCGAGGACCCCGCGCGCCGCCAGGAGATAGCCGGGGACTGCGGTTGACCCGATCAAGGACGACATCAGCGAGATGACCGTCCAGAGCGTCATGACCGCGAAGATCTCCGCCTGAATCTTCGCGAACTCGATTTCCGTTGCGGTGGAACGCGCGTCGTGGCCGAGGCCTTGCAGGCCCTCGATCAGCTTCTGTATGGAGTGCTCGCCGCCGTCGAAGAGCGTTGCGAATTCGGTGGTTGCGGCGGTCGCGCCGTCTCCGGTGTAGTACTGCGGAACCCGGTCTGTGGTGCTCTTGAGCGTCGGCTCGAGCTTTTCGAGCTCGGCTGCCGCGTGTTTCCAGGCATCACCGAGCGCGAACAGCTCGTCCTGATCGCCCTTCGGGTAAGCCATCCCGAAGTTGAGTCCCGTCATCAGCCAGCTGGGGAAGAAGTCCCCGACTGCCGTAGTCCACCCCATGCGTGAGCCCGCGTGTCGCTAGCTCACCACCCCGGTGCGGCGATTGTGGATCGGCTGGATTTGTCGTGATCCCATTCCTCGACATTGGTAAAGCGCACAGCCTCTTCCGGTTCCGGCGCAGTGCGCTCCGGTGAGCCGGGTGGCGCGGTCGAGACCGTCGGCGGGGTCGGCATCATGGCCTGAATGTCTGGCATGTCGGGGAAGAATTCCGACAGCGCCGGGATGCGCGACTGTTCTTCCAGTGCAGCTTCCTGGATTTTCTGCGCCTTCTGCTGCACCTGAGCGGCCGCGTCCTGGGTAGCAGCGGTCACGGCGGCAGCGATCTCGGAGTACGTGAGATCGTCTATGTCATCGGAGAATTCGGTCTTGATGACGATGCAATCAGCGTTCACCGTGATTGTGACACGTCGGCTCGCGGCCTGCGCGGTCGCGGTGAGCTGGGCACGTTCCTCCTGCGCGCGAGCAACGGATGCGATGCCGCCCTGAACCAGATCTACCAGTTCGGCCAGGCGCCCCTTCGCGGCCTCGTTCGCCATGTACTTCTCCTCCCCAGCCCACGAAGCGACCGCGACAAGCGCCGCGCCCGTGGGCTTTACATCCGGTTAGCTGGAACGGAAGCCGTCGGTGTTGTTCTGTTCGGCCCGCTCGAGGGTGTTCGCGCCGTCGCTCAGGCCACCCGAGTACTGCCGCAACCGAGCCGACATCGATGTGAGTACGTTCTCCAGGGCCGGACGACGCACCTTATAGCCATTGTCGCCGCCCTCGAACTGGTCACCGTATTCGTCGTGACCCCAGCAGCCTTCGTAGCCCGATGCGGCCGCATCGAGAGCGGTCCTGATGGCGTCGAGCGAGCTTGCACCGCTGTCGAGATCGATTGCTGTTGAACGTAACCCCGCGATCTCGACCTTTACGAGTTCGGCCATGGTCAACCCCCCGGTAACGATGATTGGAGCAAATTCCCGATGATCATATACGCCGCGTGGTATCGATGGCGACGTCAATACCCCCAATGGCTTTGCGCCTATTCGGATGTCACGACCCCGGCCAACATGAGCTGGTAGTACGCATTGTGCGTGTCGTCTGCTTTGCCACCGAGAATCGGCCCGGCGAACGACCGCGTCAGGGTGCCTGCCTCGGCCGCGGTCACCAGGTCCACTGCCGCGTCTACAGAAACTCGGGCATTGAGCTGGTTGATCGCATCGGCAGCGCTCCGACTGCTCCAAACACCCGGCAAAGCCGGACTCAGTTCGGTCGCGGCCGGCGACTCACCGCAATGCCACGCCGTGCCGTCCCACCAGTAGCAAAATGACAGCAGTCCGTTCGCCGCACGGGGATTCAGCACGGGATCGGCAACCCAGTCCGGCGCGCCTCGATACAGCTGCGGCATGGCGACGCCGTCGTTATAGGCCGCGTCGAGCCTCGGATCGTTCCACAGTCCGCCCGAGAGAACTGCCCGTCCCCCCGGGAGCACGTGCAGGGTCGACCCGCTGCGCGAGATTCCCTCGAACCAGCCGAGCGCTGTCGTGGTCCGAGGTCCTAGCGGTGAGTCCGCTGCCACGAAGGCGGCGGCGATCGCGGCCCAGCGCGCCCACATCAAAGGCAGCGCGGGAAGGTCGGTTTCGGCCCGTGGCGCGAACACGCCATCGCTCGCCCGAGAGTGCGCGGCATTGCCCGGCGTACGGACTTGCCGGTCCGCATGGCCGACGTAGGCGGCCAACCACACCGGAAGCCGTGTGCGCGGATATGTCTGAAGATCCGCGAGGTACGCCTGCGGTGGAAACAACTGGTGATCAGGGAAAGGATCTGTGCCGTAGTCGTATTCGATCTGTACCGAACCTCTACTAGTGGCCGAAGCCAGAAAGCGCCACCACGGACCCTCGGCCGACTCGGCCGATCGATGCCGAAGTTCCCGCAGCAACTCGACCATTCGTGCCGACAACGGTACCGGCGCTGAATGCTGCGCATCCGACACGATCACCTGCGCCGTCTCGTCACTGACGGTCATGGCGACCGCCGCATCCAGCCGATCCCACCCCTCCGGCAGCAGCGCAAGAAGCTCCCCGATGACCCGCTCGGCCAAATTGCCCGGTTCAGTTGATCGATCCGAACCTGCACGTCGATGAGGGGCGAACCCGATTCCAGGTTCGGCCGTAGCAGCCTGCCCCGCCATCCGAAACCCCACATCCGGCGATTCCACAGTCGAATTGTCCTGACTCACACTGTCCTCGGTCTCCGCTCTCGTCGAGCTTGCAGCTCGTCCGAATCTAGCCGATGTCGTCGGGAAGCACAGCTCAGATGGTGCGCCGAGGCCACGAATGTGGATGCGCCTGGCTTCATCGATGAATCGTGACGGTGTCTATCGTTGGATCTCGACGGCGACCTAAGGAGCCACGAGGTCGCCTGGTGAAATCTGACGTTGCGATCTTGCTTGACCCGCCCCGAGACCGCTTCAGGCGGTCTGCCTTGGCCACTGGTGATATCAGCGCGGCAGGTTCGCAAAAAGCGTGTCGGCGAGCTGTTCTGCCGATCGTTTCAGTGCGTCGACATCGGGGGTGCCGAGGGAGTTACTGCGGCCGATCTCGATCCAGGCGGCACCGTAGGAGGTGGGCCACGTGATTATGCAGGTTACGTGGTACGAGTACCTGTTTTCCTTGGGCCGCACGAGATCTCCTCGTGCGGGCACGATGTTCCCCACAGCCTTCACCGGATACGGTGTCGTTTCGTCTTTGGTCGAATCGTTATGCGTGAATGGGTCGGTAGACAGGGTCACCCGCGCCCAGTCGTAGGGCCGACTGTGATCGCCGTGGTCCAAGTCCCACTCGCAATGGTGGTAGTGGGGCGCGGTATCGCTCGGCCATTGCTTGATGAATCCGTACGCTTGCTGCTGTTCGATGGTGAGAACGCACGAATCCGGTAGCGTCGCGGCTGGTTCCGTCGCAGTGGCCGTGGTCGATGCGGCATCGGAGGCGGTCGACTTATGTGGCTGGACCGCCACCACAATCGCAGCGACGACCACCAACGACACACCCAAAACAACCGCTGCGCCCAGCAGTGGTTTACCGGCGATAACGGCATTCACCCTCGATCCGACGGAACTACCGGGTGGTCGGCCCACCAGCTCGAATGCCGCCGGCGGTACCAGCTCGGTGGGCAGCGCAATCGCGGGCGCGCCGTGCGGGCGAAGGAACATCGCCCCGGCCATGGGGCGCAGCTCTCGGATCTGCTGGTAAGCAACCCTTCTCGTCCCGGTCGGCAGAATCAGCTCCAGCGCATCCGGCCAGTAGCGCACCGCCATCACCGCGCCGGGGTAGGCGTAGGTGGTGACGTACGAATTGCGACGGAGCAACTGCACGCCCGTAATGATCAGACCGATCACCACGCACACGCCCAACAGTCCCAGATACAGTTCGATCAAGCCGATTACCGGATTCGTGGACGCTGCGGCACCGATGATCACTTCCCAGATACGTCGCGCCATGAGGACCAGCGGCACTGTCGCGGTGAACCCCAACCCAGCCGGTGATCGCCACCGCGCCACGGCGAAGACCCGGCTTAACCGCAGCGCGGTATCCGGCCCGGCGGTAGAGGTGAGGTCGATCGGAAAGAACTGCGGCCCTGGTGGGTTGCTTGGCTGCTGTGGATTCCGCTGACCCGATTCGTACACGCACTTCCCCCGTTGAGCTTGGAAATCTTCTCCGCCACCCTAATCGACGGTGTACTGCGGGGCGTGCCGGAGGAGAGCGGCAGCGCAGTATTCCTGTAGCGCATCGGCATTGACTGGGCCCCGATGGCCGGCCCACCGGCTATGTGAGTTGTAGGCGTTTCTCGAACTGATGATCACATGAGCGCTACGGACGTGATCGGTGGCGCGCGCCGCGAACGATGCGGCAGGATGGGGCAATGCGCACGCTGGGAGGCAGGTGCGGTTCAGTGTCATCGTTGCGAGCGGGGAGGGGTGTCGGTGACTCCAACAGAAGTTCCGTCATGGAGTGATGTGCGTGGGTTGGGCGCAGACCCGCAGGTGCTGTACTTTACGGTGGACGCGGCGAAGATCGGGCTCAATGCCTGTACCGAGTTGATGTGGAGTCTGCTTGTCGTGCAGGACTCTCTCAACCGAACCGATTCGGGTTCCATATGCAACCCTTATGATTTCGCTGGGCCGCCTGGAATATTTCGGTCAGGTCCGAAATGGGCTGATGTATTCCGAACTGCCGGTCTTGATTTACGCGATAAGGTTAACTCGCATATCGACATCGTGAATGCTATGGCCGATTCCTTCAAGTTCGCGGCAAAGAAGTTTGTGAATACCGAGGCTCAATCGGTAGATGACTTCAATAGTGTAACTATGCCGAACCATGTGCCCAAGAATCGTGACGATCCGAACTGGTCTTCTGTGCCGACTATGCCGAGCGCCTCGGATACCGGAATTTATAAGAATGTCAGTGGTAAATCATCCGACAGGACTTCCAATATACCGTCCGCTGACAGCCTTCAGGCATCGGTGGAAAATGATCGGAAATCCTACGAGCACTATACGGCCGAGGGGACGGGCGGGGTCCAGCCGGAATGGGGGTACGACAAGAGCCTTCATTGGAAAGACTTCTATGATTTCGGGGAGAGTATCATCTCCGAGCGGGTTATGACTCTCGCGGTTGACTGGGAAAAGGTGCGCATCGATCTGGACGCGGCATTCAAGAAATTTGAATCACAAAAGGAGCCGATGTTCGACGGATGGCGTGGCAGATCAGCCGACAAAGGTGGTGCAGCAGTGACTGCAGTTATTAATGATGGCAATGCGCTGACCGCAAAAATTCAAGACATAGAGAATCGATTGGTGGACGCCTACGGCTGGTTGCGCGCTGCTCACCTGAAGATGCCGAAAGTCCCTCAGCCTCATGTCGAGGACAAAGGGAATCATAAGTATGAGATAAAGCTTGTCGACTACACCAATGATACGAAAAGGATCGTTCCTACAGTCACGGGCATGAGTCCGGAGGCATGCGAAGAGCTCGCCACAAACGTCTTTCGGGCGGAATTCCAGGATACCTATGTCCAGGGTATCGAATCCCATAACAAATCGCTGGCGAGTTTCGAATTCCCGCCTATGACCAGTAAGCCCGGCGCGCCTCTGTCGCCTCCTCCGCCTCCGCAAATCGCGGATCCTCCGCCGAAGATCACCCCCGGCGCCGGCACCCCCGGGAGCGGCACCCCCGGCGGCGGAACCCCTTCGAGTCCAGGTTCGCCCACTCTTCCTGATGACACGACTCCGAAGGACACCAACCCGAAGGACACCACCCCCAAAGACACCACCCCGGCGAATACCAATGATCAGACTCTGTCGACAGTGGTTTCCGCCGTCGAGAGTCTGGCGAAGGAAGGAGCATCGCTCGTAGAGTCATTGGCCCAGCAAGGCGCGACTCTGGCTCAGCAGGGCATACAGTCGGTAGCGTCGCTGTTGACGAGCCAGCAGACGACTCAGCAGACGCCCCAGACCACCACCGAACAGCAGGTGCAGCAACAGCTTGCTGACCTGACCAGTTCGCTGACGAGCCCCGGCCCGTCCTCGCTTGGAGGTTCGCCGTCGGGTGTCACTTCTGGCGGACCTACGACAACGGTGGCAAAGGACAATCAGCTAAGCCGCCTATTCCCTCGCGCGGGTGTTGCGGTGAGCAGTGATGTGAAGGAAGAAGCTGTCAGCACCGGACGAGCCGGGTTGGCGGCGAGTTCGACGACATCGAGCTCGGGTACGTCGGGTAGTGGCACGCCGATGGGTTCCGGCGCGAACGCCGGGGGCCAGGGTGCCGCCAAGGAACACAAGCGTCCCGAATACCTCAGGTCCGGTGAGAATCTCGAGGAGGTGTTCGGGACCCCGGAGGCAGTGCTGCCGGTGGCAGAGAAATGAGCGCAACTTGGCATTTCGACGATCTGGAGTTTCTCACGCTGTGGCAGCGTGCGACGAGTGAATGGCTGCCGAGTCCCTTCATCTACACCAGCGACACCTCCCTGTACTACGACCATCTTCAGCAGCAGCGGGCGACTGCCGAGCGTATGTTCGCGAACTGGGACCGGTCGTTCGATCCGGCACTGGAGGCGATCGCTCATCCGGATTTGAGGATTTCGGTCGACGGTATGGACCGAAAAGACTCCGGTGCCCAGCGTATTCGTATGATGGGTGTACGGCTGAGTAGTCGGGGTTATGTTCTCGAGCAGCGTACTCAGGGGACCTCACTCGATTCAGACGGATTCACTGTGTCGGAATGCGATCCAGTGGGCTTGGCCGACGCGCTTGTCGCCGGGCTTCCTGACGCTGATGTGGGGCGACAGGCACAGATCCCACTGGTGTACGAAGGTGCGGAGGAGACTGCCTATCCTGACGCCGGACGGATAATCGTCAAAGATGTTTTCGGTGATTCGGATACCCTGCGGACGAAAAGATTCTTCGACGCTCCGACTGTCGGCGAAGGAGGCTTCGATATCGTGCAGGGCTACTCCAAATTCGGGCCGCGCGGGATTGTCAAGCACAGTTTGAGATGGCGAGACCTCCAGGATGACGGTCGATACATAATTAGTGATGAGCCACCTCTCGCAGCTCCTGCCGGTGCAAAAAGGATGGTCGCTGCCATCAACACCCGGGTCGCCACGATAGTCCAGAAGATCCGGGAAGAGCGGGCACTGTGACTGTTCGTGGGTTGTCGAGCCGCAATTAAACCCGGCGCGCAGCCTGCCGGGCTAGCGTCTCGGTGGTGGTGGGGTCCATAGTGGCTGGGTTCGGTCCATGCGGCTTATCGATGTCCAGGCGCCGAAGGTGGGGGTGGGTTCCCAGCAGAGGGCGATATCTGCTTCGTCGAAGTCGACTTCCGTCAGGCCTTTGCCGTCCTCCCACAACTCGCGGTGGCCGCGGCCGGTTGGCAGGTATTGCCACTGGTCGACGAGGTAGGCGGAGTCCGCCGGTGCGTGAGCGCTGCCTTGGTACATGAACAACGTTGAGGTGGTCATGAACAGTGACTCGTCGTCGATCTTTTGGAACTGGTATTTCAGGCGTAATCGGCTGAACTCGTCGAGGAAATAGGTGATGAGTAGTTGTTTTCGCCAGTCGATGTCCAGGACGACCTCGGGATGCTCGACGTCGCCTAGTACAACGGCATAGTGGAATCCCCGCTGGTTGCGCCATCGTGCGTCGATGTCTGTCATCACCTGGTCCGGGCGCAGTGTGTTCGGGTCCCACCGCATTGCGTATGTCACCGGGCGGTTGTTGTTCGTGTCGCTCATCGGCTTCCGTTGCTTTCGGTGGACGGTGGGATCATGCCGCGTGGCTGAGCGTATCCGGTTCAGGGAACACCTTGGTTCGGTGACGAGCCGCCGGAGGAACCGGTTCCCAGCCAGTCCGGAAGACGTGGCAGCGGTATCCATACCCCGGGCGGCTCGGACGGGTCCGAGGGTTCCGGATTCCCCGGCGTTCCCGGATCGACAGGAGCATCGTCAGGCGGCGTGAACGGGATATCCGGCGATTCGGTGTCGTCTGGTGCGTCCAGTGGGTCCGGCGAATGGGTCGGTCTTGCTTCCGGCGGGGCGGGGTTCGGTGCGGCGGGAGGTCCACCGTCGGAGTCGCTTTCGGCTCCGGGAGGTGTTGTCGAATCCTTGGGCGGCTCGGACGTGTTCGGCGTTGAGCTGCCAGGTCCAGGCTGCGGCTTCGGTGGAGGCTCGGACGGGACCGGTCCGCTCGGCGGAATTGGGCCGCATGGCGGATTGGGCGGCTGTCGGGGAGTGCCCACGCCCCATAGCCATGGTCGGCGAATATGAGAGGAATCCGGTTCTGCCGCAGAGGGCTTCGGATCTTCGATACCTTCGACCGGCGTTTCTGGGCTGGATTCCAGGCGTGGTTCGATATTCGATTCCTGCACCGGGGCCGTGGGCATTGCGAGCGATCGCCCGGGATCCGCTTCGGGTTTTGGTTGAGAAGTTGCCTCGGACTGCGATGGTGCCTCGGACTCGGGCTGTGGTTGCGACTCTGGTTCGGGTCCCCGCGGTAGGTGGGGTTGTTGCGGTGCTTCGAACCTGGACGGGCGCGATGGGAGTCCGGGTTCTGGTTCCAAAGGCAAAGGCGTGTAGTCGATCTTCGCCCGCCAGGCCGCCGGCGAAGTCCGGTTGCTGTCCCAGTCGTAGCCCAGTGCTATCGCATGCTGGTTGGCTACGCTCCAGAATGCGCCCGGATGTTCGCGTAGGTAGTTCGATTCGGCCAGCGCGTCCCGCAGTAGCAGGATGTCCGCCGGCCCTGGTGTGCCGTCGATGAGTCGATGCCAGGCCTCGGCGACGTCGGCGACCGCGTCGAGGGGACGCCGGACCGGATCGCCCGTGCGCGGATCGTTGACCAGAAGTTCGTCGCGCATCAGATGGTCTTTGATCTGGCGCAGCTGATCCTGGGTGAATGCGGGCTCGGACAAGAGATCCAGGACTTCCAGGCGATCGCTGAAGGCCATGTGATCGAGAAGTGCCTCCATGGTCTCGGGCCGTTCGTCGCGCAGCTGTACCCCGGAGGTGCGGACGATGCGCTCCAGATCCGGGCGAATATGCTTGTCAGCCTCCTCGGCTGCCTTGTCGATCAGCTTGTCCGCCTGCGCTTCCAGGATGGCGTCCCGCTTCGCGGTGAGATTGGTCCGAATCCGTTCGAGGTCGCCGTCATCGGCTCGGAAGACGTCGTATTGCTGGTCCGCCCATTCCCGGACCCCCGCCCATCGCGAGACGGCTTGCTGCTGCTTCTCCACGTCGAAGTCTGTGGTACTGGTGTCGCCGTGCTCCCATGCCTCCCACTGCCGCACCATCGGTTGCCGGATCACGGGATGGTCCGCGAAGTAGTTCTTGTACCAGGCTGTGTTCTTCGGATTGACGCGAACGTGGAAGGTGTAGGGGTCGTCGGGGTGATGAAACTTGAGCCCCAGTAGTTTCGGCGCCTCGACGGCGAGCCTGAACACCATTCCGGCCGTACCCGCGAACGGGTCCTTGAATGTGTGCAGCACGTCCTCGTCCATTCGGCCGCCGGCCGGGACCGGGGTCAGGAGGGCGCGATCGACCTCACCAGGGTGGCCGTGCATGAACGGGTCCTGTAGCAGGGCCTGGTTGGTGTCGAGCGTGCTTGTGCTCATTCCGTCAGGGATTTCCTTGGGAGAGTAAGTCTTTGGCTTGTACTGCGAGCCCCCGCCGATGTTCGGCCGATCGGGTTCGATGTGGTGCCAAATGCCCTGGCTGTCACGCCATATCGCCACACTTTCCAAGCCGTATCGAGCAAGGAGTCGCTTAGGTGAAAGGCCTTGCTCGGTTCGCCATCGACCGTCGTACTCGGCCACGATTCGGTGGTACTCGACGACTGTCGATGGCAGGCGCATCGCGTTCGCCAACCTTGCGTCATGGCGAATCGCGTCTGCTAGGGCTGAATCATGTTCGACTGCTGCATGTTCGAGCGATTCTCGGGGCCCGATGACTATCACCCGCGGGTCATGACCATCGACGATTCCGACACGTTCGGTAAGTCGGCGTGCGCCGGCGGCGTCGAGAATCTCCTTTCCAGCGCCAGATATTTCGGCCAGGCGGTCCTGAATGCGGCCGATCTCATTGTCGATCGGGTGCAATTGCCGAGATACTTCGGCCAGTCGGCGCACGCGGTCGTTGAACGCGTCTCGAGTACGGGGCGGGACTTTGGTGTCGTACAGGTCGTCGATGGTGCGTGCCAGGCGGTCTGGCCCCAGGTCGGCCAGGTCCACGCCGAGCTGCCGGGCGAGTTCGGCGCGTTGCTTACGCAGTTCGGTATTGGTGGTCCAGAGATTCGCGCGATCGGTGCTCAGACGCTCCACCTCGGCCAGTGAGGTGGGGTACGGGGACTCGCGGGGCAGGTTCGATGGCAGGCGCTCGTTCAATTCGGCCAGGGCCGAACTCAATTCGTTGAATCGCTCCGCCGCGTCCTCGAGATTGTCGATGGCGCGGTTGCGGCGGGCGAGTTCCTGTGGTGCCAAGTGTTCGGATATCGACGCGGCTGGGTCGTCGCCGATCGTGACGGTGGTGTGGAAGCTTGTCACCTGTTCACGGAGTTCTGCCAGGGTATCGGGCAGGTGCGCCGGCCCGAGTGCTTCGTCCGGGTCCGGCAGATTCAACCGCGCGGCGCGATTGTCACGCTTGCCGCGCCAGAATTCGCGTTCCTGCACCACAGCTTTCCGGTCGTTCACCAGTTGGTCGTGGTAGGCGTGGGGGACTTCGCCCGCTGCGACCGAGGTGAGGTCGGCGTCGATGGTCGCGATGTCGTCGGTGATTCGCTGTAGATCGGTGGACTTCTCGGCGAGTTCCTCAACGGCGCGATCGGTGACGGTGCTCTCGAGCGGGTCGATGTTGTCTCGGAGCCGAGCCAGTGTGTGATCGATGACAGCGGGCTCGAGCCGATCGGGTGTCAGGCCCAATGTCGCGGCAATCTGATCCCGCAACTCCCGCAGGGTTTCTCCGCGTGTGATGAGGGCGGCGCGCTCGGTCTCCAGCCACGAGGCCGCCTCGATGCGGGTGTCGGCCTGGTGGACGGCCGTTGTCGCCGTATCGAGGTCGGCGATGGTCTGGGCGAGTTCGTCCACGGCGCTCCGGAAGCGCGGAATATCCTCGACCGGGACTCGCGGCAGGAACCCGGTCACGCCCTTGCCCGCCGTCGGTCGTTGGTGCAGGGCGGCCACTACATCGTCGACCCGCGTGCGCCAGTTCTCCTGCGATTCGCCGGGACGGGGGTCGAGCAGCGTCGGCTCGATGCCCAACGCATCGGTACGCTCATTGAGCAACTGCTGCATCGCATCTCGCCGTACAACCAGATCTTCGCGCTGTGCCGTGAGGTCGACCGGCTCCGGGGCGCGGGCGCCGGGCGCCGGCTGCGGAGCGGCGCGGCGCTGTTGCGGTGGCGCCGATATGGATTGCGGACTGGTCGTATGAGCCTGTGGCGATTCGGTCGGCCCGCGCACGTCGACGACGGTGACCTCACCCGAATCCTCGACGCGCACTTGCAGATAGCGCATTTTGACGCCGTTGGACAGAAACCGCTGCCGCGAATCCGGTGAGACCGGATCGTCCAGGACGACCGTGCGCGACACCACCAGGACCTGGACCGGGTCGCCGAATAGGACGCCGACGCCTTCAGGTCCCGCCGGTCGAGCACCCATGGCCTCGAGGACGTCCTGTACTGCGATGGTCTCCGCCGCTATCCGAATGTTCATCACCTGCTGCGACTCGGCGTGAAGCCGGCTGAAAGACGCGTACATGCGGCGACGGAATTCGAGGCGCTCGAGGCCGAGAGCTTCCTGGGCATGGAGTTCGTCCCAATACGCGACCATCTCACCCGAGGGGATGTTGCCGCGTCGGCTGAGCTCTTCGAGTTCGGCGTCCTTGGCATTCAGCGCCGATTCCATAGCCCGCTGCAGCTCCGTCGCGCGCAGACCCTCCGGATCGGTGCCGAGCTCACGCGCCATGTCGGCGAGAGCGTCCGCGACCGTGGCGATCTCGGTGTGCCTCGCGGCCAGTTGGTCTGCTGCACTGCGTAATTCGTTGCGAACCTCATGGGATGTGGGTTGGTGATGCTGCTCTGGGCCGATGGGATCCCACGGAGATTCGGGGAGGCCGCTGAGCAGCTCCCCTCCCGGTTCTTCGGACTCGAAACCGGTCAGTAGTCGACGTGCCCCGCCAGCGGCCAGACCAGGTTCCCCTGGCTCCGGTCGATCGCCCAGGTCGCTGCCATCGCCGACCAGGTGTCCGTCGGGTGATACCGCATGGTCCGGCGATCGATGGACAGGGTGTACTCCGGAGTCACTTCCGTTGTGTCCGTCAGGGATTCGATCCGGATCTCGTACTCGACCAGGTCCGGTTCGTGGCGTGTCAGGTCCAGGTGCAGACGAATCCGATGTGGATAGATCTGGTACCCCTGCAGCGGTGCTTCCTTCCGCACCATCTCCAGGTAGCGCTCCTTCACCTTGATCACCGACCAGCTCGGGAACTGGTAGATCACCCTGGTTCGGGCGTCCAGCACCATCTGGGCCAGCACCACCCAGGCGTCCTGCCCCTCTTCCTCCCTCGTCAGACGCGGGGCGATCACCCATCCCAGCTCGAACGGGTAGAGGTCGTAGGACCGGCCGATCGAGAGGACTTGAGCCAGGTAGTCCCAAGCGTCCTGTGTCGTGCTCAATGGTTCGGGCAAAGTGTGGGCTCCCATCCGGTAGTAGGGGAATGGCATTCAGAAAGCCTGACCTGTGCAGGAATTCGGCAGGTGGTTCGGTACAGAATTCATGACTCTGCGGATCCCACCAGACCGGTCCCGGCGCGTCTCGTGGATAAACGATCAAGCTGGCGTGCCCACCCCGCAACCGCGCGCTGCCATCGGGTCGGAAGATCCGTTCGTCGGTGTCCGGATCGAGCATCTGCCATCTCGTCCGGACGAAGGCCGCCGAGCCCGGCCCGAGTTCGGCGATGAGGTCCTGTAGCCGCTGGTACTGCGCGGGGATATCCCCGGGGAACTCGACGTACGGGCCGCCGAGAACCGCGACCGCGCGTTCCGACGGCTCACCGGTCGAGTAGGCGACGGTGCCGTCGAGATGGATCTCGGCGCGCATCGCCAGTGCGACAGTCGGTTTGCCCTTGAAGGTGAACAAACCGGAGAGGGCTGCCTCCATGCAGTTGGTGCGGCGGCCGGGAACCTCCGGGCCCCCGTCGTTGACCAGCCGCGCAGCGGGCTGGGTGCGTGGATCGAAGTCGGTGGTGTAGTGGTCGTCCTGCCGCGCCGCGTCGAGGATCTGTTCCTGGTAGCGCGGATCTTCGAGCTGATCGAGCAGCGGACTGGGACCGAACTGCTCGTCATGGTGGTGCAGGCCCCGCACTGGAGAGTCCGTGTTCGCAGCCATGACATCGTGGCTGATCAGGCGGAGATCCGCGGGGGTGAGGGCGAATTCACCGTTCTCGTTGGGCAATCCGAGATGACCGCGCAGCTGCCGAACCAAGGCAACGGAGTCGGTTTCTCTCGACCAGGAGTGGAGTTCAGTGCCGTCCGGATGGCCGACCGGAATACTCAGGTGCGCGTCATCCGCCGCGGCGGTGTACTTGATATGGACTTCCACGTGGTCGCCGTGGCTTAGTGTCGCACCGATATCGAATGCTTCGTGGACGGCGGCCCGAAGATTGTCTCTGATGGCTTGAATATGTTCGGGTGGAAGACTTTCGGCGTCGTCGAGGTGCACACGTACCTGGAGGGTGGTGGTGAATTCGTCACCCGCACGGCGGCGGAGCGCATCGTAGGCCGCGGTCGAGTTCCCGCCCGCCGCACGCACTGTCACCGGCGTGCTGTGGGTGGATGGATCAGCCTGCGGTACAGCAGGATTCGCGTGTTTTGGAAGCTCGGCGGGGACGATGTCCGGAATCGGATCCGCCTGAAGCGCACCAGTCCCGCGCTCGCGGGCCGCGGGGGGTTGGGGTTCCTCGGCCACGACCGCCGGCAGGCGCTCCCCACGCTGTGTAGCAGCGACGTTCGTGCCGCGGTTGTCTGCGCCGGTAACCGGCGCCCCTCCGGCCCTGCTGGTTTCGGAAGCCGAATCCGGCTGGAGCCCAGTACGTTGCGGGACGGATGGCGATTGGGTGCTCGGACCCGGGCCGGTCGGTGTCGTACTCCGATCCACGGCGCTCGGCCGAACCGTCGGCTCCGGGGGCCGCGCCGTCGTATCGGGTGATCCGGCGCGGAATTCGGGTGTTCCAGATTTGCCGGGGTGGGGCGCGGTGCCCTCCGGCGGCACGACTGTGCGCCACTGTGAGCGCAGCTCTTCCAGCTTGGAGACCTGCTGTTCGCTGAACCCGCCTTGCTGGAATGCCTCGGCGCGCATCTTCAGCGCCTCCTCTGTGAGGTTCCGGCCGAGCTGCTGGATGTGCTCCGGTTGACTACTGAGGACGTCCGAGTGGGCTTCCTTGGTGAAGGCCCGGAACAGATGCTTGCCGTCCGCGTTTGAATCCGGGGTGATGACAGGGGGTTTCGGTGAGCCGCCGTCCGGAACATCGGAGCGCGGCGAACCACGCCCGGTGCCCTCGCCCGACGAGCCGCCCCCATTGTCGAGGCCGTGTTTGGCCCCGCCCAATCCGCCGAGTACCGCGCCACCGACGAGCAGCTTCGGATCGAAGCTCCAGTCGATTCGGGTGCCGCCGGCGAAGTGGTCATAGATCTGGTTGCCGAGACCTCCGGCGTACATGCCGACGCCTCCGGCCATTCCGCCCACGCCGCCGCTGATCAATCCGCCCAGTCGTGAGGACAAACGATCGGTCAGCAGTTCTGCGGCCCCGAGGTGCACGGGCGTGCCGAGCAATCCGCCTGCGCCCCATGAGATCGAGGTCTGGAAGGTCCGCTTCAAGTCGAAGCCGTCGTCTCGATGCCCTTCCAATATCTGAACGACCTGGGTGCCTGCGTCCAAACCGGCGCCGAGCACGGCTCCTCCGAGCGTCCCTCCCAAGGTTCGTACCCCGTACCGCAGCGGAGCATTGGTTGCCATTTTCTCGGTGAGCGGGATGACGACCTCTCGAAGCAACGGTTTGGCCAGGGTGTCCAAGCCCGAGCGGGCCACAATGGCCGCGATGCGTTCTGTGGCGGCTTCCGCCATTTCGGCCATCGCTTCGCGCGCGGCGGCCAGGAAGGCGGGCAGCAGCACGTCGCCGTACATCGACACCATCAGCGAGACGGCGGTGTACAGGGTGAGGACCGCGAACGCCTCTTCCTGAATCTTGATGTACTCGATCTCGGTACCGGTAGCGCGGGTGTCGTGGCCGAGTCTGTGCAGGCTTTCGACGAGTTTCGGAATCGAGGAGTCGAACCCCGCATCGAAGAGAGTGTCGAATTCCTTGCTGACCGCGGTGGCTCCGTCGCCGGTGTAGTACTGCGGGACAGCGCCGGCGACGCGCTTCAGATCGGGCTCGAGCTGCTCCAGCGTGGACGCGGCTCGGTGCCAGGCGTCACCGAGTTCGAAGAGCCGATCCTCGTCACCCTTCGGATACGCTTGCCCGAAATTCAGCGCTGTCAGCAGCCAGCTCGGAAAGCGATCCCCGAGCGCGGTCATCCACGCCACGACCCACCCCGATCGAGAACCTATGAAGCTCCTCGACGATCTTCTATCGCTCATCCACCGCATGGGTTGTACATCAGGCGAACATAAGGTTAATCGTCGCGCATCGGCCTGCGTCCGACTCGAACTGACTGGGCCACTTTTTGTTTCAGCAAATGGCATAATGCGATGCGGCGGAATAGGAACGAATGGTGACGGCAACCCGCGTCCGTGTCGCCCGCGATAATCCAGGCTGGCGGGAACGGGCGCTGCGCGAGCTGATCGTGTGCCTTCGCGGATATCCGGTGCCAGCGGCGGCCAGGGTCGGCAGTGTTGCGCCACAACGTGATCCGGCGATAGACCCGCTACGTCTGTGCTGCTCGCCTCGCTGCCTGTGCCGAATCCTGCAGCTCCACAGAGCTTCGCCGGTCACCGCGCATGGCGCGGGTATACGACGGCCGTGGCGCTGACGGCCGTCCCCTCGTCGAACGGCCGGCGCTCGATCCGAATTCGTGGGCTGCCGTGTTGGCCTATTTGGAATCCGCACAGGTGGGGTGTGGATTCGGTCGGGAGCCGTACCGCACTACCTGCACGAGCATGGGGTTTCGCCGAGGCCGGAGTTGTTGCGGCACATAGCTACTCGCCGTTGCCAGGTCGCAGGGGTGGACGAAGCGACGAAGGATCTGGCGGTCCGTTTGATCACCGGAGGCTGATATTACTTGGGCCGGCGGTGCCGATGCCTGCGAGGCAAGGTGCGGATGGCGTCTCATGGGGGTGACCAAGGGCGCATGGCGTTGAATATCGCTGGCGCCTGAGGACGTCGTATGGTATCTCTACGCATAGCTAAACGGGAGGGGTTCTGCATGACCGACGCGGGGGCGGCGGATTCCAGCTCTGCTGGGCAGGGTTGGGCTTCGGTTAGTGCGGCGACGCCTTCTGGGGCGATTCGGGTGAAAACCACCGAGCAAGGTTTGCCGCTTGCTGTGAAGGTTGATCCGGCTGAGCTGCATAGGGATCCATCGCAGCTGGCTGGGGAGATGCTGCGCCTGTGTCAGCGGGCTGCTGCCCGGGCCGGGCTGGCGAAGCGGAAGCAGCTGGAAGAAGCCGGGATGAGCGCTGCCTCCCTGGCGCGCACCGGCCTTCCCACCGAGGCTGACGTCGCTCGACAAGAGATTGTCGAGGAGCAGGACTACGATACAGAGCCGCAGAGCTGGCTTCGGACTGTGTGAGGAGGGGGACACGTGGTCGGGTCGATGGATGAGCTCGAGGAACGGGTTCGTCGGCAGTTGTACAGATTTCAGGATTTGGCCGAGCAGATGGCGGCTGTCCGGGGGCGCGAGACTTCCGAGGACGGGGCCGTGATGGCAGAGGTCGATGGAAACGGGGCGCTGCGGGATCTGCAGTTCAGCCACGAAATTTCGCGGATGTCGCCGGACGAATTCGAGCGGGTCGTGGTCACCACGGCGGCTGCGGCGGCCCGGGCGGCGTTCGAGCGCCGGGGTCAGATCGTCAACCAGTTCAACGAGGAGATGGCCGGGTAGACCCGTCCGTTAACGCAGTTTTGCGCCAGAATTTTCGTTTTACTCTCTGGCACAACCAATTTGGTGCTTGTAGTGTCATTCAAGATCGATGTACCTGGGAGGGACCACCGATGGCCGATTACGTGAAGGCGGACTTCGAACAAATCATGGGCTACGGCACCACACATGCCGGAATCGCGGCGCAGGTAGCGGGTGCGGCTGCGGCCGACTCGATCAGCGCGCTCGCTTCGGCGGTGCCGATGTTCGGGCTGATCGGGCAGGACTTCTTGCTGGCGTTCGCGGGCGCTCAGGGAAACTACATGTCATCGGCGGCGGAAATCGCTGCCGTGCACGGGGAAACCGCGATCAGCGCGTTCTCGGCGGTGGGCACGTATTCGGGCACCGATCTGGCCTCGGCGACGACCTTCCTCAGTAACCTGTGAGTGAATCCGTCGGTGTAGTAACCACGACACCAAGTCCCACCGTTCTGGACGTTGTACGTACCAGTCCGGTTGGGGCGCTGGTGGATACACCGGTGGCAGACGTGATCAAGGGTCTGGGGCTGCCTCAGCTGCCTCAGCTTCCAGCGATCACATTGCCGGACCTGTCCGGCCTTCAGATGCCTACGCTGCCGACGATTGATCCGTCGACGCTCATTCAGCCGGCGATCAGTCTGCTGTCCGCGATGGGCACCGGCGCCTCCAGCATGGGCACCGAGCTGGTCTCGATCTTCTCTTCGATCAGCAAGGCGCTCACCTCGGCAGCTTCTACCAGTTCGGCAGCGACCAGCGCGGTCTCGAACAGCTGGCAGGGCGACGCGGCGAAGGCGGCGGAGTCCAAGAGCAAGCAGGTGGAAGCCGACGTTCCGGTGGTCACCGCGCAGGGTGATCAGCTGAAGGTGATCCTGTTCGACGCCGAAAGGGCTGTCGCACAGGGGTATGCGTTACTCTCCGCCCTCATTTCACGATTTGTCACAGAGGTGATCGCGGACATCGCCTTCCTGGTAACCCCGGCCGGACTGCCGGCCTTGCTCCTGATGGTCTCTGACGCATTGTCGGAGGCCGGGGTCATCGCGGCCAATACCCGTGCTGAACTGACCGTGCACACCGCTGCGGCCGTGACGGCCGGAATGAAGGTCCCGATCACCGGTGCACCCAATGTCGCCGATGTGGCGTCGCTGGCCAACCAGGTGACCCAGATGGTCCAGCCGTTCCTCAGCGTCGGTGGGACCGCCGCGGAGAAGGTTGTCGAAAAGGGCAGCGAAGTAGCGAGTTCCGGCTCGACCGCGCTCAGTAGTGTCGGCACGGCCGGCCAGCAGCTGGTCAGCGCCTTGACCACATCGACTACCAATACCGATACGGCGACCACGGCCAACAAGACCACAACCACCGACGATAAGACGACCGATGGAAAACCGCTCGACACCACCACCGTCAAGGCGGATGATTCGACCGGCGGGGGCGGCGGGGGGATTCCGAACGGCATGCCGATGGGGGCGGGGCTGGGGTCGAATCCGCTGAGTTCCCCGTCGGGGGCGAAGCTTCCGACAGGCGAGGGGCTCGGATCTGGTTCGCCGATCTCGCGTGCAGCAGCTCAAACCGAAGCGACTCAGACTCGGTCCACCTCGGGCATGCCTGGCATGTCCTCGGGAGCGGGTCTGGCGAACAAATCCGGAGACGAAGAAGCGAGCGGCGAGCGTACCGCTCTGGTCACCGGCGCACACGGCGACGAAGTGGTCGGCGTTATCGAGGGTGTTTCCATTCCGGTGGTCGGCGCGGTCGAGGCCGTCGACGAGCCGCCGGACAAAGCGCTCACGCTCTGAGATCAGGGGATAGAGGAGGATTGGTATGAGCACCAACGAATTCGAGGGCGTGCGTTTCGACGCGACGACCGCACTGCAGGCCGCCACGCAGCTCGATGCGCTGGCCGACCGGATCTCCAATGGGATGACGGTCGAGCAGGCCAAGCTCGATATCGCACCCGCGGGTGCGGACGAGGTCTCCGTGCGGGCCGCGCAGACGCTGAACTCGGTCGCCGGTTCGTTCCAGACGTCCGGCGGCGCCGGCGTGGACGAGGTCCGCAAGCTGGCCGCCGCACTGCGCGCGCAGGCCGGTCACTTCGGGCAGGTCGAGGAGCAGAGCGCGCTCAGCTTCGCGTCGCCGACGGTCTGAACGGACAGTATTCGATGCTGGAAACGACGAAACCCGGCTTCACCGGGACGGTCTGGGAAGCCAGACCGCCCGAGCAGCTGGCCCGAGACCTGGTAACGGGGGCGGGCGCAGTGCCCGCCGCCGAGGCCGGTCTCGCCTGGGCGCGTCTCAGCGCCGGTTTCGGCGCGGCCGCCATCGAATACGAGCGGATTCTCGAAATCCTCGACAGCGCTTGGGAATCGAAGAACAGCAAGCCGTTCATCGAACGTATCCGGGCGCTGCGTGACTGGCTTGCTTCCTTGGCGGCCGATGCGGCCTCTAATGCCGCGCAGGCCGAAGCGCACGCTGCCGCATACGAAATCGCCAAGTTGGCGATGCCGGATGCCAGTGATGTGGAGAAGATCAAGCAACTCAAGGAGCTGCTCGAGCAGCTGGGCGCTGCGGTCGGCGCACCCATGCTGGCCAAACTCGCACAAACCGATACCGCTGCGGATGATGCGAAAGCCATTGCCGCGCGGGTGATGCGCACCTACGAGGGGGCGACGGAATCACTCGCAACACCGTGGGACCAGCAGGCGCCGCCGCAGATCACTGCGGGGATGGATACCGGGGGCAACCAGGCAACAGCTGTGGATCCGGAGGCGACGACGACGCCGGAGATTCCGGCTATGCCGGGAATCTCGGGAATGCCGATCGGGCTGATCGACTTCGCTCCGGTCAAGACCGAGTTCCGCGTGCGCGGCAATGCGCAGGTGAACGCGGCGGAATCGGAAAAGATTGTGACGCAACCGGTCACGGTTCAGACGGGTTCCTCCATGCCAATGGCTCCGGGCGCTGCGGCCGGTGGTACGCAGGGCGACGACGAGCACACCACGCGCTCCGGACTGACTGGCGCTCCCAGTGATGCGGAGCTCGGGCTCACCTCGGGCATGCAGGTCGGGCCGGCGGTGCTCGGTGGTGTCGATCCGAATGCGCAACGCGTACCGGTGGATATCGCGTTCAATGCCTCGAGCACGGGCGTCGAGAACGTCAAACCCGCAGCACCATCTACCGGTGAGGTGGCGACGGCATGACAACGCTCACTAATGACAGCGTGATCGCGCTCGCCGCCCAGCTCGGTGTGCAGACCTTACCGCTGGTGCTATCTGTGGGGCCACAGCAGGATTCGTACCGGGACTTGGCGCTGGCGCAGGAGCAGGCTCGCGCCGAGCTCATCGCCGGTCACGTGCTCGATTCTCGCGGCGATGTCGACCCGGGCGTTGCCACCGCGCTTTTCGTGCTGGCCCAGCCGGATCGTGAACTGGCAGTGCGTATTGTGGCCAGCGAAGGCCAGGTGCGAGTGTGCTTGGCCAGGCGCGGTGAGGAACACGTGTTGGCAGTCCGCCGCGGGGACAGCGTCGAGATCCGCTCGACTTGGTCGGACGGGTCGGGCGAATCGCTTGCCCGGCCGATACTCGACGCCCTTGGTCCCTGCCCGCCCGCGGATGTCGCCAGCTTCAGTGCCTTGTCCACGGACTTGGCCGAACGCTTCGACACCGCAATGACTTCGGAAGATTACGCGAGCACCGTGTACAGCCTCGGTGTCGCCGACACCGACGCCACAGCATATGGCCTCGCGCTCTCGTCCTGCCATTCCTATGCCGAAGTGGTGGCCTACGCCTACGCCGACGGCATCACAGACCGATCACCCGGGGCCGTCGTGGTGTACGACACCGCACGAGGCCGCATTGTGGCCGCCCCGGGGGTCGCACCGGACCAGCAAGTCTGGTCCACATTGACACCGGGCACCGAGCACCGCATCGCGCAAGCGATGTCGGCGCTGATCGAGCAGCTGCCTGGGGGGAGGTGGCTGTCGTAAGCCATCGGCAAGAAGACAGCTGATCCACTCCGAATGGGTGATGCAAGGCCGCATCGCCTATTGATCCATACAGACACGTGAAGGTAGGTACACCATGGGCGCGAATATTGTCTCATCCGACCACGCCGCTGCCGAGAAGGCCAAGGGCCACATGGCGGAGGTTGTTGCGACCGTCAAGGTAATTCTCGATAACACCCAGCAGTCTGTGGATGCCGCGCGACCAGGCTTTCAGGGCGATGCGGCAGCGGCGTTCCAAAAGGCTGCCGATACCTGGGACCAGGAGGTCGTCGCGCTGAAAAGGCTTCTCGGCGACATCGAGACACAGGTCGGAGTCGGCAAAGCTGAATTCATGAGTGTCGATTCCACGAACGCGCAGGGCTTCGACAAGATCGGCTTCCACACCAACCTGGTGTAGGCGATAGAACTCAACTGCGGATCAACAGAGGAGATTAATAATGAGCGACGGAATGCGGTATGACCGGGCAATCATCGAGACGCTGAGGGATGAGCTCCGGGTGAACTTTGGCAAGTTGACGGCCGCCGGAGATGAAATGACAAGCGCCAAGGACCAGATGGCGGCAGCGTGGACCGGCGACTCGTTGACCGGTTTCATGGGAACGTATGACAACTGGCGCAAGGAATACGACGGCCACGACGGGTCGAGCGGCGCGGTGCACAAGCTGAACGAGATTGCGAAGCTCGTGGAGTCGGCGTTGAACGAGGCCCTCGGCGCCGACCAGAAGATCGGTGACGGCTTCGGCAACTTCTGAAGAAGCCGATCGTTCTGTACTGAAAACGGCGCGCCCCTCCCCTGGGAGGGGTGCGCCGTCGTCAGCTGATCACCCCGATAGTGTTATGCGAGTTGTTTTCGTCCCGACGGAGGATTTGTGCCAGCCCAATTGACCACGCGTGCCCAGGTCAATGGGTACCGCTTCCTGCTGCGACGACTCGATCACGCGCTGATGCGCCGCGATGTGCGCATGCTGCACGATCCGATGCGCGCACAGTTCCGGTCCCTGATCTCCGGTGCGGTGCTGGCGGTGCTGGTGGTAGCGGGCGCCGCGATCATGGCCTTCATCCGGCCCCAGGGCTCGATCGGTGACGCGAACATTGTGATGGGCAAGGACAGTGGCGCGCTCTATGCCGTAGTCCGGGACAAGAACGACAAGACGAAGCTGACCATGTATCCGGCGTTGAATCTCGCTTCGGCGCGTTTGATAACGGGTACCAGTGAGTCGCCGAAATCGATCAAGGACAGCAAGCTCGATTCGGTTCCGCGCGGTCCTCTCCGTGGAATCCCCGGTGCGCCAGCGTCTTTGCCCGGCACTGGACAGGGCGATCGGGCACAGTGGACCCTGTGTGACGCAGTGCAGCTGTCCGCATCCGGCGGTGCGGCGTCGTCGGCCGGCGCGGTCACCACAGTGATCTCCGGCGGACTGGAGCTCAGCGACCGGATGAAGAAATCCGATCCGGCCACCGCCGTTTTTGCGCATAAGGTTGACGGCAACGGGGTCGATCACACCTATCTGATCTACGACGGCAAGCGTGCCGAGTTCAACCTTCAAAGCGATGGCATGATGCAATCGCTCGATCTGACCGGCAAACGGCCGCGACCCATATCGACAGATCTGGTGGACGCGGCAATCAAGGTGCCGCCATTGGTTGCTCCCACTATCCCGCATGCCGGCGACGCCGGTCCCGGTCGACTGAGCAGTGTGCCGGTCGGCGGTGTTATCCAGGTCTCGGCACTGAACGGGTCGGATCGGTCCCACCTGTATGTCGTGCTGGCCGATGGCATTCAGTCTATTTCGGAGTTCACCACCGAGGTGATTCGTGCTGCCAACTCCCAGAATATGGCCGACATCAGGTCCGTTACGCCGGACATGCTGTCCGGAATCCCGAACGTGCATTCGCTACCGGTGGACGACTTCCCGAGCGTCGCGCCGAAGATCATTACCGCGGAGGACAACCCGGTCGCCTGTATTACCTGGGCGAAGAACAGCGCTGTTGGCAAGGAGCAGGCGGACGCCGCCGAGGGGCCTGCCGATCGGGCTTCGGTCCAACTGCTCGTGGGTACGCGCTTGCCGCTGCGTGATTCGCAGACGCCGGTCGCATTGGCCACCGCAGATGGCCCGACCGGTGATCGCATCGACGCCGTCTTCGTGCCGCCGTCCACCGGCGAGTTCGTGCGAACCACCGGAATCGAACCGGGCAGCCCGCGTCGTGAGAATCTGTTCTACATCGCCGACAACGGAATTCGTTACGGCATACCGGATCTCGCTACCGCACAGGTTCTCGGACTTGGCACCGCACCGCGCCTGGCTCCCTGGGAGATCGTCGGCCAGTTGGTCCCCGGTCCGACACTGTCCGCGCAGGATGCCCTGACCATTCGCGATACTCTGCCGACCGGTCAATGACGGGCGGACCTATTTGGCGATTCTGTGCGGGCGGTGCCGAATGGTCGTGTCGCCCAGCCGATGTTAGGTTGTGCGTCGGTTGTGCCGGATCGCTGGGGGTACGGCTCGCAGTTCGAATTTGTTAGAGGGTCCGCCGAGAAAGCGCGGAGGGCTCGGGAGGGGTATATGCGGTTCAGGCTGAGGGGAGCCGCCGCTGCGGCGGTCGGGTTCGTCATGCTGGCGGGGGTAGCGGCATGTGGTGGAAGCGGCGGGGACACACCGGATTACGGACCCTATTCCGGCAAGCCCGGCGCTGCGGACTACGACCAGAAGCCCAGTAGGTCCCGGGGTGTGCTGGCGGAGTCGTTGCGGCTGGGCGAGCACATCCTCTATGCGACGGATATCGATCCGGAGCTGAAAGTGGGGCGTGGCGGCGGCGTATTCGCCAACTACCGCGGGCTGGAGAGTTCGTTCATCTCTGGCCCGGAATCGGACGCCGCGGACGGCCACGGCCCGCTCGCGGCCTTCGGAGCGCTAGCGGCGAACAAGTCCTATGCGGCAGGGCAGTCGGAGAAGTTCCTGGCCGTGTCGTTACTCGAGTTTCCCGATGAGGCGGCCGCGGGTGCGGCGGCGGCCGATATGGATCGCGCCGACTTCCAAGCGAATGCCGACAACGCGCCGGTCGCGGTGGATGCCTTTCCTGCCGCCATCAATCATTGGCGGCCCGGCATTCCCACGCTCGGCAGCGTCATGGCCTACAAGTCGCTGGTGATCCGGGTGTACGCGCAGTTGCAGGATCCGGATCTCGGGCAGTTGATCGACATGGTCACCCGGTCGTACCAGCGACAGATCGATCTGCTCGCGAATTACACCCCGACTCCGGCGGCGGATCTGCCTAAGATGCAACTAGATCCGGACAAGTTGTTGACTCGGGTGGTACAGACCGAGGAGCCCACGCCCACCGACATGAAGTTCGTCGTCTATGGGGTGCACGCCTACTCCGTGTTCCTGGCAAGCCCCGCGGAGGATGCCAGGAAGAACACTGATCACGGCGTCACCGAGGTGGCGGTCTCCTATAACAAGCACCTGTTCAAGATGCGCGACGAGGCCACGGCCAAGAGCTACGCTGGATTTCTCGGCGAACTGCGTGACGGTC
This sequence comes from Nocardia sp., assembly GCF_025465275.1. Classification (GTDB taxonomy): domain Bacteria; phylum Actinomycetota; class Actinomycetes; order Mycobacteriales; family Mycobacteriaceae; genus Nocardia. Next base: position 6,128 of record NZ_JAODNK010000075.1, on the reverse strand, counting down.
CCGAATTCACGCCGATGAAGGGTGTATCCGGACTCGCCGACGTGACCTGCGGCCAACTTACCAAGCCTGTGCCGAATTCCGTGGAGGCCAGGCGTTTCCGCTGCATCGTGATGCGCGGCGAGTACGTAGCGATGGTGTACAGCAATACCGACACCGATGTGCGTCAACTGGCCGCCGCGCAGTATTCGGTCATGGGAGGGACGGCATGAAGGCGCTGACGCCGCAGGATCCGAAGTGGCTGGGGCGCAATCGCACTCTCGCGGTCATCGGCCGGGGCGGCATGGGCCGGGTGCTGTTGGGCCGCACGCCGACTGGACGACTGGTGGCGATCAAGCAGATTCACAAACACCTGGCCGAAGATCCAGAATTCCGGGGGCGGTTCGCCCGCGAGGTGCAGGCCAGCCGACAGCTCACCGGTGCGTACACCGCTGCCGTGGTCGATAGTGATGCCGAATCCGAGAGTCCCTGGCTGGCAACCGAATACATCAATGGCCCAGATCTGAAGACGGTCATCGACGAGTGTGGGCCGATGAATCTGGGTGGGCTGAGATTGCTCGCGACCGGGTTGGCGTCGGCACTACTGGAGATCCACCGCGCCGGATTGGTGCACCGAGATCTCAAGCCGGGCAACGTTCTTCTGACCACCGAAGGCCCCCGGGTCATCGACTTCGGCATTGCCCGCACGCAGGACGGTGACGGGCTGACCGCCACCGGGTCGGTCATCGGCTCTCCTGCGTACATGGCACCCGAGCAGGCCGAGGGCCAGCCGCTCACGCCCGCCGCCGATGTGTTCTCGGTGGGCGCGATTCTGACCATGGCGGCGACGGGTTCCAGTCCTTTCCCCGGCCTGTCTACACCGCAGATCCTCTACAGCGTCATGCACACCATGCCCAATACCGACGGCGTGCCGCCAGAGCTGCGAGAACTGGTGGACGCGTGCCTGTCCAAGGATCCGGTGCAGCGTCCCACGGCGGAACAATTGCTGGAGGCAGCGGGCCGGATTCAGCCAGAACCGGCGTGGCCGGAGCCGGTGCGCGCCCGGATGGAGGCACATCGCGCCGACTCCGATTGGTGGGTTCGCACCGCCGAACGCGAGTTCAAGTTCCACGACGAGCTGGAACTCGCCAAGTCCGGGCGGCGCAATATGCTGCGGTGGGCGGCCGCAGCTGTGGCGGCTTTGGTGGTGGTCGGCGCGGGAATCTTCGGCATGCGCGAATTAGCCTTGCAGAGCGGGCATCCGCAGCCGCTGGCCGATCCCTCGCTGACCGTCACGACAATGGAGTTGCAGCAACTCGATGTCTGCAAGCTCCTCGATCTCGTGGTCCCGAAATTGGGCACGCGGGTCAGGGATCCGAAGAAGCAATATGCCGGCTGTAGCACCGCGGTTATGGACTCCGGCAATCACAAGATCTCGGTGGAACTGGACAACTTCACCTCTGCCGACGAGGTCGAAAGCAATAAGAAACCGACCGGTCAAACCGTGGGCTGGACGCCGATTCTCGGCAACGAGACCCCGGGCCTGACGTGTGATCTCTCCGTCATCACCCAGAACGGTGGACACAATGCCCTGACGGTGCAGACCGAAGCACCGACAGGCGTCGACAGCTGCCAGATGGCGGAGAGGGCGATCACGGCCGTCGTGCAGCAACTCACCGTCTACGCCCCGCAGCTGAAGTTGCCGCACGACTCGATCCTGCATGCCGACGCGTGCTCACTGCTCGACCCGACGCTCGCGGGCGGCCTCGCCGGTGATCCCGCGCGGCGCGTGAGTTCCGCCGGCGACTGCCACTATGTGGGCAGCACCGGAACCGTGGAAGTCACGCTGACCGAAAGGCTACGGCCCGACAAGGACACCAGCCGATACCAGATCGTTCAGGTAGGGCAATCCACGATCTATATCGACAAATTGTGGACGAAGGCCGCGAATGGCAACTGCGAGGTGGAATACCAGGGGCGGCCAACCGCCGACGAGAATGCGGAGATCGTCATGGTCCGGATCAGCGACTGGGGGGCCAATGATACGGCCTGTGACCAGGCTAAGAAGCTGATCGCCGACGTTCTGCCACGCTTGCCGAAGTCATGACTGTCAAACCGCTCGCTCAGGACGAGCCCCGAGTTATCGGCCGCTATCGCGTTCTGGGAGTGCTGGGTTCGGGCGGTATGGGCCGGGTCCTGCTCGGCATAGGGCCGGATGGGCGATTCGTGGCGATCAAGCAGATCCATCAGCATCTGCTGGGCGAGCACGAGTATCGGGCTCGATTCCGGCGTGAGGTGCACGCGAGCACCCGAGTGTCGGGGGCGTTCACGGCCCCGGTCGTTGATTTCGACGTCGATGGCGGAAACCCCTGGCTGGCTTCGGTCTTCGTCGTTGGCCAACCACTGGACAAAGCAGTGGCCGAGTACGGGCCGCTACCGGTCCCTGCCGTTCTGGCATTGGCCGCGGGCTTGGCGGTGGCCTTGCAGGACATTCACCGGGTCGGGCTGGTGCATCGAGATCTCAAGCCCGCCAACGTGATGCTGACGACCGAGGGTCCGCGGGTGATCGACTTCGGTATCGCGCAGCTCAATGAGAACCCGAGCGGGTTGACCGAAGTCGGTTCCGTCCTGGGCTCTCCCGCGTACATGTCGCCGGAACAGGCTTCGGCGGAGGTGATTACACCAGCTAGCGATATCTTCTCGCTGGGCGCGCTGCTGGTTATGGCGGCGACGGGGGAGAGCCCCTTCTCGGCAACGTCGATGGCGTACACGCTATTCAATATCGTGCACTCGGAACCGGATTGGGAGCGGGTCCCGCCGGAGCTGCGCCACCTGATAGGTCCCTGCCTGAACAAGAAACCACAGTATCGGCCGTCTCCGGCACAACTGCTGGACCAGATCGGCTGGCTGCCGGAAGGTGCCGCGCCGTGGCCCGCACCGGTGCAGGCCGGCATCCAACGCAGCCTTGCCGGGCTCACCGCCCTCACGGCTAACCCTGATGCCACCGTAATCATTTCGGGGAATGGCCAGGGGTCCACCCTAATGGGCACGGGATTTGCCGTGGCCGATCCGGCGGAATCGGATAAGGAGACGTCGCGGCGGCGCACGATAGTCCTGCGGGCGGGTTTGGCCGTCCTGCTGGTGCTGCTGCTGGTAGCAGGTGGCATCACTTGGATTCGAATGTCGGACAAGCCAACCGGACCACCTACTGCAACCGCGGTGCTCACCCGGATGCGCAATGCCGATGCCTGCGCGTGGCTCCAGCAGTCGATGCAAGGCTCGGTACTCCCGGATTCGGGCTGGCCCGAAGATGTTTCGACGTGGAAGACCGAGACCTACCTGGGCTGGGACTGCGGAGTCACGACCGGTCGCCAATACTTGGCGGTCAGGCCCGGCTACAGCACGTCCTCGCTCAACCCGACCGGTCGAACTGTGGACGGCATGCCGATCCTCGCCTACGGCGACACCGGCGGTTCCGACTGCGACCGGGGTGTCGACCTCTCGGGCACGAACCAAAAGTGGGGCATCGTCGTCTCCATGCGCAATATGACCTCGTGCGACTTCGCCGAAAAGGTGCTTACTCGGCTGGTCGCCACGCGCAGTGCGCCACCGCAGCGGATCGACGCCATATCGCTGGGCCAGATCGATCCGTGCGGACTGGTCTCCAACGAGCGGTTGAACGGCACAGTCGGACCGGTTCTGGTTACGCCGTCCGAGATTTCGGCGCACGAATGCCATTGGCAGGGCTCGTCCGAGGTGAAGCTTCAGCTCAATCTGGTGAAACCCGAGGAAGTCAATACGAACTCCTCGATCGACCTGGGCAACGGCACGAAGGCCATTCCGGACAACCACGTCGTGGACTCGATCTGCGCGCTCGAATACCCCTATCGCACCACGGGCGGCAAGACTGAATTGGTCGAGTTGACCCTGCAAGGTTCCGGCGAAGGCGGCGACGTCTACCAGACGATATGCGCCTCAACGAAATCCATCATGCAGGAGATCGTCGGCAACCTGCCGAAGCACTGAGCTACCGGCGTGGCCGTAGCGTCTTCGGCGTCACCGGCGGTACCGCTACGCGAAAACGGCGTTGGATCGTGGAGCGATTGACGCCCTCCATAATTGGACGGATAGCTCAGCCCAGATTCTGCTCGCCCATGCCCGCATTTCACGCAGGTGTCAAATGCTTCTTCAGCGGTAGCTGATGTCTCCGCCGATGTAGTGCTGTTCGGTCGGGGTGGTGACCAGCTGTGCCGTAGTCCTTCTCGCGGGGGTGTGGACGGTGACCGTATGTGGGGCGTTGGGGTGCTGGACGATCGTCACGTCGGCGTCGGGCTGGTAGTTCTGCGGGAGGGTTTCGTGGAGGGTGATTACGGTCGCCGAGCCCGGCGGGGTGGTGGAGGGGACGCCGTCGAAGACGATGACGGTGGCGGCGGGATGGGGGGTGCGGGCCGTCATGACGCTGTTGCGGGAGCTGTGGGTGACCGATGAGGCCAGTGAGAGGGCGTGGGTGGCTCCGACATTGTTGACCATGTTCTGCCAGGCCCAGGGGCGGGCGGTGTGCACCACGGCGCCGGCGCCGAGGGCGATGGCACGCAGGATGACCTGCTGGGCCAAGTGCAGGTCGGAGATGATGTCGATGCGGCGGGAGCCATTGCCGATGAGCGGCACCGCTATTCCCCTGCCGGTGGCGTCCGCGCCGATGAGCTGACCGCAGCCCGCTGTGGGTACCGCGATATCGGCCAGGGCGCTGACCGGGCCACGGTGGGTGCGGGTTTGGAGCTCTTGCGCACCGAAGGCGAGAGTGTCTGTGAGCGCCCACAGTTGGCGCTGGGGGAGTTCGCGCAAACCCAGGACCGGCGGCTCGTCCAGGGCCTGGGGAGTGTCGTAGCGGACTCGGGCGTCGACCTCGATGAACTCGTCCTGGCGGTCGGTGCCGGATGCGGCGGACTCGACCGGACGCAGTCGTACGGTGACAGTCGTCGCGAGGCTGCGGACGGACCAGACCGACGCCAGGCCGTCGGCGGTGAAGAGCGCCGGGTCGACCTGGAAGCTGGTGAGGTGAACGCCATTGTGTTCGAGAGACTTCGGGGTCTCCACGAACTCGTTCAGTGGGATGCCTCGGGTCAATTCGCGGGTAGCTGCGGTCATTTCGGCCGTAGTGAGCACTGAAGCCGTAATACCCCGGGCAGCAAGGCGATTGGCGACACGGCGGGTGGCGACAATGGCGGCGCGCAGTGCGCCTTCCGAGCCGCCTCCGCGGTTGTGTACAGCCTTGGTATTGGACAGCGGGTTCAACCGCAGCACCAGCCACACGGTGCGGTGCGCGATAGCCGGTAGCGGGCCGAGGATTTCGTCGTACAGGCGACCCAGCGGCGCGATACTGGCCGCGTAGCCGGACAGTACGGCCTCGGTGCCCGCCGTACGGGTACCTGTGCTGATCACATCGGCCGAATCCAGCTCGACATCGTATTGCCTTAAGCAGGAAGCGATTTCGGCCAACGGCAGCAGCTGATCGGTACTCAGCGAGCCGCGGCGCAGCAGGGTCAGGGTATCGGGTGGGGTTTCGATGCGCAGCATGGTGATGAGCAGTGTTCCGTCCCAACGCAATCCGTAGCTGCCGCCATCGGGTAGCGGCACATCGAACTGGGTCGACTCGTCCTCCGCGCGATGGCCGAACTGCCGCCAGCGGAAGGCCACCCAGCTACCCAGGCGCAGGCCGATGGCCTCGCCGCGTACTGGCGCCAGGCCGATGAGCACGGGCAGCGCTCCTGCCAAAGCCACCGCCCACCAAGGTGTATGGCAGGCGACGGTCACCAGCGAAGCCAGCACCCCCACCAGTCCTACCGGTATGACCAGGCGCAGCGGTAGCACCCGGAACAACCAGAGTTCATCCGAACGCAGTTCGGCATTAGTCACAGCGAGCCCCCTCAGTCTGTGGCAGAAGAAAGACCGAGCGAGGTGAGCAGCGTGGTCAGCGCGGCCTTCATATCGGGGGCCTCGATGCGCATGAGCGCTGCCTCGTCGATCTCGCTCAGGTCGATCGACTCGTCATTGGCGAGCCGGAATTCTCGTTCTTCCTCAGCGGCTTCGATGAGGTTGCGGATGAAACGGCCGTTGCCGGCCATATCCACACCGCGGCGGGACAGCCCGCT
>NZ_JAODNK010000059.1 GCF_025465275.1 Nocardia sp. | reverse complement strand
ATCGTTCAAGCGCTGATCATCTGGCAGCCGGGGATCCCACGCGAGCTGCGGGCGGCCGAACAACACATCACCGAATCGATTCGCGCAGAGCATGCGGAGATATGTCAGCAATACGAAGTGCCCGGACTGTGAGGCTGATGGCCCCCTCTTTCTGGGGCACCGGTCGCACAACTTGCTGTTAACGTTTTGCCCGAAGGTGCCCGGAGCAGGGGGTTTCTGGCAGGGCTGCGGCGAACTGTGTTGAACTGCAGCCGATTACAGAGATTCTCGCCGATGCTGTTGCGTAACGGGGGCGGACACGGCTCGATGTGCAGCTTGCGTACGAACGGTTGCAGTATCGAACTCGAGGGGATCTCATGCGGATCAAGTCAGTGATTGTCGCCTGCGTCGCGGCGGGTATCGCCTTCACCGCCAGTGGTTGCGATCCGACCTCCACGCCCGGGTCGACACCCACCACCCCGGCGGCCAAAACCTCGCAGCCCACCGCCCAACCCGGGCAACCCACCCAACCGGGGCAGGCGACCGAGCCCGGCGGCAGCACCTCCGAAACCACTGCCGCGACCGGAAGTCCCGTCGCCGACCCGGCGACTCCCGCCGACACCGCACCCCCGAAGTGCGTGACCGCCCAACTCCGGCTGGACAAGGGAGTCGGCGGCCCGGTGGGCGGGGACTGGTTCCTGAGGTTCATCAACAACAGCTCGCGAACCTGTGTCCTGCAAGGATTCCCGGGCATCTCGCAAACCAACGGCCCCAGCGGTGACCCGGTCGGTGAGCCCGCCGATCGGGACCAGGGTCCGCAGGCGCCCGCGGCTGCCCCGGTCACGCTCGCACCGGGCGGAGCAGCCCAATTCGAGTTCATCACCTATCCCAAGCAGATCAATGACTGCGCGGCCGTGCGCACCTCCACGCTGCGCGTCTACCCGCCCGACAACACCGAGTCGCTGTGGCTGCCCTGGGACAACCTGATCTGCCCGAGCCCGCAGCGCATGCTCGTCGTCCGGGCCATCACGCCGATGTGAGCGCGGGATCAGGGGCGGTCAGCTCGTTTCCCTGGTGAGGGCGATGGTTGTCCAGCCGCCCACATGGATTCGGTCACCCGGCTGCACCGGGACGGGGGTTTTGGCGGGGATCGGGGTCGAGCTGTCGTTCATGCAGGTGCCATTGGTGGACCCGAGATCGGTGACGGTGACGGATTCGCCGTTCACGTGCAGGATGGCGTGTGAGCGCGAGACTGCGATATCGGCCGGAGCGATGGCCAGATCGATCTCGGGATGCAGGCCCTGCGTGGCGCTGTGCTTCCCGATGAGAATATCGCTGCCGTGCAGTGGGATTCGGCGCTCGGGGTAGTAGTCGGGGAAGTCGACCCGATCGACATCGGGCCCGTTCTGGGCGATCATGCGGTTGTAGTGCGCGAGGTCTGCGGTGACGATCGCGACCCAGATTGCCGCCGTGCCCTCGGCATTTCCCTCCGGAACGGTGCCGGTGGCCGCGGCGCCGACCTGAGGCCCCGGTGCGGGCAACGCCGAATCGTGGCCACAGTCCTCGCAGAAGCGGCCGTCGATCGCCGACCCACAGGCCGGGCATTGTCCGAGTTGTGGTGTGGCGGAAGGAGTCCCGGCTTCCGGTGCGGCGCCCGTCAGCGGTGACCCGCAGATATCGCAGTAGTCGGTCGCCGTCGAGGCATGTCCTTCGGGGCAGGTCGCCATTACGAACCTGACTCCTTGCGGACGCGTGCGGTCTTGCTGGAGCGCACATCGAGTGCCATCTCATCGGCCGCGTCGATATGGGCGCGCAGCCGCACCGTCCCCGTCCGATCATCTACCTCGACAACGGCTTTGAGCAGTTTCGCGGTGTTCTCATTACCGGATTCGCTGGCCAGCTGCACGGCCTGCCGCAATTTGGCGGTCGCGGTAGCGAGATCGCCCACCTTGCGCGCGGTCAGCCCCTCCTGCACGGCCTGAGCCAGCTCGGCCTGGCCGGTGTAGTGGGCCACCCGCCGGCTGATGCGCGCCGAAAGGTCGGTGTCGGTGGTCCATACCGCCTTCACCAGCCCCTGCCCCAGCACCTCGCCGTCGGCCACGAGACTGATTCGGGCAGCGAGCTTTTCGCGCCCGGCAGGGGCAGGCTCCACGTCGATCTGAATGTGATAGCCGCGTTCCTCGGCGCCCCAGGCGCCGAGCGGATACTCCCCGATCTGGGCGGAGGTCGCCATCCGGCGCGCGGTGAAGTCCGTGATCGACGGATCCACCTGTTTGACCATGCGCACCGACGCCCCGACCGGCGTCCACACCCGCAGCGTGAGTTCCGGAATCGTCTTCGCCATCGACGTCTGCATCATGGCGGCGAAGTCGGCGGCCAGCAGGTCCGGCGTCTTCACCACATCCAGCGTGCCGTGCAGTGCCGCCGCAATGGCCCGCAATTCATTGGGCTCCCAATCGGTTCCGACACCGCGGCAGTCGCAGGTGAACAATCCCTCCGAGGCCTGGATCTCCGCGGCGAGCTGCTGCGGCTTCTCGTGTTCGTTGCGGCCGTCGGTGAGCAGGATGGCGTGCGCCATGGCGGTCGGATGGTGCTGCGCGATCATTCGCGAGAGCCCGAGCCAGGTGCCCATGGCGGTGCCGCCGTGTGGCTTCAGTTTGTCCAGCGCGTGTCGGGCTTCGACGCGAGACCTGTTGTCCGCCACCGCGGTGACGCCGCCCTTCGGGTAGACGACCTCGGCCTTGTCGGTGCCCTCGACAATGGCGAACCGGGTCCCGTCGGCGATGACCTGCAGCGCGGCGAGAGTGGCATTGCGCGCGCCCGCGAACTTGTCGCCCGAACCCATGGAGCCGGAGCAATCGATGATCAGGATCTCGACCCGCTCGGCCGGGGGCGCGGCGACCATCAGCTCATCGGTGGTCTCGACCGAGATGACGGCGTCCACGGTGCGCACGCCCTCGGCCAGATACTCGTTCTGATCGACGCTGACCGAAATGCCTTTGACGGCAGGGGAACTCATGGTGCTTCTCCTGGTTGCTCGGAGAACGGAACGGGGATGAGCGCGACGGTGATGTTGTCCTTGCCGCCGGCGGCCAGTGCGTAGTCGACGAGGGCGCGGGCGGCGGGCATGGGTGCGTCGCCGGTGGCGATCTCCGCCAGCGCCGGGGAGTCGGCCAGGTAGTTCCAGAGTCCGTCGCTGCACAGCAGCAGCACGCCGGGCTCGCGGGCGTGCAGGGTGCGTACGCAATTGTCCGACCACGGCTCGGGTTCGCCGTCCGCGCCGAGCCAGCGCGTCAGCACGTGCGCGTGCGGGCTGTCCATGGCGCCTTCCGCATCCAGCGCGCCGGTGTCCACCATGGCCTGGGCGAGGGAGTCGTCGAGGGTGAGGCGCTGCGAACCCTCGGGGCCGGTCTGCAGCCAATAGGCCCGGCTGTCACCGACATTCGCGATGGTCAGGTGCGCACCGCCGGATTCGTCGAACTGCACCACGGCTCCGACATAGGTGCACGACGGCGACCGTCCTTCGCCGCCGATATCGCGTACCGCCTGTGCGGCCGCGCTGAGTCCGGCCATGACACTGTCCTCGGCGGGGTTGCCCGCGGCCAGGGCGGTCAGGCAGGCATCGACTCCGGTGCGCGCGGCCGTGCCCGAGGCGGCCTGCGGATCCTCGGAGGTCGAGACCCCGTCGCAGACGGCGATGACCAGAGCCGGTGGAGTACCGGGGTTCGAGCTCTCCAGCACGGCCACGGCGACCGCATCCTCGTTGTGCGCGTGCACATTTCCGCGATCGGTGACCAGGGCGACCGAACCGAGATCGGCCTCGAAGCGATCGTGTTCCGGGCCGCGCTGCCCGCAGACCAGGCAGAAACCGTCCGCGTCGAAATTCTCACCGCCGCAACCCTCACAGGCCGGCGCCGCCTCCGAGTCGTAGGTCAGCGTGGTGCCGGTGTACCGCTGCACGGTGGCGACGGCCGGGCGCACCAGACTTGTCGGACGGGTGTTGTCGCTGTTGGCCGTGGGCGCGGCCGTCGGCGGCAGGGCGATGCGCTGGATCCCGAGCTGTCGCCCGCACTCCTCACAGAAGCGATCACTCACCGCGGCGAAGGTGCCGCACGCCGGGCAGCGGGCGGTCACAGCGCGGTCCTCGGGCGAACGGCATTGGCCTGCTCCACAAGGGCGATGCGCTCCCACATGTCGTCGGTTTCGTGCGCGAGATCGCGATAGCAGCGTTCCAAACCGGTACGCACCCCCTGTAGATCGAGTGTCACCCCCAGCAGCGGGGAGTGATCGGTGGGTACGCGTCCCAGGCGCAGCCAGTACAGCGCCGCCTCGAGTACGCGCAGCCGGGCCTGTGCGGCCCGGCGTCGGGAATCCAGCGTGAGTCGTTCGATCCGCCCGCCGGCATCGCGCAGCAGGTGTTCGGTGAGCTCGCCCGGGCGTTCCACGCTGAGCAGCGTATCCACAGCCGCCACACCCGCTTCGGTGTGCACCGCCGAAGCCGGGTCCACCTGATCGAGCACGGTGACCGCGCCGTCGCGGTCGCGAGCCGAACGCCGCAGCCGCGCCAGCCCGAACGCGGCGCTGGTGTAGGAGTGGTCGGTCCGCCACACCGCCTCGTAATACCGGGTGGCATTGCGCAGCGCGGGCTCCGGATCCGGTTCGTCGCCACCGCGCGCCAGCAGTTCCGAGGTGACGGCCAGCGCCAGCTTGGGCGCCGGATCGCCGGGCAGCGCGGTGTACAGCGCGTCGAATTCCGCTGCGGCCGCGAACCAATTGCGGCGCAGCAGCATGGCCTGGCCGCGGAACCAGATCAGTCGCCAATCACCGGCGAGGGTCTGCTCCATCTCGTCGATCCGGCGCAGGGCGTCGGTGGCATCACCGAATTCCAGTGCGGCGCGGATCAATCGGAGTGGAATCTCCACCGATTCGTCCTTGCCGGTCACCACCGACAGCAGTCCCGCGGTCAGCTCACGCTCCAGATCCGCCGGTGTGATGGCGGATGTGCTCGCCAGCAGGGCGGCCCCACTGTCATTCGGGTCGATCATCGGAACCGGCAGTGCCGCAATGATGCTGCCAGGATCGTCCGGCAGCGCCTCACCGATGCCGAAGACGGCGCGTGGCGGTCCGAAGCGGGCGGAGAGTCCCGGCCGGGCGCGGCCGTCGTCGGTGGAGAGCACCTCCCGCAGCACACCGGTGAGCTGATCGGTCATCTCGTCTGTGCCGCTGAAGCGCTCCCGCGGATCGGGATGTGTTGCGCGCAAAAGGAATCGGTACAGCGACTCGTACCGCGCCAGCACCGGCTCGGTCTCGGGGCCGGGCAGCGGGCCCAGCTGCCCGTGCTCCTGCGGCACCTTGAGCAGCAGTACCGCCAGGGTCCGGCCCACGGTGTAGACCTCGGAGGCCACGGTCGGGCCGGTCTCGGCGATCTCCGGAGCCTGATAACCGAGCGTGCCGTAGATGGCGCTGTGCTCATCGCTCATGGCGATGACCGCGCCCAGATCGATGAGCTTGAGCTGCTCCTCGGTCTGCATCACATTGTCGGGCTTGAAATCACAGTAGGCCAGCCCGCGCGAATGCAGATAGCCCAGCGGCGGCAGCATCTCCAGAATGTAGGCGATGGCCTGCGCGGCGGGCAGCCACCCGCCCTCGGCCTCGCGCCGCCGGCGCAGCAACTGTTTGAGCGAGGTGCCGCCGACGTACTCCATGACGATGTACCCGGCCGGTTCGCCATCGGCGCCGATATCCTCGGCGAAGTTGTAGATGCGCACGATATTCGGATGGTCGACCTGCGACAGGAAGCGCCGCTCCGCCACCGCGGCCCGCATGGCATCGGCATCACCGGTATTGAGCAGCCCCTTGAGGACCACCGGCCGCCCGTTCACCTTGTGATCGAGCGCCAGATAGATCCAGCCGAGCCCGCCGTGCGCCAGCGGCCCCAGCACCTCGTACTGGCCGCCCACCACATCACCGCGAACCAGCTTGGGCGTGAAGGAGAATCGGGTGCGGCAGTGCCCGCAGAACCCCTCGGTGCGGCCCTGCTGTTCGCCTCGGCTGCGCCCGACCGGCCGATCGCATTTACCGCAGAACCGCTGGTTCTCCGGCACCACCGGATCGGCCATGACCGCCGAGGCCGGATCGATCGGCGCGACCGGCGGCACCGCGACCATGCCCGCCCCGAGCCGCCCGCGCGTACCGCCGGAGGAACTCGACCCGGTCCGTACGGAACGAACAGTGCTCCGCCTGGACCCGCCGACCGAAAGGGACTGGGAGCCCGCGGAACTACGGCTGCTCTGCGCGCCGGACACGGCCGTGGGTGCGGCGCTCGGCGCGGTTCCGCAGATCTCGCAGTACCCGTCGGAGACCGTGCCGCCGCACCCGGGTTCTGCGCAGACCAGCGGACCGTCAGGCGCGCTCGGCGACTGCTCGCCCCCGGGCGCCGCCGGTGCGGTGCCGCACACCGCGCAGTAACCGTCCTCAATCGTTCCCGTGCAGCCGGATTCGGTGCAGTTCACGGTCGTCTCCCCGATTTCTGAGCGATGAGCTGCCGGTAGTCGGTAATGGCCCGGGTGACGGCCGCCAGATCACACGGCTTGCGGGTCAGCAATCCGGCGGCAATCCGGTGGGAGGCCAAGACCTCTCGTTCCTCGCTGACACCGAGGCGTGCGGCCTTGGCGCTATAGGCGGACAGCCGTCCCCGGAGTTCGGCGCGGCGATCCAGCAGCCCCTGGGCCAGCTGCTCGGACTCGGTGGCGGCGGTCAGCGCGGTGGTTATGCGACCGCGCAACTCCCACAGTGCGGTGGGATCGCCCGGATCGGCCGCCAGTGCGGACAATTGCGCACCGAGTACCGCGCTGGTGTCGGCGTGCGCGGGCAGCGGGCCGGTGAGGATGGTGCGCTCCACCGCGATGCGGGCGAGGTGTGCTCGCTCGTAGGTCGTGCGCAGTGTCTCCACCTGCGTGCGCATACGGGTTATCGTCCCATCCCGGTCCGCGGCCATGGCAGCCAGCTCGCGGCGCAGCACCGCCGCATCCCGCATGCGGAGGGTGATCTCGGCGAGCCGGCGGTCGATCTCGGCCGGCGTGAGCGTCAACGGATCGGCGGTCGCGCGCGTGCTGAGATCATCGATATCGGCTGCGAGGGAACGCAGTTCGGGCACTCCGGTGCCGATTCGCCCGAGTTCCGCCCGCACCGGCGCGATATCGGTCATGACCCGGCTGTTCACCGCCTCGACCGCGTCGAGCACCTCCACGATCTGTGGGAAGGACTCCCGCATACGTGTCACGAGCTCGGTGAACCCGATGTGCACCACCTGCTCGCGCGGCCCGATCAAGGTCCGCTGCGCCAGCGGAATCGCGGTGCGCGCCACCTCCATCGGCTGCCCGCGCAACAGGATGGTGAGCTCCTCACGGTCGAGTGCGTCGAGCCTGCGCCGGGTGCGCGCCGCATGCGCCTGATCGAGAATCGTGCGCAGCCGGCCGAAGTCCTCCCACATCAGGTCCAGCGCCTCCTGCGCGGGCGCCCAGCGCTGTGCGGTGACGCCGGTGGGCGGGAATCGGCGCAGCAGGACCAGCCCGGGATGCTTGTCCAGATCGAACAAAGTGGAAGCGATGGCGTCGATTTCGCGTTCTCGCGCGGCAATGTCGCGGTCGATCTCGGCGACGGAGAGAATGTGCAGGGGATTCTCGGTCATTGCCGCTCACCCGATGTAGCGGGGCGCGGGCGGTGCGGGCACGGGGCCGAGCGCGGTCAATCGACTGTTGTAGAGCCGCTGCCAGGTACCGTCGCCGCGGATCCGCTCGAGGACACCATTGACGAAGCGCACCAGATCCTTCGAGTCCTGCTGTATGCCGACCGCATATGGGTCCTGCGCCAGCGCATCGCCCACCATGTCCAGATTCGGATCCTGCTGCTTGAGGCCGTACAGGATTGGCGTGTCGGTACTGACGGCGGCCACCTGCCCCTGCTGCAGGGCGGTGAGACAGTCGAGCCAATTGCTCATACCGATAACTGTCGGCCGTTGCGGGAGCGTGAGGATCGGATTGAGCGTAATGGTGCCGACGACGCCGCAGACCTTCTTGCCCGCAAGATCCGCCGTGGACCGGATTCCCGAGTTGTTCGGCACCAGCAGGCGCTGGTCGGAGACGAAGTAGGCAGAGGAGAACTCGATGCTCTTACGGCGTTCGCAGGTCGGAGTGAGGGTCTCCACCACGATGTCGACCTGCTTCTGCTGCAACGCGGTAATACGGTGCGCGGAGTCGAGGGGGTCCAGTTCGATGCGGTCCGGGTCGCCGAAGATGTCCTTGGCGATCTCCCGTGCGATATCGATATCGAAGCCCTCGATCCGCCCGGTCGCCGGATTCCGGAAGCCGAACAGGAACGAATTCTGATCCACGCCGACGCGCAGCGTCCCGCGCTTGAGGATGGTCGCCATGGTCGACCCGTCCGGCATATCACCGGGACGCGGCTGGGCGCCCGGGCGCAGACTCGCATTGGCATCGCAGGTATCGCTGCCGCGCTGATCGGGCGTGCTGGTGATCTCGGTGGCCCCCGGCGGGAGCAGGGTCTCGGCGGGCAGTTGCATGGGCTGCGAACTCGGGGCGTGCGCACCGCAGGACGTGACGAGCGCGACGACGCCGGCCACCAGCAGCATTCGAAAGCGCCTGCTCACAGGAACTCCTGTAGTCGCGGCCAGACTCCGGCGGCGACCGAGCCGGCCGCGACGAGCAGCAGGGCCAGGGTGCCGATCGGGCTCAGGAGGAAGGCATCGCCCGCGGCGTCCACACCGTCGCGCACCTGCTGACGCGTGGTATCGAGTTCGGCGCGCAGCGAATCGTCCAGCGCGCCGAATCGGAAGGCGGAGCCGTCGGGGCTGGTGCCGATGGCCTGCCGCACCGCGGCGCTGTAGTCATTGCTCCGATTCGAGGCGAGCTGGGTGTGATGCCCGTCCTGCCAGCTGGAGAAGGTCTGTGCGGCAGGTGATTCCGCGGTGACGACGGTCAGCAGCTGGTTCCGCAATTCCGTGGTCTTGGTGGTGAACACGCCTTCGCTCGTATCGATATCGCTGCGGGTGATGAGCTGCATGGTCTCCTCGGTGCGGGCCTGCTGCGCGAGAATCCGTGCCCGCGCGAGGGTTTCGAACCGCACGGTCGCACCCTTGGAGCCGGTGTCGATGACGCTGGTCGCGGCGATGCTCGCGGCGCCGATCCACACCAGCGCCACCACCGTCGCGACCGCCGCGGTGACCACACCGAGATTGAACCGGCGATTGGTGCGGCGTAGCAGTACTACCGATCCGGCGGTGAGCGCGATCAGCAGCACCAGTAGGGCCGCAACGCTGAGCAGCGGCAGCGTGGAGATATCACGCTGATCCTCGCGCAGCTGGGCGAGCCGATTCTGTTCCAGCTGCTGGGCATTGGGCAGTACCGACTGCTGCATGAGTACCGATGCCTGCCGCAGATACGCCGAGCCCACCGGCAGCCCCTGCCGATTATTGGCCCGGGCCGACTCGACGAGTCCGGTATAGGAGGGCAGTTCCGCGGAGATACGGGCCACGATCTCCCGCGTCTGGATATCGGAGGCGCCGGTGGTGGCATCGGCGAGCGCTGCCGCCGCGTCGGACAGAGCTTGCCGGTATTGCGTACGCACCCCGGGTGATTCGATGCCGCCGGACAGGAAGGCCGTGGAGGCGGCCGCGTCGGCCGCGGAGAGCGCTACATACAGTCGCTGCGAGGCATCGGCGAGCGGTTCGGTATGCCGCAGCACCGTATCGCGCCGAGTCTGCTTCTCGCTGAGCTGATTCGCGCACACCATACCGGCGGCCAGCGAAAGAATGACGAGTCCGGCGACCACCGCACTCAGAACGCCCGGCGCAGTGCGCGCGAAATGTCGCGCCCACTCCGCTCCATTGCGGACGGTCGTCGGTAGACGACTCCTGCGCACCCTGCCCCCGTTCACCGGCTCTGCTCTCCCCGTAGGGCGATGGTACGGGAGCCTGCCCGGTCGTGTCGATCGCGTTCCGACCAGTTGGAATTGCATTGTCGAGTCATGCATTTCGTGTGCTCGGACAATGTCGAACGGACCGTGAAATCCAGATTTAACCGCGCGTAATAGCCGGGAAACGTTGTGGCACAACACTTGGTTCACCAAATGTGACGCCAGACACCATTCGTCACAGCGATTTTAGTGCCGGAAGCGGATTGGTGCCTGCCCGCTCCCGCGGTGAGGAAGCGCTGAATCATGTCACCGTATCCCGATTGGCTGAACCCCGGCGACAATGCCTGGCAGTTGGTAGCTGCCACGCTCGTCGGACTCATGAGCATTCCCGGTATCGCCATCCTCTACGGCGGTATCGTGCAAAAGAAATGGGCCGTCAACACCATACTCATGGCCTTCACCGGGTTCTCCCTGGTCCTGGTCGTCTGGGTGCTCTGGGGCTTCAATATGGGGTTCGGCGAACCCGTCAAGATAGGGCCAGGAATACTGCGGGCCGCAATCGGCCACCCGCACACCATCCTCGGCTCGAATAATCAAGATCAGGCGGTGATTCCGCTACTCGACGGATTGATGCCGAAATTCCGTTTCTCTCAGACAACACTGGCGTACTTCCAGTTCGTCTTCGCCGGTATCACGCCACTATTGTTCCTGGGCAGCGTGATCGGCCGGATAAGTTTCAAAGTGTGGTTGATCTTCGTACCGCTGTGGACGACGCTGGCCTATTCGGTGAACGCCTTCCTGCTGTGGGGCGGCGGCTGGTGGTCGCAGATGGGTGCGATCGACTACTCCGGCGGCTACGTCATCCACTTGGCCGCGGGCACCACCGGATTCGTGGCGGCAGCGGTCATCGGCCCGCGGCTGGCACGGGACCGGGAGCGCGCTGTCCCGAACAATCTGCCCATGGCGGCGGCCGGCGCGGGCATTCTGTGGCTGGGCTGGAACGGATTCAATGGCGGGGACCCGTATTTCTCGGGCGCGGATGCGTCGCTGGCGGTGCTGAATACCAACCTGTGCACCGCGGTGGCAGTGTTGGTCTGGGTGCTCTGGGACATGTTCGCCGGCCCTTCGCGGCGGCCGAACTTCCTGGGCGCCATCAACGGAATGATCGCGGGGTTGGTCGCTATCACTCCGGCAGCGGGTTTCATCAACAGCTTCGGTGCGATGGCCATCGGCGTCATCTCCTCCACCCTGGTGTGGCTGTCGTGGAACAAGCTGGGGCGCACCCGGCTCTTCCGTAAGGTCGACGACACCCTCGGTGTGGTGCACACGCACGGTGTGGCCGGACTCGCGGGCGGTCTGCTGGTGGGTGTCTTCGCGGACCCGCATATCAAGGTGTATCTGGGCAATGGTGCGGATGTCTCCGACGCCACCTATGGTGGCTGGCTCTACGGCCACAATCCGAAACTCCTGCTGTGGCAGGCCGGAGCGGCGCTGACCATCATTGTGTGGGATGCCTTCATCACGGTCGCGATCCTGAAATTCCTGGGCTTGTTCATGAAACTGCGCATGCCCGACGATGTGCTGGAAATCGGTGACGTCGCTGCTCACGAAGAAGAGGCGTACCCGGACGAAACCCTGGTGAGCTCGCGGGCGGTGCTGAAGCAACCTGTCCGACAAGTGGAACCGGAGCCCAGCCAGGAGTCGTGATGACGGCACCGCTGCAACTCGGCGGCATGATCGGTTACTACACCATGGATCCCGGCGCGGAAAGCGACGCCAAACTGATCACGCTGGTGCTGCCACCCGGCTTGTTCGACGAGATCAAAAGAGCCCTGGCGACCTTCGGGGTACAGCGGATGGTGGTCACCCAGGTGTATCGCGTGGACGACCGCGACAACAAGGTGGAGAGCTATCGCGGCCGCCGGTTCGAGAGCGATGTCTCGTCCGGGCTCCGGATCGAATTGCTGGCCAGGACGGAGGATGTCACCGATCTGGTGCGAATGGTCAGCCGGATCGGCGCCAACTACGAATTCTCCAATATCCAGATCTGGATGATCGACGCCAGGCGACTGTGAGCCGAAAGCCGATGGGGCCGTGCACATCTGTGCGCGGCCCCATCGGCGTATCGCAGCTGCGTCAGGCGTTCACGGCGGCGACCTGAGCGCTCAGTGCATCGAGCACGCCCTGTGTGGTGGATACCAGGCCCAGGCGGGGGAAGATCTTCCCGACCGCGTGCTCATGGGAGGCCAGATCCCGGTCGGCGATGGCGTCCTCGACGACCACGACCGAATATCCGTGCTCCTGTGCGGCGCGAGCGGTCGATTCCACCCCGATGCTGGTGGCAATGCCGCCCAGCACAATCCCGGTGATGCCCCGCCGGCGCAATTGCAGATCCAGCTCGGTGCCGTAGAAGGCTCCCCACTGCCGCTTGGTGATCTGAATATCGGTCGGCTGGATCTCGAGGTCGTCGACCAGCACGTCCCAGCCCTCCGGCGGATTGAAGCCCTGGGTACCGGAATCGGTGGTCCGGCCCGGTGCGGCGTCCGCCCGATCGGCCGAGAACGAGACGCGCACAAGCACAACCGGCAAGTCCTGCTTCCGGAAGGCGCGGGCCAGCGCCACCGAATTCTGCACGACCTCGGCGGCGGTGTGCGGCAAGGTCTGCATGCCGACAACGCCCTGCTGCAGGTCGATCAATACGAGCGCGGTGCGCGGTTCCAGAATCGTCGAAGACACGAAGCGAATCCTTTTCTACGGATGCGAAACAGTGGTCACGGCTCGACCAGGCGATCGAGCAGCGGAATAGCGCCGAGCAGTGCATCCTGTTCGGCCGGAGAGAGTTTGGTGGCGATGGCGGTTGCGAGCCAGTCCTCTTTGGCCTCGTGCGCGCTTTCGAGCAGCCGCGTTCCCGCAGGGGTCAGTGACATGAGCACCTGACGCTGATCGGAGGGATGCGGTGACCGCGTCACCAATCCGCGCTCCTCCAGCGCACCGAGTGTGGTCCGCATGGACTGCGGCCGCACCTTCTCGGCGCGCGCGAGATCGGCCACCGACATGAATCCGTCGGTGCCGAGGCGGCTCAAAACCACGGCTTGGGAGGGGGTCACATCGATCTCGCCACGGGCGGTGCGCAGATGCCGCAGTAGTCTGCTGGTGACTACCCGCAAATCGGCAGCAGCTCCTGCCAGCTCCTGCGCTGACCTGCGTTTGCCGAGTTCATTCACCTGGCCAGCTTGCAGTACATCAGCAAAACTTGCAAGTTAACCTGTTCAGTTTGCGGAGAATGTCACGTCCGAACTCCGCCGGTCCCGTGCACGGGGCTCGGGCACAGTAGGGGAATGGTCAGGACGAATCCGCGAAGCGGCGATCGATGACGGCGCGCACCGAATTGCCGGCCGTTCGCGCCGCCCGCATCGCCGCACAGGATTGGCCCGCGCTCGCCGCCGAGCTGCACGACTACGGCCACGCGCTGATGGGCCCGCTGCTGACGGCCGCGGAATGCCGCAGTCTGGTGAGTCTCTACGACCAGGCGGATCGCTTTCGCTCCACCATCGATATGGCCCGGCACCGCTTCGGGTCCGGCCAGTACCGCTACTTCAACCACGATCTCCCCGAGCTCGTCCAGGAGCTGCGCGCCGCGCTGTACCCGAAGCTGCTTCCCATCGCCCAGGATTGGGCGACCCGCCTGCGCCGGCCGGGAACCTGGCCCGAGCGACTCGACGATTGGATCGCGCAGTGCCATGCGGCCGGGCAATCGAAATCCGCCCAGATCCTGCTGCGCTACGGCCCGGGGGATTGGAACGCCCTGCATCGGGACCTGTTCGGCGACATGATCTTTCCGCTGCAGGTGGTCATCGGTCTCGACGTGCCCGGCGTCGACTACGACGGCGGTGAATTCCTCATGGTCGAACAGCGCCCACGGGCGCAATCGCGAGGCGCCGCCGTCCGCCTCCCGCAAGGCCACGGCCTGATCTTCACCACCCGAGACCGCCCCGTGCGCAGCGCCCGCGGCTGGTCCGCCGCCCCCATGCGCCACGGCGTGAGCCTCGTCCGCTCCGGCCGCCGCCACACCCTCGGCCTCGTCTTCCACGACGCCTGATCCGCCACGATATTCGCGATGGTTTCCGGTACCTCACGCGAGGTACCATGAGCTGGTAATGGGTTACTACTGGTTACATCGAGCCTTACGAATGGCCGCCGAGCTGGGACTGTCCCGGGATGACATCACCGATGTCATTTACGGCCGACGTAAGAAGGTCGTTCCCGCCGGTGGGAACGACGTCGTGGCGCTCACCTTCTGGGGCCGCACCCGCACCGGGCGGGCGGTCATTGTGTGGACGCGGCGACTACTGGCCGACGACGACGATGCCTCGGCCGTCGCCGACCATCAGATCATCGGTATCACCGACATGACGCCGCAGCAGTTGAAGACGTTCACCGAATGGGAGGGCGAACAATGACACGCGAAATCCCCAGCACTGCAAATGAGTTCGCGGCCTGGACCGAAGGTATGGAATTCGATCAGGACGCGCTCGCCCCCGAGGGGCTACCGGGCCCGGCCGACAAGCCGGCCGACGGCATCCCGGTGAAGCGGTCCGTCAAGTGGTCGGTCGACCTCGACGAGCGGTTGAAGGCCACCGCCGAGGCGAAGGGCATCACGCAGTCCGAACTCATCCGCCAATACATGGAAATGGGTCTGGCCGCCGAGGGTTCCGGCATGGTCGTCAACCTCGCCGACGCACTGCGGGTACTGGCCACCGTCGCCCATCGGCCAGCCGCCTAGCTCAGCGCGCGATGCGGCCGTTCGCCTGCCGTATCCACGTGGGCTCCGGTCGTGGCCACACCCTGGACCTCGTCTTCCACGACGCCTGATCTGCTGCGGCACTCGCCCGAATCACGCACAGGGCTTCGGGTGAGTTGGCTCATCTCGGCGATCCGATTGCTGGAAGGTGTCTGATGCCATCCCTAGGGTGGTGGCATGTTGACCACGCTTGCCGTCGAGAACTACCGGTCGTTGCGCCGGTTGGTGGTGCCTCTGGGGCAATTGAATGTGGTCACGGGTGCCAATGGCAGTGGCAAGTCGAGCCTCTACCGGGTGCTGCGGCTGCTGGCTGATTTCTCGCGCAACGGTGCGGTCGCCGGGCTGGCTCGGGAGGGCGGCCTGGATTCGACGCTGTGGGCGGGGCCCGGGCGGACCGCGCGCGGGGGACCACTGGCCTTGCGGCTCGGGTTCGCGGGCGACGACTTCGGTTATGCGGCGGATCTGGGTGTGCCGGTGCCGGACGCGTACTCGATGTTCAATCGGGATCCGGAGATCAAGGCCGAGGCGGTGTGGGCCGGACCGGTGCTGCGGCCCGCGACCATGCTGGCCGAGCGTGGCGGTCCGGTGGTGCGATTGCGGGCGGACAAGGGCGGCTGGGCGATGGTGCCGCATGCGCTGAAACCCTTCGACAGCATGCTCGCCGAATTGGCGGACCCACAGCACGCACCGGATCTGCTGGTACTGCGCGAACGCATCAGAGGCTGGCGTTTCTACGACCATCTGCGCACCGATGTGGATGCGCCCGGCCGCACGCTGCAGATCGGGACCCGGACCATGGTGCTCGCGCACGACGGCTCCGATGGCGCGGCCGCGCTGCAGACGATTCGGGAGATCGGTGATGCCGAGGGCCTGAATCAGGCGGTGGACCATGCCTTTCCGGGCAGCGAAATCGAAATAGCCGGTCGGGACGGGCGTTTCGAACTACTGCTGCACCAACCCGGACTGCACCGCCCGCTCGGCTCCGCGGAACTCTCGGACGGCACCCTGCGCTATCTGCTGCTGGTGGCCGCACTGCTGTCCCCGCGCCCGCCGGAATTGCTGGTACTGAACGAGCCGGAAACCAGTCTGCACCCGGAACTACTCGGCCCGCTGGGCGAACTCATCGCCAAGGTCGCCGAGGACACCCAGGTGATCGTGGTGACCCATGCGCGGGAGCTGCGCAATGTGCTGGCCGCGCACGCCCCGGACCTGCACACCATCGAACTGGTCAAGGAAGACGGCGCGACCACGGTGGACGGGCTGCGACCATTGGCGGAACCACCGTGGCACTGGCCCAAGCGATAGCCGGGCATCGGCGGGCGTCGGAAGGCCATAGTGTGGGCGAGGTGAGTGTGGAGGGTGTGGGGGCCGCGGGACCACTGCCGCGTGGGCGGCACGGGCTCAGCCGCGAGCAGGTGGAGTCCTCCCAGTATCAGCGACTGTGTTCCGCCGTACTGGAGGCGGTGGGGGAGTTGGGGTATGCCGCCACCACGGTCGCCGACATTGTGAGCCGGGCACAGGTGGCACGCCGGACCTTCTACGCCGTGTTCGGCGGCAAGGACGAATGTTTCGCCGCCGCTTACGATCTCGCGGTGGGCAAGGCCCTGGACCAATTGCGGGACACCGTCACCGGAATGGTCGGAGTGAGCTTCGCCGACCGGGTACGGATTTCGTTCGAGATCTACCTCCGGGTGCTGGCCGCACAGCCGGCCGCCGCTCGCGCGCTGTATGTGGAGACCATGGCCGCCGGGCCCGGCCTGGTGGCGCATCGGGCCCGGGTGCACCGCCGATTCGCGGAATACATCATTGCCGTGGTGCGCATCGGTGTGCGGGACGGTGAACTCGCCGCGGAGCCGGATCCGGAATTGATCGATATGCTGCTCGGCGGGATCGATGATCGGGTGCGGTCCTGCCTGAACGAGCGCGATGCCTCGCACCTGCCGGAATTGGCCTCCCTGTTCACGCGCACGGCCATCGCCATCTCCCGCCCGCCCGCGTGATCGGGCTGTCCCACACCACAATCGGCGACCCGCTGACGGCGGGGAACCTTGTCATCTGACACAGAGACAGCGTCCCCGGTGGCACCGTACCCATACTGTCGCAAGCGAATTCGACGTAGTGGAAGAGGTTCTATGAGGCCGAAGGTGCGAGCGCTCGGCGGCGCCGTCTGTGCCGGAGTCACCGCGATGGGGTCGGCGCTGTCCGGTGGTGATGGACATCTCTGAGCCGCAGCTCCCGGGCGACGATCCGTTCTACCACTCACCGATACCGCTCGGCCGCGTCGCCCCGGGCACGATTCTGCGCTCGCGGGAGGTCCGGCTGGGCCTCTTCGGGCTGGTGCCGCAGAAGATCGCGGCGTGGCAATTGCTGTATCGCACAACCGATCTGCGCGGCGCTCCGGAAGCGGCGGTCACCACGGTGCTGCTGCCCTGGGGCGCCGACCCGGCCGAGCGGCGGCCGCTGGTGTCGTTCCAGTGCGCGATCGATGCCGTCGCCCCGATGTGCTTCCCCTCCTACGCATTACGGCACGGCGCTCGTGCACTCGGATCCATCCCACAGGTGGAGCTACCGCTCATCGCCAGTGCACTGACCCGCGGCTGGGCGGTGTCGGTGCCCGATCACGAGGGCCTCGGCGGGCACTTCGGCTCGGCCCGCGAACCCGGCTATCGGGCCTTGGACGCGGCGCGCGCCGCATTGCGATTCCCGGCCCTGGGGTTGGCCGCCGACACTCGAATCGGCTTGTGGGGCTACTCGGGTGGCGGTCTGGCGACAGCCTGGGCAGCGGAGCTTGCCGCTGGCTACGCCCCCGAACTCGATATCGTCGGCGCGGTCGCGGGATCGCCTGTGGGAGATCCCGCTTCGGCCTTCGTGCGATTGAACGCCTCGCCGTACGCGGGCTTCGCCATGGTGTTCACCGCCGGACTGCGGCGGGCCTATCCGCAACTGCGTGAGGTGCTGCGCAGTCATCTGTCGGCCGAGTATCTGGCATTGCTGGATACGGCCGAGCGCACCCCCACCCTCCCGCTGCTGGCCCGCTTCGCCGGACGCGATGCCGACCGCCATGCCCGCGAGGGGCTCGCGGCCATGCTGGACCATCACGAACTCCGCATCGTGCTCGACGAAATACGGCCCGGCGCACAGGCTCCCGCCATGCCCATGCTGGTATTGCAGGCGGTGTACGACGAGGTGATCGCGGTGGCCGATATCGATGCGCACGTTGGCCGGTATCTGCGCCGCGGCGCGCATGTCAAATATCTGCGGGACCGGCTCAGTATGCATCTGCCACTGCAGTTCCTGGGTGCGCCCACCATGATCGACTGGCTCGCCGATCGATTCGACGATCAGCCGCTCGGTCTGCCCGGTAGTGAGACGGTCTGGTCGGTGGCGCTGTCGCAGCGGTCGCGGGCACAGCACCTGCCGTTCCTGGCGTTGCTGGTGCGCATGCTGTGCGGCCGTCCGGTGCGGGGCCGCGCCGGCAGCGAGGAATTACAGCGCCGGATCGCGGTATGAGTATGTGTCCGAAGTAATCGCTAGCTGAGCGTGTGCTCGAAGTGCCTGTGCTGCTCCGCGTTTCGGTAGGTGCGAGCCACCAGCGCGGAGCGCAGGTACCACAGCCCCGCCGATTGGGCGGGATCGAAACCGGTGAGCTGCCCTATGCGCTTGAGCCGATAGTCGATGGTATTGGTGTGCACGCCGAGCCCGCGCGCGGTGCGGCGGCGGTTCAGATCATTGCCGAGGTGCCGGCGTAGGGTCTCCAGCAGCTCCGGGTACTCGTCGAGCGGATCCAGTAGCGCCCCGAGGTATTCGCGGCCCGGACCCGGCCGGGTCAGCTGATACTCCATGGCCAGATCGTCGAAGCGGTACAGACCCGGTTCGCACTGCAGCCGGTG
Organism: Nocardia sp.; assembly: GCF_025465275.1. Lineage (GTDB taxonomy): Bacteria > Actinomycetota > Actinomycetes > Mycobacteriales > Mycobacteriaceae > Nocardia. Next base: position 28,397 of record NZ_JAODNK010000059.1, on the reverse strand, counting down.
CACCATATCCAGTAGTTCGTGCGCCTGATCGGCCGCCGCCGGAATCGCCTGTGTCGCAGCGTGCATGACGGTCGCCGTGACGGGCACCCGCGCCGTGGCGGACAGTCCGGCAACGAGGTCATCGAGAGTCGCAGGGTCGGTGCAGGATTCGGGCAGCAGCACGGTGCCGCCCTCGGTGCTCAACATCGGCAGCGCCCGTCCCGCACTGTGCACGGCCAGTCCGGATTGCAGGCGGCGCAGCGTGCGCCGAGCCAGCACCGCCGCATCGATGGCCGGTACGGCACTGCGTGGATGCGGCGGAATGTGCAGGGCCAGTACGAAATACGACTCCTCGATCTCGATTCCCGCCGACCGCGTCTTGGCCGTGGCGGGCTGCCCGCCGAGCAGCGCCGAGGTCACCGCTTGCACGGCGTTGTGGTGTTCGGTCAGCACCGCGGAGTCGACGGCCGCGAGCACCTCCAGCAGTCGCTCGAGGACATCGGCGGTGAGTTCGAGACAGGTCCGGGTGACGACGGTCGCGGGGGCTGCGGTGGTCGGCACAGCGGTGGTGGGTGTTGGCATGTGCGACTCCATATTTCAGGGAACGCTGGAGTTCCTACTGGAGGGTAACTGTAATGCCGGTCACCTATCGGGGCAAACAACTCAACTCTTGTGACATGGATACGTACGGCCGTATGCTTAATTCATGACAGTGATGGTGCACCCACTCATCGAGGCGACGGATCCCTATTGCCTGTCGCCCGTAGCGGCGGCCGCCCTGCTCCACGACGCGCCATGGCGGCGTTTCGCGTCGATCGGCGACAGCCTCTCGGTCGGTGCGGGCGATCCGACCCCCGGCTATCTGAATCTCGGTTGGCCCGAACGAGTTCGGCAGATTCTGCTGCGGGTGCGGCCGGACCTCGAATACCTCAATACCGGCCGGATCGGGGCCACGACGCAACAGGCGCTCGACGAGCAGAGCGCGCGGATCCTCGAATTCCGCCCGGATCTGCTGATCGTGCCCAGCGGCGCGAACGATATCGTCCGCCGCGAACCCGACTGGGCACAGATCGAGCGGACGCTGCGCCGCATGTGGGAACTGGCGGCCGGGACGGGAGCGCAGCTCGCCGCCTTCACCCTCGGGCGCGCCTTCGTCATCCCGGTGTTCCCTGACTGGCCGGACCGGCTGCGCACGCTGAACGCGATCACCCGCACGCTGGCCGCGGAGTTCGGCGGCGTCATTGCCGACTGCGAGGACCACCCGTTCAACGACCGCCCGAACCTGCTCAGCGCGGACCGGATTCACTTCTCCACCTCCGGCCAGGCGGTGATTGCGACCCTGGTGGTGCAACAGCTGGCCTACGTTCTCGGGTCGAAGTAGCCTCCCGGAGTACGATCGACCGTATGGACATTCCGCCGTCCGCCGATCAGATCACCGACAAACGCCTACTCCGCGGCGCGCGGACCCGGCAGGTGGTTCTCGGCCGAGCCGTGGACATCGCCTCGCTGGAGAATCTGGAGAGCCTCAGCTTCGGCCGGCTGGCCATGGATGTCGGACTCAGCAAGGCCGGCATCCAAACCCTGTTCCGCACCAAGGAAACGCTGCAGCTGGCCACTGTCGACCACGCGCGCCGCATGTTCATCGACGCCGTCGTCCGCCCCGCCCAATCGAAACCACACGGCGCACAACGCCTTCGGGAACTGATCGAACGCTGGATCGACTACGCCGAAACCCCGCTGTTCGCCGGAGGCTGCTTCCAGGCTGCGAATCTGAGCGAATTCGACAGCCGCCCGGGCCCGGTCCAGGATGCCCTCGCGAGCTATCAGCAGGAATGGATCTATGTCCTCTCGCACGAACTGCGCCAAGCCATCGTCGCCGGCGAAATCGCAGAACTGGACGCCGATCTCGTAGCCTTCCAACTCGACGCCATCCTCCGCTCCGCCAACACCGCCCTCCGCCTCGGCGACAAATCCGCCGTCGAGAAGATCCGCCGCACGGTGGACGGCGTCCTCGGGTGACCTGCTCGAGTTAGGGCGGCGAGTTCGAAGGGCGCGAACGTCTCGGTATCCTGTTAGGCGGTGGTGCGGCGAAGCCGCTGCACTGCAACGGATCCGGCGGATCGTCGAGAGGATCTGCGCGTCCGGACAGGCGGCGCAGCCGGTATTCCTCGTGCTCTGTAAGGCCGCTGTTGATCGGCCGATTATCTGGCTTGAATTAACTATAGTTAAGTGTCTACAGTCTGACTATGGTGAATTCAAGTCAGACTGTGGTGGGTGGATCCGCCGATCAGTCACAAGGTCGGGACAGGTCCGATCTCATCCTGCTCGTGCTGTGTGCGGCGGCCTTTATGGCCATGCTCGACGTATTTGTTGTGAATGTCGCGTTCACGGCCATCGGTCGCGGCTATCCGGGCTCTTCGCTCTCGGATCTGAGCTGGGTGTTGAACGGGTACACCATTGTGTATGCCGCACTGCTGATTCCAGCGGGGCGCATGGCGGATCGATTCGGTCGCAAAGCTGGATTTCTCGCTGGTCTGGCCGTTTTTACGCTCGCCAGTCTGGCGTGCGCCTTCGGACCGACGCTTTGGTGGCTGGTGGGCTTTCGTGCGCTGCAGGCTGCGGGGGCGGCGGCGCTGACGCCGACCAGCCTCGGTCTGCTGCTGACCGCCATGCCCGCGGCGCGTCGTGCTTCGTCCGTGCGGGTCTGGGCAACTTCGAGTTCGGTGGCCGCGGCGCTCGGGCCGGTCATCGGCGGAGGGCTGGTCAAGATTTCGTGGCAGTGGGTGTTCCTGGTCAATGTGCCCATCGGGGTGCTCGCTCTGATCGGTGCGATGGTGCTGCTGCCCGAGTCCAAAGATGCGGCCATCACTCGGATTCCGGACATACTCGGTGCGATCGCGCTCGCGCTGGCCTTCGGATCGTTGGCGCTCGCGCTGGTGAAGGGGCAGGAGTGGGGCTGGTCCGGTAATGCGACACTGAGCGCATTCGCCTGTGCTGCAATCGCGTTCGCCTTCGTGGTGCTTCGCGTGCTGCGCCACTCCGCTCCCATCGTGGATCCGGCCCTGCTGAAGGTGCGTTCCTTCTTCTATTCCAATGTCACCGCGCTGCTGTTCTGCACGGCGTTCGGGGCCGTCCTGCCGAGCGTGGTGCTGCGGCTGGAGAGCAGCGCCCACTACAGCGCTCTCACCACGGGTTTGGCGGTGGCGCCCGGTCCGGTGATGGTGCCGATCTTCGCCGCGGTGGGCCAGCGCCTGGCGCGCCGCGGCGTCTCCTCCGGCGCGCTGGTCGCCATCGGTAACCTACTCGTCGCGGTGGGCGCCGCGGTCATGGCGATCAGCGCCTCCGAGAATGTGTGCTATGTGACCGATCTGCTGCCCGGCTGGCTCATTATCGGTGTGGGCGTGGGCTTCTCACTGCCGAATCTCCTTGCCACCGCCACCGTCGATCTGCCACCGGCGCGGGTCTCGACCGGCAGCGCCGTGGTCAATACCAGCCGCCAGCTCGGCTACGTATTCGGCGTCACCATGCTCATCGCGATTCTCGGCACGGTGACGGCCGGCAGCGCCGACGCGCTGACCGGGTTCACCCGCAGCTGGTGGGCGATAGCGGCGGTCGGGCTGTGCAGTGCCGCTACCGCGCTCGGCATCGGCTCGATGAAACGCCCGGCCTGATCAGCAAGCCGGGGCGAGTTCGAAGAGCGCGAATATCTCGGCATCCTGGTAGACGGTTGTGCGGGCGATGCGACCGTCGGCCAGGGTGAAGATCTGCAGGGTGTGCAGGATGTAGTCGCCCGCCGGGTTCCGGACGTACGCCGCGACGGCGGGTTGGCCGTTGGCGGCGACGGGGAGCATGCGCCAATCGGTGCCGCGCAGTGCGAAGGCTCTGGCGAGGAAGGCGGTGTAGAAGGCGGGGCCGCGGTACCAATTGACGTAGGGCGGCATCTCCAGGATTACGTCGTCGGTGAGGAGTTTTTCGATCGCGGCCAGATCCGCGTTCCGGAAGGCGATGACATAGCGGTCGACCACCGCTCTCCGGTCGACCGGCTCGGTGATGTCATCTTCGTGAATACCGCTTTCGGACAGCGTCTTCCGGGCCCGCTGCAGGGCGCTGTTCACGCCGGCGGGCGTCATCTCCAGGGCCTCGGCGATCTGCGTGGCGGGCCAGTCGAGGGCCTCGCGCAGTACGAATACCGCGCGCTGCCGAGCGGGTAGATGCTGCATCGCGGCAATCAGCGCCAGGCGCAGACTGCCCTGTCCCGCAGCGACTTCCGCCGGATCCCCGATCATGGCATCCGGAATCGGCTGCAGCCACGGCACTTCGCCGCCGTGCACCAGTGCTTCGCGCGGGTCATCGCCGGGCGGACCACCCAACCCGGACGGGAGCGGCCGCCGGTTTCGCTGTTCCAGCGCTGTCAGGCAGGCATTGGTCGCGATCCGATGCAGCCAGGTGCGCAGCGAGGCCCGGCTCTCGTCATAACTGTCGCGGGCGCGCCAGGCGCGCAGCAGCGTCTCCTGCACCAGATCCTCGGCATCGTGCACCGATCCGAGCATGCGGTAGCAGTGCGCCAGCAACTCCCGGCGATAGGGATCGGTGCGGGTGATGAAATCCTCGGCCACCTCCCTGTTGTACGCGACCGCGGTGACAACTACGCGGCATCGATGAGTTTGTCCGCGCGCGCCGGTAGGTACTCACGAGCCGCTGAATCGGCGGCGCGGATTCGAGGAGGATCACCATGAACGACATTGCAGTGCAGACCGATGAGCGGGCCGCCGTACTTGCTGTGATCGACGGTATCTACGACGCCTGGGTGAACAATGACGCCGATGCGCTCGCCGCCAATTTCGATGTCGATGCCAACTCGGTGACACCGGGCTGGCTGGGCGTGGGCCGCGAGGCGGTCCGAGCGCGGTTCGCCGCCGCTTTCGCCGGGCCGTGGCAGGGTTCGCGGGTCGTGAACGAGCCGCCGACCGTGCGATTCCTGAATCCGGATACCGCAATTGTGCTGGGCCACAGCGCGGTACAGCTGGCCGGCGGGACCGATACCGAACCCCCGGTGCGTGGCACCTGGGTGCTCGCCCGCCCATCCGGGCAATGGCTGGTGCACGCATTCCACAGCTGCCCCGCCTGAGCGCCGAAAAGCCCCCTCCCCGCAGTGCGGGGAGGGGGCTGGGTCGAAATAGATCCGAACAGATCCGACGACTTACGGCACGACCTCGACCACGTCACCGGGGTTGAGGTAACTGAAGAACTGCTTGGCGCCGTCGGGCGTCATGCGAATGCAGCCGTGCGACTTCTTGTCCGTCGGCCCGATGTGGAAAGCGATGTCTCCATTGAAGAAAATCGCGTACTCCATCGGCGCCTGGTGCATGGTGCTCCAGTGGAACGGCTCCTTGAACGCCACCCGGAAGACACCCGGTGGGGTTTCGAAGCCCGGCATACCGTGGGAGATCGGGGTCGGGCCGAAGGTGACCTTTCCATTGTCCATCAGCCACGCCTCATTGGTGCCGAGCCGCAGGCAGGCGCGAGCCTGCGCCGAGCACGGCGCCACGGCCGGAAGTGACGGAATGATCGCCGGCACGCCCGGGACATCCGGACCGCCCGGCCACAGTGGATCGGCCTGTGCGGGTGCGGCCGTCAATCCGGCAGCCGCGACACCCACGAAGACAACTGAACGCGCTGCCAAGCCGAGGGAACGCTTGCTCATCATCGAGACATCTGACCTCTCTAGCCTTGCCCGCCACCCTGTCGACGCGGCTGCCAGGGCGAGGGGACATCACGTTGGCACAGCATGGGACCCGTTCACATCACGTGCACTACCGTCCTGTGACCCGATGAATTGCTCCATCAGGGTTGGCCTGTGACCGAAGTCGCAGGTCTGCTCGTGGCAGTACCGCCGCCCGCCAGCGACGGCAGGTCTTACATGGTTTCCATCGAGCTTTTAACGTCCGACGCAACTCGCCTAGACGGCACCACGGTTATCAATGATGGTCGGCAGCTTGGTTTTCGCCGCAGACCGATTTGAACAGATTATCAACGCTTCTCACGTTCTGATCCAGAACGCCACGTGATCATTCTGAAGGTTACAAGGCGAGATTTGGGGGACAACTCGCGACGGCGCGCCGACACGCGTGCGAATCACCGAACCGGCGGCAGGGTGCGTTCGTTCGGATCGGCCCAGGTGGGCATTTCGGCGCCATTGTTCGGAATGTCCGGTCGCGGGGCATTGCCGGACCCGCGAATCTGCTGTCCGGGCGGGGGATTGGTGCAGTAGGCCCAGCGGGCGAGGGTGCCGTCCTGCACCACATAGGGCGCGGTGTCCTTCGCCGAATAGTGGCACCACGGCCGGGGCCAGATATCGACGATCGTGTAGAACTCGTTGTCGTGCGCCGGCGCACCCATGGCCGAGGTCCCGATCACCAATGCCGGGAACAGCGCGTGGATGGCCGGAATCCGCAGCATCGCGGCATTCACGATCGCCGCGAGGGTGGTGGTGAGGCTCTGGATCGGGTCCGCATCGCGATCCAGTGTTGCCGAGGCGACGGCCAGCTGGCCCGGCGCGTGTTCCAGCAGCTGCCGCAATTCGGCATTGGCTGCATTCGCCTGATCGAACAGCAGCTGCGAATTACGGGTCAGTGTGCCCAGATCGGGCTGTGCGTGCGCGGTCGTGCCCGCGATCAGGCGCAGATTCTCGATGAGGTTCTCGGTCTGTGGCAGCAGCCGGTCCAGACCCGCCGTGGCCAGGCTGATGCTGTCGATGAGATGCCGGAGTTGATCGGGCCCGCCGCTGAGTGCGGTGTCGAGTTCGGTGAGGATGGTGCCCAGCTTGTCCGGATCGATCTGGGCCAGCAGGTCACTGGTATCGATCAGCGTCTCCGAGATCGGGGTCGGTGTGGTGATCCGCTTCGGATCGAAGTGAATGACCATGCCGTCTTTCAGAAATGGCGCGCCATCGGAGTGCGGCATGAAGTCGATGTACTGCTCGCCGGCCCCCGACAGCGCCGCCACCTTGATATCGGAATCGGCCGGAATCTGGTACCGGTCTTCGATTTCCGCCACCGCGGCAACCTGCGCGCCACTATCGATGATCGAGACGGATTTGACCTTGCCGACGCGATACCCGCGCCACGTCACGTCATTACCGGCCTGCACCCCGCCCGACCGATCCAGCTGCACGGTCACCGAGTACGAGCCACCCGGCCGTACCCGCGCGATGTCGAACGCCAGGTAACTGGCTCCGGCCAGCATCATCGACACCAGCGCGACATTCGATACGAGTGTCTTGTGGTTTTGCAGAATGCCCACGGGCCCGCCTTCATCGCCGATCACGGACAATTTGGTTCGGTGCACTGTGCTACGCACGCAGAGAGGCGCAGCAAACTCTTGGCGAAACTGCGGCAATACTATCCACGGCGGGGTCGCAGACCGAACCGGCACGGCGGGCGGCCGCTCGGGGATTGAAAATGGCTGGCGCGCTCGGGTAGTCGTCGGGCACTCTGGTCCGCATGTTCACGCAGCCCATCACCGCAACGCCCGCATTCGCGGGTGCGATGGCCGCTGCATACGTGGTCTCCGCATTCGGCGGCGCACGAAGCTGACCTTCTCCGGGATGTCCCGGGACCTCAGGCGGGGAAGGTCGCTCGCCGCTGAGGTCCCTCGAATCTCGCTGCTTCATCCAGCAGCCGCCAGACGGAGAAATCATCATGGCCAAGCAGGCCTACGTCCGCACCAAGCCGCATCTGAACATCGGCACCATGGGGCACGTCGATCACGGCAAGACCACGCTGACCGCCGCCATCACCAAGGTGCTGGCCGAGCAGGGCGGTGGCGCGTTCATACCGTTCGATCGCATCGACCGCGCCCCGGAGGAGATCGCGCGCGGTATCACCATCAATATCTCGCACGTCGAATACGAAACGGCCACACGGCATTACGCGCATGTGGACATGCCGGGTCACGCCGACTTCGTGAAGAATATGATCACCGGGGCCGCCCAGCTGGACGGGGCGATTCTGGTGGTGTCGGCGCTGGACGGCGTCATGCCGCAAACGGCCGAGCATGTGCTGTTGGCCCGGCAGGTCGGGGTCGAGCACATTGTGGTCGCCCTCAACAAGGCTGATGCCGGGGACAGCGAGCTGCTGGAGCTGGTCGAGCTCGAGGTGCGGGAGCTGTTGTCCGCCAACGGGTACGACGGCGCCGGGCTGCCCGTGGTCCCGGTGTCCGGGCTGCGTGCGCTGGAGGGCGACGCGCAGTGGTCGCTGGCCCTGCTGGGACTGCTCGATGCGGTGGACGAGTACATACCGATGCCCGTCCGCTACACCGACGCGCCGTTCCTCATGCCGGTGGAGAACGTGCTCACCATTACCGGTCGCGGCACCGTCGTGACCGGCGCCATCGAGCGCGGGCGCGTCCGCATGGGCGACCGGGTGGCGGTGCTCGGATACGGGGACAGCCTCGAATCCGTGGTCACCGGTGTCGAAACCTTCGGCCGGACAATGGAATCGGCGGAGGCGGGTGACAATGTGGCGTTGCTGCTGCGCGGTGTGCAGCGGGGGCAGGTCACCCGCGGGCAGGTGGTCGCGGCGGTCGGCAGCATAACCGTGCACACCGAGTTCACCGCTCGCGTGCATCTGCTCACCGCGGCGCAGGGCGGGCGGCGCACGTCCATCGTGACCGGATACCGGCCGCAGTTCTATCTGCGCACCGGCGATGTGGTCGGCGATGTGGTGCTGCCCGACGGCCGGGCGCAGCCGGGCGAGAGCGTCGATATGGCGGTGACCCTGGGCCGTCCGGTCCCGCTCGAGCCCGGTCTCGGCTTCGCGATTCGCGAGGGTAGCCGGACGGTTGCGGCGGGTACGGTTCTCGCCGTGCGCGAATAGTGCGGTTCTAGGCCCCGGGCAGCTGCCCGGGGCCTAGAATCCGTCGACCACCGCCCGCGCCGTCAGGGTGGTGTGTCTTGGCGTGCAACCGCACTCAGCAGATTCCATATTTGTTCACAGAATGCACATTTCGGACATTTGATCGAAATATTCTGTGAAGTCATCGCGAGTCACACCGCCCCCACCGGCGGTTCCGGCGTTTCCGACCAGGCGTGAGTCGGTTCCCGTACGGCTGGAACGCCCAGGTGCGCAGGTCAGCGGCCACCCATATCATCGGTCCTCGAATGCTGTATGAGATTTGAAGGGTCGGCGGAGGTTTGGTTTCGAGGACAAGCGGATGGATTGCTGGGGTGGGTGTCGGTCTGACCGCGCTGATTCTCGGATCCGCCGTGGCACATGCGGATACGGCAGTGCCGCTGCCGGACGGTCGAGAGGCACTGACGACCGCTACGGGCGTGCAAGTGGATCTGACCCGGACGAATGAACAAGCGGTAATCGCTCCCTCGCTGGCTGCCAATGGCACCTCGCGGACGGCGAGCGTGACGGGAGTGGTCTTCGCCAAGGTGGACAACGCCACCAAGGGCGCACTGGTGACCGGCTACCTGGTCGGTTGTCAGGTCGATCTGAGTGGGGGGCTCTCGCTCGGCGGAGATGTGTGGGTCTCACCGAGTTCCGTCACCCCCGAGCTCGCACCCAGCATCAGTCTGGTTCCGGGCGGGGTATCGGTGGTGAAGCTCGATACCAAACAACTCGACCCTGCGGCGAGCGCTGTCGGCATCGCGTATTCCGGTCGCGGCATCCAGATTTCGGGATGCGCCGGCTATGCGCAGGCACGCGCGTTCAGCACGTTGACAGTGCAAAACCAGCAGGGTTCGGCCGAAGTGACGCTGTACGGCGATCCGTTCAGTGTCGGGTGAGTAGGACAGGCACAATGCGGAATTCGATAGGAATCGCGATCGCGGCGTGCGGTTTTCTGCCCACGGTCCTGATCGCGGCCGGTCCGGCCGGAGCCGACACCCAGGTGGCGCTGCCGGATGGTCAGGGTCAGTTCACCGCTCCCGATGGTGTGCTCGTCCAGGTGGCCCGCAGTGGCGAGCAGGCCACACTGTCGGGATCGATGGCCGCGAGTCCGTTATCGCGTAATGCCATGGTGTCGGCCGTGACCTCGGTGACGGTCACGCCGCCATCCGGCGTCACCGTCACCGGTGGTCATATCGAGACCGGCTATCTGGTGGGTTGCCAGGTCGATCTCAATAGCAAGGTGACCACCGAGGGCAGCGGCAATACCGCGGGCAACGCGACCAAGCCCGGCCAGGGCGGTGGTGGCAACGCGGCCCCGGCCACCCCGGATGCGGGTGGCGGTGGCGGCGGTGGTGACAACGGCGGTGGCGGCGGCGACAACAGCGGTGGCGGGGGTGGTGGCGGCGGAGGTGGCGGCTACTCCGGCGGTGGCGGCGGAGGTGGCGGTGGGCTCACCGTCGGTACCGGTGACCTCGGCGCGGGAATCGCTCCCTCCGGAATCAGCCCGTACGCCGACCCGAATATGACGCTGTCGCTGAAGCCGGGCAAGGTCGCCACCAAGGCGATCCAGACCTACACCTTCACCGGCACCTCGGGCATCACCCAGTACGTGAACCACACGATCGCGGTCGACGGCTGTGCCGGATATGCCGAAGCCCGTTCGTACACAACGATTCTGGTGCAGGACAACGTCATGGACGTCACCCAGACGCTGTGGGGTCAGCCCTTCAGCCTCGGGTAGAACGCACCTCAAGCACGCGATCGCGGCGCCGCGGGAACCTCCGCGGCGTCGCGATCGTGCACGACGATGATCACCTCCGCCCGCTGCGCCGAGATCGAGCGCAGCTGATGCGGTGTGTCGGCGTCGAAGTAGAGGCTGTCGCCCTCGTTCAGCGTGATCACATTGCCCGGGATGGAGACCTCCACGGCGCCCCTGTGCACGAAGACGAATTCATCGCCGTGATGATCCACATGACTGGCGCCCGGTTCGGTGCTGGGCGTGACGACGAAGGGCTGCATCGCCTTTCCCACGATCTGGGTGGCCAGGGGCTGATAATTCGCCGGCCCGGTCGGCGCGGGCTCGGCGCGTTCACTGCTGCGCCCGATAGCCAATAATGCGCTGCGATCCGGATTCTCGGAAAACAGCTGGCTGACATCGGCATTCAGGACGTGTGCGATGCGTAGTGCCACCGCGATCGACGGTGTGCTCAGGCCGCGTTCGATTTTGGAGATGTAGCTCTTCGTCAGACCCGTGCGCTCGGCGAGGGCGTCCAGCGACAGACCCATTCGGCGGCGATGCGATCTCAGGAACGCGGACACATCCACTCCTCGTTGTCGTGCGCCCGGTTGCGCAGCAGGAAACTCAGGGTATCGTGATGACACAAGGTGTCCTATTGTGCACTATGTGTCCTGAAGGAGCTGGCTGTTGGCTACAACGATGAACCTCGGCAAAGCCGAACTGATGGCGGCCGCCGAGCGCGCCATGCGCACCGAAATACCGATCAGCGGCTGGACCGACCGGCAGAAGATCGCCCTGACCTGCCGGGCCCTGTCCGATGCCGGTCACGATTCGGCGCTCGCCGGGCAGATCTCGACCCGCGGACAAGCGCCCGGAACGTTCCTCACCCAGCAGCTGGGCCTGGGCTTCGACGAGATCACCGACGCCAATCTGCTGCTCGTGGACGAGGATCTGACCGTGCTCGAGGGTGCGGGAATGGCCAACCCCGCCAACCGCTTTCACAGCTGGATCTACCGCGCCCGGCCCGATGTGCACTGCATCGTGCACACCCATCCGCTGCACGTCGCCGCGCTGTCGATGCTCGAGATTCCGCTACAGATCTCGCAGATGGATATCGCGCCGCTCTACGACGACTGCGCCTTCCTGCCGGATTGGCCCGGCGTGCCGGTCGGCAATGAAGAGGGCGAAATCATTTCCGCGGCCCTGGGCGACAAGCGGGCGATTCTGCTCGCCCATCACGGGCAGCTCGTGGTCGGCGCCACCATCGAGGAGGCGTGCTCGCTGGCACACCTCATCGAACGTGCCGCGCAACTGCAGCTGCTCGCCATGGCGGCGGGCGAAATCAAGCCGCTGCCGCCACGTCTGGCCGCCGAAGCCCATGACTGGACGCTCCGCCCCAAACGTAGTGAGGCGAATTTCGCCTACTATGCGCGCCGGGTGCTCCGGCGTCATCCAGATGTGTTCGAGCTCGACAATTCGGAGTGATCAATGCCTGCAACTGTTTCTGGAATCGTGGCGTACCCGGTGACGCCGTTCTCGGGCGACGGGGAGAAGGTCGACGCCGCCGCCCTGCACATACTGATCGATCGCATGATCGACGCCGGCGTCGATGCGATCGCACCGCTGGGCAGTACCGGCGAGAACGCCTATCTCGACGATGACGAATGGACGGTGGTGGCAAGCGAATCCATCGGCCACACCGCCGGCCGGGTGCCGACCGTGGTCGGCGTCTCGGAGCTCACCACCGCGGGCACCATCAAGCGGGCCAGGATCGCGGAAAGCTGTGGCGCCACCGCGATCATGGTGCTGCCCGTCTCGTACTGGAAGCTCACCGAACGCGAACTGCGGCAGCACTTCACCGCGGTCGCCGAGTCGGTCGGGATTCCGGTCATGGTCTACAACAACCCGGGCACCACGGGCATCGATATGTCGCCGGAGTTCCTGGTCGGGCTGGTCGCCGAGGTCGACAACATCACCATGATCAAGGAGTCGACGGGCGATATCGGCCGGATGCACCGGATCGTCGAACTGGGCGGCGGCGAGGTGCCGTTCTTCAATGGCAGCAATCCGCTGGCGCGCAGCGCCTTCCAGGCCGGTGCGGCCGGTTGGTGTACCGCCGCACCGTGCCTGGTGCCCGAGCAGGTGGTGCAGTTCTGGAAGTTGCTGCGCGACAATGAGATCGAGCAGGCCGATGCGCTCTTCGCGCGGCTCGAGCCGCTGTTGCGCTTGCTGGTCAGCCGCGCCCTGCCCGCGACGGTGAAGGCGGGGCTGCGCGGACTGGGCTTCGAGGCCGGCGACCCGCGCCGCCCGTTGCTGCCACTGGAGACCGAAGTCGCCGATGAATTGGAGATTTTGGTCGCCGCCGTGCGCGATTGATGTCGGGCTCGAAAGATATATAGCGAAAATAGGGTCCGCCGATACGAATTCGACTTTCGTATCGGCGGCCCTTCGGCATGTCCTTTTCGGAATTACCCGGCGAAATTCCCGCGTGAGATCCTATTTACGACTCCTTAACGGCGAGCTGCTTGCCGGAAATGCGATGTGGTCACACTCGTGTGTGCCAGATATTCCCGGGGGAATGAACAAGGAAACGTCGCATGAGCTATACAGAAATCGAACCGTCGACACCGGTGACCGCACCGGCCACCGGACTTCGGACGGGAGCGCTGGGATTTCCCGCACTGCTGGCCCAGTCGGTGGCCCTGATCTCGCCGACGATGACCGCGGCCCTGATCATCCCGCTGGCCTTCTCCTCGGCCGGTTCCGGGACCTGGATGGCCTACCTCTTCGGCACCGGCATGCTGCTGTTCGTCGCCTACAACCTCAATCAATTCGCCCGGCGCTCCACCTCGCCGGGATCCATGTACGCCTATATCGGCCGCGGCCTCGGACCGGTCAGCGGTGTGCTGTCGGGCTGGACGCTCATCTGGTGCTATTTGTTCATCGGCATTGCCGGAATGACGGGATTCACCATATTCAGCCGAGAAGTTCTGAGCCTGCTGGGTATTCACTCCGCAATTCCCTCGGTCGTCTTCTTCGTCATTCTCGGAGTGGCAGCATGGGCACTGGCGGTGAAGGATGTCCGCCTGTCGTCGATGCTCACCCTGGCGCTCGAGGGTATTTCGGTCGTCTGCATTCTGGCCCTGGCGGTTGTGGTGGTCTTCGCGCACGGCGTGCACGTCGATACCGATCAATTGACCCTGCACGGCACCTCGCCGCGGGGGATGAGCCTGGCCGTGGTCGCCTGCATCTTCAGCCTCGTCGGATTCGAGAGCGCCACCGCGCTGGGCGGCGAGGCGCGCAGTCCGCTGCGCAATATTCCGCGCGCGGTGGTGTGGAGCCTGGTCATCGCGGGGTTGTTCTTCGTGGTGATGAGCTATGTCGAGGTCTACGGCACCCGCGATTCGAGCGCGAGCCTCGACACCCTGGCCATGCCGCTGAACACCCTCGCCGATCTCGACAATGTGGGCTACTTCAAACTGCCGATCGCCCTCGGCGCCATGATCAGTTTCTTCGCGCTGTCGCTGTCGTGCCTCAATGCCGGTGCGCGGCTGATCTATCCGATGGCGCGGCACTCGGTGTTCCCGGCGGCGCTGGGAAAGGTGCACGCCGCCAATGCGACACCGTCGGCCGCGCTCACCGGCTACATCGTGCTCATGGTGGCGGTACCCGCACTCTGGTCCTCGCAGACCGATGTCCTGACGATCTTCAATGACGCCGGCACGCTCGCCGCCTTCGGGTTCCTGCTCGCCTATTTCATGGTTGTGGTGGCGGCGCCGGTGTATCTGCGCAAACTCGGTGCACTCTCGCGGTCCGCACTGGCCGGCTCGGTGCTGGCCTTCGTCTTTCTGCTGGTGCCGACGGTCGGCAGCTTCTATCCGCTGCCGCCGTGGCCGGTCGATCTGTTCCCCTACATCTTCCTGGCCTACCTGATGGTCGGCGCAGCCTGGCTGTGGCTGGCCGCCCGGCGCCGTCCCGGCATTCTGGCCGAGATCGAAGCCGATCTCGAGGCCCCGGCCTGAGAGTCAGTGCGCACCCAGCGCATCGAGGATCATCGGATGGGCCGTTGTGAGGGCTTGTTGCCAATAGGGCCAGGTGTGTGTGCCATTGCCGATGTCGATGCGCGCGCCGATTCCCAACGCCGCGAGTCGATCTCCGAAAATCCGGGTGGCGGTCAGCGCCATCGCCTCCAGGCCCATCGCATTCACAGTATTGACGATTCCGTACGGCACGTCGGGCAGGCCGGGCACCCCATTGCCCGACGTGACGTATATCGGCAGGCCGCGTAGCGATTCGGCCTGGTCGGTGGCGTCATTGCGGGTCCAGGCGGGATCCCCGGACGGACCCCACATATCGTCGACATCGAAGTTGCCCTCGTCCCGCATGGCCGCGCGCATCGCTTCGCCCCAGAGCGGATACGTCGGATGCAAGAAGCCCGAGAAAGATCCGGCGAACCTGAACTGGTCGCGATGGTGGGCGGCAATTGTCAGTGCCGCATTGCCGCCCATGGAGGCCCCGACAATGGCGTCGTTGGTGCGCGACACCCCGTACTTCGCCAGGAAGGCCGGCAGCTCCTTCGTCAGGAAGGTCTCCCACTTGTAGGTTGTCGCCTGACGGTTGGTGCTGCTCGGCCGGTACCAATCGGTATAGAAGCTCGAGTGGCCACCGACCGGGAACACCAAAGTGACATTGTCACCGGCGAATTGGCGCAGCGCGTCGGTATCGGAGGTCCACTGACTGTGGTCGTTCGGCGCCCGGAGACCATCGAGCAGATAGAGGGCCGCGCTACCGCCGCGAGCCGCCCACTGCACCTGCACTTTGATAGGTCCCATGCTGGACGGCACCCAGAGATCCTGGGTACCGCCCGCCGGAGAGCGCAATATCGGTGCACGGTCCGGCGCCGCTGCGGCCACCGCCGCACCGACAGACGCCACCAGCACAGCTGTCGTTATGACAGTGACGGTCTTCCTCAACCAGCGATAAACCACCCGCTGTTTCCCGGTCAGTGCAGCTGTATCCACCCGTATACCTCCCACCTGCCTCTCTCAAAGTAACCGACAACACCCGAATCCCGCTGTCGCTCAGGCAAAGTCGCTGCTCTTCCGTGTCCCGACCCGAAAACGGCCACAAGCCGCCTATTCTGGCGCGATGCCTACCAGTTGCTGGAAGTTTGCTGCTGTTCTCGGGGTGGCTGCTCTCGCCTTGACCGGGTGCGCCGGAGATTCGACGAGCAACTCCGACAAAGTCGAAGTCGGGGTGCTGGTCATCACCATGTTCGATCCGGAACACGATGTCTGGCTGCAGCATGAGCAGTTGCCCACCACGGTCGAGGTGCCCGGCGCCTACCAGCCGGTGCGCTGCAATAACGATCACCTCTGCGTGGCCGAGACCGGCCAGGGCAAGGCGAATGCCGCCGCCACCATGATGGCCATCCTCGGCAGCGACAAGTTCGACTTCTCGAAGGCGTACTTCCTGACCGCCGGAATCGCGGGCAGCCCACCCGATCAGGCCACACTCGGCTCGGCCGTCTGGGCGCACCGGCTGGTCGATTTCGACCTCGGCAACCACCTCGACCCCGCCGAAGTCCCCGATGTTCCCTACGGCTTCCGCCCCGTCGAGGACTACAACACCGCCGCCTATGAGCTGAATGCGGGACTGGTGGACAAGGTCTTCGACGCCACCCGCGCTGTCGTTCTCGCCGACAGCCCCGAAGCCGCCGCCGAGCGCGCCGCCTACCCCGGCCAGGAAGGCCGCACCCCCGCGGTCATGAAGTGCGACACCATGACCGGCGACGACTTCTACTCCGGAAAACTCCTCTCCGATACCGCCCGCTACATCATGGACATCCGCACCAAATCCCAAGGCACCTACTGCACCACTCAAATGGAAGACAACGCCACCGCCACCGCCCTGAAGGCCCACGGCCACCTGAACCGCTACCTCTCCCTCCGCACGGTGAGCAACTTCGACCAACCGCACCCCGGCCAATCTGTCCTCGACCACCTGGACCATTCCACCGCCGGCTTCAAACTGGGCCTCGACAACGCCTACACGGTCGGCCGGGCGGCCACCGACTACCTCCTGAAGAACCCACCCCGGCAGTAGCGGTGAGCGGTCGATGGTGGCCGCGATTGTCTGGTATCCGAGCCTGTGGAACCCGGACGATGAGGGTATGGAACGTGGGCATTACGAGGATGATCACCGCGCCTTCGCGGAGTTGGCGCGGGGGTTCGTGCGCAAAGAGGTTGCGCCGCACTATGTGGAGTGGGAGGACGCGGGGATTGTGCCGCGGGCCGTGTTCGCGCGGGCGGGGGAGCTCGGGCTGGTGGGGTTTGCGGCGCCCAGGGAGTACGGGGGATTGGGGGTGGCGGACTTTCGGTTCAATCAGATCCTCATCGAGGAGTTCATGGATGCCGACTGCGCCGGGGTGGGGCTGAATCTCGCTCTGCACAATGACATCTGCACGCCGTACCTCACCCAGTTGACCACGCAGGAGCAGAGGGAGCGCTGGGTGCCAGGATTCGTCGCGGGCACGACGATCGCCGCCATCGGGATGACCGAGCCGGGCGCGGGCTCCGATGTTGCCGGAATCCGCACGGCCGCAGTGGATATGGGCGACCACTTCGTGGTGAATGGCGCGAAGACGTTCATTACCAATGGAATCAACGGCGATCTTGTCATCACCGCGGTGCGCACCTCGCCCGACCGGCATCGAGGTGTGACCCTGTTGGTGCTCGAACGCGGCATGCCGGGATTCGAACGCGGTCGCAATCTCGACAAGCTGGGCCTGCATTCGCAGGACACAGCGGAGCTCATCTTCACCGACGTCAAGGTGCCGAAGGAGAATGTGCTCGGTGAGGTGGGTCGCGGGTTCGAGTATCTGATGCGGAATCTGCCGCAGGAGCGCATGCAGATCGCCGTGGCATGTTTGGCACGAGCCCGCGCCGGACTGCGCACGACCATCGAATATGTCAGCGCCCGAACAGCTTTCGGTCAACCCATCGGCGGATTCCAGAACACCAAATTTGTCCTGGCGGATGTGGCGACCGAGGTCTCGGTGGCCGAGGCCTTCGTCGACAAGTGCGTCCTGGAACTCAACGCCGGTCGACTCACCCCCGCCGATGCCGCGAAGGCCAAACTCTGGGCCTCGGAGATGGAATTCCGCTGCCTGGATCGCTGTCAACAACTGTTCGGCGGCTACGGCTATATGCGCGAGTACCCGATCGCCCGCGCCGCCGCCGACGCCCGCGTCACCCGGGTCTACGGCGGCACCTCCGAGATCATGCGCGAAATCATCGGCCGGGACCTGAAACTCACGTGAGAAACCGGTTCAGCGCTTCAGCCCGTAGGAGGCCGCGATGAGCCGCTCCATCACCGAGCGCGGCAGCAGCCGGCGTACCGCGAACATGAGCGGCGCATTGCTGCCCACTGCATACAGCGGCTTCGGCCGATCGGCCTCGACCGCACCGAGAATGGTCTCGGCGACCTTCTCCGGCGTAATGCCCTGTCCCTGCTTCTCATCCATTTTGGCCATGAAGCGGGCGAAATCCGTTGTGTGCGCGGAACCTTCGTCGATGTACTTGGTGCGCCGCTCGCGCAGTCCGGTATCGATCTGCCCGGGCTCGATGGTGGTGAGCCACACGCCGAACGGCGACTCCTCGAAGCGCGCCGCGGTCGCGAACCCGCGCAGCGCGGCCTTGGCCGCCGCATAGGACGAGCGATACGGCATGGGGAAGCTGCCGAGCATGGACCCGACCATCACAACCCGCCCGTAGCCGCGTGCGCGCATACCGGGCAGCACCGCCTGGGTGAGCGTCACCGCGCCGAACACATTGAGCTGGAAGAGGCGTTCGATCGCGTCGGTCGGCAGCTCTGCGAGCGGTCCGGCCTGGCTTTCACCGGCATTGTTGATCAGCACGTCCACCGCACCCAGTGCGGCGGTGAAGCTTGCGATCGATTCGGGATCGGTGAGATCCAGGGCCCGGTAGTCGACGCCCGGCACCCGGTCGGCCTCGGCGAGGGAGCTCGGATTGCGACTGGTGCCGATGACCTTGTGCCCTCGCGCCGCGAAGGCTGTGGCAGTCGCCTTACCGATACCGGACGATGCGCCGGTAACTACCACCGTGCGGGTCGAATTCGCGCTCATGTATCAGCACGGTAGCGGGTTTGCTGTCGGCACGTCTTCGGGCTCGCTCGCAGATGGTCGAGCGAATACCGAGCCACACACCGATTCCGAAGGCCGCGAGGATCAGAACAGGCATTAACAGGAGAGTGTGTGAATTCATGCTGGAGCTTCCCTCGGGTAGTCACCGATCCGGCAAACCGGATGCGTATCCCATCGCGAGCCGAAAATCCTTTGTTACGTGACGAAACGAGACCACTGGGAGGGTATTGCCCTAGTTGGGCAGGGGATAGGTCTGCGCGGGGAGGTCCGTTGCGGTCACCGTGATCCGGCTGAAGTAGCCGTCGACCGGGTCGGTCAGTTCGACTGTGACCGGTAGCGATTCGTGTGTGCCAGCGGCGCACGAAGGTTCGCAAGTATTGCGATTTTGTGTGCCCTTCCCGCGTGCCGAATCGCCGGTCCAGCTCTCCCAATCGATTCCGGCGACGGACAGATTGGCGTCGGCGCAGGTGATGGTGATGTCCTTCGGATGCGACTCCGGTTGGGACAGACAGTCCTTGACGCCCACCACGGCGGCGGAGGCAGTTGTCGTGGTGGCCGGCGCCGAATCGGAGCCGGACGAACAACCGGCGACCGTGAGCCCGAGTGCGGCAATGGAAACAATGCTGAGCAGTCGCATACCTACCGAATCTAGCCCAGCCGGTACCGAACTCCCCGCAGGCGCTGCGACGCTCAGGAGACTGTGGGCAGGCCCTCTCGGCGGCTCCAGCGTAGAAATTCGGCCCACCCACTGGAATAACTGACCCAGACACGGCAGGATCAGCAAATGGTCCGGCGGCCGGGATCACACCCGATACCGCCGGGAGCACTTGTTGTTGTGGAGTCGATGAGGACTACAGGTATATGTTCGATTGGGATCTGCTGAGGAATACGTCCAGCGTGCACGTGATGACGCAGCTCGCCGAGGAACGTGGAATGCCTGCCGCGGCGTGTCTGTCCGGGACAGGTCTGCCACCGGCGGCCGTGATCGACCCGAATTCCGAGGTCACCGCGCGTCAGGAACTCACCGTGGTGCGCAATCTGCTCGCTCGCTTCGGCTCCGAACCGGGGCTCGGCGTCGAAGCCGGCAGCCGCTACCACATCTCGCTGTATGGGCCGTGGGGCCTGGCGCTGCTGGCCAGCCGCACCCTGCGCGATGCGGTGGAGGTGGCACTGCGGTACGTCGGACTCGCCTTCGCCTTCGGGCAGATCTCCTTCGAGGAGTCCGGCGGTGAGGCACGGCTGATCTTCGACGATCACGAGCTGCCCGAGGATGTTCGGGCCTTCCTCGCCGAGCGGGTACTGACCGGAATTCAGATGATCGGCCGGGAACTGTTCCCGACGGGCGTGCCGTTCCACCGGGTCACCTTCCGGCACCAGGGACCGGCCGATACCCGCCGATACCGGGAGGTGTTCGGCGTCGAACCGATTTTCGGCGCTTCCGCCAATGTGGCCGCCTTCGACAGCGCCTATCTGGATATGCCGCTGCCACAGGCGAATGAGTGGGCCCGCGGCACCTGCGAACAGCTGTGCCGTGACCTGCTGGCCCGCCGTCAGGCGCGCACGGGCGTCGCCGGAGCGGTGCGCGATCTGCTGGTGCGCAATCCCGGTGAAGTACCGGACCAGGCCGCGGTGGCGACGGAACTGTTCATGAGTCCGCGCACGCTTTCGCGCCGGCTCAATGAGGAGGGCACCTCCTTCCGTGCCCTGCTGGACGAAGTGCGGCAATTGCTCTCCGAAGAGCTGCTGGACCACACCGATATGACCACCGAGCAGGTGGCGGCGCGGCTCGGCTATGCGGAGGCGGCGTCCTTCATTCGTGCCTTCCGCCGCTGGAAGGGTTGCCCGCCACAGGAATACCGCGCCCGCGGTCTGCGCGCTCGGGTGCCCGAACCGGTATGACGGAGGCGGACATGACGCACGTGCCCGCCTGCGGGACAATCCCGGCGCCCTGACACGCGGCTACGATTCCGGCAGCAGCCCGCCGCCGATCCGTTCAGGAGACCGTCCGTGACGAAGTCGTCGCAGCCCACGCACCACCCCGCCGTCGTCAATCTGCGTGAACAGCGCGCCGCGAATCTGCAACTGCGCATCGCGGATTGGATCACCAAGTTCGCAGGCTCCATGCTGTTCGTCTACATCCACGCGGTCGGATTCGCCCTCTGGATGATTCTGGTCGAGAAGTCGCCCTGGCCCACGCTCACCCTGGTCGTATCCCTGGAAGCCATCTTCCTGTCGACCTTCGTCATGATCGGCCAGAACCGGCAGGCCGAATTCCAGCAGATGAAGGCCGACCACGACTTCACCGAGCAGGAGCTGGAACTCAAGACCAATACCGAACTCACCCGGGCCATCCACCAGATGACCACCGAACTGCACCGCCGCCTCATCGATCAGCCGAACGGCAACCAGTAGCGGTCGCGCCCGTGCAGGGCGCAAACTGAGAGGCGTGAAAGCTCTCGGGCGGAACAGGTTTCGACGGGCCCACGCCGAGCAGTTCCTGGCAGGCCACGGTGCGGACCGCATACCGCACCCGGGCGGTACCCTGCTGGCGCATCTGATCCGGGTGGCCGATGTCCTGGCCGACTGGGATGCGGACGAGAACATCCAGCTCGCGGGGCTGTGTCACGCCGCGTACGGCACCGACGGCTTCGCGCAGTCCCTGCTCGATCTGCCCGAGCGCGCCACTCTGGCCGCGCTCATCGGCAACCAGGCCGAAGCCCTCGTCTACTTCTACGGCAGCTGTGACCGAGCCTTCGTCTATCCGCGCCTCACGACTACCCCCGTGCTGTTCCGAGACCGCTTCACCGGCGCGGATTCTCGTCCGCCCACCCCTGCCCTGAATGCCTTCTTGGAGATCACTGCCGCCAACGAGCTGGACGTGATGGCGCACAATGCCGCCCTCGCCGCTCAACACGGTGCGGCACTGCACGCTCTCTTCGCCGGTGCCAAGCAGTACCTCTCCCCGAAGGCCTGGCAGGCCTGCGACTCGCAGCTCGAGCCCGGGTAGCGCCCAGCGCTGCGGCCTTCCGGAATTCGTCGTCGTCGAGGCTGAAGGTGCGGCTGTCCCACCAGGCTTCGAGCGCCGAGGACGGCCGCAGAATCGGCGAATCGCCGTGTTTGTCTGAGCAGTTGACGATCCCCGCCAAGCCGTTTCGCGGCCCGCGCGAACTCAGGCGGGGAAGGTGAGGCGGAACTCGGATCCCCGGCCGGGCTCGGAGACCACAGTGACCGCGGCGCCGTGCAGTTCGGCGACCTGTGCCACGATGGCCAGGCCGAGGCCGTGGCCCGGAGTGGTGCGGGCGGTGGGGGAGCGGTAGAAGCGGTCGAAGACGTGCGGCACATCCTGGGCGGCAATGCCTGCGCCGGTGTCGCGAATTGTCAGCTGCCGGTCGCTCGATCGCACGTGGACGGCCGCGCCGGGTGGACTGAACTTGGCGGCATTGTCGAGCAGATTGGTGACTGCTCGGGCCAGTCGGGCGGCCGCGCCCTGGACCGTGGCCGGCTCGAGTTCGGTGTCGAAGGTGATTGCGGGCCAATGCCTTCGGGCCGCCTCCACGCGCTCGGCGACCAGCGTATCCAGCCGCAGATCTTCCAGGATTTCGCGCGGCGCGCCAGGATCGTCCGCACGGGCGAGATCGATGAGATCGGTGACGAGCCCCGACAGCTCCTCCGACTGCACCCGCAACGCGGCGACGGTGTCGTCGAGCTGCTCCGGCGTCAAACGCGCAGACCGGCGCAAGAGGTCGATATTGGTACGCAGCGAAGTGAGCGGCGTGCGCAACTCGTGTGAGGCGTCGGCGATCAAACGCTGTTGTGCCGCACGGGAATCCCGCTCACCCGTGAGCGCCGCGTCGAGTTCGTCGAGCATGGTGTTGACACTGGTGCCCAGCCGGGCCAGCTCGTCGGAGCCGGTAATCGTGATGTGCTCGTTGGGATCTCGTGTGCGCGCC
This sequence comes from Nocardia sp., assembly GCF_025465275.1. Taxonomy (GTDB): domain Bacteria; phylum Actinomycetota; class Actinomycetes; order Mycobacteriales; family Mycobacteriaceae; genus Nocardia. The sequence goes on along the minus strand of NZ_JAODNK010000059.1, from coordinate 5,669 downwards.
ACCCGTTCGGCCGCCTGGGTCAATGCCGCGACCGGAGCCAGCGCCCGTCGCGCGAGCACCGTGCCGATGGCCGCCGCCAGCAGCGTCCCGGCCGCCGCCGCGGCGAGCAGCGCGAGGCCCACCCGCCGCAAACCGGTGTCGACCGTCTCGGACCGCTGTGCCACCTGCACGGCGCTCCCGGCCCGCAGCGGCGCGGTGTACATGCGCATGCGATACCCGGCGAGCGTGATATCGGTGAAGTACCCGTCCGCCGATCCCGCTGCCACAGCACGTGTTCCGGCGTCTATCGGCAACGTGGCATCGGGCGCATGCTCGGATTCGATGGTGCCGTCGGCCGCCACCACCTGCACACAACTCGGTGCGGCCAGGTACTCACAGGGCCCCGACATCGCAGCCACCTGCGGTTCGACCGGAAACTGCCGGGTGATCCGGGTGGCCTGCCGCCGCAACCCCAGATCCAGCGCGCTGTTCAGCTCGTGCCCGGTCACTATGTAGGCGGCGGTGCCCATGCCCGCCAGCGCCAAAGCCATTGCCAGCACGAAGAATACGGCGATGCGCCCGCGCAACCCGAGCCGCTTCACGAGGCGCCCAGCCGGTAGCCCACCCCGCGCACCGTGTGGATCAGCGGCGGTTCTCCCTCAGTTTCGATCTTGCGCCGCAGATAGCGGATATAGACCTCGAGCGAGTTCGACGAATTGTGGCCCCAGACCCGGTCGATCAGCGTCTCACGCGGCAGCGCCTGCCCCGCATTGCGCAAGAGCACCTCGAGAAGTGCGAATTCGGTTCGGCTGAGCTCGATCTCACGCCCGCCGCGGCGCACGGTATGCGCGGTGGTGTCCATGACCAGATCCGCCGCCGACAGCACCGCGCCGTCCTCGGGATAGGTGCGCCGCACCAGCGCCCGGACCCGAGCCAGCAACTCATCCAGATCGAACGGCTTGACGAGATAGTCGTCGGCCCCCGCGTCCAGACCGGCAATGCGGTCGGCCACGGCATCACGCGCGGTGAGCATGAGAATCGGCGTGCGATCACCACGACCGCGCAGCGTGCGGCAGGCGGTCAGCCCGTCCATGAACGGCATCAGCACATCCAGCACCACGACCTCCGGCTGCCACCGGGCAATCGCCTCCAGTGCAGCACCGCCGTCGACTGCGGAATGGGTCTCGTAGCCCTCGCTGTCGAGGGCGCGCACCAGCGCTTCCCGCACTGCCGCTTCATCGTCGACCACCAGTACCCGCACTCCCCGGACTATACGTAATACCTCTGCCTGCGCTTTCTCATCGGACTCTCATCTCGGGCCGACATGGTGGCGACCATGAGACTTCGGAGATCGCCTCGAGCCGTAGCCGTGATCGCGCTGCTGAGTCTGACGGCCGCCGGGCTCACGGCCTGCGGTGACAACACGTCGAGTGCCCGGCCGAAAGTTGAGGGCAATCGCGTGGTTATCCCGATGGGTGGTGGCAGCGCGGACGTGGACACCACCTCGCTGGCGATCACCGCGACTGCTGACGGCCGCAGCTTCGAACTGTCCGCTCCGGCAGCCGACAAGCTGGGTGCGCCCGGTCCGGTGCAGATCGACGGAACACGGGCGCATTGGGCATACCCGGACAAGGCATTGTCGGTGACTGCGACTACCGAAGACGGCCGCCTGCGAATCACAGTGCACAGTGACCGCGACTCGAAACTCACCTGGCCGATCACCGGCGGCGATACCAGCGCGACCGCGCTACAGATCCCCCGCGGCGAGGGCCTGTCCCTGCCGGTGCGAGACCCGTTCTGGAACGGCCCCGACACCGGACTCATCGGCGAACCCCTCGCCCTGACCTCCGGCCTGACCATGCCGTTCTGGGGCTACACCCTCGGCGGTCGTGGCGTCAGCTACATCGTGCCCACCGATATCGGCAGCAGCCTCACCGTGAATTCCGATGCGGGGAAACTCCTCGCCGGCGCCGAACACGACTTCGACGAGCGCGCGGGCACCCGCGACTACTCGGTGACCTTCGCGCTCACCGACGGGTCGCCGGTCGCGGCAGCCGAGGACTACCGCGATGAGCTGATCAAGCACGGCCAGTTCGTCTCGATACAGGACAAGATCAAGCAGAATCCGCAGATTGCCAAGCTGCTGGGCGCTTTCCACGCCTACCTGTGGGGCGACGGCCGCAGTCCCGAGGCCATCGCCCAGATACGCGACCTGGGCCTGAGTCGCATGTGGCTCGGCTACGACGCTGATGACCACCCGATGACCACGGACGCGATCGACGCCGCGAAGAACGCCGGATACCTTGCCGGACCCTACGATTCGTGGGACAACGCCCAGGACCCCGCCACCGCCGACAACCCCGGTTCGCGCTGGCCCGGCCGGATCTGGCCCGACGGCTGCGTCCACGATGCCGAGGGCAAGCCAGAGAACGGCTTCGGCGGCCGCGGCTGCTATGTGAGTTCGCAAGCGCTGAAACAGGATCCGACGCTGTACCAGGACCGCTACGCGCAAATGTCCGCCAATGGCGCGAACACCTACTTCCTCGACGTCGATGCCGCGGGCGATTTCTTCGACGACTACACCGCCGCGCACCCCATGAATCAGCAGCAGGACCGCGCCAACCGACTCGACCGGATGCGCTGGCTCGCCGAGCGCGGGCAAGTGCTCGGGTCGGAAGCGGCCGGCGCCTGGGCGGCCCCCGTACTCGCCTTCGATCACGGTGCGCAGAACCCGATTTCGGATGAGATCTGGAAGTTCCAGCGCAACCGCCAGGTCTGGGGCGCCTACTACCCGGAGAACGAGCCGCAGGTGTTCTTCAAGCCGGTCGACCTGCCCGAGAACCTGGTGAGGTCGATGTTCGACCCGGCGTACCGCGTCCCGCTGTACGAAACCGTGCTGCACGACTCGCTGGTCAATGTGGACCGCTGGGAGCTGTCGTACTACAAACTCCCGCAACAGCAGACCATGCGCGCCCTCACCGCGATCCTGAACAACACCCCGCTGAACTTCGCCTTGGACCGTGCCACCCTGACCGCCCACGGCCCCGAAATCGCCCGCCTGCAACAGTTCTTCGCCCCGCTGCACCAGGCGGCGGGCACCCTGCCCATGACGGACTTCCGCTGGCTCACCGATGATCATTTGGTGCAGCGCACGGTCTTCGGAGACGACGACCTCACCGTAACCGCCAATTTCGGCGCCACCGGCGTCAACGGTCTGCCCGGCGGGTGCGTGGATGCTCAGCTGAAGGGCGACAAGACGCCGCGACGACTGTGCCCGGCCCAATGAATCAGCTGGACGTCGTGAGCAGGCGGACCGGAGTCGGCAAGACTGCCGTATTCGCCAGTGCAGCAGCCCTTCTCACTCTGCTGCTGGTCGGCCACACTTGGATACCCGATATCGGAGGCTTCGGCGTTGCCGTCGATACGGCAGCCCCATGGTTGGGTGCGCTGATCCCGGTGCTGGCGGTGGCGGCTGTCCTGTGCCGCTGCCCGGTCGGCGCGGTCGCTGCCCTGATTCCACTGCTGGCATGGGCCTACCTCTTCGGATCGTGGTGGGCACCCGGTCCGCCGGCCCGAACGGCCGCAGCATCACACACAGTCCGAGTCGTATCGCAGAACCTGTTCGCCGCCAACACTTCTCCCACTGCCACCGCCCGCGCACTCGCGGCCACGAATGCCGACATCATTGCGGTGCAGGAGCTCGGCGGCACCAATCGCGAATCGGTGCTCCGCACGTTGGACGAGGACTACCGCTACCACGACGAACTCGGCACCGTCGGCCTGTGGAGCCGATACCCGATCTCGGACACCAGCGCGGTCGATGTCGGAGTGGACTGGCATCGGGGGCTGCGCACCCAAATCGCCACCCCTCATGGACAGCTCGTTGTGTACGTCGTGCACCTGCCGTCGATTCGCCCGGGCGACACCACAACCCGCAACAATGGCCTGGGTGTCTTGTCCCGAGCGCTGAGTGAGGAGAATGCCGACCGGGTAGTGGTAGCCGGTGATTTCAATACCTCCAGCACCGACCGGCGCTGGTCCGGCTTCGCCCCCGGCTATCGAGACAGCCACTCGGGCGCAGGTTTCACCTGGCCCGCATCGTTCCCGCTGGCCCGCCTGGACCACATTCTCGGTCGTGGTGTGACGGTCACCGATCCCTCCGTCCTGAGCGTCCCCGGCCCCGATCATCGTGCGGTATCAGCGGTCATCGGGCTGGGCTGAAGTCGTGGTGACCTGCGCGTGATCGCCCGGCCCCGAAAACTGACCTACACTGTCTGAGACGGGGGTGTCGGGCGAGCCAGAGGCAGCGCACCGGAGGAAAGGATCGGCAACGTGGCCGGACTGAGACGAAAAGGCATCGCCCGCATGGCCAAGGTGGCGAGCATTCCCGCGACGCTCATGGTGCAGCGGGTAGCCGCCACCGGGCGCGGACTGCTGGCAGGCGCGGAACGCGGCAGCATTACCGACGAGATGCTCGACGCCGCGGCCGATCAGGTCTTCGCGGTGCTGGGCGAACTCAAGGGCGGAGCCATGAAACTGGGCCAGGCGCTCAGCGTGGCCGAAGCCGCAGTCCCCCCGCGCTTCACCGATCACTTCCGCGACGCTCTCACGCGACTACAGCAGGAGGCCCCGCCCATGCCGGTGGCCGATACCCACCGCATGCTCGACCTCCAGTTGGGCACGGCCTGGCGCAAGCGCTTCACCCACTTCGAGGACCAGCCCATTGCCGCGGCCAGTATCGGCCAGGTGCACAAGGCGGTCTGGCACGACGGCCGCGACGTCGCGGTGAAGGTGCAGTATCCGGAGGCGGAGGAGTCGCTGCGCGCGGATCCCAAAATGTTGCAGATGGTCTCGGGCGCCTTCAACACCCTGCTTGCCGGAACCAATGCACGCCAGCTCATCGAAGAGTTCCTGGCCCGCACGGACGACGAACTCGACTACCGCATCGAAGCCGCCTACCAGCGCCGCTTCGCCAAAGCCTTCGCCGGCGACCCGCAATTCTTCATTCCGCGGGTGGTAGCCGCGGCACCCAAGGTCATGGTCTCCGAATGGATGGACGGGGAGCCGCTGTCCCGCATCATCGCCAATGGTGCGCGCGCGGACCGCAATCGCGCAGGACTGCTACTCGCCGAGTTCGCCCTCTGCTCGCCCTCCCGGGTCGGTCTGCTGCACAGTGACCCGCATCCGGGGAACTTCCAACTCCGCCCCGACAACCGTCTCGGCATCATCGATTTCGGTGCCTGCGCGGTGACTCCTAACGGGATTCCCCGTGCCGTAGGGCGATTGGCCCGCTGCGGCCTGGCCGAGGACTACGTGGCAATGGAACAGGTGCTGCGGGAGGAGGGCTTCGTGAAGCCCGGTGCACCCATCGAGATGGCCCCACTTCAGCGCCGCATCGCGCCTGTACTAGCCCAGATCGACGGCAGCGACTTCCACTTCACCCGCGCGTTCCTACAGGAAGAAGTCGCGCGCTCCCTGGAACCGGAGAACATCTCTCTAGCCAATGCTCGTGCCATGCGGGCCCCTGTAGACCGGCCTGAATACGCAATGCTCGGAAGGGTTCTCGGTGGGGTGGTGGGGATCTGCGCCCAACTCGATGCCGAGGGGCCGTTCATTGCGCTGGCAGAAAAGTGGATTCCGGGCCTGGGGGATGGAGAGTCTGCGGCCTCGTGAAGGTGCTGCTTCGCGGG
>NZ_JAODNK010000226.1 GCF_025465275.1 Nocardia sp. | reverse complement strand
GCGGACAGTCGTGCCTAGTCGGCCGGGGAGTGCGTGCTGTTGATACCGTGCTGACGTGTCGCACAGTGCTCAATCAACCGATCGACCGCTTCGGACGCTGGTGCTCGGTGGAGCCCGGTCCGGTAAGTCGGCCTTTGCTGAACAGCTGGTCGTATCGGAGGCGGTGCGATATATCGCTACCGCGGTGCCCGATCCCGGTGATGCGGATTTCGCGGAACGCATTGCGGCGCACCGGGTTCGGCGGCCCGAGAACTGGACCGTCGTGGAGCACGAGCTGCTCGAGGCGCTGGCTGAGCTGGCCTCCGTCACCCTCGTGGACGACCTCGGCACCTGGCTGACGGCGCGCATCGATGCCCGCAGCGCTTGGGAATCCCCGCGGGGCACTGTCGCGCCCGATGTGGACGCGCTCGTCGATATTGTCGCGGACTACCCGGAGCGGTTGATCATCGTCAGCCCCGAGGTGGGGTTCGGTGTCATTCCCGCCACGCACTCCGGACGGCTCTTCCGTGACGAGCTCGGCACGCTCAACCAGCGGCTGGCTCAGCTCTGCGATGAGGTGTACCTCGTGGTCGCGGGCCACGCCATTCAGGTCAAGCCGGACCGCGCGATCGCTTCGGCCGCCGCCCTCGCGACTGTCGGCCTCGGCGGTACAGCCGCCGCGCAGGCGGTAGTGGGTGGCGCTGCTGTCGGCACCGTGGCGGAACCGGCTGCCACACAGTCGGTCTCGAACCCGGCGCCTACCGATTTCGCGGCGACGGCTGATCCGGCTGTCGCGCAGGCGGCTTCGAGCTCGGTGGCCGCAGGCGTCGCAGTGGGCGGAGTCGCGGAGGGCGAAGGCACCACGACAGGGTCCGTGGCCGCAGGCGTCGCAGTGGATGGTGCCGCAGGCGTCGTAGTGGGTGGCGTGGCCGACGCTGCTGCCACCACAACGCGGACGGCGGACGGCACGGACGCCGATTCGGCAAGCGGTGATGCTGCGGGCTCGACAGGTGGAGCCGTGACTGCCGCTGCCGGTAGTACCGCCGCGCGCGCGGCAGGACAGACGGCCGCTGCTTCGGGTGCCGCGAATCTTTCGAAGCCTGCGCGGATTGCGTTCGGTCCGGTCAACGGTCCTGATCCGCTGGTGCGGGCTGCGGCCGAGGCGCGGCAGTTGCAGTTGACGAAGCCCGCTGGTGCGCTGGGGCGGTTGGAGCAGTTGGCCAACTGGGTTGCGGCGTGCCAGGGCGTGTGTCCGCCGAAGCAGTTCGAGCGGGCTCGCATTGTGGTGTTCGCGGGCGATCACGGGGTGGCGCGGCACGGGGTGTCGGCGTATCCCAGTGAGGTGACCGCGCAGATGGTCGCCAATTTCCTGAACGGCGGTGCGGCCGTGAATGTGCTGGCGCGCTTGGCCGATGCCACCGTGCGCGTGGAAGACATTGCGGTGGACGGGGATACGGCTCCGGAGATTTCGCGGCACAAGGTGCGGCGCTCCAGCGGGTCGATCGACCGCGAGGATGCGCTGACCGAGGCCGAGGTGCAGACCGCCCTCGCGGCCGGCGCGGCCATTGCCGACGAGGAAATCGATTCCGGCGCAGACCTTCTCATTGCCGGAGATATGGGCATCGGCAATACCACCCCGGCGACGGTGCTGATCGCCGCGCTCACCGATACCGAGCCGGTGGTCGCGGTCGGCCGTGGCACCGGTGTCGACGATGCCGGCTGGATTCGCAAGACCGCCGCCATCCGCGATGCCATGTGGCGCGCCCGCCCGGTGATCAAGGATCCGGTTGCCCTGCTGCGCACCGCCTCCGGCGCCGACCTGGCCGCCATGGCGGGCTTCCTGGCTCGCGCCGCTGCCCGCCGCACCCCGGTGATCCTCGACGGCGTCGTGGTCACGGCTGCCGCGCTGGTCGCCGATCAGCTGGCCGTCGGCGCGCGCGAATGGTGGATCGCCGGGCACCGTTCCAGCGAACCGTCCCACACCATCGCGCTGAAGCGCCTCGAGCTGGAGCCGCTCGTCGAAATGAACATGCGCCTCGGCGAGGGCTCCGGCGCGGTCACCGCCCTCCCGATCCTGCGCGCCGCCATCGCCACCCTGTCCGATATGGCGACCTTCGCCGACGCCGGCGTAAGCACCGCCGACGCAACAGAACCCGCCGGTGCCTGACGACGCAGCTATGACGGCCGGGCGACATCGCCAGGCCGGACACCTTGTGTCGTGGGCGGATTCGGCTTCGTTGACACGGTCGACCCGCCTAATGGCCGGAATTCACCCACATCCGCTGGTGCGTGGCCTGTGTGGATCCCGGTTAAAAGCATGCCGGGATGACGAGGGGCGACCTTCTGCTTTCACGCTCATTCGGCCTGCTTACACGCTCACTCGGCGTGAGTTCGGGGCTCCGAGGGCGGCGGCTGTGGTTGAGGTGTGCGCGTGAATGGGTTGCGGTTGGCGGTTTCGTGGTTGACCGTGCTGCCTGTGCGGGGGCCGGATGAGGTGGATCGGAAGGCTGCGGGGCGGGCTATCGGGTGGGCTCCTGTGGTGGGGTTGTTGCTCGGAGTGGTGGCGGCCGGGGTTGTTTGGGGGGTTGGGGCGGTAGGCGGGTCGTGGCTGCTGGCCGGGTTTGTGACGGTGGCGGGGTTGGGGTTGGTTACGCGGGGGATGCATATCGACGGGCTTGCCGACACCATGGATGGGTTGGGGAGTTATGGGCCGCCGGAGCGGGCCCGGGAGATTATGAAGAGTGGTGGGGCGGGGCCGTTCGGGGTGGCGGCGCTGATTTTTGTGATCGGGATTCAGGCGGTTTCGTTTGCGGCGCTGGCCGAGTCGGGGCGATGGGCGGCGCTGGTGCTGGCAGTGGTTGCGGGTCGGATTGCGGTGGTGCTGGCCTGCCGCCGGGGGATCGAGGCTGCGCCGGGGGCCGGGTTCGGCGCACTCGTGGCGGGGACGCAGGCGCCGCTCACCGGCGCCGTATGGGCCGGGATTGCGGTAGTGGCAGCGGTATTCAGCACGGGCAACCGGTGGACCGGACCGGTCGGTGTGATTGTCGCGCTCGGGGTATCGGTGCTGCTGGTACGGCACTGTGTGCGGCGATTCGGCGGGCTCAATGGTGATGTGCTCGGGGCCGCACTGGAATTCACCGTCGCGATCGCGGCGGCAATCCTCACTTTCGGTGGCTGAGCACACAAATCCGACCGGCCTGTGGCCGCGAATACCAGACGAACGGAGTTGCCCGGGTCTGGGAGGCGGAGTCACGTATGGCGTTGCAACTGGGTGTGCTCGTGCTTTTCGCTGTCGTGGCGGTGACCGTTTTCCTGATCGGTGATCGCATACGCCCGAAATCGTGGCGGCACGGTGATGACAAGGCCGCCGGCAATATGGTGCTGGATCTGGTCAATATGTTCTTCGCGGCGATAGTGGCCTTCATCGTGGTGATCCTGTGGCAGCAATACGACGATACGCATGCGCACACCATTGCCGAGGGCAAGGCGCTGACCACCGTCTACGAGGCCGCCAATAATCTGCCCGAGCCCGGTCGCTCGCAGATCCAATCCCTGACCCGCGCTTACACCGAAGAGGTCGTGGGGCAGGAGTGGAAGGTCATGGCCAATGACTCGAAGCTCAGTCAGCCCACCCAGGACACCTTCGACAATATTCGTGCGGCGGTATCCGGGGTGCAATCGACAGATCCGGATGTGAAGGATCTGCAGAGCAAGGCCGATGCGGCCCTCGACGCGGCTGCCGAGGCCCGGTACGACCGCGGCATCGACGCCGAATACCATTTGCCCACTTTCCTTTACGTGGCGCTCTGGTTCGGAACGGTCATGCTGCTGATCGGCACCGTGCTCTCCGGTGTGGTGGTCACCAGGCGCAGCGTGGTGATGACCGGATTGTTCGGAATGGTGATCGGCGCCGTAATCGTCGCCGTCTACCAGCTCGATCGGCCGTTCGCGGGCGGGAACACGGTGTCCAAGGATGCCTTCGAGCTGGCCCTGTCCCGCTTCCAGCACATCACTGCCTCCGGCGCGTCGTCGAGCGGGCTTCCGCGCTGATAGAAGGTAGTCGCACATGGTTGACGTGAACCGAACACGAAGAGCCGGACGAGGGTTCGCCGCGGTGACCGCGGTAGAGATCGCCGCGGCAGTACTGGGCGTGCATCCCGGTGTGGCGGGCGCCGATCCGGGCCTGCCGGATGTCATTGGTGAGATCGCCAGTGGCAGTGCGTCTTCGCAGCCCCGCGCTGTCGACGGGCCCACCGGCAGTTCACTCGGGCTCGGGACCGGGAGCGGTTACTCCGGTAGTGGCGGCGCCGGTGGTGGCGCGTCCTCGGGTAGCTCGCTGGGCATGAACCCGGCCGCGCACGGGTCGCACCCGGGTCGTGCCGTGACCGCCAAACCGGAGAGCATCGATATAGCACCTCCGGCCCCAGCCCCGGTCGCGGTGACCCCGGCGGCGGGCACGCTGGGGGAGACGCTGGGCCTGCAGCCCGGCAGTGTTCTGACCGCCTGCGCGGGCAGCGCCGTAGTCGGCAGTGCCGCAATAGGTTTGGGCCTGTTGACGGGCAGCGGTCTCGGCTCCGGCCTGATCGGCCCCGGATTCATTCTCGGCTCCAGCGGTCTGGTCGGCCCGGGTTCCGCGGGTGCCGGCAGTGTCATGTTCGGCAGTGCCGTCACCGGCAGCGCCCTGCTGACCTGCATGCTGCTCCTGCCCGCCCCCGCGCTCGCACCCGGTATCCCGCTGGGGTTTCCGTCGCCGCTCCCCGTCGTGGCTCCGGCGGCCGCACCCATTATTCCCCCCGAGCCCGTACCCCCGGTCCCGCCGGCACCGCCCGCCCCTGTTGTGGTCAAACCGCCGCCCCCGCATCAGGTTCCGGTGGCGGCCGCCCCGACGCCCCTGTCCGCCAACTTCAACACCATGCAAATCATGACCGTCATGATCCTCACCATCCTCGGCGCCGCCCGCGCCAAGACCAGCAAGAGCCGCCGAGTCTGAGATCGGCGGCAACCGGGGGCGTTGTCCCGCAGCGCAAGCCGCACGGTAAGCGCCGTTAGGTCAGCGGTCGCGCTCGACAGCGAGTGCGGCCTTGCGGGCTGCGACCAGGATCGGGTCCCAGACCGGGGAGAACGGCGGTGCGTAGCCGAGGTCGAGGGCGATCATCTGCTCGACCGTCATGCGGGCGGTGAGCGCAACGGCGGCGATGTCGATGCGTTTGGCCGCGCCCTCGCGGCCGACGAGCTGGACGCCCAGCAGGCGGCCGGTGCGCCGTTCGGCGAGCATCTTCACCGTCATGGAGGCCGTGCCGGGGAAATAGCCTGAGCGACTGGTGGATTCGATGGTGACGGTGACAAATTGCAGTCCGGCGGCGCGGGCGTCCTTCTCGCGCAGCCCGGTTCGCGCCACTTCGAGATCGCAGACCTTGCTGACCGCGGTGCCGACAACGCCGGGGAAGGTGCCGTAGCCGCCGCCGATATTCGCGCCGATGATCTGCCCGTGCTTATTGGCATGGGTGCCGAGCGCGATATGCCGTTCGGTGCCTGAGACCAGATCGAGCACCTCCACGCAATCGCCGCCCGCCCAAATGTTTTCGTAGCCGCGCACCCGCATGGCGAGGTCGGTGAGCAGCCCGTCGTGCTGACCCAGCGGCAGTCCGGCGGCGCGGGCCAGCTCGGTGGCGGGGCGCACGCCGATGCCGAGCACAACCACATCGGCGAGGAATTCGGCATCGGCTGTGGTGACGCCGCGGACTCGTCCGGCGTCATCGGTGAGCACGGCGGTGAGTTCGGCATCACACAGGACTCGAATCCCCATGCCGTCCATGGCTTTACGAATCAGCGCGCCCATATCGGGGTCCAGGGTGGCCATCGGCTGCGTACCGCGATTGATCATGGTGACGTCGTAGCCGCGATTGATCAGCGCCTCGGCCATTTCGACCCCGATATAGCCCGCGCCGACCACGATCGCCCGCCGCCCCGCCGTGGATTGGAGCGTTTCAATGAGGGCCTGGCCGTCATCGAGCGTCTGTACGCCGTGCACGCCCTTCGCATCGATCCCCGGAATCGGCGGCCGAATCGGCGTCGCACCGGTGGCAATGACGAGTTTGTCGTATTCCGTCCAGGTTTCGGTGCCCGCTTCGAGATCCCGCGCCCGCACCCGGCGGCCCGGCACATCGATCTCCAGCACCTCGGTCCGCAGACGCAGATCGATATCGCGCGCCCGATGCTCCTCCGGCGTGCGGGCGATCAGTTCCTCACGTTGCTGTACATCGCCGCCCACCCAGTACGGGATGCCGCAGGCCGAGAACGAGGTGAAATGCCCACGTTCGAAGACGATGATCTCCAGCTCCTGCGCGGTTTTCATTCGGCGTGCCTGCGAAGCCGCCGACATTCCCGTCGCATCCCCACCGATGATCACCAGGCGCTCAGTCATGAATACGACGGTACGGCGCATCGCGATCGATGCGCCGTACCGGGGCACTACCTTTCGTGTGTCTCTTCGAGCACAGTGCGGCCGAGGAGGGTGTAGCGGCCCGGATGGCGCTGCTTGAGGTACTGCGCGTAACCGAAGCCGGCGATGGCGATCACGCCGACCAGCCACGGTGTCGCATGCAGGACCAGCGACCCGGACTCGGAGCCGGCGGCCGCGCCCATATTGACGATCAGCAGGCCGACCACGGCGAGCATGGCAATGCCACCGGTGAGCGGGGCGACCAGCGTGCGGAACCAGTGCCGAGTCTCGGGATGGTTGTTGCGGAAGTAGATCAGCACCGCGAACGAGCAGGTCGCCTGCACCACCAGAATCGCCATGGTGCCGAGGATCGCCAGCAGGGTGTACGTACCGGAGTAGGGATCCTTGCCCGCGATACCGAAGGCCAGCACCAGCAGCGCCGCGAAGACGGTCTGCACCAGGCCCGCGATGTGCGGCGAGCCGTGCCGGGGGTGGGTGCGGCCGATCGTGCGCTGCAATCCGGGGATCGCGCCTTCCCGGCCGAGGGCGTACAGGTAGCGGGCGGCGCAATTGTGGAAGGCCATGCCGCAGGCCAGCGAGCCGGTCATCATCAGCCACTGCATGGCGATCACGGCCCAGTGCCCGACATAGGCGGTGGTGGGATTGAAGAACACATCCATCGGGCTGTCCGAGGCCGCCAGCCGCGCCGACTCCTCGATTCCGTTGCCGGACATGGCCATCCAGGACACCAGCACGTAGAAGACGCCGACGCCCAGCACCGCGATCATGGTGGCCTTGGGGATGATCTTCTTCGGATTCTTGGATTCCTCGCCGTACATGGCGGTCGACTCGAAACCGACCCACGACCAGAAGGCGAAGAACAGGCCGAGCCCCGCCGACGGCCCCGCGAACGCATTCACCGGGTTGAGCGGTTCGAACGAAAACCCTTCCGGCCCACCGCCGTGCACCGCGACCGCGATGGCCATCACCGCGAGCACCAGCACCTCGGTGCCGAGCAGCACCACCAGCAGCTTCTCCGCCACGGCGATGCCGAACCAGGTGCCGATCGCGTTGACGCCCAGCATGATGAGCGCGAAGACCCACCACGGCACATGGATACCGAATTGCGCGCCAACGGTATTGGTGCCGAAACTGGCGAAGATGCCGACCAGCGACGGCTCGAACACCATGTAGGCGAAGGCCGCCAGCAGACCCGAGGCCAGGCCTACGGTGCGGCCCAGCCCGTAGGAGATGAATCCGTAGAACGCGCCGGTGGCGGTGAGGTGCTTGGACCTGGTGGTGAAGCCCACCGAGAAGATGGCCAGCACCACCATGGCGATGAGAAACCCTGCGGGCGTGCCGGTTCCGGTGCCCGAGGAGATCATGAACGGCACATTGCCGGTCATCGCGGTGATCGGGGCCGCGGTGGCGATGGCCATGAAGACCACGCCGAGCAAACCGATGGCATTGGGCTTCAAACGGTGCACGCCCGCGGCCCCGCTTGCTGATTCGGCGGGGGCGGCGACCGCCTCGGCCTGGATTTGCTGGGTCATGAACTCATCTCTCTACGAACCGGTATTCAGTGCTGTTCCGAGCACGGTGAATTCATTCGTCGCGCCTATGGCAATCACCACAGTTCGTGGTGCTGCGAAACGGTAATGGGCGGCTGTAACAGGGGAGTCGTGTCGCGGTGACCGGCAGCGAGAGAAATGGACCGCGAATTCTCTCACCCCGCGATAAATGCGCGTAACACCGATTAACGTGCCCGACATCAGCATCGAGCACGCTGTGGGCCTTCGCGCGAGAAAGCGCACGACAGCACCGGAAAGGCGGCCCGCGGATGCCCACTTCCACGCCGAGTCCGCCCCTGGTGGTGCGGCGCTCGTCACTGCGTGGGCTCACTCGCCGCAAACTGCCGTTCCTGCCGGTGTTCGCGCAGTCGGTGGCGGCCATCGCGCCCTCCGGAACCGCCGCTGTCACACCGCCTTTCGTGATCAGTGCGGTGGGTGGCGGCGCGAGTGTGCTCGTCTTCGTCGCGGCCGGACTGCTCGCGACCTGTGTCGCACTGCTCCTCCGGCCGATGGCGCAGCGGCTCGCGGTGAGCGGCGGGCTGTACACCTATGTCGCGCAGGGTCTGGGCCCGACCGTGGCGATTCCGGTGGGCTGGTCGGCCATTGTCGGCTACGGCAGTGTGAGCGTGGCGGGATTGATCGCCGTCGGCACCTATGTGAACCAGGTAGGCGTCGCCGCGGGGCTGAGCGGATTCGGTTCCACCGCGGCCATAATCCTCGTGCTGCTGGTCGCCGCCGGAGTCGCGGTGCTGCTCATGGTGCGCGGGATTCGCGTTTCAGCGGGAGCGACCCTGCTGATCGAATGCGTCTCGGTCGCCGTGGTGCTGGCCCTGATGATCTATCTCCTCACCCGTGGCGGGCACGAGCTGCGCGTACCCCACGAGTACGCCGCCCAACCCGGCACCGGCAATCTGGCCATGAGCGCGGTCGTGGCCATCAGCGCCTTCGTCGGGTTCGAGAGCGCCACCACGCTCTCCTCGGAGTCCTACCGGCCGTTCCGGTCGGTGCCCAGGACACTCCTCTGGACGCCGGTCGCGGCGGGCGTGATCTATGTCGTCGCGGTGTGCGCGGAATCGATTGCGCTGGGCGGCGGTTCGGCCGTGCCGTCCGGCAGCGAGACGCCGGTCACCGATCTCTTGATCCAGGACAATGCGCACGTGCTGGCGGCCGTCGTCGATCTCGGCATCGCCGCATCTTTCTTCGCCTGCACCGTCGCCTCGATCAACGCTCTGGTCCGGGTGCTGTTCACGATGGGCCGCGAGGGCATCGCACCGGCCGTGGTGGGTCGCGCGCATCCGCGATTCCATACGCCCGCGCACGCGATCGTGCTCACCATGGGTGTGGTGACCGCCTGCGCGGTGGGCGCGCTGCTGGCGGGTACCGAACCGCAGGACGGCATTCGCTCGTTCCTGACCCTGAGCGCCCTCGGCTATCTGGGCAGCTATGTGCCCGCCTGCCTGGCCGGTCCGGCGCTGCTGCGCAGGATTCACGAGTCCAGCCGTCCGCTCACGATTCTCGGCACGGTCACCGCGGTGCTGCTGGCCCTGCTGGTGGCGGCCGCCGCCTTCTCGAACCAGAGCAATAATTCCCAATTGCTGACCGCCTATGCCGCGGTGCTGGTCGCGGCCCTGCTCTTCACCGCCGCTCTGCGCGTATTCGCGCCGGAACGGTTGCGCGGCATCGGTATCTACGATGAACCGCGCCGCACCGATCTGCTCCAGACCGCGACGTTCCGGTAACCATGAAGGACTCGCGCCGCGCGAACGCCGTCTCCAGTTCCCTCGCCATCCTCGAGGTGGTCGCCGACTGCGGTGTCGGGGTGACGGCCAAGGAGATCGCGCACCGGCTCGAGATGGCCCCGGCGACGGCGTACCGGCTGATCAACGCTCTGGTCGCGGACGAATACCTGGTTCGCACAGCCGATTTGCGCGGCTTCGGTCTCGGCGTGCGGCTGCGTGGCCTGGCCGGGGCGCTGAACAGTCCGGTCGTGCCCGGTGCGGCGCGCCAGTGCCTGAACGAGTTCCGGACCACGACCCGGTTCGCGGTGCACCTGATGAATTTCCGGACCGATACCGTGCAGGTCGTCAGCGAGGACCCCGATCATCCGGTGCAGGGTGAGCGCGAACTCGTGCGGCATCTGCACGCCTCGGCCGCGGGCAAACTCCTGCTGTCCACCCGGACACAGTGGCGGGCAATGGTTTCCGATCCGGCCCGGATCACCACGCACACCCATGTCGAACACGCGGCACTGGCCGAGGAGATGCGGGCCATCCGGGAAACCGGATACGCCAGCGCCGTCAATGAACTGGTCGCCGGAATCGCCTGCCTCGCCTATCCCGTCTACAGCGAGAACGGCACCGCCGAAGGCGCACTGTGTCTTTCGGGACCGAGCGGCAGGCTCGCGGCGCTGCTCGAACATGACGAGCCGGCCCGGAAATACTCGAAACAACTGGGCCCGCTGCTCTACTGAGGCGCGAGCCGGACCACCTGCCCCGGCCCGGTCACGACCTTGGGCGGGTAGCCGCGGGTGACAACATTGGCACCGAGGGGCCGGGGCGGGTGGGCCTTCCAACAGGTGGCACAGCCTTGGGGCACGTATCCGTCGCGGCTGTGGTCACAGTCGTTGGTGACATAAGTTTCAGGTGGAATGACTGGGATGCGATGTCCCACTTTGGGACACTTAGGGCCCGACCGCAGGAACGTACGGCGAAGAGGAGCACCCCGTGAGCCGGAACGGACACCGCACCCCGGTCGTGCGAGCGCGCGAAAGCTTCCTCACCTCGGGCGATCTCCCGCCCGGCGGGGTCTCCGGCCTGGTGTCGGCCTCTTGGCAGCGGTCGCTGGCGGCGGGCGTGAGCGATCTGACGAATGTGCTCGATCGGGGCTACATCGCCGATCTGGATCTACAGAGCCGGTTCGTCCAGTGCGCGCTACCCGTCATCGACCGGCTGGAAGTGGAACTCAGCGATCTTGCGGTGAGTATCGCTCTCACCGACCGCAATTCGCGGGTGTTGCTGCGGCGCGACAACCAGCGCATGCTCGGCGGGCGGTTCGACACCGTGTTCTTCGCGCCCGGCTTCAGTTACAGCGA
>NZ_JAODNK010000224.1 GCF_025465275.1 Nocardia sp. | reverse complement strand
GCGGTGACCGCGAAGTGCTCGCCCGGGCCGTCCTGGAACTCCCAGCCGTACACCTCGCTCATCTTCTTCAGTCCGCGTTCTCTGCGCTCGTCGGTCATGAGAGCCCTGCCTTCACTGTCGAGTCGATTGCGGACCGCGGAAATCGGGACCTCAACGGCTGTTCCCATGCTGTCCGGACACGTGTACGGACTATAAGTTCGGAGCTCGGAAACGCGCAAGAACATGTTTCAGTTTGGGAGACTGTTTCTCAGGTTCGATTCGTCGATCCGTTGCCAGCAGCCCGCCGCGCTAGTACCGTGCAGACACGTGTCCAGTCAGTTGTACTGATGACCGCACGGCGTCCGCCGGAGTCGGCGAACGTGTTATGGAATACGAGGTGCAGAGACGATGACCGCAGCCTCCCTCGAGCCGCTGCTGTTCGACCCCTACGACTACGGCATCCACGAGGATCCGTACCCCGTCTACCAGCGGCTGCGCACCGAAGCGCCGGTGTATCACAATCCGGGGCTGGACTTCTGGACGCTCTCCCGGCATGCCGATGTGGCCGCCGGATTCCGCGACAATGTGCGGCTCTCCAGCGCCAACGGGGTATCGCTGGATCCGGCCGCCTGGGGGCCGCACGCACACCACACCATGTCCTTCCTGGCCATGGACGATCCGCGGCATCTGCGCCTGCGCAAACTCGTCTACCAGGGCTTCACCCCGCGCCGCGTGACCGAGATGAGCGATCGCATTCGCGAGATCACGCTGCAGCACCTCGAACCCGCGCTGGCGAGCGGGAGTTTCGACTGGATCGACGATGTCGCGGGCAAACTGCCCATGGACGTCATCTCCGAACTGCTCGGTGTGCCCGATCCCGACCGCGCCGAATTGCGCAGGCTCGCAGACCTGCTGCTGCATCGGGAGGAGGGCGTGCTCGATGTGCCCGTCCCCGCCATGGAGGCGGCACTGAGCCTGTTCGGCTACTACACCGATATGGTCGCCGCCCGCCGCAAACAGCCCGCCGACGATCTGACCTCCGCGCTCCTGGAGGCCGAGGCCGACGGTGATCGGCTCACCGATCAGGAGATCATCGGATTCATGTTCCTCATGGTGGTCGCCGGGAACGAGACCACCACAAAACTGCTGGGCAATGCCCTGTACTGGGCCGGTGTGAACCCCGAGCAGTACGCCAAGGCGGCCGACCATCCCGATCTGATCGGCGACTGGGTGGAGGAGACGCTGCGCTACGACGCGTCCAGCCAGATCCTGGCGCGCACCGCGGCCGAGGATCTGGAGTACTACGGGCAGACCATTCCGCAGGGCTCGAAGGTGCTGCTGCTCATCGGATCCGCCAATCGCGATACCGCCGCCTTCCACGATCCGGATCGCTACGACATCGAGCGGGCCGACAAGGGCGGGCTGATCAGCTTCGGGCGCGGCGTGCACTTCTGCCTGGGCGCGCACCTGGCGCGGCTGGAAGCCGGAATCGTGCTGCGGGAGTTCACCGATCGGGTGCGCTCCTACGGATTGGAGGCGGGCAGCGAGCGGGTGCATTCGGTGAATGTGCGCGGCTTCGCGAAACTGCCGGTGACAGTGGAGGTTCGGTAATGCCACGCTTCGCACCACATCCCGCCCGGCGGCCGGTTCTCATTGCCGGCGCTTCTTCGGGCATCGGGGCCGCCACCGCGATTGCACTGTCAGAACTGGGATTTCCGGTGGCCCTGGGCGCTCGGCGCGTGGAGATCTGCGAGACCCTGGCCGAGAAGATTCGCGCCGACGGGGGCGAGGCGTTCGCCTATCGCCTCGACGTCTCCGATACCGCGTCCGTCGATGAATTCGTGGTCGCCGCCGAAAACGCGCTCGGGCCGATCGAAATCGCGGTCTATGGCGCGGGCGACCTGGAATTCGGGCAGGGCTGGGACGTTGACCCCGAGCTGTTCGACTCGCAGGTGCAGGTGCATCTGGTGGGTGCGCAGCGCCTCGCGCACCGGGTCGTGCCCGGCATGATCGCAAGGCAGCGCGGGGATTTCGTCGTCATCGGCTCGGACTGCGCCGACCGGCCGCGACCCGGTATGGGCGCGTACAACGCCGCCAAGATGGGTGTCGAGGCCCTCGCCCGGCAAATGCGCATGGAGCTGGAGGGCACCGGTGTGCGCTCGTCCATCGTGCGCCCGGGCCAGACCCAGACCGGTATGGGTATGACGGCCACTCCCGAGGTGGTCGGGCCGCTGCTGGAGGACTGGGTGAGGTGGGGCTTCGCCCGGCACTCCTACTTCCTGCGGGCCTCCGATATCGCCGCCGCGATCGTCGCGGTCGTCTGCACGCCGCGCGGCGCACACCTGGTGCTCGTCGAGGTGCAGCCGGAAGCGCCGCTGAAAGGCCCTGCACCGAAAAAGGATTCAGGAGGACAGTAGATGCGCCTCGTGGTCGATCTCGACCTCTGCCAAGGGCATGCCGTCTGTCAGGACGAAGCCCCCGGACTCTTCCAGGTACCCAAACACGGGCAGGTCGACATACTCCGCGCCGATCCCGGTGCCGACCTGGACGCGGCCCGCGCCGCCGTCCGCTACTGCCCCACCCAGGCGCTCTCGCTCCGCGCAGACACTCCCACAGACTGAAGGAACGACCATGGCTTGGTCCCGCGACGAACTCGACGACACAATTGCCAAGTGGGTGCAGGAGAACCGGCGCTGCGAGGCGCTCGGCGACTGGAAACCCTTGGCGGACTTCTACACCGAGGATGCCACCTACGGCTGGAACTACGGACCCACTCAGGAATTCATGGCCGTCGGGCGCGACGAAATCCGCGATATCGCCCTCGGACAGGAGATGTTCGGCCTCGAAGGCTGGACCTATCCGTACCAGGAATTCGTGGTGGACGAGCGCAGCGGCAGTGTCATCGGATTCTGGAAACAGATCAATGAGAAGCACCGGGCGAACGGACGCCCGTACAGCCCGGAGGGCATCGGCGGCAGCTGGTTCCGCTACGGCGGCAACGGCCAGTGGTCCTGGCAGCGCGACTTCTTCGACTTCGGCAATGTGACAGCGCTTTTCGTGGAAATGATCCAGGACGGGGCGCTCTCGGGCGGTATGCAGAAGCGGATCGAACGGTCCGTCTCGGGGGCGCCGCTCGCCGGGTGGTATCCGGTCGGAGAGGGACCGGCGCCGCTGTGGTGAACAGTAGATACAGTTCGCTGTCCCGCAGCGAGCTCGCCGTACTGGTGCCGGAGCTGCTGCTGTGCGGGCACCTCATCGACCGATCCGGAATGGCGCACGCCATAGGCGCTTTCGGCCGCGAAGGCATGACCGAGGTGGCCATCGAGGAATGGCGGCTGGCCAGTCCGGTGTACACGCGGCGTATGCAGCGGGCGCTGGGAATCACCGGCGACGGCGTGGACGTCATCTTCAAGGGCTTCCAGCTCGATATCGGTGCGCCACCGCAATTCATGGACTTCCGCTACCGGGTGCGGGATCACGACCACGGAGAATTCCACCTCGACCACTGCGGTGCGCTCGCGGATGTGGAACCCATGGGCGAGGCCTATGTGGTCGGCATGTGCCACGATATCGAAGATCCGACCTTCGATGCGACGGCGCTGGCGACCAATCCGTATGCGCAGGTGCGGCCGGTGCACCGGCCGCCGCGACATCCGGCGGACCGGAAACCGGTGTGCGCGTGGACGGTAACCATAGATACGACTCATGAGCCGTTTGTGCCCTCCGCGGATGCGCTGGTGCTGAACGAATCCGCGGCAGCGTGTGTGGAGCTGGGCAGTATCGATACGGAAGATGATGGGCGGGCGGACTATTCGGGACCGCTCCTGAACGACATCCGGTTCGACGACTTCTCTCGTTCGGCGCTCATTCGGATCGCAGACGAGGTGTGCCTGCAACACCATCTGCTCACCCTCGGATTTCGCCGCGCCCTCGCGGCGCGCACCGGTGCGGCACGCGCACTGGATATCGCGCGCAAGCAGTTCACCGGTATTGCCGGGCTCACCTCCGAGCGGCTGCGCAATGCACTGAAACTCGGCGATGACCCTGCCGCGCTGGCGAAGGTGCTGCGCCTGCACCCCGCCCTGAATCCGGCGGCCTATGTGGCAGCCGAGGTCAGCAGCGAAACCTATGGCGGGGAACGGGCAGTCGAGCTGCGACTCGATCGTGACTGCGGCGCGTTCGCCGACGGAGCTTGGCCGGATCTGCTCGACGCCGATCATCTGGAACCGCTGAATGCGCTGGTGCGCGGGGTGAATCCGCGCTTCAACGCGGAGGTCCGGGCCGCCGACAGCCGGTCGCTGACCGTCGAGATAGGGCTTGCCGCAACACCTTTCCCGGAATCCTCCGAGGTCGCCATCACCCGTTTCAGCACCGGTGCGGCCTTCGACTTCACCGACCGGGGCGCGTCGCTTCCGCTCATCGTCCTGTAGCCAGCTGTCCCCAGAAAGCGAACGCCATGGTGTGCAATTTCGCCGACCTGTACGAACACTCCGCCGATGCCGTGCCCGACCGGATAGCCGTCATAGAGGGCGACCGCCGCCGCACCTTCCGGGAACTGGATGAACGCGCCAATCGCCTGGCGCATCACCTCGCTGCCGCCGGGGCCGGACCGGGAACTCATATCGGATTCCATATGCACAACAGCATCGAGACTCTCGAAACGCTGCTGGGCTGCTTCAAGATTCGCGCGGTACCCATCAATATCAACTATCGGTACCAGGCCGAGGAACTGCGCTACGTCTACGACAATGCCGACCTGGAAATGGTTGTGCACCATCGCTGTTACGCGCCGCTGATCGAGGAGGTGCGGCCGCAGCTGCCGAAGCTGCGGCACACGCTGGTCGTGGAGGACGATCAGGGTGGCGCAGGATTGCCGACGAAGTCCCTTCCTTATGAGACGGCGCTCGAAAATGCCACTGCGGAACGTGATTTCGAGCCGCGCAGCCCCGACGACCTCTTCATCATGTACACCGGCGGCACCACCGGCCTGCCCAAGGGCGTCATGTGGCGGCAGGAGGACATGTGGCGTGTCCTCGGCGGCGGCATCGACTTCTACAGCGGCGAACCCGTCGCCGATGAGTACCAGCAGTCGCGGATCGGCGCGGAGAACCCGCCCCTGCGCTGGTTCGTACTGCCGCCGCTCATCCACGCGGCCGCCATGATGCCGACCTTCACCGCGCTGTGGTCCGGCAATACGGTGCTCTTCGAACCGCGCTTCGACCCGGCCCGCATCTGGCAGGTGGTGGCGCGGGAGCAGCCGAATATCCTCGTCATCACCGGTGATGCGATCGCCCGGCCGCTGGTGGACGCCTACCGGGCCGCACCGGTCGACGCCTCCTCGCTCTTCTCCATCGGCTCCGGGGCCGCGCAGCTGACGCAGCAGGTGAAGAACGAACTGCTGGAACTGTTTCCGAGCACGCTGGTCAGCGAATCCATCGGATCCTCCGAAACCGGTTTCGGCGGTATCGGTTTCGCGCAGAAGGATGATGATCCGGGCCGCGGGCCGCGGGTCAATACCGGACGCGGCGCGGTGGTCGTCGACGAGACCGGCCACCCGGTCGAGCCGGGCTCCGAGGGCTGGCTGGCCAAGACCGGCAATGTGCCGATCGGGTATTACAAGGATCAGGCCAAGACCGACAAGCTGTTCCACACCGTGGACGGCCGGCGCATGGTCGTCACCGACGATCGGGCCCGCGTCGAGGAGGACGGGTCCATCACCCTCATCGGCCGCGGGAACATGGTGATCAATACCGGTGGTGAGAAGGTCTTCCCCGAGGAGGTCGAGTCCGTCGTCAAGGCGCACGAATCCGTGTACGACGCCGTGGTCATCGGCATCGCCCACGAGCGCTGGGGACAGCAGGTGGGCGCGATCGTCTCGGCCGCCGATGCCGTCGACTTCCCGGCGCTGGAGCGGCATGTGCGCGCGCACCTCGCCGCCTACAAACTGCCGCGCCGCATCTGGGTCGTCGATACGGTGTCACGCACCCCGAGCGGCAAACCCGACTACCGCTGGGCCAAGAGTTATGTGGCGGCCCGCGATGCCGATCACGAGGTGCGATAACCGGTTATGAAATCGAATGCCACTTCGGACTCCGATCAGCGGGATACCTTGGCCGAATCCATGGCGAATATCACAAGAACCTGTTCTAATTTGGACATGGTGGAGGCGCATACGGTACTCGGCGAGCAAGTCCGCATGCCGGTCGAGATTCGCCATGCCGATGCCAGCTCCGCGCTCTTCCTGGTGGAAGCCGGGCAGGCGCGTGCACTGCTCGCCCCGGCGGGACTGGAACCGATCACCGTGCTCGGGCGGGCCGTGCTGTCGCTGGCCTTCGTGCGATATGTCGACGGAGACCTGGGGCCGTACCACGAATTCGCCTTCTCGCTGATGGCGCGGCAGCCGGGACACAAGGGCAGCACCGGGGCCTACATCCACTGGTTGCCCGTCAACCAGAGTTTCACCTGTGAAGCGGGGCAATCGATTTGGGGCTTCCCCAAACTGATGGCCGATATCGATATCGCCCCGATCCGGGGCGGGCACAGCTGCGAGGTGCGGGTCGACGGACAACTCGTCATCGCGCTGCGGGTGGCCGACGGGCTGCCCATGCCCGGCGGTGCGGGCGGCGCCTCCATCGACGCGTACACCTTCCGCAACGGCAGTCTGCGGCGCACACCCTGGCTCATGAAACCGAGCCGAGTGCGCGGGCGGCCCGGCGGTGTTCGCGTCGAACTCGGCGATCACCCGGTCTCCGACCAGCTGCGCGCTCTCGGCCTGCCCAAAGGCGCGCTGTTCGCCAGCCGGATCGGCGCGCTGGCGATGACTTTCGACGACGCCGCCACGGTATTGCAGACCCGGGAGAACCGATGACACAGACCGCACTCGTCACCGGCGCCGCGAGCGGTATGGGCAAGATCGTCGCGCTGCGGCTCGCCGCGGCCGGCTGGAAGGTCGCCGCCGTCGACCTCGATTCCGGCGGGCTCGCCGAGACCGCACGGCGGTCGCCGAATATGACCACCTACACCTGCGATGTCTCCGATCCGGAGCAGGTGCGCGCGGTGGTGGAGAAGGTGCGCGGCGAACTCGGCACCATCGACCGGCTGGTGCACGCCGCCGGAATGTGCCACGTGCACGCCTCCGCGCTGAATCATGATGTGGCGCAGATCAAGAAGATGATCGACGTCAACTACATCGGCACAGTCAACCTGTGCCAGGCGGTCATCCCGGCCATGAAGCAGGCGGGGACCGGCACCGTCGTACTGTTCGCCTCCGTCGCGGGCTGGCTGCCGTCACCCGGTATGGCCGGCTACTCGGCCTCCAAATTCGCGGTCATCGGATTCATCGACAGCCTCGCCTACGAACTGCAGGGCAGCGGCGTGCGGCTGCTCGGCCTGTGCCCGCCCATGGTGGAAACCGCCTTCCTGGACAAGGTTCGGGAGGAGAACGCCTCCGTGCTCGCCGGCGAGGGCGGTATGAGCCCCGAGGGCGTCATCGACGCACTCGAGAAGGCGCTGGCCAAACCGAAGAACCCGCTGTTCGTCTTCCCCGGGCAGGCCTACCCCACCTACCTCATGCGGCGCTTCCTGCCCGGCGTCATGCGCCGGATAGTCGGCCGCATGGTCAAACCGACGGATTAAACCGTCGCGCGGATACCGGCTCGTGCTCCGACCGGTATCCGTACCCGGCGCTGGGCAATCGGGGCTCTACGGTTGCCCAGCGCCTACCCCTCCTCCACAACGCCCTAGCGCTGTATCCCCTCACGAATAATCGCTGGCCGGAACCCGTCCCCGCGAGGCACGATAGCTCTCCTGCACTGCTCGAACATCCAATTCGAGAGGGGACGGATGAGCTCGCGCGCGCCCGCGATCACACTGGTATTGCGTTATTACGGCCGGGAAATGGCCCGGCGAAAGCTATTGACCGCCATCGGCATGCTGGGCCCCGCGCTGGGTGCCACCTGCCAGAACTATGTCGCACCGCTGCTCGTCGCGGTGCTCATCGGACGGGTCGCCGCGACCGGTGACTCCGGCCTCGGCACGGTGGGACCGTACGTGCTGGGCTTCGCCATGGCGATACTCGTGGCGGAAATGTTGTGGCGCATCGGAATACACTGCCTCAACCGGATCGACGCCTACGGCATCGAGAGCCTGTACGTCATCGCCATGGACGAATTGCTGGCCAAGGATACGGCCTTCTTCCACAATAACTTCGCCGGATCGCTCACCAAGCGGGCACTGAGCTTCGCCACCCGCTTCGAGCAATTCGTCGATACCTTCGCCTTCGAGATCTTCGCCGCCGTGGTGCCGCTCGGCTTCGCCTCGGTGGTGCTGTGGCGCTACGACCCGCTGCTGGTCGCCGTGCTGCTCGGTCTGCTGCTGCTGACCGGGCTGATCATCGCTCCGCTGATCGCGCGGCGGCAGGCGCGGGTGGACGAACGCGAGGCCGCCATCGCACTGGTCTCCGGGCATGTGGCCGACAGCCTGGCCAATATGCAGGTCGTCCGCGCCTTCGCCGCCGAACAGCAGGAAGCGGCCGAACACCAGCGGCGAGTCGCCGAACAACGGCGGAAGTCGTTGCGCTCCTGGGATTATGCGAACCTGCGGATCGACACCGTGGTGACACCGCTGGTGGTGATCGCCAATGTGGCCGGGCTGCTGATCGTGCTCGGGCTGCGCGGCGGGCACGCCTCGGTCTCGGCCATCATGGTGGCCTTCACCTACTACTGGAACGCGACGGCGATCATGTTCCGGTTCAACCAGATCTACCGGCGGCTGGAGAGCACGCTCACCGAAGCGGCGCAGTTCACCGAACTGCTCCTGCAATCGCCCACCGTGTTGGACCCGAAGGAACCGGAAGCCTTGCAGCCCAAGGGGTCCGACGTGCACTTCGATCGGGTGCACTTCACGCACGCGGGCGCCGCACCACTGTTCGCGGGACTGGACCTGCAGGTGCCCAGTGGGCACAAGCTGGGTCTGGTGGGTCGGTCCGGTGGTGGCAAAACCACCCTCACCCAGCTGCTGCTGCGATTGATGGATATCAACGACGGCAGCATTCGCATTGGCGGACAGGATATTTCGCGGTTGCGGCAAGCCGATCTACGCAGCCAGCTCGCGTACGTGCCGCAGGATCCGGCCATGTTCCACCGCTCGCTGCGGGAGAACATCCTGTTCGCGCGACCCGGCGCCACCGACGCGGATATCCGCCGCGCCGCCCAGGCCGCGCACGTCACCGAATTCGCGGACGCACTACCGCAGGGGATGGAGACACTGCTCGGTGAGCGCGGCGTGAAACTCTCCGGCGGGCAACGACAGCGGGTCGCGCTCGCACGGGCCATTCTGCGCGATGCGCCGATCCTGCTGCTCGACGAGGCCACCAGCGCCCTCGACTCCGAAAGTGAAAAGCTTGTACAGCAAGCACTTTGGGAATTGATGGAAGGGCGTACGGCGCTGGTGGTCGCGCACCGATTGAGCACCGTGGCCGGTATGGATCGGCTGGTGGTGCTCGATCACGGGCGAATCGTCGAGGAAGGCACCCACGAGCAACTGCTGCACGCGGAAGGGATGTACGCGCAGCTGTGGCGACATCAATCGGGTGGATTCCTCGACGAGGGGCTCATCGCCCGCTGACGACGATCCGGTGGGTGCAGGGCCGCACCGGACTATCGCAGTATGGGGCTACTTGCCCTGGAAGTTGGGCTTGCGCTTCTCCGCGAAGGCGCGCGGGCCCTCCTTGGCATCCTGGCTGCGGAAAACCGGCAGGCCGACCTTCGCGTCGATCTTGAAGGCCTCCTCCTCGTGCATGCCCTCGGTGTCCCGGATGACCTTGAGGATCGCCTGCACGGCGAGGGGGCCGTTATTGTTGATCAGCTCGGCGATCTCCAGCGCCTTGTCCAGCGCCGTGCCGTCGGGGACCACATGGCCGATCAGGCCGAAGTTCAGCGCCTCGGCGGCGGTGATGTGGCGGCCGGTCAGCAGCAGCTCCGCGGCCACGGTGTACGGGATCTGACGGGGGAGACGCACGGCCGAGCCGCCCATCGGGAACAGGCTCCACTTCGCCTCGGAGACACCGAATTTGGCGCTCTCACCGGCAATGCGGATATCGGTGCCCTGCAGGATCTCGGTACCGCCGGCGATGGCCGGGCCCTCGACCGCGGCGATCAGCGGCTTGCTGAGGCGGTAGCCCTTGAGCAGACCCGGCATGCGGGTCGGGTCGAAGGAGCTACCCTCGGTCATATTGTCGCCCGGATTGGACTTGGCCATGTTCTTGAGATCCGCACCCGCGCAGAACGAGCCGCCCGCACCGGTGAGGATGCAGGAGCGGATCTCCGGATCGCTGTCCACGCGCTCCCACGCCTCGGTCATGATCGCCAGCATTTCGCCGGTGAGCGCATTGCGGGAGGAGGGGCGGTTCATGGTGACGATGAGCGTCGCGCCTCGCTTCTCCACGAGAGCATGAGGCTCGGATTTGCTACTTGTTTCAGCAGTGGCTGTCGTCATCGCCGACCTTTCTTTCCGCAGATTCCGGGACGAAACTACCCCGCGCCGTTGTCATGAACAATAACGTGTTCTAGTTTGAGACATGGTGACCGCCGTCACGGGGCGGCAAGTTATGGAGAGAACGCCATGAGCACAACGAGTACGCAGAGCGGCTCCGCTCCTTCGACCAGCGCCAGCGCGCAGCTGCCGCCGCGCGTCACGGAATCGCTGATCAACCGTCTCACCGCCATGGTGACCGCGGGCAAGGCGGGCGAAGCCCGGGAACCGTACGAGATGATCGAGGTCTACACCGGCGATATTGTCGGTCAGCTGCCGCAGTCCTCGCCCGAGGACGTCAAGACCGCTGTCGATATCGCCCGCGCCGCCCAGGTGGAGTGGGCTCGCCGCCCGCTCAAGCAGCGCCTCGAGGTCTTCGAACGCGCGCATGAGCTCATCCTCTCCGAGATCGAGACCATTGCCGACCTGATTCAGATCGGGTGCGGCAAGGCGCGGCGCATGGCCATCGAAGAAGCCTGCGACACCCCCATGGTCATCGCGCACTACCTCAAGACCGCCGAGAAGACGCTGCGGCCCAAGAAGCGCAGCGGGCCCATGCCGATCATCACCACCTCCACCGAAGAGCACCGGCCCAAGGGTGTTGTCGCGGTCATCGCGCCGTGGAACTTCCCCTTCGCCATCTCGATGTCGGACTCCGCCCCGGCGCTGATGGCGGGCAACGGCCTGGTTCTCAAGCCGGACAACAAGACCGCGCTGTGCACGCTGTTCGGGATCGAACTGCTGCACAAGGCGGGACTGCCGCGCGGGCTCGTGCAGGTCATCTGCGGTAGCGGGCCCGATGTCGGCCCGACCCTCATCGACAATGTCGACTTCGTCATGTTCACCGGGTCCACCAATACCGGTCGCACCATCGGTGAGCAGTCCGGGCGCAATCTCATCGGCTGCTCGCTGGAACTCGGCGGCAAGAACCCGATGATCGTCCTCGACGACGTCAACCTCGACGAATGCATCCCCAGCGCCAGCTTCGCCGTCTTCGGCAATACCGGCCAGGCCTGCATGCACATCGAGCGAATCTATGTGCAGGAGAAGGTGTACGACGAGTTCGTGCGCCGATTCGTCGCCGCCGCAGAGGAATTGGGCGCCAAGATGGGCGCCACCTATGACTTCGACCCGGAAATGGGCTCGCTCGTCTCCGTCGAGCATATGCAGCGCGTCGCCGCACACGTCGACGAAGCCCGCGACAAGGGCGCGACCGTGCTGACCGGCGGCAAGCCCCGGCCGGATATCGGCCCGGCCTTCTTCGAGCCGACCGTGCTCACCGGTGTCACCAAGGACATGGCGCACGCCACCATGGAGACCTTCGGCCCGGTTGTCGCCGTCTACAAGTTCGGCACCGACGATGAGGCCATCCGCCTCGCCAACGACACCACCTACGGCCTCAATGCCAGCGTCTGGGCCGGGGACTTCGACCGTGCCGGCCGCATTGCCGCCAAGATCGAATCCGGCGCCATCAATATCAACGACGGCTTCGTCACCACCTATGCCGCCAAGGGCACGCCCTCCGGCGGCGTCAAGAGCTCCGGTGTCGGCACCCGGCACGGTGCGGCCGGCATCCTCAAGTACACCGACACCATCAATGTCGGTGTGCAGAAGAAGCAGATCCTCGCCGCTCGTTCGGGTATGCCCTACGAGAAGCAGCTCAAGAGCACGCTCATGACGCTGCGGCTCATGAAGCGACTGCACCTGGGCTGAAATCCCCTGTAGCGCAAAGACCCCGGCTATTTTCTGGCCGGGGTCTTTGTGTGTCAGCGGCGCTCGCTCCAGCGAAAGCTGTTGCGGGCGTACTGATCAAGGGCGCTGTGCGGTCAGGGTCAGGCGGCCGTAGCCGATGATGTGGCTGCTCATGCTGAAGGACGCCACCGTGGGCGAGCTGGTCGCGGGCAGGCCCAGGCTCGGGGTATCCAGGGCCAGCACCGTGATCTGGTAGTTGTGGGCCTTATCGCCGCTGGGCGGGCACGCGCCCATGTAGCCGGTCGCACCCGCATCATTGGTTCCGGCGACGGCCGGGCCGCCCTCGGTGAAATCGGTGGCGGTGGCGGGGATGTCCCACTCCATCCAGTGCCAGAAACCGGCGCCGGTCGGGGCATCGGGATCGAACATGGTCACCGCGAAGCTCTTCGCCGTCGCCGGAGCTCCGGACCACTGCAGCTTCGGTGCGTGATTGGCTGCGGTGCAACCGAATGCGGCGGCGAAACCGTCGGCCGGGAACGTCCCGCCGGACGGGCCGGCCGGGCTGGTCACGGTGAACTGGGCCGCTGTCGAGGGCACCGCGGAGCGCACCTGGACGGTGCCGGCGGGGTGCGCCGGGGCGGCCGCGGTGGTCCCGGGAGTGGGCTGGGTGTCGTTCCCGCAGGCTGCGGCCAGCAGCAGGCCGGCCGTGGCACCGGCGATGGACAGGGTGCGTGCGGTGCGGTTCATGGCGTCCCTCCTCGAACTGTGTTTCAAGAACTGAGACAATAATCTTGAAATAT
>NZ_JAODNK010000223.1 GCF_025465275.1 Nocardia sp. | reverse complement strand
ATGTCCGACGCCGTCCTGCTCAGCTTCGGCCCCAACACCGGCCGCGTAGTAGCCGCCCTCGCCAAGGCCGTCTACGGCGACAAAACGGCATGACCCACCGCCCCACCCCTCCCGACGCACAGGATTCTCCCGTGCCCACCTCCCCCGCGCTGGCAGGCGCCCCGGGTGAGGAGCCGTACTTGCCCCATCCCGACTCCCGGGTAGTCGGGACGGCGGACGACACCGGGACGGATACGGCCTCCGCGCCCACTACGTGCGGCACGAACAACCCTGACGCCACGGACCTGCCGAATGGCGAGGGCACCTCGTCGCCGAATTCTGTTCCCGCGCAATCGGTCTCGACGTCGGTCGTGACCAACTCCGGCAGTGCCGACTCCGCGAGCACGGTTGCGGAGGATGGGGCGGCCACACCGGGTAGCTCGGCCGCAGCGGATCCTGCTTCGTCACAACCGGATTCAGGATCTGTCGTCACCCGCTCCGGTGGTGCTGACTCAGCGGCTGACACCGCGATCTCGACCGCGAGCACGGTCGCGGAGGGCGGGGCGACTTCGGTAGCGGCGGGTAGCGCGGCCGCGGCGGGTCGGGCCGCCACTTCTGCGGGGCGCACTCGAACCGGTGACGATTCGCAGTCGGCTGCGGGTACAGGTGGGGGGAAGCGGTCTCGGACTGTGTTGATCTTCGCCGGGGCACTGGTGCTGCTGGTGGCGCTGGCGTTGATTTCCGCTGCGGTGGGGCAGGTGCCGACGACGCCGTTGGAGGTGGCGGGGAGTTTCTTTCATCGGATCGGGCTCGATTGGGGGCCGATGCCCAAGCATCCTGCGGGGGATGTGACGTTGTGGGAGGTGCGGTTTCCGCGGGTGGTGCTGGCCATGCTGGTCGGGGCGGCGCTGGCTACGGCGGGGGCGCTGTTGCAGGGGGTGTTCGCCAATCCGCTTGCCGAGCCGGGTGTGATCGGTGTGTCGGCGGGGGCTGCGGTCGGTGCGGGGGCGGTGATCGTGGTCGGTGGGGCGTTCGTGGCGTCCTGGTCGGTGGCGGCGGGGGCGTTCGCGGCCGGATTGTTGACGACGCTGCTGGTGTATGTGCTGTCGCGGTCCAACGGGCGCACCGAGGTGGTGACGCTGGTATTGACCGGTGTGGCCATCAATGCGTTTGCGGGCGGCCTGATTTCGTTCCTGCTGTTCAGTGCCTCACCGGCGGCGCGCGATCAGCTGGTGTTCTGGCAGATGGGCAGTCTCAACGGCGCGACCTGGCAGGCCGTCGGTGTGGTTGCCCCGCTGACCCTGGTCGGGGTGGCGGCGGCGGTGCTGATGGCGCCGCGATTGGATCTGCTGGCGCTGGGGGAATCGGCGGCCCGGCATCTGGGTGTGGACGTGGAACGGTTGCGGCGCAATGTGATCGTCGTGGTCGCCGTCCTCGCGACCGCGGGTGTGGCGTTCACCGGCATCATCTTGTTCGTCGGATTGATCGTGCCGCACCTGGTGCGCATGCTGGTCGGCCCCGGACATCGGGTGCTCATCCCGCTGTCGGCGATCCTCGGCGCGGTGACCCTGGTCGCCGCCGATATCGGGGCCCGCTCCCTGGTCCACAATGCGGATCTGCCCCTGGGAATGCTCACCTCGCTGGTGGGCGGCCCGTTCTTCTTCTGGCTGCTGCGGCGCACCCGCGCCCGTTCGGGAGGCTGGGCGTGAGCACCGTATTGCGAAGTCTCTCCGGCGCTTTCACCCGCCACCACACCCTGCCGGTCACTCCGCAGCCGGGCACCGTCACCCTGTGCGCCCGCGGTGTCGCCCTGGAACGCGATGGCGGCCGCCGCGTCCTGGACGGCGTCGACTTCGAAGTCATTGCGGGGCAGATCGTCGCCCTCGTCGGCCCCAACGGCGCCGGCAAATCCACCCTGCTCGACGCCCTGGCCGGGGAACTGCAACCCAGCGAAGGCACAGTCGAACTCGACGGCAAACCCCTCGCCGACTGGGCTCCGGTCGATATGGCCCGCCGCCGCGCCGTCCTGCCGCAGAACCACACCGTCGGCTTCCCCTTCACCGCCCGCGAAGTCGTCGCCATGGGCCGCGCCCCCTGGGCCCGCACCGACCGCCAGGATTTCGACGAGCAGCGCATCGCCGAAGCGCTCGCCGCCGCCGACGTGGAACACCTTGCGGGCCGCACCTTCCCGGCCCTGTCCGGTGGTGAACGCGCCCGCGTCGCCCTTGCCCGCGTCCTCGCCCAGGACACCGCCACATTGCTGCTGGACGAACCGACCGCCGCCCTGGACCTCGGCCATCAGGAACAGGTGCTGCGCCTGGCCCGCGAACGTGCGAGCGCCGGCGCCGCCGTGGTGGTCGTATTGCACGATCTCGGTGTCGCGGCCGCCTACGCCGACCGCGTCGCCGTTCTGGAATCAGGCCGCATCGCCGCCGACGGCCCACCCCGTGAGGTGCTCACCGGGGCGCTGCTGACCCGTGTCTACCAGCACCCGGTCGACGTCTTCGATCACCCGGACACGGGTGCGCAATTGGTACTGCCGGTCCGCGGCCGCAACAGCTGACCGCAGACGGACGCCCAGGGCGGCTACCCACCTGAGCGCGTCCGGTTCTGCGCTGACCGGGTCAGGCCTCGGTCTGGCCCAGCAGTTCGGCTTCGGCCCCGGCCGCGTACACCTGGCCCCACAGCAGGCGCAGGCCCGCATTGCCCAGCCACAGCAGGAAGAGCACGAGTCCGGCGATCGGCGTCCACGCGAATCCCAGCAGCACGCCCGCGCCGCCGAACCACACGATCTCCAGCACCGCGCGCTTCCAGCCGCGCACCGGGACGCGGGCGTCGTGGGCGGCGCCGAAGATCGCCCACACCACGACGAACACCGCGATCGCGCCGAGGCCCGCCACAATCCGCACCAGGATCGGCACGTCGAGCCCGAATCCCCACCAGCCCGCCGAGCCCAGCACGCACAACTCGAGCACGAACATCAGCAGCAGGTTCGCGCCCTTCACAACAGTCATCGCCACACCAATTTCAGAACAGCCGGGGTGAGCAGCATGCGGATCACCGTGGCGTCCAACAGGAGTGCCGCGATCATGCCGTACGCGATGTACTTCATCAGCACCAGATCGGAGAAGCCGAAGGCGCCTGTCACCACGATGAGAATAGCGGCGGCAGAGGTGATTACGCCGCCGGTGTGCGCAATTCCGTACCGGATGGCCTCCTGCGGGGATTTGCCTTCGGCGCGGGCCTCGGCCATGCGCGATTGCAGGAATACCTCGTAGTCGGTGGACAGGCCGAACAGCACCGTCACGATCAATACCAGGACCGCGAACATGAGCGGCCCGGGCGTGAAGTTGAACAGGCCCGACCCGTGGCCCTCCACGAAGATCCAGGTGAGAATGCCCAAGGTCGCACCGAGCGACAGCGCGCTCATGGCGACCGCCTTCACCGCCAGGATCAGCGACCGGAACGCCGCGTACATCAATCCGATCGCCGCCACCACGAGGATCAGCGCCAGCAGCGGCAACCCCTTGATGAGCCCCAGAATGCTGTCGCGTTCGAGCGCGGGCACCCCGGCCACCATGACTTTCACCCCCGGTGGTTGCGCAATGCCGCGCAATGCCGAGATCACCTTGTCGGCGTCGTCCTTGTCGACCAGACCACTGCCGAGCACCGTCACCGCGTCCTTGGTCGGCGCGACCGGATCGAACGGCCCCGTCATGCGCGGCGCACTGACCTGGTTCGCTTCGTAGCGAATATCGCTGAGCTGCTGCGGATTCGCGCCCACCACCACCAGCTTCAACGGGTCGGTGCGGAACTGCGGGAACATCCGGTCGAAGTCCTGCTGCGCCACCCGCGCCGAATTATCCGACGCCAGATAACGCTCGCTCAACCCGCCGAAGGCGATATGCCGGAACGGCAGGATCAGCGCGAGCAGCATCAGCACGATCGGAATGATCACCCGCCACGGCTTGGCCATGGCGAAAAGCGCCAGGCGCGAAAAGAATCCGGCATCGATCTGCTCGGCGGTGCGAATGCTCGCCAGCCGATGCCAGCCCCACAGGTCGATGCGCCGCCCCACGATGCTCAAGGTCGCCGGCAGCGCCGTCACCGACAGCACCGCCGCCAGCAGCACCGAACTGATACCACCCAGCGGCACCGAGCGCAGCACCCCGTTCGGGTAGATGAACAGCGCACCCAGACTGACCGCGATGATCGCCGAGGAGAACAGCACGGTGCGCCCCGCGGTGGCGACGGTGCGCGCGGTGGCTTCCTCCACGGTGCGCCCGGCCGCCAGTTCCTCCCGGAACCGGGTCACCGCGAACAACCCGTAGTCGATGGCCAGCCCCAGGCTCACCAAGGTGACCACCGCCGAGGCGAACACATTGACCTGCAGATGATCGGTCAGCATCCGCATGATGCCCTGGGTGCCCAGAATCGTCATCCCGCCGATGAGCACCGGCAACAGCGCACCGATCACCCCACCGAAGACGAAGTACAGCAGGATCGCCACCAGCGGCAGGGCGATGAGCTCGGCGCGGTGGATATCGTTCTGCATGCCGGTATTGATGCCCTCCACCACCGGCTGCATGCCCGCCAATTGCACGGTCGTCCCGCCCGGCCCGGAACCTGTTGCGCCGGCCTGGAATTCGTTCTTGATCGCCATGTAGTCGTTGACGGTGTCGGTGCCGCCGTCGCCACGCAATCCGATACTGGCGAACGCGTGCGTGCGCGACGCATCGGCGAACTGCCCCATGAGCGACCCGTCCCAATACGAGTCGATCTTGAGGATTTGCCCGGAGTGACTCTCGCGCAACCGATTCAGCTCAGCGGTGACCGCGGTGCGCACCGATTCGTCATCGACGGTGTGGCCGGGCGGGGCGGTGTAGAGGACGATCAGATCGCTGTCGGTATCGCGCCCGAAGGTGGAATCGGCCAGCTTGGAGCCCGCCACCGATTCGCTGCTCTCGTCGAACCAGCCCTCCTGGCTCAGGTGCTTGCCCAGATCGCGCCCGTAGAACCCGGACGCCAGGACCACCAAACCGAAGAGCCCGAAGATCAGATACCGATTGCGGTGCACGAAACGCCCCCAGCGCAGCGAACGCGCCCGGCCTTTGTTCGAGTCGAGCATCAGCCGCAGGCCGCGGTCCGGTAGTCGGCCGAGCGCAGAATGCCGCACAGATCGGTGCGCGAGATCTTCCAGCGCCCGTCCTTGTCGACGAAATGCACCACCGTGGTGCGCACATTGGACCCGGTGCCGTCCTTGTCCAGGCTCAGCGTGGCGGTCAGCGTGCCGTCGTGATTGTCGAAGACCGGATCCTTGACCCCGTACACCGCGCGCGGATTGTCCTGCAGCGCCTTGTACATGTCCGGAATGGCGTCCTTGAACGCCTCCCCGTCCTCGATGAGCGCGGTGCGATCGGCATCGGGCAGATTCGGATCCAGCGCCGACTTGATCTGCGCGTCCAGTGCGGCCGCGGTCGGAATGGGCGGCCGATTCGAGGCCGACGCCGACGCGGCCACCGACGAGGACGTCAGTGCCGCATACGCCGAGGAGCGTGCCGCGGCGACCGAGGCATCGTCATCGGAACCGCCGCACGCCGTCACTGCGGCGCCGAGGACGGCGAGGATCAGTACTGCTACGGCCGGTCGTCGAAAAGCCATCAACTTCCTCGGTGCTCGAACTGCGGTGATTTGCCCACAGTCTGTCATGCGCACGGCGAGTTGCTGACTGGCGCGTCACAGGCGCCGATTCGTGGGGTCTGCGCCACTTTCGGCGTGTCGCGGGTGTCAGATGCCGTCGATGACCGCACCGAGGCGAGCCAGCAGGGCGCGCACGGTGGTCGCTTCGCGCGCCGGTGCGGCCGGCACCGCGATCGCCTGCGGTATGAGGTCGCGCACCAGCGCGATGATGCTGCGTTCGTCCTCGAGGTCGATATCGGTGAGCCGCGATTCGGCGATGGCGACGACATCTTCGGCCGCGGGGACGTCCGTCTCCAGGTCAGGGCGATAGATTTCGACGGTCATGGTGCCGCGCACGGTCCGGAATGCGAAGGGTCGGCCGTCCTCGGTGACTCCGAACCCGTGCGCGTAGTGACCCACGGTCACGTCCTCGACGGTGAAGCCCGGCGCGTGGAAGCCCGATGTGTGGTCGGTTACCAACTCAACTCCCTGACACAGCCCACTGATGTCCTTCCACGGTAACCGCTGTCGCCGACAACCCCGCGAAAGCCCATGTCACGTCAAGTGACTCGATGCCCCCGGAACTGTGCACGCTGACACGGCGCGCCGGACGCCAGACCCCCGCTCACCGGGCGTGGTCGGGCAGCATGGTCAGATTAGGGAGCACGCATGAATTTTCTCGGTCAGGTAAGGAGTTCGCTGAATGCGCCGTCGCGGCTTGATCCGGTCGGTCCTCGCGGGCGCGATCGCGGTGACTGTGCTGGCCGGTTGTTCCTCCAAGGACGACGCCGACAAACCGACCAGAGACCCGGTCGTCGCGGCCGTGGCGCCCGCGGCCACCGCGACCCCGGCCGGTGAGGTGACCCCCAGCGCGGCGATTCGCGACCTGCTCGCCGATCCCGGCACCGGCATTCTCGCCACGATCACCGATCCGGGCACCACAGTGGTCTTGCTGGACAAGGCCACCGGCGCCACGCGCACGGTGACCCTGCCCGCCGCGGCCGCCTCGCTCTCGCTCGGCAAGCCCGGTGAGTTCCTGATCGCGGTGCCCGGCAAGATACTTCGTGTCGAAGCCGCCACCGGTGCGCTGACGGAGGTGAAGGTCGACGGTGACGTGCACGCGGCCGCACTGCGCGCCGACGGTGACCTCATCGCCGGGCTCGCAGGCGGCAAGATCCTTGTCCTGAGCCCCGATGGTGCTGTGCGAGAGACCATTTCGGGTCTGGTGTCCGCCGATGCCATCGACACCAGCACCGATACCGTCGTCGTGCTCGATCGCCGCCAGACCGCCGTCACCGAACTCAACCTGATCGATCACCGCCTCGGATTGACCCTGCGCGCCGGTGACGGGGCCGCCACCATG
Source organism: Nocardia sp. (assembly GCF_025465275.1). Taxonomy (GTDB): domain Bacteria; phylum Actinomycetota; class Actinomycetes; order Mycobacteriales; family Mycobacteriaceae; genus Nocardia. The sequence goes on along the minus strand of NZ_JAODNK010000223.1, from coordinate 2,567 downwards.
ATCGGCGATCACTTCGGCCGCCGCATCGTCACCGACACCGCCGGTAACCAGCTGCTGGTCTACACCGCCGATCCTTTGGTCCTGCGCCAGGGTTTCCCGGTAGGCTCTTCGCCCTACGCACTCGCCTACGAACAGCGGTCCGAGACCGTGTGGGTGACGCTGACAGGCACCAACGAAGTCGTCGGCTACGACTTGTCGACGGGTATACCGGTAGAGGTGGGCCGCTATCCCACAGTGCGCCAGCCCAACACGGTGACCATCGACGACCGCACCGGTGACATGTTCGTGGGATCCGGGACCGGTGACGGTCTGCAACGGATCGGCGCGGACCAGCGGAAGAGAGGGCAGTGATGGCTCGGGCATCACGATCAGCGCGCCAGCCGCGCGAAGTACCGGCCGGCTGGGAGCACTCCAGCGATGACGAATACGAATACGTGCCGTTGCGGCTGCCTCCGGAGATGAATCGCGTGACCGCCTCCATGCGCCTGGCCATTCAGGCCGAATTCGGTGGCTGGGAGCTGTCGCGGGTGCGTGCCTACACCGACGGCAGCCGTCGTGTGCTGCTGCGCCGCCGCAAGAGTTCCCTGCTATCCCCGACACCCGAGGCGGTGATGTGACCCGCATGGCTTCCACGACTGTGGCCCAGCGCCTGTATGCCCTGCTGCTGAAGGTGATGTTCCTGCTCCCGCCGGAACGCATCCACCATCTCGCCTTCGGGGCGATGAAGCTCTCGACCCGGTTCACGCCGGGCCGCTGGGTGACCTCGAAACTGCTTGTCGCGCAGGATCCGGTGCTGGCCTCGCGGGTGTTCGGGGTGGATTTCCCGAGCCCGCTGGGTCTGGCCGCCGGCTTCGACAAGAATGCCGAGGGCGCCGAGGCCTGGGGTCCGCTCGGTTTCGGCTACGCCGAGATCGGCACCGTCACCGCGCAGGCGCAGCCGGGCAATCCGGCGCCGCGCCTGTTCCGGCTGCCCGCCGATCGGGCGCTCATCAACCGCATGGGCTTCAACAATCACGGCGCCGAGGCGGCCGCGGAGTACTTGGCCAAGCGCCGCCGGGGTGGTGTGCCGATCGGCGCGAATATCGGCAAGACGAAGGTCGTCGAGGCCGCCGACGCCGCCGCCGATTACGCGATCAGCGCGAAACTGCTGGGCCCCCTGGCCGATTTCGTGGTCGTGAACGTCAGCTCCCCCAACACCCCGGGCCTGCGCGATCTGCAAGCGGTCGACTCGCTGCGCCCGCTGCTGCAGGCGGTGCTGGACAGCGTGTCGGTGCCGGTGCTGGTGAAGATCGCCCCCGATCTGTCCGACGAGGACATCGACGCCGTCGCCGATCTCGCGGTGGAGTTGGGTCTGGCCGGAATCGTGGCCACCAACACCACGATTCGCCGTGACGGCCTGCGCACCGATGCCGACGAGGTCGCCGTGCTCGGCGCCGGTGGTCTGTCCGGTCCGCCGGTCGCGGACCGTTCCCTCGAGGTCCTGCGCCGCCTCTACGCCCGCGTGGGCGACCGCCTGGTGCTCATCTCGGTCGGCGGCATCGAAACCGCCGACCAGGCGTGGGAGCGCGTGCTCGCCGGAGCCTCACTGCTGCAAGGCTTCACAGGCTTCATCTACGGCGGCCCGCTCTGGGCCCGCCACATCCATCGCGGCCTGGCGATCAAACTGCGCGCACACGGCTACTCCAGCCTCTCCGAAGCGGTCGGCGCGGGCCACACCACCCGGGCCTGACGCTCAGGCCCACAGGTGTTGTGAGCGGGCGCCCGTGGTGGCGGGGGCGTAGGTCGCGGAGAACCAGCCGGCCAGCATCGGCTCGGGCAGCGGCGGCAGTTCGGCGTCGGTGAGGCAGGGCGGGAGGGTCTCGCGGTGTATGCGCTCGGCCAAGCGCTGCGCCAGCATGACCACCGCGTGCTCGACCAGGATGCCCAGCCGGGCAGCCCGTTCGGCGGCTTCGGAGTGTGCGGCATCGTCGAAGACCACTTCCGGATCGGACAGGATTTCGTCCAATTCCATTCCGGCATGCGCCTGTTCCCGGGTCAGTCGCTGTTCGGGCAGCCAACTCAGGGACCACACCTGCTCCCCCTGTGCGCAGCGCGCGAATTCGGGGGTGATGTCACTGGTCATCTCCCGCGGGTTTATATCGATTGTCACTGCTGGGTCCTCCCTGGACGAACTGTATTTTGATCTTCATCGATTACCGGGCGGTCGGTATTTCACCATTCCCTCAACTGCCCGATTTGCCGGGAATTTCATTGCTACATACGACAACTCCCCACCCGTCCGCGTCTCGCGCTGCGGCCTCGCCGGTGAGGTCTCTGGCCCATTCGCCAGTAGGAGCAATAGCTCATCACGATCTGCCCCGCTCCATCATCCGCCGATGCAGCACCGCCATGACATGTTTCACCGAGGTTCCCAATTCCCCGGCCAGCGCCTCCGCCCGCAGGCCCGGTTCCACCGGCCCACTGCACAGTTCGGCCAGTTCCATTGCATCCCTGGCCTGCCGAAAGGTCAACAACACCTCCGGCCACCAGCTCAACACCCACGCCGGTTCCCCCGGATCGGCGCGCCG
>NZ_JAODNK010000218.1 GCF_025465275.1 Nocardia sp. | reverse complement strand
GAGATCATCGGCCGCGACGCCGTCATCCGGCCGGGCGTACAACTGTTGGGCGACACCGTGATCGGCGAGGACGCCGAAATCGGCCCGGACTCCACCCTCACCGAGGTGGTGGTCGGCGACGGCGCCCACGTGGTGCGCACTCACGGCGAGCGGGCCACCATCGGACCGGGCTCCACCATCGGGCCCTTCAGCTATCTGCGTCCCGGCACCGTGGTCGGCGACTCCGGCAAGCTCGGGGCGTTCGTCGAGACCAAGAACGCCAATATCGGCGCGCACTCCAAAGTCCCGCACCTCACCTATGTGGGCGATGCGACCATCGGCGAGCACAGCAATATTGGCGCGTCGAGCGTTTTCGTCAACTACGACGGCGTGAAGAAGCACCACACCGTAGTCGGCTCGCATGTGCGGACGGGCAGCGACACCATGTTCATCGCCCCGCTCACCGTGGGTGACGGGGTGTATACGGCAGCAGGTACTGTACTGCGCAGAAACGTTCCGCCAGGTGCGCTTGCAGTGTCGGGCGGAGCGCAACGAAATCTCGAGGGCTGGGTGCAGCGCAATCGCCCCGGTACCGATGCCGCCCTGGCGGCCGAGGCAGCCATCGCGGCAAGTGAGAAAGCGGCCCTCGCGGCCGATGAGATATCCGACGAGCAAAAGGATGGCGAACGTCCGTGACCGCGTTCTCTACCGAAAACCACAAGAATCTGATGCTGTTCTCGGGACGCGCTCATCCTGAGCTCGCCGAGTCGGTGGCCAAGGAACTCAACGTCCATGTGACCCCGCAGACCGCGCGCGACTTCGCGAACGGCGAGACCTTCGTCCGGTTCGAGGAATCGGTCCGCGGCTCCGATGCCTTCGTGCTGCAGAGCTTCCCGGCCCCGCTGAACCAGTGGGTCATGGAGCACCTCATCATGATCGACGCCCTCAAGCGCGGTTCGGCCAAGCGCATCACCTCGGTGCTGCCCTTCTACCCGTACGCCCGCCAGGACAAGAAGCACCGCGGTCGTGAGCCCATCTCGGCTCGCCTGATCGCGGATCTGCTCAAGACCGCGGGTGTCGACCGCATCATCACCGTCGACCTGCACACCGATCAGATCCAGGGCTTCTTCGACGGCCCGGTCGATCACATGCACGCACAGGTGCAGCTGGCCGAGCACATTCGCAATAACTACGCGCTCGACAATATCGCCGTGGTTTCGCCGGATGCCGGTCGTGTGAAGGTCGCCGAGAAGTGGGCCAACTCGCTGCAGGACGCGCCGCTGGCGTTCATCCACAAGACGCGGGATCCGCTGGTGGCCAACCAGGTTGTGGCCAACCGCGTGGTCGGTGACGTCGAGGGCCGCACCTGCATCCTGATCGACGACATGATCGACACCGGTGGCACCATCGCCGGCGCCGTCAAGGTGCTCAAGGAGGCGGGCGCGGGCGATGTGGTCATCGCCGCCACCCACGGCATCCTCAGCCACCCGGCCGCCGAGCGGCTGGCGAACTGCGGCGCCAAGGAAGTTGTGGTCACCAACACGCTGCCGATCGACGAAGACAAGAAGTTCCCGCAGCTCACGGTGCTGTCCATCGCCCCGCTGCTGGCGCGGACCATCCGTGAGGTCTTCGAAAACGGTTCCGTCACAGGACTTTTCAACGGCAACGCGTAGCACCTCGAAGCTTTACAGGCGCGCCCCTTCCGATTCGGGAGGGGCGCGTTCGTATCTGTGGGAGCCGCAATGGGTGCCCCCTCCCGGGCGCAGCGGTAGCGTTGACTCGAAGTCACGTGGGTTTGCTCAAGGTGCGCTGAAGCGCGGAGAGGTGTGGTTCCGTATGGACGACCAGCGCAATGATGATGAAGACCAGCTCATCGACGAGGTGCTCGACACCGAGGACGTCGAAGACCTCGACTACGACCTGGGCGACGACGACCAGGCCGACGAGGTCCGCGAATACGAGCGGGCCATTGCCGACCCGCCCGCCGACCTCATCATCCGCAACCGCGAGAACGACGACACCGGGCGCCTGGGCATCGGAGCCGAACTCGACCAGGAGTGGACCCGCCGCCGGCGACGCGACGAAAACCAGGCCGACGACGACCGGCCCGCCGAAGTCGCCGCCATGGAAATCGTCGAGGAACCCCGCGACTGACACGCTCCCCCGCGGACCGGTGCGTGTTTACGCATCGGCCCTGCATTGTGATACCCATTGGGACGGTCCGACACCACCACCGAGAAGGGCGCGACATGAGCACGCCGCCGAACGAACCGCACGCCGGCGCCAACCCGGGCGACATGTTCAAGAAGAAGCCCGAGGGCAGCTCTGGACAAGAAGCCGCGGCAGCCGAGCAGCCGCAGGATCCGGCGGCCACCCAGTACAACCCCGGTGCCTGGGGTCAGGACGCCCCGACCACTCAGTACACCCCCGGCACGCCGGGGCAGGATCCGCCGATCACCCAGTATTACCCGGGCACAGCGGGTTCGGACGCGCCGCCGCTGCAGTATCCGCCCGCGCAGGCGTATCCGCAGAGCGATGCCTACCCGGCCGGTGGCGTGCACAACTATCCGCCGGTGGGCGGCCAGCCGCAGGGTGGTTACCCGGCCGGTGACCAGGGCGGGTACCCCGCCGGCCCGCAGCAGCCCTACGGTCAGCAGCCTTATCCGCAGGAGCCCTACGGTCAGCAGCCTTATCCGCAGCAGCCGTACGGCCAGCAACAACCCTATGGTCAGCAGCCTTACGCGCAGCAGCCGTACGGCCAGCCCTATGGTCAGCCCGGGTATCCGCCGATGGGTTATGCCGCGCCCGCGAGCACCAACGGTCTGGCAATCGGCGCGCTCATCACCTCTCTGGTCGGATTCATCACCTGCGGTATCGGCTCGATCATCGGGATCATCCTGGGTGTGATCGCGCTGAACCAGATCAAGCAGTCCGGGCAGCAGGGACGCGGTATGGCGCTGGCGGGCATCTGGGTCGGCATCGGCGTGATCGTGCTGTACGTCCTCTACTTCGTCATCATGGTCGTGGCCGCGGGCACGTCATAGACGCAGGAGTGCGATAGCAGTGCCACAGTTCACCGGATTCCCCATGGCCGGCCTCGACTTCTACGAAGATCTCGAGGCCGACAACTCCAAGACGTTCTGGACTGCCCACAAGCGGGTCTGGGAGACGTCGGTCCGAGATCCCATGCAGGCCTTGATGTCCGAGCTGGAGCCCGACTTCGGGCCCGCCAAGATGTTCCGGCCGTATCGGGACGTCAGGTTCTCGAAGGACAAGACGCCCTACAAGAATCATCAGGGCGCGGTGGTGCACACCTCGCCCGGTGCGGGCTTCTACGTGCAGATCGGTGCGGCCGGACTGTTCGTAGCGGTGGGGCTCTACGGGCCCACGCCCGCACAGCTCGCCCAGTTGCGCATCGCTATCGATAACGAGGTGCGCGGCGTCGAGCTGGAAAACCTGCTGGCCGGGCTGACCGCCGCCGGATACACGCTCGGCGGCGACCGGCTCGTCACCCGGCCCAAGGGTTATCCTGCCGATCACCCGCGCATCGAGCTGCTTCGGCACAAATCCCTCACCCTCAGTAGGGATTTCGGCGCACCGGCCTGGCTGGAGAAGCCGCGTGCCGCCACCGAGATCCGTAAGGCGTGGGAAGAACTCCGCCCGGCCGCGGAGTGGGTGGCCGCCGTCACCGGTTGAGCGACTGTCAGTCCGAAGCTGATCTACGGGTGAGCCGGAGCAATGTGCGGCTGCTCAGCACGAGAATCAAGAGGGCTGCGGCCGCGACCGTGCCGATGGTCTCCTGGCGACTGGTGGTATTGCGGTCGCAATGGATGCGGAAATCGGGTGCGATGCAACCTGGTTCGAAACAGAGCTGGGAACCGGTCCATTCATGGCGCGGGCTGAGCACGGTGCCGCAGTCGACACTGCCGGTGGGGTGCGGGAGCGGCACGAACAGCAGAGCTACCGCACCGGTCAGCAGGAGCAGGGCGCCCAGAAACCACAGGCGGTCCCGGCGCCAGCCGAGCAGGGGCGGCAGCACGATACAGAAGGCCGCGACGCCAAGGACGAGGCCGAAAATTTCCCACGGCTTCACTGGTTTCGATCCTATGACGCGACCGCCGCCGCCATTGCCTTAATTGACCGTTTATTGAGATATCACGGGCCGAGATATCACAGCGTGCGATATCTCGGCCCCGGACATCGCAGCTAGCGGCGCTCGGCCAGCCAGAGCGCGAAGCGCTCCTGTGGATCGGTCCACCTGCGCTCGGTCGCGAAACCTGCTGCGGCCAGCTCGTTCTCGAGTCCGTCGCGGCGGAATTTCGCGGAGATCTCGGTGCGCAATTGCTCACCGGCCGCGAAATCCACCGCCAGATCCAGGTCCGCGATGGTGACGGACATGGCCTCGGTGGCCTCCAGTCGCATTTCGATCCACTCGTTCTGGGCATCCCACACCGCGACGTGTGCGAACTTCTCCGGCACGAAATTCGCGCCCAGGCGGGCGTTGAGCACATGCAGCACATTGCGATTGAATTCCGCGGTGACTCCGGCGGCATCGTCGTAGGCTGGCACCAGCACCGCCGGATCGATGACCAGACCGGCGCCGAGCAGCAGCTGTTCGCCCGGCTCCAGCACATCGTGCACATCGGCCAGGAACTGCGCGCGTTCCGCCGGAACCAGATTGCCGATGGTGCCGCCGAGGAAGGCGATCATGCGGCGGCCACCGCGCGGCAGATTGTCCAGCGTGGCGGTGAAATCGCTGACCACCCCGTGCACGCTCAGGCCGGGGAACTCGGTGGCCACCTCGTTCGCCGACGCGCTCAGCGCGGCCACCGACACATCCTGCGGGACATAGGTTTTCAGCGGACCCTCCGCCGTCAGCGCCTCCAGCAGCAACCGGGTCTTGGCGGCCGATCCGGCGCCCAGCTCCACCAGCACCTCGGCCTGAGCGATCTTGGCGATCTCCCCGACCACCTGCTCCAGCAGCGCGCGCTCGGTCCGCGTCGGGTAGTACTCGGGCAGCTGCGTGATCTGCTCGAACAGCTCACTGCCCCGTGCGTCGTAAAACCACTTGGGCGGCAACCACTTCTGTTCCGCCGTCAGCCCACGACGCACATCGGACCGCAAACCCGCGGTCAGATCGTCGTCGGTCAAATGGATCTCCAGCGTCGCCGAAGTCATCGAGAAGTCCTTCCATTTTCGAAATCCAGCGTTTTCACCGACAGCCGCCCCGGCCGCACCACCACCACCTGCCGATCATCGATCGACTGCCAGCGCGGATCATCGTCATACGGCTCGGAGGCGACCACCGCGAAGTCATCGGCCACCAGCACCGACAGCGCGTGCTGCCACGTCGTGGCCCACACCGTTTCCCCATCCCCCAGCAAAAGGTTCAACCGCGCCCTCGGCGACCGCTCGAACACCGCCCGAACCACCGCTGTCAGCGCGATCTCCGGGTCGAACGCCGTCCGCATCGCCGCTGTCAGCGCAACTTCCGGCTCGGTATCCGCGCCGGACGGCGGCGATTTGTTCTCCAGCAGGCTGCGCAGGATCACCCAGAGCAGGGCGGAGTCTGTCAGCGACTCGGAGTCGAGCAACGAGGGCGAATCGAACTGGGCGGCAACGGCAGTGAGGGCATCGCGCCAGTCCGGGATCGCACCGTTATGGCTGAAAGCCCAGCGGCCGTGGGTGAATGGCGCGCACGCCGCCTGCTCGACCGGTAAGCCGACCGTGGCCGAGCGGACCGCCGCCAGGACCGCCGATGAATGCAGTTGCGGCAGCACCTCGTCCACCGCCGGATCGGTCCAGATCGGGGCCGCATTGCGATAGCGCGACGCTCTCAGCCGACCGGCGGCGGGGGCCGGTGTCCACCAGGCAACGCCGAAGCCGTCGGCGTTGATGGTGCCGCCGCCGCGCATATCGCGCGGGGCCCAGGATTGGGTACGGAGGGAGTGCGGACCGCGAGTCAGGATGTCTCCCACGGGAACCGGCGGGCCCAGGTAGGCGATGTGGCGGCACATCAGAGCTCCTCCGGGCGGAGGTCTCTGACCAGGCGGAAGCCGGCGAAGATCTGGCGGCGGATGGGGTGGTCCCAATTGCGGAAGGTGGCGCGGCAGGCGACATCGTCCGCGCCGAAGGAACCGCCGCGCAGGACTCGATAGTCGCCGCCGAAGAAAACCTCGGAGTACTCGCGGTAGGGGAAGGGCCGGAATCCGGGGTAGGGCGTGAATCCGGAGGAGGTCCACTCCCAGACATCGCCGATCAGCTGGTGCACGCCCTGTGGTGACGCGCCTGCGGGATACGCGCCCGCATCCGCCGGTTCCAGGTGCCGCTGACCGAGATTCGCGGTGGCGGCGCTCGGATCGGCATCACCCCAGGGGTAGCGGCGGGAGCGGCCGGTGGCCGGGTCGAAGCGGGCGGCCTTCTCCCATTCCGCCTCTGTCGGCAGGCGTTTGCCTGCCCAGTTGGCGTAGGCCTCGGCCTCGAACCAGCAGACATGGACCACCGGCTGCTGCGGGCGCACCGGCTGCATGACACCGAAAACCCGTCGCCACCAACGGCCGCCACCGTCCTGCTCCCAGAATTGCGGGGAAATCAGGCCGGCCTCCCGGCGATGCGCCCAGCCCTGTTCGGACCAGAGCTCGGGACGGTCGTAGCCGCCATCCGCCATGAATTCGAGGTACTGCTCATTGGTGACGGGAGCGGCATCGACGGCGAAGCCGGGCACCTCGACCGGGTGTGCGGGGCGTTCGTTGTCCAGCGCCCACGGATCGCTGTCGGTGCCCATGATGAATTCCCCTGCGGGAATGACGACTTCGCCGCGTACGGGGCTGCGCACCGCCGGAGCGGCGGGCGCCGACAGCACCGCTTCGCCCTGCCGCAGCTGATGGGTCGCGAGCATGGTCTCGTCGTGCTGCTGCTCGTGCTGCGCGATCATGCCGAAGGCGAATCCGTCCGCCACCAGCGCATCACCGCGTAAGGGGCTGTGCTCCAGCACATCCCACACCTTGCCCCGCACCTGGCCGACGTACTGCCGGGCCTGCGCCGGATTCAGCAGCGGCAGCGCCGGCCGATTCGCGCGCGCATGTTTGAACGCGTCGTACAGCTCGTCGATATCGGAGCGCACGGCCTCGCGACCGCCCACATCCCGCACCAGCCAGAGCTCTTCCTGATTGCCGATATGCGCGAGATCCCACACCAGCGGGCTCATGATCCGCGAATGCTGCGCCACCAGCTCCGCCTCGTCCAGGCAATCGGTGAGCCCGGCCGTGCGCCGCCGCGCCCGCTCCAGCACCTGCGCGATCCGCTCCCGCAGCCGATCCGTCTCGGCCCGGTCAGTACCCGGCAGCTGAACAGTCATGAGAGAACTCCGAATTCGGGAAATCGAACGGGCGGCATCTTTCCAGGAAACCGGCGGCGGCCTGCGAACTCATGCGCCACCTCCGGATTCGAGAAACGCCGTGGGCGTGCGTCCTTCGCGGCAACGCGCTGCGGCGGCGGCCAATTCCGCTGCGGCAGCCGGGGTTGCGGCATGCGCGGTGGCGAGTTCCAGGAGAGCCACTGCGGCCGCGCGGATTTCGGGGTCGGCCAGGCCGTAGCGGGCGGCCTCGGACCAGCGGCCGACCGTCGAACCCGCCAGCGCCGTCGCCTCGGCCACCACGGCGGGCGCGGAGACCAGGGCGTCGATGGCATGCACCGGGACCGTCCAGGTATGGCCGGGCTGGGCGTCCAGATAGCGGACCTCGAGGTGCCCCGAGGCGCGAACCGGCGGAAAGACCGTGGTCAGGTGATAGTCGAGGTCATCGTGGTTGGGGCGACGGCCGATCTCGTCGTCGAGAGCGCCGCACAGCCAGTCGGCGAAGGTCGCGCCGGGCGGGGCCGTCCAGTCAGCGCTCAGCGCGGCGGCAGCACCGTTCGAACCATGAGCACCGGCCGAACCGTTCGCAGCACCCGAACCGTGGGAGCCGTTCGCACCGGCCGAACCGTGGGAGCCGTTCACAGCGACCGAGCCCTGGGAGCCGTTCACAGCGACCGAGCCCTGGGAGCCGTTCACAGCGACCGAGCCCTGGGAGCCGTTCACAGCGACCGAGCCCTGGGAGCCGTTCGCGGCGGCGGCCGAGCCCTGGGAGCCGTTCGCGGCGGCGGCCGAGCCCTGGGAGCCGTTCGCGGCGGCGGCCGAGCCGTTGACACCGGCCGAGCTTTCCGGCCGCACGCACAGCAGCGGCACATCCAGCGCCCAGCGGGCGTAACCGGCGATCGGGTCAGACCAGTCGTGCACGGGAGGTCGCGTGCGCAGGTGGTCCAATCGGAGCCACGTGCGCATGCGCTGGGAAGCCCAGGCGCCGGGCGGAGCGCCACTCAGCTCCGGGGAGCAGGCGAACGCGGCCAGCAGCGCCGGGCCGATGGCGTAGAGGGCGGTCCAGCGGGCCGCGATATCGGTGGCATCCACACCGGCATCCACGCTCACCTGGGCGGCGGCGGTATTGCACATCATCAGCGCACCGAACGGGCCGATACCGGCGAACGACCGTTCCATGGCGCGGTAGCGCGGCAGCTGGAGCAGGCGCTGCGGCGTACGCACCGGATCGGCGGAGGCGGAGAAGATGCGGATATCGCGGGTTTCGAGCAGCTCCCGTAGGCGGCCCGTATCGGCCAGCAGGCGCTCACACAATTCGGCAGCTGTACCGAACGGGGCGCTGGAGAGTTCGATCTGACCGCCGGGCTCGAGGGTAACCCGGCTACCTCCCGGCAGCGGATGGGCCGGGGAATCAGGAGAAATAGACTGTGGCGCATAGGATCCCAGCGCGTCTGCCAGCACAGTCAGCTGCGGACGCGGGGCGGACGCCGACGGCTCTCCCTGCGCGGTGAGCCACTCGAGTTCGGCGCCGATGAGCATCGGTGGGCCCTGTTTGAAACAGACCTTTCCGATGTACGCCTCGGCCGCGGCCCGAGTGGAGAACCCATTTCCCGGCGCCAGTTCGGCGCGACCCGTCTGCACGGTGCCGGGCTGAATCCCACGCCCGGCAACTCGCGGCAAATCGGTGGGGGACGTCGTAACCACCATGCCAACCTCCGCTCGACCGATCCGTCACCGCCCGATGCGCACGGCGGTCAAACCAGAGTAGCGATGAATACCGACAACAAATCTGACGAAATGGAGAACACACCAACCGATATGGTCGTTCCCATGGTGAACATCGCCCGGTTGCGCGCCGATACCCCCGGCTGCGAAGGTCAGATTTTTCTCGACAGTGCAGGTTCCTCGCTGCCCCCGCAGATCGTCGTCGAGACCGCTGTCGCGCATCTGCGGCGGGAAGCCGAGATCGGTGGCTACCGTGCCGCCAACGAGCGGCTGGATGATCTGCAGGCCGTCAAGACCGCGATCGGGCAACTTCTCAATGCCGATGCGAGCGGCGTCGCGCTCAGCGACAGTGCCAGCCGATCGTGGAGTGATTTCTTCTACTCGGTGCCACTGACGGCGGGCGACCGGATTCTCATCTCCGGCGCCGACTACGCCAGCAATGCCATCGCCGCCCTGCAGCGCGCCCGGCAGACCGGGGCCGTCGTAGAGACAATCCCCAGCGACAGCAGCGGGCAGCTCGATCTGGACGCGCTGGATTCCATGGTCGACGAGCGGGTGAAACTCGTCTCGCTGGTACATGTTCCGACAAACGGCGGCCTGGTGAATCCGGTCGCGGAGGCCGCGCGCATCGCCCGCCGGGCCGGCGCGCTGGTGCTGCTCGACGCCTGCCAATCGGCGGGTCAGCTGCCCCTGGACGTCGCGGAACTCGGGGTGGACGCGCTTTCCGCGACCGGCCGCAAATGGCTGCGCGGCGCGCGCGGCACCGGCTTCCTCTACGTACGCCCCGAGCTGGCCGCCACCATGGAACCCGGCCGCCTCGACCTACACAGCGCCCAGTGGACCGGGCCCGCCGAATACACGCTCGCCCCGGATGCCGGGCGCTTCGAATTCTGGGAATGCGATGTCGCCGGACGCCTCGGCCTCGGCGCGGCCGTCCGCTATCTGCTCGATGCCGGGCCCGCCGACATCTACGCGGCGATCGCCGAACGCGCGGAGTACCTCCGCAAGACGCTGCAGGAGATCCCGCGTGTCACCGTCCGCGACCGCGGCACCCAGCACGCGGGCATCGTCTCGTTCACCGTCGACGGCCTCACCCCGCTCGAGGTCCGCGACCGCCTCGCCGCCGACGCCATCACCGTGACCGTCAGCCACCGCTCCTCCACTCTCCTCGACATGACCGCCCGCGACCTCGACTCGGTCGTCCGCGCCTCCCCCCACTCCTTCGTCACCTTCGAAGATCTCGACCACTTCGCGGACGCCGTCACCGCACTCCCCTGAGCACCTGCCCGAACGGCGTTCGCGGGCTGTTTGCGTAGGCACTCAGTCGAATTCGGCGCGGTCGGCGATGGGTGCGGCGGTTCCGGCGGCGGCCGGTGCGAAGGTTGCGCGGGACGCAACATCGCGAATCGGTTAACAGGGGCGGCGCGGCGGCGGGATAGTTGAAGTGTTGGCCAGCGTTTGAGGAGTCGATCGTGAGCCGCTTCACCGACGAAATGTATGCAACGGCGCGAATATCCGGGCACGGGCTGGTGACCGGGGAGCCGGACTCTCCACTGCGGCAGACGTGGGGCGAGATTCACGCGATCGCACGGCAGATGGCCGGCGGGCTGGCGGACGCCGGGATCGGGCACGGGGATGCGGTGGGGGTGCTCGCCGGCATGCCGGTGGATATCGCACCCGCCTGCCAGGCCGTGTGGATGCGCGGCGGCTCGATCACCATGCTGCATCAGCCCACCCCGCGCACGGATCTGCTCATGTGGGCGCACGACACCGAAACCGTGCTGCGCATGATCGACGCGCAGGCCGTGGTGCTGGGCGCGCCGTTCGAGGCGGCGGCCCCGCTGCTGGCCGAACGCGGCATTGCGGTGGTGACCATCGACCAGATGCGCGGCGGCCGCGATATCTCGCCGCTGCCGACCGGCGAGGCCGATATCGCCCTGCAGCAGTTGACATCCGGGTCCACCGGATCACCGAAGGCGGTGCGGATCACGCACGGCAATTTCTTCGTCAATGCCTACGCCATGTTCGACCGGGTGAAATTCCAGCTCGACGACGATGTGATGATCAGCTGGCTGCCGCTCTTCCACGATATGGGCATGGTCGGATTTCTCAGCGTCCCCATGCAGTTCGGCGCGGAAGTGGTGTGCGTGACACCGCTGGACTTCCTGGTCCGGCCGATCCTCTGGGCCGAACTCATCTCGAAGTATCGCGGCACCGTCACGGCCGCACCGAATTTCGCGTACTCGCTGCTCGCCCGCAGGCTGCGCAATGCCGAGGAGGGCGCCCTCGACCTGAGCAGTGTCCGGTACATGTGGAACGGCGCGGAACCCGTGGACGCCGACACCATGGAGGCGCTCGCCGAAGCCGGAAAACGCTTCGGGCTCAATCCGATGGCGCTCACTCCCGTGTACGGCATGGCCGAAACGACTCTGGCCGTGTCCATTCCGGATCCGGGGCGCGGGCAGATCCTCGATGTGGTCGACGCCGACCTGCTGGAGGCGCTCGGCAAGGCCGTGCCCGTCAAGAATCCGGAACACCATCACAGCACGGTGCGCCGCCTGCCCACGCTCGGCTACCTGGTCGACAATCTCGAGGGCCGGATCGTCGACGCCGACCGGCAGCCGCTCCCGGTACGCAGTGTCGGTGTGATCGAATTACGCGGCCCCGCAGTGACTTCCGGCTATGTGACGGTCGAAGGCTTCCGGCCCACCCTGGATGCCGAGGGCTGGTTCGACACCGGCGATATCGGCTACTTCACCGACGACGGCCTGGTGGTGGTGTGCGGCCGCATCAAGGACGTCATCATCATGGGCGGCCGCAATATCTACCCCACCGATATCGAACGAGCGTCCTCGCGCGTCAGGGGCGTTCGCCCCGGCAATGCGGTGGCCGTGCGCCTGGATGCGGGACAGAAGCGCGAAAGCTTCGCGGTCGTGGTGGAGAGCAACGACTTCCAGAACCCGGACGAGGTGCGGCGCATCGAACACGACATCGTCCACACCGTCTTCTCCGAAGTAGGCTTCCGCCCCCGCAGCGTCACCATCCTCGGCCCCGGCGCCCTGCCGAAAACCTCGTCGGGCAAACTCCGCCGCGCAGCGACCAGTACCGCCTCCCCGAACCTTTAGCGCACGGCTTATGAGCCGTTCACTGTCAGGAACGCGCAGCGGCGGATGGGTACGCCACCGATTTTGGCCGTACCCCAGGAGTTACCCGGACCCTTACGAAATCAGTTGTCAAGTCGCGCAACTACCGCCATCAATGCAGCTGGTTCTGCGCGGTCTCGAGACCGACTCGGAGCAGTAGCTCGACCGCGTCAGCAGCTTGCTCGACGATCACCGGAACCTCTTTGCGCTCCGGCGCGGAGAAGGGCTTCAGCACAAAATCGGCCGGGTCCTGGCGACCGGGCGGGCGGCCGACGCCGAACCGAACCCGCAGGTAGTCCTTGGTGGTCAGCGCCTGCGACATGGAGCGCAAGCCATTGTGCCCGCCCTCGCCGCCACCCTGCTTCAACCGGATCACACCGAACGGCAGATCCAGTTCGTCGTGTACAGCGATCACCTCGGTGGGCGGTACCGAGAAGAATTTCGCCAGTGCGGCGACCGGGCGGCCGGACAGATTCATAAAGCTGCGGGGCTTGGCGATCAGCACCTTGCGCCCGTCCAGGCGCGCCTCCAGCAGGTCCGTGCCCGATTTCTTGTGCACGGCGAAACGGCCGCCGACCCGCTCCGCGAGCACATCGGCGACCATGAAACCGACATTGTGCCGGGTGCGCTCGTATTCGGGTCCGGGATTACCCAGTCCGACCACGAGCACCGGCCCGGCCGTTGCCTCGGTCATTCAGAACCGTTGAAAGGCAGTATTACTCGGCAGCTTCGGTAGCAGTGCCGTTGGCCTCGGCGGCCGCATCCTCGGACTCCTGCGCGGAGGCCGGGGCGGCGATGATGTTGACGATCAGCGCTTCCGGGTCACCGGCAAGGGTGACGCCCTCGGGCAGCGCGATGTCGCCCGCGTTGATCTGGGTGCCGGCCACGATGCCCTCGATGGAGACGTCGATGAACTCCGGCAGGTTCATGGCGTCGGCCTCGACGGACAGCACGGTGACGTCCGAGGTGACCAGGGTGGCGGAGGCAGCCTCACCGACCAGGTTCACGCGCACATCGACGACGACGCGCTCGCCACGACGGACGATCAGCAGGTCGGCGTGCTCGATGTAGCGACGGATCGGGTGCACGACCACGGACTTGGTCATCGCCAGCGCCGGGGTGCCCGCGATGTCCAGGTTCAGGATGGCGTTGGTGCCGTGCTCACGCAGCACCGCGGCGAACGCGCGGGCGTTGATCGACAGGTGCTGCGGCTCTTCGTTGTGGCCGTACAGCACGGCGGGCACATTGCCGTCGCGGCGGGTACGACGCGCGGCACCCTTACCGAACTCGGTGCGTACGGTGGCTTCCAGAAGGTTGGCGTCGGACATGACTGTCTACTCCTACGGCTCGGTCCGGGCTGATATCAGCGTGCTGGCCAGGGGAAACTGCCGCCCTGGCGCAATATTGGTCTGCTAGTCGGGCGAAAAACCGAACAGCGACGGCCGGGAGCCGAGCCGCGTCGATCACGGTGGACATTTTGGGGTGTCGCACCCTCGCCGAGACAACCCGAAGACTTTAACACGCGGCCCTAACCGCTTTACACCGCCCCCACCTCGAGCTATGCCGCTTCGGCATGTCTTTCGAATGTGGCTGCGTAGCAATCCACGTACTGGCGACCGGAGCGGCGCACCAGGTCGGCCATGAGGTCATCGGTTGCCTGTCGTACAGCGTACCGATCGGCCGGCACGAAGTAGCGCGGGCGGCCGATCGAAATGCGTACCTTGGCCGGACGCAGGAAGCGGCGATTGCGCGGATTCACCCGATCGGTTCCGGACAGCACCACGGGCACCACGGGAGCGCCGGTCTGCATGGCCACCCGAATCACGCCGGTGCGGCCGCGATAGATACGGCCGTCCGGGGATCGGGTGCCCTCCGGGTGAATGCCCCAGATGCCGCCCTGCTCCAGAATCCGCGCCGCCGCCGTGAGTGAATCGCCTCCGGCCTTACCCGGGGTGCGATCCACCGCCACCTGACCGGTCGCGTTCATGACCCACCGGTTCACCCGGCCCCGCCACCCACCGGTGGTGAAGTACTCCTGCTTGGCAATGAAGGTGACCTTCCGGGGCAGCACCAGGCAGAGGTACAGCGAATCCACGACGGCCAGATGATTGGCCGCGATGATGACCGGACCGTCTACTGGAACATGCTGCAGCCCTTCCACTTTCGGACGACCGAGCAACCGCAGCAGCGGGCCGATCAGCACATGCTTCAACAGCCAGTACGACATGACTTACCTCCCCGAAAAGATCCGTAGACACTGTCTACACCACAGGGGTAGACAGTGTCTATGACGAATCGCGGGTGATCTGTTGGGAGGATGTGCGGCATGAGTGTCGTTGAGCCGCTGCGTGAGCGGTTGGTGAGCGCCGGCGTGGACATGCTGGAACAGGTCGGGGCCGAGCAACTCGGACTGCGCGCCATCGCCCGGGAAGCCGGGGTATCGCACGGCGCGCCCCGGCGCTGGTTTCCGACCCACAATGCCCTGCTCGCGGCCATCGCCGCCCGTGGATATCTCGATCTCGGCGCCAGACTCGAAGCGGTACAGGGCGATACGCCCCGGGCGCGGATCGAGAACAGCTGCCTGACCTACGTCGGATTCGCGGCTCAGCGCCCGGAGATGTTCGCGCTCATGTTCCGCCACGACCTGCTGGAAGGCGCCGGCGAGAACCTGCGAGCCACCATCACCCTCCCCATGTTCCGGCGCTGGCGCGACCTGGTCGCCGCAGGTCTCACCGCCGGCAGCACCACGAGCGCAGACGAATTGGCCCTGGGCCTGTGGACCAACCTGCACGGCATCGCCTCGGTCGTGGCCAACCGCAGCATCGAAGCCATCGCCCCCGGCACCGACATCCCCCGCCTGGTAGCGCAGGCCATCGCCCGCCACCTCCCCGAATCCCGCTGACGAGGCGCCCGCCTGCGGTAAGGCAATCGAGGGGGCTCTGGTGGTGGCGACTCGCCGCACAACGCCACCACCAGTGCCCACTCGGCGGGGCACAGGGCGAGATTTATCGGCCGGGAGGGGTGGTGTGCGGGTTGCGGGTCCCGGGTGGAGGGTTTGGGGGTGGTCGGCGGGAACCGGCTGGTCGGGGGTAGGGGCCCGTCGCGTAACCTGGACAGGTTGCCTCGTCTGCTAAGGAGTCCCCCGTTGAGTTCCCCGACCGCCAGCGCGACCAACGCACCCAGTTCCGGGCGGTTGGCCGGCGAGGTAGCCCGGCGGCGCACCTTCGCGGTGATCTCCCATCCGGATGCCGGTAAGTCGACGCTCACCGAGGCGCTCGCACTGCATGCGAAGGTCATTTCCGAAGCCGGCGCCATTCACGGTAAGGCGGGCCGCAAGTCGACCGTCTCCGACTGGATGGAAATGGAGAAGGCGCGCGGTATCTCCGTCAGCTCCACGGCACTGCAGTTCGAATACGGCGACTGCGTCATCAATCTCGTCGATACGCCCGGCCACTCCGACTTCTCGGAGGACACCTACCGGGTGCTGACCGCCGTCGATGCGGCCGTCATGCTCATCGACGCGGCCAAGGGCCTGGAACCGCAGACGCTCAAGCTCTTTCAGGTCGCGCGCGATCGCGGCATTCCGGTGATCACCGTCATCAACAAGTGGGACCGGCCGGGCCAGGCGCCGCTGGAACTGCTCGACGAGATCACCGATCGAATCGGCCTCACCCCCACCCCGCTCTTCCTGCCCGTCGGCATCGCCGGTGATTTCCGCGGTCTGCTGCGGCGCGGCGCCGAGGGCGCACCGGTCGAATACATCCACTTCACCCGGACCGCGGGCGGCGCGACCATCGCGCCCGAGGAGCACCTCACACCCGAGCAGGCCGCCGAGCGCGAGGGTGCGGAGTGGGTGACCGCCGTCGAGGAGAGCGAACTGCTCTCCGCCGCCGGACAGGATCACGATGAGGAACTGTTCCTGGCCGGGCACACCTCACCGGTGATCTACGGCTCCGCCATGCTGAATTTCGGTGTGCGGCAGCTCCTCGAGACGCTCATCGATATCGCCCCCGCGCCGCGCGCCCGCATCGACGTCAACGACCGGCCGCGCGAGACCAGCGATCCGTTCAGCGCCGTCATCTTCAAGGTGCAGGCCGGCATGGACACCGCGCACCGCGACCGGCTGGCGTTCATGCGCATCGTGTCCGGCGAATTCGAGCGCGGCATGGTCGTGACGCACGCGCAGACCGGTCGCCCGTTCGCCACCAAGTACGCGCTCACCATCTTCGGCCGCGAGCGGACCACCGTCGACACCGCCTACCCGGGTGATGTGGTCGGTCTCGTCAATGCGACCGCCCTGGCCCCCGGCCACACCCTGTACGCGGACAAGAAGGTGCAGTTCCCGCCGATCCCGTCCTTCGCGCCGGAACACTTCGCCACTCTGCGCGCGCAGAGCGCCGGCAAGTACAAGCAGTTCCGCAAGGCCATCGACCAGCTCGACTCCGAGGGCGTGGTCCAGGTGCTGCGCAACGACATTCGCGGCGACGCCTCCCCCGTCCTCGCCGCCGTCGGCCCCATGCAGTTCGAGGTCGTCACCGCCCGCATGCTCGGCGAATACAACGTCGAAACCAATCTCGACAACCTCCCCTACCAGCTGGCCCGCCGCACCGACGCCGAATCAGCCGTCGAATTGGGCCGCCAGCGCGGCGTAGAAGTCTTCACCCGCACCGACGGCGTCATGCTCGCCCTCTTCGGCGACAAGTGGAAACTGGCCTACGTCCAAAAAGAACACCCCACCCTCACCCTCGACCCGCTCGTCGCCACCACCGACTGACTGACAGCTAGTACCACGAAACGTCTTGTCCCACATCAATCACCCTTTCCGGCGCGGCTCCGCCGACGGCAACGGCACCGCGCCCTCGGTGGACGCGCTGACCGCGCACGTGGAGCGTGGCATCGTGATCGCCTCGCCCCCGCTCGAGGCGACGGCCCTAGCCCATGGTGCCGGTGGAATCCGGCGGCATGGGTTCGGTGCGGGGGGCATCGGCGGGGTCGCGGGCGATCAGGCCCCAGCGGCTGGAGGTCAGCCGCAGACTCGGCAGGTCGGAGAGGGACATGACGACCTCGTAGGTGCGTTCGTAGCCGGTGTGGGCGATGCGCCATTTGCCGTCGTCGCATTTGACGTACTGGTCGGAGTAGAAGGCCGCGCCGCGCAGGAGCATATTGTGGCCGGGGATGAGGACGGTGTCGGCGAGGTACCAGGTGCCGACCGCGGTGTCGCCGGTGACGTCGATCTCGGGGTGGTCGCAGCGATGTTCGGTGATGACGTGCGGGCCGAGGGTGTTGCGCATGAAGGCCAGGAAGGCATCGCGCGATTCGAATTGGAGGTACTCGCTGTAGGTGGCGGTCGCCTCCGGAATCATGGTGTCGGCGAACTCCTCCCACGACTTGGTGTCGAGGGCACGCAGATACCGGAACTTCAACCGGCTGATCGCGGTGACCGCATCGGAATCCATACCTCCCACAATCCCATCAGGACTGCGGGATACCGCACCATTGGCGCAGATTTGTACCGGATCGCTATCAGTCGGACACACCACCGCCCCATTCGAGCAGGGGCGCCGGAGTCGCTCAGCCCTGGATGCTGAAGCAGGTGGTGCAGAAGTCCTCGCCGAATTCGGTCAGCCGCAGGCTCTTTCGCACGATCTTGGGTACGCGGCCGGCCTTCTTGAGCGCCGACTCCACCACCGGCTGCACCTCCAGCACCATGTAGCGCGACAGCACCACGGGATCGTCGGAGGTGGTGGTGAGCCCGAGGCGGTTGAGATTGATCAGATAGTGCCGGGAACGGTCCGGGTAGCGGACGCCCGCCTGCTCCGGCACCGAGGTGAGATCGCCCTGCACGAGTTCGGAGCCGATGCCCAGCGGCCGGTTGGTGCGCACATCGACGGTCGGCTGCGGGCCGTTCAGCGCCATGAAGCGCAGAATGCGCGCCTCATCGGGGGCGAGCTGATCGAGAATGCGGTCGTAGGCGGGGTGCACATCCTCGGTGAAGTAGACATCCGCCGAGCGGGCCAGCAGTGAGTCACCCCGCCGGCGCAGCTCCTCGCTGCTGGCCGAACGCAGCAGACTGCCCGCCCCGATGGCATGCTGATTCGGGCCACCGACGGGTGTCGGTACGTAACTGACGATCTCGCGCACCGAACCCTCGGTGACGCCGAGCGCACTGCGCGCGATGGACCGCAGCGCCGCCCCGGTGCGCTCCGCGATATCGGCCGACGATTCGCCGTCCAGCGCGGCCTGGGTCAACTGCTTGGTGATTTCGAAGCTGGTGCCGACCGCCCACTGGCCGCTGCGGGCCGCGGTACCGACCGCCAGCCCGGCCGCCCGGAAGACGCCGCGGATGAGCCGGGCCTCATTACTGATCTGCCGCTGCTCGACCTCGGAGCTGCGTTCCACGCCGCGCGAACCCGGACGGACCACCTCCGCCGCACCCCCCGGCGCCTGCACGGTCCTGTCCTCTGCCACGTCCATCTCCGAATATCGCCAGGTGAACTAATCGTTCACGATTATTGCCGCCGACTGACCCACGGGCACGTCGAACTCGGAAAGCCATGCGAAGGTTACCCCGCTCACGTAGAACGACACGCGCCCAACATGACCCCCGACGCCCCCGCACTGCATGCAAGTTGGATGTGCTTTCCGCCATTCTCGTGGTCCCATGGTGACAGGGGAACAGTGGGGTAAGGCAGTGTGACCGAGATCTCCGACCCAGACACTCCAGCGCTGGACTCGATTCCTGAACGCACAGTAAGGTCCGAGACGCCGAGGGGTATCTGTGCCGGCGGCGGTTCCGGTATGGGTCGGCAGGAGGGTGAACGTGCTAGAGAGTCTTTTCGGAGTCCACCCGACAATATTGCTGGAACTGATCACGATTCCGTTGTTCACGGGTGTCATCGGCTACATCACCAACTGGACCGGCGTGCTCATGCTGTTCAAGCCGATCAGTTTTCACGGCACGCGGGTACCGGGGCTGGCGGCCTTGTTTCCGTTCCTGCCCAAGCGGATTCAGGTATTGCCCCTGCTGCAGTACGACGGCCGGATGGGCTGGCAGGGGATTGTGCCGTCGCGTGCGGACAAGATGGCGAGTATCGCGGTCGACAAAGGATTGGCGAAACTCGGAAGCGTCTCGGACTTCTATCGGGAACTCGAACCCGATAAGCTCGCCGAGCATCTCACCGAAATAGCGGAACTCCAGATCCGCGACATCGTCGAAGACATCCTCAAACGCGAACATCCGCAACTTTGGTACAACCTCCCCAATAGCGTTCGGGAGATGGTGCACTCGCGGGTGGCCGAACAGCTCCCCACAATTCTGCGCGAACTCACCGATGAACTCGGCAACAACATCGATCAACTGCTCGACGTCAAGCAGATGGTGATTCGCTACTTCCAGGCGCGGCCGCAGTTGCTCAACAGCCTGTTCCAGGTGCTGGGCGCCACGGAACTCCGGTTCATGGTGAACTTCGGTTTCTACTTCGGCGCCCCCATGGGCCTGGTGCTGGTCGGCATCCTGCATGTGACCGGATGGTCGGCGCTGGCGGTGCTGCCGCTCGGCGGCATCGTCATCGGCTGGGTGGTCAACTGGGTCGGCATCAATATGATCTTCGCGCCCGCCTACCCGAAGTGGTGGTGCCCGTGGCGGCAGGGGCTGCTCGTCAAGCGGCAGCCCGAGATCACCGAGGGCTACGCCGAGATGGTGGCCAGCCAGGTCATGACGGTCGCCAATATCGGCGACGAACTGCTCAACGGGCCGCGCTCGGACCGCACCATGCAGATGCTGGCGGACACCCTCAAGCCGGCGGCGGACCAGGCACTCGGACCCGCCCGCGGCGCCGTGAAGTTCCTGCTCGGCAATCGCGAATACGACGAGCTGCAGGACAGTTTCACCGCCGAGTCCATGAAGATCGCCCCGATCGCCTTCGCCGACCCGGCGTTCAACGTGCGGCAGGGCAAGCAGGTCCAGGAGTACATCGCCAAACAAATGTCGGCCCTGCCCCCGCCGGACTTCGTGGACATGCTGCGATCGGCCATCAAACAAGATGAATGGCTCTTGTTTGTCCATGGCGGTGTGCTGGGGCTGCTCGCCGGTTACGCTCACCTCCTGATCTTCGGAACAGGAGTGGCTACCTCATGGATATGACCGAAACCGACTCGGGCGAAGGGGAACCCGCAGATACCTCCACCGAGCTGATGGTGCGGCCCGCCGCACCGCTGCCGGTTCCGGTACCCGGGCCCGCGTTTACGGCCGGACCGGTGCGCACCGCGACCGGTGTTGTCCGGGTTGCCATGTCGGCGGCCGTGGAGGCCGGAGTCTGGAGCCTCAGCACCGCGCTCGGCGTCACCTCGGTGGTGCTGCGGGGCAGTATGGCCGGACATCCGCCGCGCGATATCCTCTCCGAAGCCGGTGCGCAGGTGCGGCATTCGGTACGTCAGGTGCTGGGAGTTCCCGTTACGGACGTGGCCGAGACCGCTGCACCCGCGCCCTCCCCCACCACCGTCCTGCGAGCGCGCGGCGCCGAATTACTGCGCCGCTCAGCCGATTTCCACACCGAGGACGATAATCACCACCCCGCCTACGCCCGCATTCTCGGTGAACTCGCTCCCGACGAAGCGCGCATAGTGCGCCACCTCTACCTGGACGGCCCGCAGCCCGCCCTCGAAGTGCGCGGCGGCCGTGCCGCCGCCGGTGGCCAATTCAACCTGCTGGGCGACGATGCCGGTCTGCGCTACCCGAATCGCGTCGAGGAATACCTCATCAATCTCGACCGCCTCGGCCTCATCGACGTCACCCGCGAGCCGCTCGGCAATCCCAATCGCTATCAGCTGCTGGAAGCCCTCCCCGAGGTCCGCCGCCTGTTGAAGCGCACCAGCTTCGGCACCAAGGTCCTCTACCGCACCGTCGAATTGACTTCCTTCGGCGCCGGTTTCGTCCGCACCTGCCTCCCCGTCCCGTCCCTAGACCACCCTCCCCTAGAACAGCACGGCTAACCCCCCGCCCTGACCGCACAGCCCGCCCCCGAAACCGAACAGCGCTCACACAGGCTGAGCGATACGGACACAAGCTGTGCTCTCCGGACACGGGCTGCGCGGTACCGAACAGCCCGCGTCCGAACCGAACAGCACTTGAATGGGCTGAGCAATGCGGATACGGGCTGCCCGAAGACACGTGCTGTGCTGTCCAGGCACGGGGTGCGCGGTACCGAACAGCCCGCGTCCGAACCGAACAGCACTTGAATGGGCTGAGCGCTGCGGATACGGGCTGCGCGGAGACACGTGCTGTGCTGTCCAGGCACGGGGGTGCGCGGAACCGAACAGCACTTGGAGAGGGTGCGCGGTGCGGATACGGGCTGTGTGGTTGAGGAGGCAGGCGGGGCGAGGCCGTCAGTAGTCGGCCAGTTCCAGCCAGCGCTCTTCGGTGGATTCCTTTTCGGCCTGCACCTGCTTCAGTTCCGTGCCGAGGGCGATGAGTTTGTCGGGGGTGGTCGCGGCGTCGGCGAGGGCGGCGTGCAGTTTCGACTCGCGTTCGTCGAGCTTCTGGATGGCACGCTCCAGCTTGGAGAGTTCCTTGCGGGCGGCGCGGTGGGCGGCGGCATCCGTGGTGGGTGCGGCGGCATTCGAGGAGCTCTGCCCGCCGACCTTGGCGGCCGCCATGACGGCGCGCTTCTTCAGGTATTCGGTGATGCCGCCGGGCAGATTGGTGAGCTTGCCGTCGCCGAACAGCGCCCAGGTGGAATCACAGATGCGTTCCACCAGGTACCGGTCGTGGGAGATGACGACCATGGTGCCTGCCCAGTTGTCGAGCAGATCCTCCAACTGCTGGAGGGTGTCGATATCCAGGTCATTGGTGGGCTCGTCCAGGAGCAGGACATTGGGCTCCGCCATGAGGATTCGGGTCAGCTGCAGGCGGCGGCGCTCACCACCGGAGAGATCACGAATGGGCGTGCGCTGCTTGGCCGGGGTGAAGCCCAGGCGCTCGGCGAGCTGACTGGCACTGATCTCCTTGCCGCCCAGCATGGTTCGCATGGCGACATCCTGAACCGCTTCCAGCGCACGCATATCCAGGGGCAGATCGTCGAGTTCCTGCCGCAGCCAGCCGATCTTGACGGTCTGGCCTTCGATTCGCTTACCGGCCTTCAAGCCCGAATCTCCCGCGAGCGCGCGCAGCAGCGTGGTCTTGCCGGAACCGTTCACACCGACCAGGCCGACGCGCTCACCGGGGGCGAGCCGCCAGGTCAAGTCCTGCACCAGTTCCCGGCCGTCCGGGGTCGCGAGGGTGGCGTCCTCGAGCTCGATCACCACGCGGCCCAGGCGCTTACGGGCGAACGAGGCCAGCGCGACACTGTCGCGCGGCGCGGGCACATCGGCGATCAGCGCCTCGGCGGCCTCGATGCGGTACTTCGGTTTGGAGGTGCGGGCGGGCGCGCCGCGGCGCAGCCAGGCCAGCTCCTTGCGCGCCAGGTTCTGACGGCGGGCCTCGGTGGCGTCGGATTGCCGGGTGCGCTCGGCGCGGGCGAAGATCCAGTCGTTGTAGCCGCCCTCGTAGGTCTCCACCTTGCCGCCCTGCACCTCCCAGGTGCGGGTCGCGACGGTATCGAGGAACCAGCGATCGTGGGTGACCACGACGAGTGCGCTGCGGCGCGCCACCAGATGCTCGGCCAGCCACTGCACACCCTCGACATCGAGGTGGTTGGTGGGCTCGTCCAGCACCAGCAGGTCCAGATCGCGGACCAGCGCGGCGGCCAGCGCGGTACGGCGGCGCTCACCACCGGAAAGATTGGAGACCAGGGCGTCCATGCCGAGGTCGGCGATGCCGATGCCCTCGACCACCGTGCGGATGCGGGTGTTCGCGGCCCATTCGTGCTCGGCGACGCCATCGGTCATCTGATCCTCGGCCAGTCCGGCGAGCACCACCTCGCCGACGGTCGCGCCGTCCGGCAGCACCCCGCGCTGCGTGACCACGGCGATCCGCAGGCCGCCGACTCGGCTGACCCGGCCGCTGTCGGCCGGTTCGAGCCCGGTCAGCACCTCCAGCAGCGTCGTCTTACCGCCACCGTTGAGCCCCACCACCCCGATACGTTCCCCGGCATGCACTCCGAGCGAGACATTGTCCAGCAGCGGCGTGATCCCGAAGCTCTTCGAGACCTGTTCCAGATTGATGAGGTTGGACATGAATCCTTCTGTATCGCGTCGACGGCGCAAACGGTGATCGCCCCCGCCCAGCCTACCGAGCCCGCCGCGACAGCCCCTGGCCAGTGCGGTGGGGCTCATAGGCTGTTGCCCTCGATGGCGCGCCCTGACGCCGCGATCGGCGCGGAGGAGATGACTCTTGTGCCGCCAAACATGTTGTGGTTGAGTCGAAAACACTTCGGATAGTGGTTCCCTAGAAGTACGTCGCAGAATGGGAGCCCCTCATCTCGCCTGATCGAGATGACGAAGGGGCGGCAGTGTATTTGCTCACCCCTTTTACGGAGGTCTTCTCATGCAGTTCGGTATCGGCCTGCCCATCTCCACTCCCACCACGCTGCTCGACTGGGCTCGGCGCGCAGAAGCGGGCCCGTTCGCCAGTCTGGGGCTGCTCGATCGCCTGGTCTGGGACAACCCCGAGCCGCTCGTCGCGCTCGCCATGATCGCGG
>NZ_JAODNK010000204.1 GCF_025465275.1 Nocardia sp. | reverse complement strand
GCTTCAACGACGACGGCTCACTGCGCTTCCACACCGTGCGCTGGATTCAGGACGGCCGCTGGGAAGGCGGCATGCTCGGCGACCTGATCACCGTCAACGGCACGGTCCACCCCCGCGCGAACGTGGCCCGCGGGATGTACCGATTCCGCGCCCTCAATGCCTCCAGCTTCCGGCCGTACATCCTGTCGTTCAGCAACCAGGCCAAGTTCTGGATCGTCGGCAACGACGGCGGCCTGCTCGACCGAGCCGCCTATGTCGACAAGGCCGGGCTCCACCCCGGAGAACGACTCGACATCATCGCCGACTTCACCGGACTCGCCGCCGGCGAATCGGTCGACCTGCTGAACTCCTACGAGTTCCCCACCGGTCCCGCGCAAATCACTGGCGGACAGACGATCTCGAACCTGATCCGGTTCGTCGGCACCGGCGCCACGGGCTTCACCTCCGCACCACCGGCCGCACTGCGCGGCGGAGACAACCAGGCACCGGCGCTGCCGCCCATCCCGGCCTCCGATCGACGCCGCATCATCACTCTCAATATCGGACCCGCGGCGTCGTGGCCGCCATTCACCGAAAACATGAACAATCTCACCTACCACGACGAACCCATGCCGGACCCCCGGCAGGGCACCACCGAGATCTGGGAATTCGTCAACGTCTCCATCGACAACCACCCGATGCACATACACCTGGTCAATATGCGCATCCTCAACCGCCAATCCTTCGACATGGCAGGCTATCTCGCCGCGAATCCGCGGCCGGCGGTGGGAACCTACTGGGCTCCGGAACCGGATCGGTTCCTCACCGGAACGCCGCAACCGCCCGACCCGTGGGAGACCGGCGCCAAGGACACCGTCGTCGCCCCCACCGGCATGGTCACCCGGGTGTCGATCACCTTCCCCACCGCGGACGAGCTGGGATTCGATCCCGACGCGATGTTCAGCGTCGGCGGCATGGCCGGCATGGGAGGGATGGGCGGCACGATGGCGCAGGGTTACGTCTGGCACTGCCACCTCATCGACCACGAGGACGAATGCATGATGGCGCGTTACCGCCTGCACACCTGAAGAAGCCCGCTCGATGACGAAAGATATTGTTTCCATGCGATTTTCACGCGGTCGACACAGATCCCGCTCGCCCCTTACCTCGATCGCCAGAGCGGCCCTGACCCTGATGCTCGCCGTCCTGTCGCCGCTGGGGGCGACAGCGCTCGGCAATGACGTAAAGGCCTCGGCCGCATACAATCCGGATGGGCTGGATTTCTGGGTGGACTCCAGCATGGGTCCGATCAAATCCCGCATCTTCCGTGCCGCCGACGGCAACACAGATCGAGTGGTGTACGCCCTCGACGGTATGCGCGCCCGTGATGACCTCAACGGGTGGGAAATCGAAACCGACGTCGCCCGCCAGTTGACCGGCCAGAACATCAATGTGGTCATGCCCGTCGGCGGGCAATCGAGCTTCTACGCCGACTGGAACTCGGGCTCGAACTTCCTCGGCATATCACCCGGATCCGTGTCCTCCGCCAGCGCGTCGTCGGGTTCTGGTGCGTCGCAAGCACTTTCGGGCGGCCCCGGCAAGTCCTACACGTACAGGTGGGAGACCTTCCTGACCCAGGACCTGCGCAATGCGCTGCGCGATCGGCTGGGTTTCACCGCGAGTCGCAATGGCATCTTCGGACTGTCGATGGGTGGCAGCGCCGCACTGACCCTCGCCGCCTACCACCCCGACCAGTTCAGCTTCGCCGGGTCCTTCTCCGGCTACTTGAACATCTCCGCGCCCGCGATGCGCGATGCCATTCGGGTGGCCATGCTCGATGCCGGCGGGTACAACGTCGACTGCATGGCGCCCCTGTGGGATTCCAAGTGGCGGCGCATGGATCCATTCATATTCGCGCCCACGCTGATTCAGAAGAATATTCGGTTGTGGGTGTCCGCCGGCAGCGGCCTGCCCACCTCCGGCGACGGCGCAAATGTCAGCACCATGGAGGGCATGGCGCTGGAAGCACTGGCACTGGCGAACACCCGGGCATTCCAAGCACGTATGACTGTTCTCGGTGCAAAGAATGTCACCTACGATTTCCCGGCCTACGGTATCCACGCTTGGAACAACTGGCAGAACGAGGTCTCACGAATGCTCCCCGAACTGTCGGCGAATATCGGCTGACGAGCGGCGCATAGGCTTTCACAAGCAATGAACGGCAATATCGCGTAGTGGGCGCGGACCGCACCCACTACGCGATATTGACACTCAAAACTTGTAAGTGACTCCGGTCATCCGTTCGGATTCTTCCCACAGCCGCCTCGAAAGCTCCGTGTCCTTCGACAGCTCACTCGACGGCGAGGGTCCCACCGGGCCCCTGCTCCCGCCCCAACGAGTCGGGCCCCAGTAGATATCAGGATCGGCTCCGGGCATGGTCGCCGCAAACAGAGTCGAGTGGGCAGCATTGGCCGGAGAGTGACCGGTGATTCTGATAAGAGGTTTGATGATCCGATCCACGGGGGTCTCGGTCCGCGTGAAAAGATCGGTGGCCGACACACCCGGATGCACCGCGTAGGAACGCTTTTCGGAGCCCGCCACGGTGAGCCGCCGCTGCAATTCCCGGCCGAACATCAGATTCGCGAGCTTTGATTGGGCGTAGGACAGATTGCGCTGATAATCGCGGTTTTCGTGGTTCAGATCGTCGATCCACAGTTGTGGGGCCCGCCGGTGCGCAATGCTGGCCAGGCTCACCACCCGATCGCGCAGGCGATCGAGGAGCAGACCGGTCAGCGCGAAGTGCCCGAGATGGTTGACACCGAACTGAGTTTCGAATCCATCCTTGGTGCGCGAGAACGGAATATTCATCAGCCCGGCATTATTGACCAGCACATCGAAATCGCCGGTCCGGTCGGCGAACTCGCGCACCGACGCCAAATCGGCGAGATCGAGACGCTCGATACGAACGTCGCCCTCGATCATGGCAGCGATCGGCCACGCCCGTTCCGCATTTCGACAGGCCATGATAACCGTGCCACCTTTACGGGCGAGCATCGTGGTGGTCTCGATGCCGATGCCACCATTGGCGCCGGTGACGATGAATGTGCGTCCGGTCTGATCCGGTATTTCTTGCGGTGTCCATTCCATGCCTGCATCTTACTCTTGAGTAAGATGCGCCGGAAGGTCAATTCAATTTCTTATTCATCAAGTGTGCCATAGTTTTTCGGGCGACGCCGAACTCATCCCGGGCCACATTCAGGGTACGGGCCGCAGGCCGTCGAACAGGAGATCCGCGACGGCCCGGGCATTCTCCTCGAAGCGGTCCGGGTGCAGCCGAGCCGGGCCGAAGATCTGCTCCGTGAGGGCGCGGCTGGTGTACATCGCGGTGGTCCCCGACGTGATCATGTAGAACAGGGTCTCGACCGGAACCGCGCGCAGTTCGTTGCGCTCCACCGCCCGCGCGTACAGCGGCGCAAACCTGGCCACAGTCGGGCGAATGTAGTTGGCGCACAGGTAATCCAGTCGCTCACTCGACGTCGACGACTCGGCGTTGACCAGCCCCGTCAAGTCCGGGTTGTAGGCCGAGAACAATGCGAACGTATACAAGAAATCACGTAGCCGCTGTGTGTCGCTCACTGCACTGTCGACGATCGGGTTCAGTTTGCCGAGGATCCCCCCGAATCCCCAGTCCGCGCAGGCATACCAGAGCCGAGCCTTCGACCCGTAGCGCTGCGACAGCAAATTGTGACTGACGCCGAGTTCACCGGCGAGCGAGCGCAGCGAAACCGCCTCGTACCCATGCGTTGCGAAGGCGTGCAGCGCCGCGGCCAGCACGGTGTCGTCCGAGGCGACGGACTCGCCACGAGGCGGCCGCCCCCGCCCTCGGGTCGGAGTAGGTGATCCGGTCATTTCCGCATCGTATCGATCCCCTGGCGCCGGAAGCGCTCCACAGCCCACCCACACACCCGATTTCCGCGGCCGAGGCTCCAACCTCGAGTAATGCGATTCAGCTATAGTTCACCTGAACAATCTTGATTAGAATTAGACACAGCTGTCCCGTTCTGTTCGCCGAAAGGGAAACTTGCTATGCCGCCGTTCACCCGCCATCGCGCACTCGCGGTACTCGGAACCGTACTGATCGCCGCAGGGACCTGCCTTGCTGCCGGATGTTCCACCCGATCGGCGGGTAACGACGGAGGGTCCGGAAGCACCGCGACATCGCACCAGCCGCAGGCCGGCGATGCGACCGGCGGACAGGACACGGTCGCCGCCGACAAGGCCGGAATCCCTTGGGCGCCAGCAGGATCCGCCACCATCACACCCGGAATTCAGACCTACACCCAGGGCGCGGGGCAGTGCACCGCGAACTACGTGTTCGTCGACGGTGCCGGCACTGTCTACCTCGGTCAGGCCGCACACTGTGCGAGCTCCGGGCAGGCCGACCAGACCAACGGCTGCGCCGCGGCCAGCCTGGCGACCGGCACCTCGGTGGATTTCAACCGCGACGGTTCGCCGATATCGAACGGCACGACAATCGGCACCGGCCAACTGGTCTACAGCAGCTGGCTGACCATGCAGCAGAACGGCGAGACAGATAAGAACACCTGCGCCTACAACGATCTCGCCCTCGTGCGTATCGCCGCCGAGAACGTCGGCCAGGTCAACCCGAGCCTGCCGTACTGGGGCGGCCCCGCGGGGATCGACACGACCGGCCTGCTCCTCGGTGGCGCCGTCTACAGCTACGGCAACTCGAGCCTGCGCGGCGGATTCGCCGGCCTCTCCCCGCAATCGGGTCAAAGCAAACCCGACGACTCGGCGACCGGCGGCTGGACCCACGCCGTGATCTCACCGACCCCGGGGATCCCCGGCGACAGCGGCAGCGCCTACCTCGACCGCACCGGCAATGCGCTGGGCACCCTGTCGACACTGGGCATCTCCATTCCAGCCATCAATAACATCGGCGACATCAGCCACGAACTCGCCTATGCCCGAGCTCATTCCGGCATCTCGGGGCTCACGCTCGTGCTCGGCACCGAATCTTTCACCGCAAATCGCTGAGAGGACCGACCGGCCATGGCCATAACAACTCGGATCTGCTTGTGGACAGCCGCAACCACGTGCACGGTAATCATGACCAGCGGCTGCGGTAGCCACCGTAGCGACGCCGGCGCGACCGCGGCACCAACTACGACCAACACCTCGAACGAGCACTTGCTGCTGAGTTCGCAGGAATTCTCCTCCGGCGCAACAACAGTCGATCTGCCCAGGAACCAGGTCGCGGCGGGATTCAGTAACGCCACCGGCATCGCAAATACGAACAGCAACGGTCCCGTGACCGTGACGCCAGCGGAATGTGTTGGTGCACAACAAGATCTGGCGGCACAGCTGCAGACGCTGATACAGAACGCGTCCTTCGCCGGCGCCCAGACCGCTGACGGCACCGTGTTCACCGAGATCGTTTCCGGGAATGCGGCGGATCTCGCCAAGATCTCCGACATCGTCAACAGCTGCCAGCACATGACCGTAGCGGCCACCGTGCTCGGAAAGCAGCTCGCCGGCACCACCGTGACGATCGAAACCCTGTCTCTACCAGGCGAATCGGATGGAAACGGGGCCCTCGCCTACCACACCACCTCCCAGTCCGACATCGGCGGCCAGGCGATACCGACCAACTCCTACACCGGGTATGCGGTGGTCGGCAGTACGACGGTCGCGGTGCATACGGAAAACCTGACCGGCAAGACCGACGACAGCACGTTCGACCAGATCTTCGACTCCGCCGTGGCGAAGGTCCGCAGCGCCACGTAGCCGACATCCGTAGCAGCGCAGTGACTTCGAGGAAGGGCAGCATGTCCCGCTATCTGTATGCACTCGGCCGGATCGTCAGCCGTCGCCGCTGGTGGGTGCTCGGCGTCTGGGTGATCCTCGTCGCGGCCGCGATCGCGGCCGCGGTCGGCGCCGGCGGCAAGACGAACGACAACTTCACAGTGCCGGGCACCGAATCCCAGGACGCGGTCACCATGCTGCAGCAGCGCCTGCCGGCGTTCAGCGGGGCGCAGATGCAGGTGGTGTTCGCAACGAAGGGGACGACGAAGGTCACCGATTCCGGCCCCGGCGCGGGCATCTCGGCCGCGATGGCGAACCTGAAATCGGTGCCGCAGGTCGCCGCCACGATCGACCCGTTCCAGGCGAAGTCCGTGTCCCCGGACGGGCACGTCGCCCTGGGTACGGTGCAGTTCTCGGTGAACGCGGGTGAGGTGAACACCTCGACCCTCGATGCCGCCGAGCACGCTACCCAGCCCGCTCGCGATGCCGGACTGGACGTCGAGTACTCGGGTGGGGTGTATCCGGGTTTCGCGATGAGCATCCCCGAGACACCCGAGATCTTCGGTGTCCTAGCGGCATTCGTCATTCTACTGATCACCTTCGGAGCGGCCGTGGCCGCCGGACTGCCCATCGCGACCGCACTCATCGGCGTGGCCATCGGGGTCGCCGGCATCACCGGCATCGCGGCGTTCGTCGATGTGCCCTCCGCGGCACTGTCTCTCGGTCTGATGCTGGGCCTGTCGTGCGGCATCGATTACGCGCTGTTCGTCCTGTCCCGGCATCGCACCAATATCATGCTCGGACTCGCCCCGGAGGATTCCATCCCGCTGGCGGTCGGGACCGCGGGCAGCTCAGTGGTTTTCGCGGCCATCACGGTGATCATCGCGCTGTGTGGGCTGTCGATCGTCGGCATTCCGTTCCTGACGGTCATGGGGCTCACCGCGGCAGCCGTGGTGCTGGTGGCCATGCTGGTCGCGCTCACCCTGCTGCCCGCGCTGCTCGGGTTCGCCGGAACGACCGTCGCCCGCTTCGTCACCACCCCGTTGCGCCCCGGCCACCCCGAGAAGGTCGCCCGGACGGCGGCGCTGGAACCCGAGCGGACCAGTGGGCACGCCTGGGGACGTCTCGTCACCCGATTCCGAATTCCGGTGCTGGTCATCGGAATCGCGGTATTGGCGGTGCTGGCCGCGCCGGTCACCAGGATGGAACTCGGGCTGCCCAGTGGTGCCTCACAACCCACGTCGAACACCGCGCGCAAGGCCTACGACCTGATCAGCGCCTCGTTCGGCGCGGGATTCAACGGCCCGCTGCTCGCCGTGGTGGATGTCTCGCATACCACCGACCCGAGCGCCCTGGCCACCCTCGTCGACCGGCTGGCGGCCGAACCGGATGTCGCCGTGGCGCTGCCGTCGGTCAACGAGAACGGTGTCGCGCTGCTACAGGTGGTACCGAAGACCGGGCCCAACGAGGCCGCCACCGCCGACCTGGTCAACCGGATCCGCGACGACCGCGACCGCATCGAATCCGGTACCGACACAACCTATCTCATCGGCGGCACCACCGCCGCGAACATCGATACCTCGGACCGGCTCGGCCGCGCGCTGCCGCTGTTCCTGGCTGTCGTGATCGGCTTGGCGCTGATCCTGCTGACCATCGCCTTCCGCACCATCCTGGTGCCGATCACCTCCATCATCGGCTTCGTGGGATCGGTGTTCGCGGCCCTGGGCGTACAGGTCGCGGTATTCCAATGGGGCTGGGCTGCAGACCAACTCGGCGTCACACGCAGCGAGACCCTCAGCTTCCTGCCGATCATCGTGCTGGCCATCATCTTCGGGCTCTCCAGCGACTACCAGATCTTTGTCGTCTCACGCATCAAGGAGGAGCACACGCGCACATCCGACGCGCGCGCCTCGGTCGAGAACGGTGTCGCTCAGGCCGCCCGCGTGGTCACCGCGGCCGCCCTCATCATGTTCGCCGTCTTCGCGGCCTTCGTCACCGTCGACAACCCGATCATCAAACCCCTCGCCTTCACCCTCGCCATCGGCGTCCTACTCGACGCGTTCCTGGTGCGCCTGACCCTGATCCCCGCGATCATGGCCATCGTCGGCAATCGAATGTGGTACCACCCGAAATGGTTCGGCCGCTATGTCCCCGACCTCGACATCGAAGGCGCCACACTCGACGAGGAGCTCACCGGCACGCCGTAGCCGACCCTGTACCGCTTCTTCACCGACAAGTCCGAGTTGGCTTCCGCCATCGGCGATCGGGTACAGGATGCGGTCGATCAAGTCGTTCATCGGGGCATTGCCCCAGTTGTGGTCCTACCGCTACTCGGTGATGGGACGGTCAATGAGATCCTCGACCTCCATGGCGAGATCATGATCGAGCCAGCTCCAAAAACCAACTCGCAGCCCGGGCCGTGGTGCTCCGTAGAGCAGTGGTCAGGGCTGCTCGATCCGGCGGGAGGTGACCACGTCGTCGGAGTAGAGGGTGGTGTAGGAGACGGGAGTGCCGTCCTGCACAGCGTTCAGCAGCTTGCCGTCACCGGCGTAGATGCCGACATGGCCGCCGCCATTGGTGACGACGATATCGCCTGGCTGCAACTCCTCGTAGGCGACCGGAGCGCCGACGTTGGACTGCTCGAAGCTGGTGCGCGGCAGTTCGACTCCAGCCTGCTGGTAGGCCCATTGCACGAGACCGGAGCAGTCGAAACTGTACGGACCCGTAGCGCCCCAGGAGTAGTCCGCGCCCACCTTGGTTCGCGCGGACTCGAGGG
The DNA here is from genome assembly GCF_025465275.1 of Nocardia sp. GTDB lineage: Bacteria > Actinomycetota > Actinomycetes > Mycobacteriales > Mycobacteriaceae > Nocardia. The sequence goes on along the minus strand of NZ_JAODNK010000204.1, from coordinate 26,777 downwards.
CGATGCTGCCGGGCGACCTCGGCTTGTCCTGGGTGGCGGGCGGCTGGAACTGCTGAGGCAGGGCGGCCGCGCCGCCGATTCCGCCTTGGGTCCGCAGCGCCGTCTGCGCGTCCTTGACCGTCTGGTTGAACTGCCGAACCTGCGGCGCGAAATCGTCCGGCACATCATAGTTTCCGATGCCGGGGATCTCGACGGTGGCTGCCGAGGCGGTGATGGCCGGGAACACACCGGTAGTTGTCGCCGCCATCGCGCCCATGACAATGGCGCCCTTCGCAGAATTCGGAAGCCGAGCTTCCCGCTGCACACTGTGCTTACCCATTGAGCCACATCTCCGATCGTGCTGCTGGAACATCGCGGGCCGCCACTCCGTCGAAGAGTTTTCGCATCTGAGCAACCGACTGGCGAACTACGCTGTCCCTCCGGTCGACGGCGGCCCCCGCTTACCATAATTATACAGCTGTCCATTTTCTAGTCGACATGACGACCGTCATATCCGCGCTAGAGAGGACTTGCAAGTCACGTCCGAAAACGTTTGCGTGGCAACTGATCCCGCGCGGCCGCCATCGGCGATCTCTGAAAGATCGGTCAGGGTCGCGACGCGCCGATCGCTGCGGTACCCGGGTCGGCGAGATCGAGTGCGAGCCGGACACCACCGAGGGGGCTGTCGGTGAAACAGGCGCTGCCGTCGTGTAATTCGGCTTGCTGAGCCACCAGCGCCAGTCCCAGGCCCGAGCCGTCACGTGCGGCGCCGACTCCCCGGTAGAAGCGGGTGAACACCGCCTGGCGTTCGTGCTCGGGGATACCGGTGCCGTCGTCGTCGACGGTGAGTCGCACCTGGCCGGGGCGGCGCTCGGCGCGGATATCGATGCGGGTGGCGCGGCCGTGGCGGACGGCGTTGGTGATCGCGTTGTCCAGCGCCAGCCGGATCCCGGTGGGCGAGCACATCGCCTCGAGAGGAGGGGCGGTGCGGACCCGGAAGCGGATATCGGGGTGGAGTCGGGCGGCGTCGGCGACGGCGCGGTCGGCGATTTCGATGAGATCAGCGCGGACGTGGCGCTCGCTCTGGGCGAGCTCGCCGCGCGCCAGCAACTCCAGCGCGGTAATCGTCGCCTCGATGCCCGCTTGTTTGCGCAGCACATCGGTGAGGATCTCGGTGCGTTTCGTCGCGGGCAGCGCCAGGCCGTACATCACCTCGAGGTCGGTGCGCATCGCGGTCAGCGGCGTGCGCAACTCGTGGGCGGCGTGCGCGGAGAAGGTCCGCGCGGTCTCGAGTGCGGCGGCGGTCCGGTCTTGGGCCTGCGCGATGCGGTCGAGCATGGCCTCGATCGAGGCCGCGAGCTGGTTGGCCTCGCGGACGCCGCTGCGCACCGGGCGCCAGGTCGTGGTGCCGTCACCCAGGCGCTGGCTCAGTTCGACCAGCGGCGCGATCGCGGCACCGCCGAACAGCCAGCCCAGACCGGTCGCGACCGCAATCGCGCCGATACCGGCGAACAGGACCCGGCCCTGCTGGGCTCGGGTGATGGATTGGGCCATCTCGACGGGCGCGGCCACCGACACCGAGTAGGGGCCGATATCGGAGTTGGTGATGGTCGAGGTCTTGACCCGGTAGCCGATCTCGCCGACCTGCAGGGTGCGATATCCGTCGCTCAGCGGCGGCAGCCGGGTCGGGGTGCTCGCCAGGATGTCCGGCCCGCGGTGCAGGGTGATGGCGAACGCGCGGGCATCGCCGAGGCGGCCCAGGAACTGTTGGGCGGTGTCGGCGTTGAGCGCCACCAGTGCCGAGGCGGTGTCCAGTTGGCGGTCCAAGTGCTCGACGTTGTTACGCGCGATCACCACCGACATCGACACCGCGAACGCGGCCACCAGCACCGAGGCCCCCAGTGCCGCCGCGGCGGCCACCCGCGTCCGCAACGAGAACGCGCGCATTACCGCGGTTCTTCTCGCAGGACGTACCCGGCGGCCCGCACGGTGTGAATGAGCCGCGGACCACCATCGGCTTCCAATTTGCGGCGCAAATGGGCGATGAATACATCCACCAGATTTGTTCTGGTGGGAAAGTGATATCCCCACACCTTTTCCAGCAGTTGTTCGCGAGTCAGTACGGCACCGTGATTCGACGCCAGCGCAGTGAGCACGTTGTATTCGCGGCGGGTCAACTCGATCTCGACGCCGCCACACAGCACCCGGCGGCTGGTGAAGTCGATGTCCAACCGGCCGAGGGCGAACATGTTGCGGTCGGTGTGGCGATCACCGCGTGGGCGTCGCAGCAACGCCCGCAGTCGCGCGGTCAGCTCATCGAAGTGAAATGGTTTGACGAGGTAGTCGTCGGCGCCCGCCTCCAGTCCGCCGATCCGGTCGCCGACCTCGTTGCGGGCACTGAGCACACAGATGGGCACCGTGCTGCCGAAGGCGCGCAACGCGATGATGACCCCGATGCCATCCAGCTTCGGCATCTGTATATCCAGCACGATCGCGTCCGGGTCGCGCTCGCGGCACACGGTGATCGCCTCGGCGCCGTCGCCGGCCGAGCAGATGTCGAAGCCGGACAACATCAGCGCGCGTTCCAGCGACTCGCGCACGTTCGCGTCGTCGTCGACGACCATCACTTGATACCGCCCCTTCCCGTCCGTGTCGGTCGTCACAACAATTCTCCATTTCTCACGGTCAATCAATCCCAAGGTTATATATCGAGCCCCAGGCCAATACAGGGTGAAAGCGTGAGAAAACTATTAAGAAAGATTTATCTTTCCGAGATATGTCGATGATTTCCAGGATTGGGGTGGTTGTCGGGCTCGGCTGGATTGCCGGAGCGGCGGGCGGGCCAGAAGCGGCTGGCGTATTGGCCGCGGATACGGCTGAGGTCGGGCTCGTCCACGTCGGTGATGCCGACCTGGAGAAACAACAGCATGGTGGCCATGCTGACCGCGACGATCAGCGGGGTCAGTAGTTGGGATGCTTGGGCGCCGGAGGGCGCGGGCATGTTGTCGGCCACGTGGGCGTGCATGGCGAACATGCCGGTGTAGTGCATGCCGCACACCGCGACGCCCATGATCAACGCCGCGCTGATGGTGGCGATGATGCTGCTGACGCGCAAGGCGAACCAGAGGGCGGCGACGGCGGCGGAGACCGCGATCACGATGGACAGCAACACGATCCACGGGTCGTATCGGACGATGGCCTCGGTTTTCATGGCGCACATGCCCGAGTAGTGCATCGCGGCCACACCCAAGCCGGTGACGGTGCCGCCGGTGATCAAAGCGAAAACCTCACCGCGCCAGCGCATCACGATGTACAGGCCCAGCCACACGACTCCCATTGCTATAGCGGCGCTGAACAGGGTGATCGGCACGTTGTAGCGGATCGTGGTGTCCTGCACCGAAAAACCGAGCATCGCGATGAAATGCATGACCCAGATCCCGGTGCCGCCCAGGGCGATGGCCCCCGTCACGATCCAGCCGCCGTGGCCCTGCTGATTGCGGGCCCGCACCATGCAGCGCAGCGCAAGCAACGAGCCGACGACGGACATCAGATAGGCCAGTACAGGGGTGACCCACCCATAGGTGAATTGGTCGATTTTCAGCACGCGGACTCCTTGCCAGAAGGCTGAATATGACGGTTCGACGTTGAACGAGCCGAACGGTAAGCGACGTTTAACGAATACTCAGCAGAATTCTCAATGGATGAGTTCTTATCATTGTGAGTCCAGCCACAGAATGAGCCGATTAATTATCGACAGCGGGCTGGTCCGCTCCGCGCGGCGCATTCGAATGCTATCGGTGAGGTAGGCCCGCAAGCCATTCGATAAGGAGCCTGTTGACTTCGTCGGGGCGTTCCTGCTGAACCCAGTGCCCGCAATCGAGCAGGTGCACACCTCGGTTACCGGGCATCGTCTCGGGGAACGCCTTGGTGGCATCCAAGAGCGTCGTCGTGGTGGCGTCGAGTCTTCCCCCGATGAACAGCGAGGGCTGGGCGATCGGCTGGCCTGCGTATATCCGCAGGTCGCGCCAGTCATCCTCGCTGGCGCGGAATCGGTTGAGGGCGCCGGTAAAACCGGTGCGCTCAAACTCGAAGCTGTAGAACTCGAGGTCCTCCTCCGACAGGTATGCGGGCAGCGCGGACGGGAATCGTTCGCGCAGCGTGCCGCTACTGCGGTGACAAGCACCCGCGGACGGGAATCGAGCCAAGGTTGGGTATCTCCGGCCAACGCGGCATAGAAGCCGCGCAGCCAGCCATACACATCAGGTTCGATCTCGGCTTCGGCGGCGCCTGGGGTTCGGAAGTATGTCGTGTAGTGCTGCTGGCCGCCACCACTGAGATGCGCGAACGGGTCCGAGGGCAGGCCCGGCGTCGGTGGAATATAGGGGATCGAGAGGTGCGCTACCGCTCGGAACATCTCCGGCCGGACGAGCGTAGCGGTTGTGGCGATGGCCGCACCCCAGTCATGGCCGACGATGACGGCCTGGTCCTCGCACAGCGCCGTCACGGTGACGGCCAGTTCGTCGACCAGTTCGAGCAGTCGGTAGCCGGCGATGTCGGACGGCTATGAGGAGCGGCCGTAGCTGCGCACATCGACGGCGATCGTGCGGTACCCGGCCGCCGCGAGTGCGGGCAACTGGTGACGCCATGAATACCAGGATTCGGGGAAGCCGTGCACCAGGACCACCAACGGACCTCGGCCTTGTTCGACGAGGTGAACACGGCCGACGGGGCCGGAAACGATCTTGTGGACCAACTGTGTGCCGGACCAGGTGATCGTCATCGGAGATCCTCTCGGTGTGCGAACCGCTACGGCGCCGAATCGACTGGTTGGCAACGAGATTCGAGAAATGGTGCTGGCCGCGGCGCAACTCGGACGTCGGTGTGGGCGAAGTGCCGAGCTCGTAACTCGCGGTCAGCAGTCGCCGCTGTAACGCAGAACGGTGCGACCGCCGGTGAGATCGACACCGATGCCGCGGTCGTTGACGGATAGACGTGGATCAGGTGGCGTCGCGGACCTTCTGCACCGCGGTGCCGAACAGGTTTTCGAAGGTGCTTTCATCGCTTGTGCCAGTGAGGTTTTCGGCATGCACGGCGACGGTGATGCTGTCGACGAGGGCGTATCCGGTGTAGGAATTGGTCGCCGCAGAGTTACCGTTCAACTCCGATTGGGAGGTGGTGCGGTAGGCGACCGCACCGAGTCCGTTGGTTTGATCCGGCAGTGGGAGCGACTCGGTCGACACGGTGGTCGTGGTGACCTGTTTGCCGAGCACCGTGGTCGTGAGGGTCATCTGTCCGCAGCGGGTGACCGAATCGGAGACTTTGGCCAAATCGGCGGCAGTGTTGGAGATGATCTCGGTGAACACCGTGCCGTCACCCTGCTGCGCGCCGGCGAAGGAGGCGTTCTGCGTCAACTGCTGCAATAGATTGGTCAGATCCTGTTGTGCGCTGGCGCATTCGGCCGGATTGACGGTGAGCGGGCCCTGCACACCATTGTTGTTCGAGGTGCCCGAAGCATTACTGAACCCGGAGACCACCGATTTCTCGCTCACCCCAAGCATGCTCGAACCGGAGGGGAACTCCGCGGAGTTCAACAGCAGCTGATCCGCCCGCGCGGTGGTGGTCGCGTGTGCGCTCGTCGTCGATGCCGAGGGTGCGGCGTCGCTGGTTCCGGTGACGGCACATCCGCTGCTGAGCAGCAGTCCCGCGCTCACGAGCGCGGTGGCACCGCAGAGTTTGGTCGCAATGGTCATCATTGACTCGTCCTCCTTGAGCGGTTGGATTCGAACGGCTCGAGCGAAGGGGAAGCATTGAAGTTTGCCTGTTATTAGCTAAAATATCTGGCAGGTGCCTGATTGCAAAGACTGCGCGCGGCTTCAGTTCCTGGGAACCCGTGGCCGACCACAGGCCACCTCGCTGACCAGGTCCGTCCATGCGATGGCGTGCAGGCCGAGTTCATGCCAGGCCGCATGGACGCTCTCGTCACCCCGTTCGCCTCCTAGCGCGGCGACGCCTTGCGATGCGCGCACGTCATCCGATCCACCGCATCACCGACCGAGCCGACGCGGTCTGGATCGAACCGGGCATTTCGCGACACCCACACAGGTCGATCCGTCGGACCAGCTCCACCCGCATCACGGTGAAACCCGGCGCGTCGGGATTGTCACGATGCGTACCCCAGCTTTCTCATGTCCGGCTCTGCCCCTGTCTACTGACCATCGCCTCATCGGTGCTCTCGGCGGTGTAGAGCGGAATGAAGCCCTTCCACCAGCGGCAACTCGCACCAGGTGAAGGTGCCGCCACCGTTGGCAGGCACCCGCCCCGCCTCCCCGAAGCCGGCGAGAGCCGTACTGACCGGTTCGTCGGCGTACTCGCGGGTCTCATGGATTTGGATCAGCAGCGCGTCGCTACGCAGCACAATCCGGACCGTGAGCTGATTCAGCTCGGCCCCCAGCTGCCTATAGATCGGGGTGTCCACCGCGACCGGCGGTCGGGTGGCCGCCACCGCTTCCCGCGCAATGGTCACAACCACCGATTCGGCCGACCGCACCATCCCGCGCAGGCCGGCGCGAGTCAGGTACTCATGGACGTGCAGTAGGACTACCGGTTCCGCTGCTCCCACCGGGAAACCGAACTGGCCGACTACCGAACTGGCGGTCACATCCGTGCGGCCCGAACGCCGCCGATCCTCCGCACGAGCCGCGTCGTCGGCAAGATTCAGATGCCAAACCTGGACATTCAGCAGCGAAAGGCGTTGCAGCAGAGCACTCCTCGGCCTCGACACCCCTTCCAGGTGCGTGCGCGCCGGCACCACCACATGGGCCGAGGTCGCCTGCTCCACACTGCTGATCAGCGCCCACAGTGCCCCGGTGTGCGAACCCCGCTCACAGAAGATTTGGGCGACATCGAAGCCTTCGCCGTCAGCGAAGGCGCGGATATGCCGCTGTACGTCGTCGATCCGGCCTTCCACCAGTTCCTGGCGCAAGTAGCCGAACATCGCCGGTCTGATCCCCATCGCAACACCCTTCGCGTTTCGACAACTTCACATGCGGCGGGCGATCACCCCTCCATCCCGGGGCAGGGCGGTGGGGGTAGTCGACGTAGGCGACTTCCGCCGAGCCGGGCAGACCGTCGTGACACCGGCCGGCATGCCCGGCCCGGCCGTGTGCGCGGATTTACTTTTGCCCGTCTCCCATGTTCCGGAAATCGCAACCACAGCCAGTGCCGGGCCGGGGTCCGCCGCCGCGTTTTCGCTTCCCCGCGTCGATCCGCGAGTGCCTGGCGCTGATCTCCTGATCGACCGCGGCGACGATGGCGTCCAGATGCGGTCCGGCCGGCATCGGCTCTTCCAGGATCTCCGCGCGCCAGTTCGCCAGCAGAGCCGCGAGCTGATGGTCATCCGCGGAGCCCGTCTGCACCGGCCCACCGCCGGAGAGGGCATCGATCAGCGCGTCGTCACGGCGCACTGCCGCAATGTCACCGAATGCTTCGGCGTAGGGACAGCTGTACTGCGATCTGAGTCGCTTCCAGCCGCCCCGACCGCGCGCGCTATCCCTGGCCATACATTTCACCTGCCCTCGCTACTCGAGCCTCGAGCGGATATTCCGACTCTCTCAACCATAATTGTACAGTTGTCAATTTAAAATTGGTCAATGGGGAGCGGGCTCGAGCGCAACGTCACACTCCCAGCTACAATTGAACAAGACTGGCATATTTTGGACAGAGAAATTCCAAGTTGGAGTCCGAGATGCGCGCAACCAACAAGAGGATCAATGCCGCGGCGATCAAGTTATTCGCCGAGCGCGGCAGCCTGGATCTGACGATGAGCGAACTCGCCGAAGCCGCACAGGTGTCGCGCGGAACGCTGTACCGCAATGTCGAATCCATCGAGCGCCTGTTCGACCAGGTGGTCGAGGAACTCGCCATCGAATGGCTGGCACGCGTCGGGGTGGCGATGGATCGGCACGGCGATACCGATCCGGCCGCCCGCCTGGCCGTCGGACTGCGCCTGTTCGTACGGCTCGCGCACGAGAATCAGGCCCTGGGCAGGTTCATCGTCCGATTCGGTATGACCGACACGACATTACGCGGCATCCTGTCCGGTCCGCCGATGCACGATATCGAACAGGGAGTCGCCGCCCGCCGCTATACCCTCGGTGGCGCAACGGAATTGGGTGTCGCCTCGCTCGTCATCGGCACCGTCGTCAGCGCCGTGTGGATGGTCCTGGAAGGCCACCAAGGGTGGCGCGAGGCCGGGTCCAGCGCCGCCGAACTACTACTGCGAGCACTGGGCATCACAGCCGAGGAAGCGGGGCGCATCGCGGTGACCGACCTGCCCGATCTGCCGCTCGACTGAGCGCCGCGGCGGCCCGGAACGCCGATCGGGTGCCGGACATCGTTGTCCCGCACCCGATCCGCGCTACCAGTTCATTGACACGGCTGAGCCGCAACACCTTTCACTTACCGAAGTACATCAGCTCCCATACGGCAGTCGGGCTCGAGTACTCCTCGGCCAGATTGCCGCCGCGGAAGACCCGGACCGTAGCCTCGCCGGTGAAGCGGTGATAGGCGCCGTCGAAACCGGTGACACCGCCGACCACGGCGCGCAGCAGGGAATTCGGGATCATCTTCTCCAGGAAGGGGGCAACCAGGATGTTCTTCTCCCGATGCAGAGTGATCTCGTACCGCTCGTCCGCACCCGGCGCCTGGTATTCGAAGAGGAGATGGTCGCTGATCGGTTTGATGCTGTCCGGCCCCACACGCGGATAGCTGCGGTAGACGATGACGTTCTCCTCCTCGTCGGCGACGGTGTGACCGTCGCGCGCGAGGTTGAACACGACTATCGGCACATTGTCGAACTCGGACTCGGCGATGATCTCCGCGACGATGAAGGTGTACGGACCGATTTCGGCGCGACCCCAATACCAGTGGTTGATCACCTTCGGCATCATCACGGTGCCCCAGTTGTGGTCGTGATAGCACGAACCCGACTCGGTGAACGTCGCTTCCGAACCCTTTACCGCGACAGTGGCTTTCCCCTGCGGCACCGCGACCACCCAGCCGAAGAACTTGTCGTCGGAGCCGAAGGTGATGACGCCGGTCTTGGGCCGCCAACTATTCGTGGTGCGGTCGATACTGACCTGAATGTCGAGGTCCTGGTCGACAACCTTGATCTCGTAATGCTCGAGGTCACCGCGGAAGTAGTTGTCACCGACCCGAACATCGCAAGTGGTCTCGCTCGCCGACCATTTGTCCGCGTCGAATTTGAGCTCCCGCTCGATATGGGTACCGTCGGGCCGATCGATCTCGACGGTGATCATCGGGCCCATCCCCTTGAACGGGGTATTGAAATCCTTGGTGTAGAACACGATCACGACGGTGCTGCCATCGGCGAGGTGACTGTCGAAATACCACCACTCCCAGGTGCCCGGATCGCCGCTGGTGCGCATGCCGTCCTCGGCAACCGCGGGTGCGCGGTTGTCGGTCCCGAGGTTCAAGGCGCGATAGTGCTCGGCATCGGACAGCAGACCGGCGGACAGATCCTTGCGGGCTCGGTGGAGCGGCAATGCGGGTGCGGGCATGACGTTCTCCTTCGATGAGGGTCTACGACTCGTTCATCCAAAACAGTACAGTCGTGTTCTATTTCGGTCAACAATGTCCAACAGGAGATATAGCTAACACGTATCGAGTCAACCTACGCCAGAGCGTCGAAACAGATCGTCCAGTTTGCTGAATTGCGGCTCGGCGCTATTCCAGCACCGGCTCGATAGCGGGAGCCGATACCTGCGCGGCCGCCTGTGCGAGTTCGGCACAGTCACCGGTGGCGATGGCGCCGACGTAGCCGTCTGGGCGAACCAGCAGCACCACTGGTGTACTCACGCCGTAGATTTCGCGGAAGCCGCCGGCGATGTCGGCCAACACGATGTCGGCAGTTGGGTCGGCACCCGCATCGATCGCCACTCGCCGCAGCGACGCACCGGAGGTCGGCCATCGCAAACCCTCGAGTCCCGTCATTGCTTCGGATCCGTACGCCAGAGCGGTGAAATGCGGACCCGCCAGTATCTCGAACAGTCGCAGTGGTCCCCCGGCCGCGTCGAGTAGCTTCGTGTCCGGGGCGCGGTCACCGACCGACAACGTCGCGGTGCGCTCGGTGGTCGACGCGGCCAGCGGCCCGCCTCGGTAGTTGAGCCGGAGCTGGCGTTCCTCCGTGCCACGTTTGAGACTCGAGGGATCGAGTTTCGACATGCCTTGATATTTCTTCGTCGACAACCCGAGCACCCGGGCCGCGATCGGCAATCGCTCGGCCTCGTAGGTGTCCAGCAGCTCGTCCGGCGCCCCGGCCAGGACCTGACCGAGTTTCCAGCCGAGGTTGTAGGCATCCTGCAGCCCGGTGTTGAGGCCTTGCGCTCCGGCGGGCGTGTGCACGTGGGCGGCATCCCCGGCGAGGAACACCCGGCCCGAACGATATCGGTCGACCATGCGAATGTTGGGGCGGAACACCGACGTCCAGCTGATGCCGGACAGTCGAATTCGCTTGTCACGGGTGAGTTCACGGATCCGATCGGTGATCGCGTCGCCGTCCAGCGGTGGCTCCTCATCCGGGCGCAGGCGGATCATCCACTGGAACTGGTCGGAATTCGGCAACGGGCACGCGCCGATGAACCGGCCGCCCGCCCCGGGCCACATGTGCCACCGGTGGCGAGAGAGCCCTTCGACCGAGGCGTCGACGATCAGCATCCGGTCGTCCTCGTCGGTCGATCCGAGAAACCCGATTCCGAGCGCGCGGCGTACCGCGCTCGACCCGCCGTCGGCGCCGACCAGGTAGCGGCAGGTGATCTCCTGCTGCCCTGCCTCGCCCATGACCGTCGCCACCACCGCATCCGTGTGCTGCTCGAATCCGACCAGCTCGCAACCGAATTCGACTGCGCCGCCCAGCCGCTGCAGTCGTGCACGCAGAGCCGCGTCAGTGCGGTGCTGCGGAATCATCCAGGTGTTGGAGTAGGGCACATCGGTCGTCACCTCGTGCAGCTGTTGCATCCGCCACGGAATCGTCAACGGGCCCAGATGAATTCCCAGCGGCGGATACTCGCCGCCCCCGGCCAGAATGTCATCGAGGGCGCCGAGGTCGTAGAGCACTTCCAGGCTGCGCGGCTGAACGCCCTTGGCACGTGAACCCTCGAACCCGTGTGCGGCCTTGTCCACGATCCGGACGTTCAGCCCGCGGCGAACCAGATCCACGGCCAGCGCGGTGCCGGTCGGGCCGCCGCCGACGACAAGGACCTCGATCATGTCAGCGCTCATCGCTGCGACCGCTGCCCGGCTCGATCGGCGAAGGCGCCGAACTTTGCGGCAACCTCGGCGGGCCGCTCATACGGGGCCATATGGCCACACTGTTCGATCACGTGGGACTCCATGGGAGCCAGTAGTTTTCGGACCTCATCGAACCGGGCGACCGGGGTGACCTGGTCCTCCGCTCCCCACAGCAGCATCGACGGCACCGGCGACTCCCCCACCCGCGCGAACAGATCCTGGCGCGCGGTCAGCGGGAAGTCCGCGATGGTGGCGAGCAGTGCATACATCGAGCCTTCGAACTCGTAGCATTCGCGCACCATGGCCGCGAGCGCCGCGGACCGCTGCGGGTCACGAACGTTGTGCGACAGGTGATTCCGCAGCATTCGGTTGCCCAGGTACTTGCCCAGCAGTGCACCCGACCGGTCGTGGCGCAGCAACTCCGCACCGGCAGGTGGTTTCGACTCCAGCCCGCCCGGCCCGACCACGGTCAGTGTCGCGGTCTGTTCGATGTGCCGTTCGACGAAGGCCAGCGCCACCAGCGCACCCATCGAGGTCCCGACCACATGCCAGGGCCCGGTCACGCCCGACTGCTCGATCAGGTCCGAGAGCTGACGAACGAACAGCGTCTCGTCGTACCCCCCTCGCACCCGGTCGGAATAACCGCGCCCGTATCCGCTGTAGGCCAGGGTGCGGAATCCGCGCCCGTGCAATTGCTCGGCGAACAGGTCCCAGTAGAACAGCGGGATGGTCAGCCCGCCCGCCAGCACCACCAACTCGCCATCGGCGGGCCCGGTGAGCTCGTAATGGGTGACACCGCCGGAGCATTGCGCGAAACTGCCGCGCAGCTCATCGCGGGTGGCCGAATCGAGGCGACGATGCTCGCCGCGGGCGACGAAATACCTCATGGCCGTTCCTCATTCGGTGTGGCGCGGCGCGGTTCGGCGGTCAGGAAGTCTCGGATCGCCGCCACAACCCACTCGGGAGCCTCCTCCGGCAGCAGATGGCCGCCGTCGTGATAGATCGATTCGCGGCTGCCGGCAATATCGCGGGCGAAGTGCTGGCCGTCGATCATGCCGCTGCGCAGCACCAGCGTCGGGGCCGCGATCATCGGGATCTCCTCGCTGCGATCGATCTGGTCGGTATTGGCGAAATCGATGAACGCCTCCTGATTACCCGGGCGCATCAGCATCGCGTGCACCCGGTCGACCATGGCGTCGTCGACGATCGTGGATCCGGGCCCGACCGCCGACCGCAGATTGCGTTCGGTCGCCGACCGGGAAGCCAGGCGCCGCAACACCATCCGCGCCACCGGGTTGCGCGCCAGCCGCAACCCCAGCGGCAACGACTTGTCCGGATAGCCGGTCGCGTTGATCAACACCAGCCGCTGCACCCGCTGCGGACAGTCCAGCGCGAAATTCCACGCGACATTGCCACCGAGTGAGTTGCCTGCCATCGAAGCCGCCGGCACATCCAGTGAATCCAAGAATGCCGCAACGGTTTTCGCATACGTCCGGATGCGGTAGTCCCGATCGGCACGCGGCCCTGTGAGCCCGAACCCCGGCAGATCCGGGCGGATCACCTCGAAGGACGAAGCCAATCGGTCCACTACCTGATCGAATCCCTGCAGCGACGAGCCGCTGCCGTGCAGCAGCAGTAGCACCGGGCCGATCCCGGCCCGCTTGTAATGCACATTCCGACCCTCGACGCTCGCGAACCGCGAGTCCGCGTCGATGTAGTCCTCGGCAGATTGTCGTTTCGACATAATGGCAACAGTGTTGCCGATATTGTGATCAGCGTCAAGCACCCCTGCGTAGACCGGCCAGTCCGGCCACGATCAACCGGAGCCCGAAAGCGAATTCCTCTTCGAGTGTCGCCGTGGGCAGCGAGTCGGCGACAGCGAGAGTTGCCGGGAACGCCTCAGGGTCGAGCTGGTGATACAGGCTGCTGACCTCGGCAGCATCCGAGTCTGCGGCGCCGTGGCGAGGAAGCTGGATCGCGAAACCGAGCACATAGCGGGCGATGGTGGCATAGGCGCGAGCGGCAGCCTCGCCGGAGAAGCCGTTACCGAGCAGCATCGCGAGGAACCACTCCCGGTGGACCATCGCATGGGGACCGGTCGGCACCCGCCCGATCAGCAGCGGCGCCACGCCCCGGTGCCTGCTCAGCGTGTCGAAGATCGCCTGCCCGGCGAGCAAGCAGACCTGCTCCCAATCAGCCCCGCGCATTGCGTCGGGATCGAGCTCGATTTCGCCGAACACGCAATCGACCACGTGCGCAACAAGTTCACCGCGATTGGCCACGGCTCGGTAGAGCGTGGCCGTCCCGGTATCGAGCCGCTGCGCAAGGGTGCGCATCGATAGCGCGTCGGCCCCGTCCTCGTCGACAATGCGCAGTGCCGCGGCAATGATCCGATCGAACGGAACGCGCGGCCGGCCCGGAGAACGGCGCCGGCCGTCGGACTCCTTCACGAGATTCTCGTCAGTGCTCACGACCACATTGTCGCGAATCGGCGGAGGAGACTTTTTACCCGCGCCGTTGAACTACCGATTCAGACCCATGTGATGACTTGCTCGTGTTCCAGGCGGGGAAGCCGCTGGAACCAGGGCTGCTCGCTGGGATGCCCGATATTGACCACCAATGTCGACTTCAGGCGTCCGTCAGGAAAGAAGTCCGCATCGAACCCGGCGGCATCGAATCCCTTCATCGGCCCGGCGGCGAGACCGAGCGCGCGGACGGCGAGAATGAAGTAGCCCGCCTGGAGCGCGCTGTTGAAGTCGGCACACGTCGCCCGCCACTCGGGGGCGGACTCGTAAACCTCCCGGATGCCGGGACGGAAGGGCAGCAGCTCGGGCATATGCTCGTGAAACCGCGTGTCGGTGGCCAGGACTGCGATAACAGCTGCCGAGTCGCTCTTGGGTTGATTGCCCTCGGACAAGTGCTTCATCACCCGGGCTCGCCCCTCCGGAGTGCGGGCGTACAGCACGCGCAGGGGCTGGATATTGCTCTGGGTGGGTGCCCACCGAGCCAGCTCCCAGATATTGCGCAGCTCCTCATCGGTCACCGGAGTGTCGGCGAAGCTGTTCGCGGTGCGTGCTTCGGTGAAGAGGGTGGCCAGTCCGGCCTCGTCGAGCCGGCAGAGGGGCTCCAGCAGGTTTTCCGGCGATGGTGCAGACATCAGTGCTCACTTTCTTGATTTCTGCGATCGAATACGTCGCAGTCGGATCGATACTCGGATCGGTTCAATTCTTTGCGGCGGGTCCTGATGCGAAAGCGCGTATTCGGCTGCGGCGCAGCAGAAATGCGCCTGCTGCCGCCGAGGCCACCGCGGTGACCAGCAGCACGATCGGTACGACTCGGAAGCCGACCTCAAGTAGCGTGATGCCCTTGCGTGCTTCGTGTAGTTGCTGCGCCACGCTATCCGCGGTGAGGGCCAGGGTCGCCTTCATCACGGAGATACCAGGTTCGTCGGCCTGCCGCGCGAAGTAGATCCGCGGTGATTGCCGGCCCTGCACGATGGCGCCGGTGGCGGGTTCGACCCAAAGGTCGCTCTCGCAGGTGTACCACTCATGCATTGTTATCGGCTCGTCGGCATCGGCGATGCCCCATTTCCGGGCGGGCAATGTCATGGCGGGTGAGGTCGGTGGTGTGGACGCGGCCAGATCGACAGGTGCGACCCGTTGCCGGAAGTGCAACACCCACACGCCGTCGATGGTGGTTTCGTCGATGTAGTCGATCGGGGTGCTGGTGCGCGAGATCGTGTCGAAGTACGGGTAGCTGATCTTCTTGGTGCCCAAGGGGAATCGGTACTGAAGCCCGGTATGCGGTACTACCTCGGCAGGAACGCCGGCACGAGACTGAATAGCTCCCGTACCGCCAGCAGCAGGTTGACCGGTTCGGCGGTCGATGGTCACGGTATCGACCGTGGCGGTCAGCAGCGCCGTGTCACCCTCGATATCGCCGCGCCGCACGGTAGAGGCTGCCTGGATGGTCAGCACCGTCGCATCGGACGGATCGACAACGAGGGCGTGCTGCTGGCTGATCAGCGGAACATCACGAAGGACCCGCAGTGGACCGTCTCCACGCAGCGATGCCATATCGAGCACCTCCGCACCACTGTTGCCCGCGGCCGCGGTGGTGGCCACGATGGTGATGTCGAGGTTCAGCGGCGTCTTGGCGATGCGGTGGGCAGCGTAGGTCGGCAGCATGGCGGCCGCGACCAGGCAGAAGACGCCGAGTCCGATGAACGAAGAGCCGGCCAGTTCGGAACGAGATCGCATGTCGCCTACCGGTTTCCGTATTCGACGTTGCCGAAGAGCGGGCTGCGTGGATCTTGCGTTCCCGAGGGGCTCGGCCTGCTGTTCTGTTGAAGGGCAGTCGTACCGCCGACTACAACAGTCACGGCCAATAGGCTCGCGACTGCAGCCGCGACAATTGCGGACGTCAGGGCTCTCATGAATGAACTCTCCTTGCAGATGGTGATTTCGAGATGGCGATCGAGCGCGGCGCCGGCCCTGTAGGGTGCGATGGCTGGCTTGTCGGCCAGGCGGCCGAGTCCGCGCGGCAGGAGATTGCCTGCGATCGCATTGCAATAGAAGGGGTGGGCGTCGTACCCCCGGTAGCCGATACCGCCGGCTAGCAGGATCGTTTTCGTCGCGACAGTCAGGTAGCTCGGCGTGGTGCGAGATCCCGACCACGCCTGGCGACTTCGCCGAAAAGCCCGGAGTTGGCTACTTCGCCTGCGGTCATGGGCGCCACCTCCTGTGAAGCAATGGAAAAAGACCTTGTCAATACGACCCCGAGAGTCGCGCTGGCCGGCCGACGAGGGGTGATCGTCGACACCACTTCGCTACCGTAGGTATCAGATACCGGTGCAGCGAGAATCGCAGCTCTCCAGTGTGACGTCAAGTGCAATCAACAAATACGCTGGTAATGCACGGATCCGGTACCTCCGCAGTCAGAGTGACTGACACCATAGTGACTTAACTCATATCTTTCACCATAAGTACCCGATACCGTCGGTAGCAAATTGACATCAGGACTGGAGCTACCGGAGGCGGTGCCGGTGCGTATTTGGCCCGAACAGCCCCTGCGTGATCAGAATTCACGTCACGCGCGGTCCAGCGCAGGGAAGTGCCGAACGACGGCCGGGATGAGACGGCTTCAGCCGGAAACGCATCGACCAGGCCCCGAAATTGCCCTAGTTCGTCACGGGATGGCCCAGGAAACGTCCACAGGCCTACGTGAGCGCCGTCCCGCCGAAATGTTGACAAACAGGCTCGAGCACCACGACGACCTGCAACGACAGTACGGTCAGCTACCAGATCCACTATCGCACAGTGTGATTCATGGCAACGCATGGCAGGGCAATCTCGTGGTACCGCCCCTCCGACACGCCCATCGTGCTCGACCTCGACAGAGTATTGATCGGCCGACCGGAGTGGGATCTCACCCAGCTCGCCGTGGATTACGCAGTTTACAGCCGACCCACAAAGACCGCGACATGGATTGCGTCACCAAGCCGATCTTCCGACACGTAATACCCAGCAGGGCAGACTATTTCAGCTCGCGAGCAAGTGTTTGCTGTGATTCACTGACCGCACTCGCTGTCTGTGAAATAGCGATTTGGTCTAGCAGAGGGATGTGACTTGGTTTTCCAATCCGACTCGACATCTCAGAGGCCTTCGGCCGAGCTGTCAGACATCCCGGAAGTCATCGAGGATCACGGTCTCCACGATGCTCAATCGATACGAAGCCTTGCGGGACGCGGAGTCGACAGCTATCGCAGCAACCTCGGAGGCAACTCGGTCAGCGACGTTCTGTCACTGATCGATGTTTTCGCGGGAACGAGCGACTCCGCAGCCATCCTGGACTACTGGGCCACGGCGAATCTACTCTTCCTTCGCGGCGAACCGCACGAAGCCAAGCACATGATCGACGATATGCTCGCGCTTCCCGGACTGAGCAAGGAGATTCGCCGGGAGGCCACTGCACTGCGCCTGCTGTTGCTGTCTCTTGTCGATGAACAGTCCGGATCCGCGCAAGCCGAAATCACGCTGGCCCCCAACAGGAATGAATCCGCAGAGGCTGCAACCGCCGTAGCGATGATCGTCCTGTCGAATCAACGTTGGTACTACGGCTCGCTCGCAGAAGGGCTCTGGCTGAACCAGTTTGCCATCGCAACCGTCACCGCCGACATGTCGGCCCGCTGGCTCTTGTGCGCGAAGATGGTACTTGCCAAGAAGCTCATCGACCTTCGCGCTACCAGGCGAGCAGAACTGCTGTTGCAAGATATGGAACTGATCATCGACCAGCACGGCCTGGACGCGTATCAATCGGTAACGACCGCAGTGCGCGCGACACTCCTTTTGGAAGCAGGCCAATTCGACCTCGCGCGAGAAACCGCCGCAAAGTCGTTGCAGACAGCTCACGATCGGGGGACGACAATCGGTCGCCAGTTGGCACGGTCCGTCCTGGCGGAGGTCGGCATCCGTGTCGGCGACGACGACGATGCGGACCGATGGCTGCGGATCTGCGACGACGAGCCCGTGTTCTACTGCTTTCCCGACGCTGCGATCAGACTCATATGTACTCGGCTGCGCCTCACCGAGATTCGCACCGGCAGCGACCGCGCCGTGGAACAGGCGATAGAGAATTGGCCGCAGCTGTCCGTGAACAGCCAGTTCTTTCTCACAGACCCGGCGCGCCCGGCCTGGCTCGCAGAGGCGGCACTCCGCACAGGACACGACGACTTCGCCCATACCGTCGCACACGCGACCCGCGATATCGCCCTTCGAAATCCGCATACAAAGCTCTTGGATGCGGCGAACGGCTATGTGGCCGCAGCGTTCACACGGAACGGGATCGAACTGGAACGGCGTCCGGATCTGCCGAGAAGCCCGCGAACACCCCCTCGGTTCGCGGGGAACCCCACGGCGTCGTTCCCGTCGACTCCCGCCGCCGACCCGGCACCACCCGCACCGACGTTCGGCTCGCGACCGGCCGCACCTGCTCGGGCCATTCCGTTCGATGACTTGACCAATCGCGAAATTGAAATCGTGGAGTTGGTGACGCACGGTCTGACCAACCGTCAAATCGCCGCCCGGGTCGGGCTGTCGCCACATACCGTCAACTTCCACCTGCGCAAGGTATTTCAGAAACTTCGTGTGCAATCCCGTGTGGAACTGGCCAGCGTCGCTACCAGACTCCGTTGATCATCGAGTCGACGGGAGTGGTTCGGCCGCGGAAGGGCTGGTGCTGGCTTCTTTTTCAGCCGCGTCTCCACCTCGGGGGATCCGGATGAGCAAGGCCGATGCGATGAGACCAATAACAAGGACCATGATCGGCAGGTACATCGACTCGCGCAGCGCGGAGCTGAAGGCGTCTCGCAGCGGCTCTGGAACTACCAACGGTCCAGAGCCTCCTTCGGCGGCCCCGCCACCGAGCCCGTGAGCGGACAGCCGGCTAGCGACGACTGCGCCGACCGCCGCGCTGCCGAGAACCGAACCGACCTGACGGATCGCGTTGTAGACCCCCGCTCCAGCACCCGCTTGGTGAAGCGGGAGATTGTGAGTTGCGGTGGCCGCCAAGGGTGCCCAGACGCCGGCGTTCGCGACTCCGAAGATCGCAGATACCAGGAGGAACTCGGCGATCGAGGAGTTCGGGGTCATCAACATCGCGAACCAGCCAACCGAGATGATGAACAACCCGAATCCCAACGTGGGGACAATGCGCGGGTGGATCCTATCGCCGAGCTTGCCGAGGACCGGCGCACACACCAGAGTGACGACAGCCATCGGCGCGGCCACCAGTGCTGACCGAGTCGGAGACAGCCCTTGAACCCCCTGCAGGTAGAAATAGAAGGGCACCATCATCGCCGCGACCGCCGCGCCGACCGAGGCGATGGCGAGATCGGCTAGCGCGAAGTTGCGATCTCGGAACAGACTCAGCGGTAACAGCGGCTGGCCGGAATTGCGGGCCTGGTTGACCACGAAGATCGCGAGCACCACCAGCCCGGAAACGATCATTGTCCAGATCCACGCATCCCAGTTTCGACTGTGCCCCTCTTGGACGCCGAAGACCAGCATAAACATGCCGACTCCGCTGAGGACGACACCTGGGACGTCGAACTTGTGCTTGTGCGTCGGCAGACTGGGCACGAATCTGGCCGCAAGTACGAACGCGATGAGCCCGACCGGGACGTTCACGATGAAGATCCACTGCCAACCCAACCCGTCAACGAGTACGCCACCTAGCAGCGGGCCGACCAGATTGGCGAAGGCAGCGGCCGCGCCCCACACGCCCATGGCGGCGCCGCGCTTGTCTTGGGGGAAGATCCGGGTAATCACGGCCATGGTCTGCGGCGTCAAAAGCGCCGCACCGAGACCCTGCGCGGCCCGCGCGGCAATCAGCATGCCGATCGTGTGCGACAGTCCGCACCATAACGAGGCCGCGGTAAATACGGTCAGGCCCACGAGGTAGAGGTTCTTGGGGCCGAAGCGATCTCCGAGCCTGCCACTCACCAGCAGTGGGACGGCGAACGCGAGTAGGTAGGCACTGGTTACCCAGATCACCTGCGAGATATCGGCGTGTAGATGTTCCAGGATCACCGGGTTGGCGACCGCGACGATCGTCATATCCAGCACAATCATGAAGAAACCGATGATCAGCGCCGACAACGCCAGCCAGGGGTTGCGTTCAGTATTCACGTGTGTCTCTTCCGGGTCGGATGTCGATTACCTGCCAGGTCACTGACGAGGTCGCGGGATCAGTCCGCGTACCGGGTCACGGCATCGCCGAGGTCCGCGCGGGCAGTGCGGAAGGAGTTGATCGGGTGGTCGATGTCGGGGTATCCGAGGCAAATGCCAACGAGCACACGGCGATTGTCGGGTAATCCGAAATATTCGTGCAGAAACGGGGAGTAGGAAGCGAGGGCGGCCTGGGGCGCTGCGGCCAGGCCGAGGCTTTGCGCGCCGAGTAGGACGCTGTTGATGTAGAGCCCGCAGTCGAGGGCGCCGTAGATACCGAGAGCGGCCTGGGTGGTGACGACTGCTACGTGGGGTGCGTCGAAGAGCTCGAAGTTTCGAAGAAACTGCTGCATCGTCCGTGCGTGGTCGCCCTTCACAATGCCGACGCTGTCGTAAAGCTGTACGCCGCAATCACGTCGGCGCTGCTTGTATGCACCGGTGTACTCGGTGGGGAACGGAAAATCGGGGGCCGGTGCGGCCCCGCCCTGGATGTAGGCGAGGAGTTCCTTGCGGAATCGGTCGGTCCCCGCGCCTTCTGTGACGACTACCTGCCAAGGCTGAGTGTTGGCCCAGGACGGTGTGCGCTGGGCCAGCCGAAACAACCGGTCGAGGGTGTCCCCCGGCACGGCATCTGGCAGAAACTGGCGGCAAGCCCACCGGTCATCCAGTATCCGCTCCAACGTTGAGGTCTGGTCCGCACGGTCGCTGATCTGCGTCATCGTCGAATCCTTCTGCATTTCGGTCTTCTTTCGAGACCATATGTTAGCAGCGGCAGTCTCATTTTGGAACCGCTGTAATCTGGAAGTTGTGCGCTACGAAGAGCTTTCAGACGAGCCGTGCTCGATCACACGTCCGCTCGTGGTCTTCGGCGACCGATGGACGCTACTGATCCTCAAGTACGCCTTCGCCGGTATCCGCCGCTTCAACGCCTTCCAGAGCGCGCTCGGAATCCCCCGCAGCCGACTCCAGGACCGCCTCAACAGGCTTGTCGAGCACGGCATCCTGACCAAGCAGGCACCCAAAGAGGGCGGCCATGAGGAATATCGCCTTACCCAGAAGGGCCACGACATCTACCCCATCCTGATGGCGATCAAAGATTGGGGCGATGCCTATATGGCGCCCGACGGCCCGCCGGTGGAGTACCGGCACCGCGACTGCACCGGCGAAGCGCACGTACGGCTCGAATGCGATTCGTGCGGCAGTTCCCTGACAGCCCGCGACATCGTGCCGGCGCCGGGCCCGGGCCTGAATATCGATTCGGTCGAACGTTAGCGCCGCAGTCCGGATCCCCGAAACAGGTTGCCGTTCCACAGCGCTCAGTGTTGCCCCGAGAACAACCTGCGAAGATCTGGGTAGACGGCCGAGGCGCCGCCCAGCGCCCACCCGCCGTCGACCGGAATCGTTGCTCCAGAGACATAGCTCGCCATCGGCGAAGCAAGCCAAAGGCAGCAGTCGGCGATCTCCTGTTTCGTCCCATAGCGCCCGAGCGGAATAGACCGCGCAACAACATGTTCCGCGTCCGGTGTCGGCGCGAGGCGCGCCATGCCCTCCGTCCCGGAGATCGGCCCGGGCAGCACCGCGTTGACCCGGACCCCGAGCGGGCCCCATTCCAGTGCGGCGACCCGGGTGACCATATCGACTCCTGCTTTCGCCGAGCAGGCGTGGATTTGCATCTCCATCGGGATCGACGACTGCGGCGCGGAGATGTTGATGATTGACGCCCCAGGCTTTCGGAGATGCTCGAACGCCGCCCGCAATACATTGAAGGTCCCGATCAGGTCGATCTCGATCACCGTACGAAACCCGTTCGACGACAACCCCATTGCCGGCGCGGGAAAGTTGCCGGCCGCACCGGAAACGAGAATATCGATGTCCCCGACCTGCATATGGGCATCGGCCAGTGCCGCGGCAACAGCCTCGTAGTCGCGCACGTCGGCGGCGAATCCTATTGCTTTGCCACCATTTTCGAGGAGCCGGGAAACTGCCGCGTCGACTTTGTCTGGATTGCGCGACAGCACCGCGACACTTGCCCCTGCTGCGGCGAACGCGTCGGCGATACCGAGGTTGATTCCGTCTGTACCGCCGGCAACGAAGACGGCCTGGCCGCTGAAATCGAATGAATGAGTCACGATGGGTTACCTATCGTCCGGCGAAGTTGGCGTCGCGACGTTCAATGAACGAACGAATACCTTCGATACCGTCCGCGGTGTGCATCAGTCGCCTCATGACCGGCATCAGCTGCGCGGTCGCCGCCTCCTCGCCATCGGCGTACGCGCGGTGCGCCGACAACAATGTCTCGCGTACTCCCACCGGAGTCGCCCGTGTCGCAATCTGCTGAGCCAGCTCGACCGCACGCTCGACATGACACCCCGGCTCCACGACCTCCTGGACCAGGCCGATCCGCAGCGCCTCCGCAGCGTCGAATTCATCGCCGGTCAGCAGCAACCGCATCGCGTTGCCCCACCCTGCCTCGCGGGGCAGCCGGAAGGTCGCTCCGCCCGCCGGATAGCTGCCGCGACGCACTTCCAGCTGGGCGAACCGCGCATCGCTGGCCGCGATGCGTATGTCCGCGGCAAGCAGCAACTCCATCGCGAGTGTCATTGCCATACCTTGGACGGCCGCGACGATCGGCGTCGTCCAGGGACCATCGAGGCGGAAGGGATCCCGACCCTTCTCCGAGTACAGCGGCGTTCCCGACGCCACCGCAGGTCCGACTTCGGCGAAATCCAGACCGCTGGTGAAATGGTCACCGTGGGCGAAGAGAACGCCGCAGCGTAGTCCGTCATCCCGCTCCAGCTCTCCGTATGCCTCCGACAACGTGTGCAGCATCTCGAGGTCGCACGCGTTGAGTTTGTCAGGGTTGTTGATTCCGATGAGCAGTACGTATCCGTCACGCTCGACAGTGATTTTCGGCATGTTGGTCCTTATCGCTCTAGGGATTGTTGCTCGACGATTCCGCCATGCTCGTACGCGCGGAAGTCCACGGTGCGAATCGCTCGCGCATACGCAAGGTGCGAGCCCGGCCAGACCGCGAATACATTTCCGTCCTCGTTCGAGTACCAGCCCGGGCAGCCCGATGCGTACACCGTTTTCTGCAACTGCTGCTGCCGTCCGACGTTGTAGTCCTGCTGAACCTCCGGGCGGACGTCCAACCAACCTCCGGTCGATGCGATGTGCTGCAACGCAATTCGCGCATACCGAGCTTCCTTCTCCAACATGAAGATCACCGAGTTGACGCTCGACCCTGTGCCCGGGCCGTAGATCATGAACAGATTCGGATAGCCGGAGACGGCTACGCCGAGGTATGCCTCCGGCCCACTCTTCCACTCCGCGTGCAGCTTTCGGCCGTCCCGGCCGGTGATATCGATCGGCGCAAGATATTCGTCCGCCGAAAAGCCCGTGCACCAGATGATCACATCGGCCTCGATCTCACGACCGTCCGCCAGCTCGAGGCCCCCGGTAGAAACACGGCGCACTGCCTGCCGGTGAACGGTGACGTGCGCGCGATCCAAGGCCGGGTACCAGTCACTCGACGCCAGCGGACGATTGCACAACGCCAGGTAGTCAGGTGTCACCGTGGCTCGCAACTCGGGATCCCGGATCTCTTGCCGTATCTTCCGCCGCAACGTGGCCTGGAACATTCCCCGCACCACATCGAGGCTGCGGTAGATCAGTGGCGCGCGCGATTCGAACGTCAGAAACTCAAGGTTGTGTTCTGCTCGCATCAGCATGGGGAACTTCCGCATCAGTCGCTTCGTGAACGCAGTCCTGGGCTTGTTGTGTTTGTTTATCACCCAGTTCGGCGACCGCTGGACAACTGCGAGTTCGGCGACATCGTCCACTATCTCAGGTAGCAGCTGGACAGCACTTGCACCGCTTCCCACCACCACGGCCCGTTTGCCCTTCAGACTCACCGAGTGGTCCCACTCCGCGGAGTGGAACATGGCTCCGGCGAAACCTTCCATGCCGTCCAGATCGGGTATCTTCGGCCGGGACAGCAGGCCTGTAGCGCAGATCAGCGCGTCGAAGTAGCGGATCTCACCGCTGCGGAGGTCCAGGAGCCAACGATCATCGACGAACGTCGCCGCGACCACCTCCGTCGTGTAGCGGATCTTCGGCTCAACGCCGTACTTGGCTGCGCAATACTTCAGGTAGTCAAGGATTTCCGACTGCGTCCCGCATGTGGCCGACCAGTCCGCCTTCAACTCGAACGAGTACGAGTAGATCGACGACGGCACGTCGCATGCTGCGCCCGGATAGGTGTTCTCGCGCCAGACCCCGCCGACGGAGTCGCCCTTCTCGAACACCTCATAGGAATGGATTCCGTTGCGTTCCAATTCAATAGCGGCGCCGATGCCACCGAAACCGGCTCCGATGATGGCGACCGAGGGTGTCGATCGTCGCTCTTCGCTCACGTCAGGGGTTCCTCATCTTCGATAACGAGCAGATACAGCAGGCGCTCAAGAGCCGAGATTCTGCAGACGCACCTGTCCACGCGCGACCAATCGGCTTCTGTCGTCAGTGATGACGACCTGCCAAATCTGTTGGAGCCGACCACGATGGATGGGGGTTGCTTCCGCGTGGAGGGTGCCTCGAGTAACCGACCGCAGGAAGTCCGTGTTGTTGTTCACGCCGACAACCCCGCCGCCGGTGCCGGCGCGGTTGAGCCAGGTCCACGCTGCTGTGCTGGCCAGCGACTCGACGACGGCGCTGTACACCCCCCCGTGCACGACGCCGTAAGCCTGGTGCAACGACGGTCCGACCGTCCACTCACCACGGACACGGTCTGCGGACAGCTCGGTGTATCGCAGCCCGATCACACCATCGAATCCATTCGCATTGAGTGCCGTCACCTGCTCGGCGGTCACCTCGTCGGCGCCGGTGTTCGCGGGGAGTACTTCCAATTGCACTTTCTCAGACATAACCCATCCATTTCGCCACGGTCTCGGACATCATCTCGTTTGTTCCTCCGGCTATCGACATCACCCGCGCATCCCGATAGTGGCGGTTGATTTCGGTATCACGCATATATCCGGTGCCACCATGCAATTGAAGAGCCGCGTCCGCGACGAACGAACAAGCATCCGTTGATTGCCTTTTTGCCATGCACACCTGCGGTACCAGAATTTCACCGGCGGCAACACGTCTGATGATTTGCCGCGTATATGTTCTGGCGACATCGACGGCATGTGCCATTTCCGTGATCTTGTGCCGTACAAGCTGCCGAGACATCAGAGGTTTTCCGAATGTGGATCGCTGCCTGCACCATTCTTCGGCGAGGTCCAGGCAGCGCTGCGCCGTGGAGTATGCAATAGCCGCCTGCCCAAGTCGCTCGGAGAGGAACAATTCGGTCAACATACGAAATCCCTCGTTCTCCGCACCGATCAGATTTGCCACCGGCACGCGTACATCGGTGAACGCCAGATCGGCAGTGTCCGAACAATCCCACCCCATCTTGTCCAGTTTTCGCACCACCTCGAATCCGGGCGTATCGCTCGGTATCACCAGTAGTGAGATGCCCCCGTACCCGGATCCTCCGGTGCGCACCGCGGCCACAATGAAATCCGCTCGAACCGCGGAGCTGATGAAGATCTTTGCTCCGTTGACGACGTAGAAATCACCCTCCCGGCGTGCCGTCGTCCGCAGAGCCGCAACATCGGATCCTCCGCCCGGCTCGGTGACCGCGAACGCCGCGATCGCGGTCCCGGCAAGTGTCGGTCGAACGAATTGGTCTACGAGCAGAGGACCGCCCTGTGAGACGATAGGGGCCAACGCGATACGGTGCGCGAAAAGCGACATGA
Source organism: Nocardia sp. (assembly GCF_025465275.1). Lineage (GTDB taxonomy): Bacteria > Actinomycetota > Actinomycetes > Mycobacteriales > Mycobacteriaceae > Nocardia. The sequence continues at coordinate 964 of NZ_JAODNK010000204.1, read as the reverse complement.
TCAGACCGCTGGAGCGACCCGCATACGTCAATTCCTCCGCCATTGTGAAGAAATCTATACTGTCACCCCCGCTACCGCCGATAGATTCATCGAATTCGATACCCAGCAGCCCAATCTCAGCGGCACGCTCATGAAGCTCCCTCGGCAGCAATCCAATACGCTCCCATTCATCAATATTCGGAACGATCTCCTTCTCTGCAAAACTCCGGACCATTTCACGGAGCGCCACGCGTTCTTCGGTCGAAAATGGATCCGCATTCACTTCTTCAAATTCCATCGCTGCCACCTACCAGTTGTTTGCCAACTCGGCATTGATCCCCTTGCGCGGCACTGCGCAGAATTCTCTGATTCAGAGAATTATGACGTCGAGGTCAGTCATTTCGAGCAGAACAGCAGAGTTTCATTACCTGCATCATTCTCGACGACCCCGGACCTTCTTGACGTCAATCTCTCTACCGATACGAACCGGTGAGATATGGATAAATCTACCGGCAGCAGCAAAGCTGCGGAACTGCTTCTTCGGGTAGCCGCAGTACTATCTTTCCGCTAGGGAACTACTCGCATAAGCAGTCCGTAGCACCGGCGCGCGATGGCCATTGGGGCCATGTTCCTCGGTGCCCTCGTCGGGGCCCTGGCAGTCCTGCACGGCAACCACCCGGCGCTCCCCCTGCTGCTGGCGGCTCTCCTCCTCGCCGCTGTTACCGCGGCCGCGTTCGCGCTGACGCGCTCCGATCGCGCGTGGGTCCGACCGTTGTAACCGCACGCCTTCGCTGTCACTGATGTGACCCCCGTCTCACACTGAGACGCTCGAGATGCGCATCACCGGGTGCAATGAATGGGACCTCGTTCCCAGAGCCGGCGCCCGGCTAGCTCTCGATCCAGGAGGCGCAATTGAGTAGGCAAAGTCTGACGAAGGCTCATGCGAAGATCACCGAACTATCGTGGGATCCGACCTTCGCAACGC
>NZ_JAODNK010000168.1 GCF_025465275.1 Nocardia sp. | reverse complement strand
GGACGGTGCCGCTGCCCACGGTGAGCTGCGGGAACCACTTGGCATAGAACCCGCTCGCGCCGACCGCCGCCTTGGCCTTGTCCTTGAGCTCGGCATTGCGATCGACCAGCGCCCCGGCCGCCGACATATGCGCATCGGCCATCTCACGCGCGACGAGCAGCCGCATGATCTCGCTGGAGCCCTCGAAGATGCGATTGATGCGCAGATCTCGCACGAGTTGCTCTGCGCCCACGGCGCGTTCGCCGCGTGCGGCCAGAGAGGCGGCCGTCTCGTAGCCGCGGCCGCCGCGGATCTGCACCAGTTCGTCCGCGATCTTGCAGGCCATCTCGGAGGCCCACAGCTTGGCCAGCGCCGCTTCGATGCGAATGTCGTTGCGGTTCTCGTCGCACATCGTGGCCGACAGGTCCAGTACCGCCTCCAGCGCGAAAGTCGTTGCCGCGATGAAGGACAGCTTGGACGCCACCGCCGCGTGCTCACCGACCGGACGACCCCACTGCACGCGGGTGGCGCTCCACTCCCGGGCGATCTTGAGCGACCACTTGGCCGCCCCGGTGCACATGGCCGGAATCGCGAGCCGGCCGGCGTTCAGCGTGGTGAGTGCGATCTTGAGCCCGTCGCCCTCCCGCCCGACCAGATTCCGCTTGGGCACCCGCACCTTGTCCATGCGGGTGACGCCGTTCTCGATGCCTCGCAGGCCCATGAACGAATTACGGCGCTCCACAGTGATACCCGGGCTGTCCGCCTCCACGATGAAGGCGGAGATGCCGCCACGGTGGCCCTCGCTCTTGGGCACGCGCGCCATCACCACGAGCAGTTCCGCGACCACGCCATTGGTGGTCCACAGCTTCACGCCACTGATCTCGTACGCCTCCCCGTCCGCGGTGGGGGTGGCGGTCGAGGCCATGCGCGCCGGATCGGAACCGACATCGGGTTCGGTGAGCAGGAAGGCGCTCACCGCGCCTCTGGCGCAGCGCGGCAGGAACTCTCGCTTCTGCTCCGGGGTGCCCGCGAGCTTGAGCGGTTCCGGGACGCCGATGGACTGATGTGCCGACAGCAGCACGCCGAGGCTGGCGTGCGCCGAGCCGACCAGCATCAGCGCCCGGTTGTAGCCGACCTGCGTGAGGCCGACGCCGCCGTACTCCTCCGGAATCTTGAGGCCGAAGCAGCCGAGATCGGCCAGCCCGCGCACATATTCGTCCGGAATGCGGCCCTCGACCTCGATGCGCTGACCGTCGATGGTTTCGCAGAAGGTGCGCAGCCGCGTCAGATAGGCGTCCATCTTGGCCTGATCCGCCGCATCGGGATGCGGGAACGGATGGATGAGGTCGAGGCGGAACCGGCCGAGGAACATCTCCTTCGCGAAGGAGGGTTTGGCCCAGGTGGTTTCGCGAGACTCTTCGACGAGTGCCCGGGCCTGTTCTTCGGTGGCATCGACTTTCGCGGTAGTCGCCATGTGGTCCTCCTCGGACGTGATGGGAATCACATTCGAGTGTAGGAGTCTTTGTTACCCACCGGTAGTCATTGGCAATGATCGAAACCGCTTGTCAGACAATGATCTTGAATCTTCGGCAACTCTCCAGCCCCCGTGTGCGCTGCCCGGTGGGCAGCGCACACGGGGGAAATTGGGGGGATCTACTGCACGCCGCGCAGGTATCGGCCGAAGTGCGGCACCGTGAAACCGATCGTGCCGCGCTCGGCGGAGTAGATCAGGCCCTTCTTGATGAGCCCGTCCCGGGCGGGGGAGAGTGACGCCGGTTTGCGATCCAGCTCCCGCGCGACGGCGGCCGTGGAGACCGGTCCGTCGTCTCCGGCCAGATCTGCCATGGCGCGCATGTACTCCCGCTCCGCCGGGGTTGCCCGCTCGTACCGGGAGCCGAAGAACCCGACCGCCAGCTCCTCCTCTGCGGTGGGCGCGGCGACGTCCACATCCTCTTCGGTGATCGGGCTCTGGGTGGCCACGTCCCAGGTGGCCTTGCCGTAGGCCTGGACGAAGTACGGATAGCCGTCGGCCTTCTCGTAGAGCGCGTCCAGGGCGGCCTCGGTGTACTTCACGTCCTCCCGCCCGGCCGGGGCGATGAGGGCCTGGTCGGCGGATTCCCGATCGAGACGATCGATCCGGTGATATGAGAACAGCCGCTCCGAATATGACTTGGAGGCGGAAAGCACGGCGGGCAGGTGCGGCAGCCCCGCGCCGACCACGATCAAAGGCGCGGCGTCCTGGCTCAATTCGTGGCACGCCCCGCAGATGGCCGAGATGTCCGCCGGGCCCAGATCCTGCAGCTCGTCGATGAACAGCGCGATGCCCACACCGGCGTCGCGGGCGAGTTGCGCGGCCTCCAGTAACAGCTCGACGAGATCGATCTCGATATCGCCGGAGTCGGCCCGGCCGGTCACCGCGGGCACATCGATGCCCGGATTCCAGCGCTCCCGCATGCCCTTGTCGGCGGTGGAGCGCAGCGCGAAAGCCTTGAGAATGCCGAGGAAGTCGTCGACCTGGTCCGGATTGCGATGTGCCACAGCGATCGATCGCACCGCCATGTGCAGTGCCGAGGAGAGCGGCCGGCGCAGCTCCTGATCGGGGCGTGCCTCGAGTTTGCCGGTGCCCCAGCCGCGCGAGCGCGCCGCCGAGCGAAGTTGATTGAGCAGCACGGTCTTCCCGACGCCGCGTAATCCGGTGAGCATGACGCTGCGCTCCGGGCGGGCGCGGGCAATGCGCTCCAGCACGATGTCGAAGGCGTCCAGCTGCCGATCTCGGCCCGCGAGTTCGGGCGGTCGCTGTCCGGCGCCGGGGGCGTACGGGTTTCTTACCGGGTCCACGCGACGACGGTAACGCCAAAATCACGGATTATCCGGGCATCTACGGAACCCCCTAGACACAGCTATCGACCGGCATACGCGGGGTGTGAGCGCGTGCCGCGACGGGTGTTCCCTTCGCACCCCTTGCCGCTCTTCGTCCCTCGCTACCCTTATGACTGATTTGCTGATGCCCAGGGCAGGAGGGTTCATGTCGGAGGAAGCCCCGTCCACCGTCGCCGAGGTGGTCGAGTCCTGGAACGTTCCCGCCGAGGCGGTGGTGGCGGCCCGCATTCGCAACAACATTCTGGTGGCCATCGAACGCGGCTACGACGATCCGCAATTGGTCGCGGACCTCGCGGTCGGGCCGCTGGTAATGGCGCTGGGGCAGCTGGAGGTCCAGCTCGCCGATGCTCGGCGCCGGATCGAGGAACTCGAGCGGTCCGCCGAGGCGCGGAGTTGAGGGTTGCGGAGTTGAGGGTTACCGAGTCGTGATCCAGTTTCCGGTGCGGGAATTCGCGTGTCCGCCGGGCGTTTTGCGGTGCGTCGCGACACGCGCCGCGTGTGGGGTGGACAACACGGGCTGGCCATCGTAATCTCTTCGTGACTTAGCGGAGTCTGTCGCTTCATCGGAGAGGCGGCCCGCGACGTTACCGGCTAGACGATGACGAGCAACACATTCGTCCTCGAATCGGGATGCAGCACAAGATCGGAGATGCGAGCTCGGTGGGTAGACACAGTTTGCAGCGGGAATCTCGGGTACCGAATTCCGTGAAGGGCGCCATTGTGATGGGCGCCATGGCAGCAACGACAACCGGCGCGTTCCCGGCGATTACCGCCTCGGCCGCCACCATTGATGTTCCGGGTATCGGGAACTTCGATGTGCCGGACAATTTTGCACCGCAGGTTCAGCAGTTCAACCAGGCGGTCAAGGACTTTCAGGCGAACCCGGGCGCTGCCATCCAGCAGCTCGGCGCCAATCCCTCCCCGGGCGCCAATGGCTTCCAGCTTCCGGAGCTGTTCCCTCAGCACCAGCAGCCGAGTGCCCCGGCCCAGATCGCTCTCCAGGCCGCACAGTCCAAGGTCGGCGCCCAGTACTCCTGGGGCGCTACCGGTCCGTACAGCTTCGACTGCTCGGGTCTGGTCCAGTGGGCCTACAAGCAGGCCGGAGTCGAACTGCCGCGCACCAGCTTCGAACAGTCGAACGTCGGCGCCCCGGTGGCCTTCGAGGATCTGCAGCCCGGTGACATCGTTGTCACCAACGGCGGCGGCCATGTCGGTATGTACGCCGGAGACGGCAAGCTGCTGAACGCCGTGCAGACCGGTACTCCCGTCTCCTACACCAATCTGCGTCCCAACATGGTGGTCACTGCGCGTCGCATCAGCGCGTGAGCCGTATCGTCAACGCGTGACTTCTGCTCTACCGAGCGAACCAGCCCAGGCCCGAGTCGATTCTTGGGTATGGGCTGTTCGTCTTTTCAAGACCCGGTCTGCGGCGGCCACCGCTTGCCGCGCCGGGCATGTGCGTGTCAACGGCGTGCCGGTGAAGGCTGCCCACTCGCTCAAACACGGTGACGAGATCCGCGTCCGCGTCGGCGGAGTCGAACGCATTGTGATTGTCGAGCGACTGCTCACCAAGCGCGTCGGCGCGGCCGTCGCCGCGCTCTGCATGATCGACAAGAGCCCGCCCCCGCCCGACCCGCTGGTGGTCGCCACCCTGCCGCACCGCGATCGCGGCACCGGCCGCCCTACCAAACGTGAACGCCGCGAAACGGATCGGCTGCTCGGCCGCGAGCCCTAACCGGCGGGCTTCGGGTCCTGTGGTCCCGGCTGCGCGGCTTGCCGGACCGCCGCGCGATTGGCTGCCAGAGCGGTTGCCGCGACCGATACGAGGGCGCCAAGCATGAGCGCCGCCGGCTCTCCGGGTTTCAGCACATGCAATTGCGTGCCGACGGTGACCGCGGCGACCGGCACCCCGATCTGCGCGGCGGCCATGGTGCCGAAGATGATCGGCTGACCGGTGAACCGCATGGCGATATGGGTCAGCACCGCCGCGCCGCCGAGCGCCAGGCCGAGCAGGATCAGCCACGGATGCTGGCCGAACTCACGGAGATTCAGGCGCGCGCCCAGCCAGACGAAGAACATCGGCGTCAGGAATCCGTCGCCGAGCGCGAACAGCTGCTTGGCCACCCGGCGCGGCTCACCGACTGCGGCGACCGCGAGTCCCAGGGCGAAGCCCGCCAGCATGACCGATACATGCGTGCTGGTGGCCAGGGCGCACAGCGCGAACAGCAGGGCCAGGCTCACCCGCAGCTCCAGCGCGAACTGCCGCTGTTCGGAGATCTTGTGATAGCGCTGCCGGATACCCGAATTGCTCAGGTACCGGAGCATGAAGTACGCCGCGGCCGCGGCTGCGGACACCGCCACCGCGCCGAGCGCCGCACGTCCGGCATTGGCGGGATCGATTACCAGCGGCAGTGCGACCACACACGCGGCATCGGCGATGGCGACCTGAGCGGTCAACTCCAGCACGGGTTTTTGAAGAGAACCAGGCCCGTTCAGGCCCTGCGAATCGAGGATCGGCAGCACCAGCGCGGCCGAGGAAGACGCGATCAGCACCGCGTAGAGCGCGCCGTGTCCGGTATCGAAGATCGCGGACACCGCCTGCCCCGCGATCACCGCGAGCAGGCCGACCAGCACGGCGCGCAGCGCACCCTTGCCCAGCGCCGTACGGATGGTCGCATCACGCATGGGCACATGGGTGCCCGCCACGAACATGACCACGGCGAATCCGACATCGGCGAGGAAGGTGAAGGTCTGATCCGCCGGATTCAATACCCCGAAACCGGTGGTGCCGAACAGGATTCCGGCCAGCAGCTCACCGAGGATGACCGGTAGGTGCCACTGCGAGCGCCAGGCCAGCACCGGTCCGGCCAGCCCGAGCACGATAATGAGTGCGAGAAGTCCGAATGTCACGGTAGTGGAGCGATTTTCACCGGAATCTGAATGTTCTCGTCCGAGTAGTGGATGGCGCACACCCGGTGGTAGCCGTCCGCGATCTGCATCGGGACGCCCTTCCGAAAGTCACCGCATACCAGCAGGACCGGTGAGAGCGTCTTGCCCGCCGCGATCTTCGCCAGGTCCCGCCGCACATACGGATTGGAAGCGGGCGCCAGCTCCAGGCCGGAGGCCCGCAGAATGTCCTTGGCCTTCTTGTGCGTGACCTTCGCGGACCGCAACTCCTCGATCACCGTCTGCACCACGTCCGGAGCGCCCAGCAGTTCCAGGTAGTCGGTCGCCGCCGGATAGTCGTGCTCGTCCGGTTCGTCTTTCCACTTCACCTGCACAATCGGTTCCGCCATGCAGTCATCATGGCCGCATCACCGGCCGGTCGCACCCGACACGCGGGACAGCGGCTGCCAGCCGGAGGTGGAGAACCCGATGGTGAAGTCGGTCGGATCGCTCGCGGTCAGCTCCACCAGATTGGCGGCCGCCGTGCGATCGGGCTCCCGGCCCGCGTGCACGACGCCGCGAATCGGCGAACCGCACTCCCGAATATCGTGCAGCGCCGTCGCCAGATCCGTCCGATCGGTGGCATCGCAGCGCACCACCACGATCCAGTCGTCCATCCCGTCCAATGGCGGCGGCAGTGCGCGCGGCATGCGCGTCAGCACCACCACATCGCGCGCACCCGCATCCAGCAGCCACCGCACCGCCACCGCACCCGAATTCCCGAGCCCGCCCGCGACCACGTACGTGCCCTCGGCCCGAATGGGCATCTCGGGCGGGCGCACCGCCGCACCGTTCACCGAAATTGTGCGCCGCCAACGCCTTTGCGGCGGCGGCGAAGTCTGTGGTCCCAGCGCCGTCCAGTCGACGGCCCGCCCGTCGAGATGCAGTCGCGCGATCGTCCGCAGAAAACTCGCCGCCTCATCAACGCGCGAGGCCATCGAATACGTGGACTCCCGAAATGCCGCCTGCTCCCGCACGATTGCCGCCAGGACGGGATGCGGCCCGACTTCCACCACCGTCGAAAAACCATCGGCGGCCGCTTGTTCCAGGGCCGCGCCCAATTCGACCGGCCCTGCCGCATTCTCGCCCCAATACGCGGCATCCATGCCCGGGTCGGCCTCCGGCGTTCGAGCGCCGTTCCGGTTCGGTTCGGCGGTCGGATTCGGTGCGGTGCCGCGCGTCTGGGGAGCGGCGCTCGGATGCGGCCTGTGCGCGGTTGCGGCCGCGCCGCCATCGTCTCCCGCGCTGCGGACCGGCCCTCCGATCACCGCGCCTCGCCGTGTCGTCGAGTAGACGGCGCATTCCGGCCGCCGAGCGGTGATCCCGGCGAGCTCCGTAATCAGCTGTGGCGCAACGGCTCGCACCTGGGGGATATGCGGCACCGCAATCGTTCCGGCTACTGCGCTTTCGGCGTTGATGCGCTGTGCGAAAATGGCCCGCCGATGTGCGCGGCGCACCAATGCGTCGATATAGCGCGGTTCCCCCGAGACGATGACCGAGCGCGGCCCGTCGATCGCGGCCACCCCGACCGTCGCCCGCATGGGCTCCAGCAGCCGCAGCGCCTCGGCCGGCGTCGCCTCCAAAACCGCTGCCGCACCGTGATCCCCGATCTTCGACAGCAGTCGGCCACGCGCCACCACGATCCGCGCCGCATCACCCAGCGATACCGCCCCGCTCACCGCCGCCGCCGCGACCTCACCCACCCCGTGCCCCGCAACAGCATCGGCCCGCACCCCCCACGAATCCAGCAGTTCCGCCAGCGCCACCTGCAGCACGAACAGGGCCGGCTGCGCAAAGTCCTCGCCGACCTCCCCGTGCCCGAACCCGGTGCGCGGCGTCCACACTCGCGGCCCACCAGCCTCCGCCACCGCATCAGCCGCCTCCGTCAACGCCCCCGCAAACACCGGATACCGAGCCGCCAACCCCCGCCCCATCCGCGCATGCCCACCCCCACCCGAAAACAGCAACAGCACCCCACCCTCCCGCCGCACCCCGGAAACCCCCACCACCTCACCGCTTCCGGCAGGCCGTGCTACCGCCGACACCACCGACCCGACAATGCGCCGCACGACGCCGGCGCCCACCCCGCACGAATTGCCCTGAGCCGCCGGTCCGCGCGGTGCGTAGGCCGCCGCCCGCGTTGCGCCCGACTCAGTCGACGCACTCGACCCGCTGTGCGGAACGGCGACTGCCCCACCGCCGTGGGGATTCGTCCACACGCCTGATTCGGTGTGCTCGCCTGTTCCGGTCGAGCCGCCACCCGTCGCGAGGGCCGCACCAGGCCGCCACACCGCGCCCGCCGGTATACCGGAGTCGTTGTGCGGCAACGGCTCCGTGCCGGCTGTGTCCGGATTCGCTGTGATGTCCGACGCGCGGGCTTCCCCCGGGCCCGGTGTGGCGTCGAGCCGTATCTGTCCCACCTCGGCCGTGCCGGGGTCTACCGGGGCAGGCGTGGTGGCGCGGTAGTTCGCGCTGTACACCGTGGTTGAGCCGGCGGCGGCGATGTGCTGGGCGAGGGTTCGGAGCTGGGTTGCCGCGTCGACGGTGTCATGGGCGAGGATGGCGGCTCGGTATCGGTCGGGGACGAGTCGGGCTACGGCCGTGGCGAATTCGCGGAGGGTGAGGTAGGTGGCGGCGGTGTCCGCCCAGTGCTGGGCCAGATCGTGGAGGGCGATCGGATCGGTACTGGAGAGGGGGATCAGGACCGGGGGTTCGTCGCCGCGGGCGTCGGGGGAGGGGTGGGTGCCGTGGTTGCGGAGGGCGATGTGCGCATCGGTCTCCCCGGATCCGGGGAAACCCAGGCCGGTTCCGGCGATTTCGGCGTAGCAGCGTGTTCCGGTGCGCGCTGCTTCCAGGGTGCGCTGGAGCACCAGGACGGTGCTCACGTCGCTGCTGGGAGGCGCGGTGATGCCTGAGATATCGGGCAGCAGAGTCAGGTTCGCGCCACCGGCAATGACGAACGGGACCGCGTCATCGGCCAGCAGTCGCACCGCCGTATCCACTGCTACCAGCGGCGAAGCGCGATCACTGCCCACCATGAGGCTCGGTCCGTGCAGGTCGAGTGCCCGCGACAGCTGGTGCGCGCTATTGGCGGCGCCGGCGGCGAATACCGTTGCGGCGCCGAAGACCACGGCGGCGCGGGAGCCGCGGGCCAGGCAACCGAGACCGGAATCGTCGAGCGCCTCGACCGCCAGTTCCAGATTCACCCGCTGATGCGGGTCCATGGCGGCGGCCTCGCGCTCGGTGATCCCGAACCACTCGTGGTCGAAGGCGGTACCTGTCGCGCGGTACGCGACACCGACGATCGACACCCGGAGAATGGGTGTGCGATCGGTGGATGCTGTCGTACTCTCCCGCACAGGAAGTCCCTCCCGTGTCCGGCGCCGTCCACGCCGAAGTACCTCCGGCGATTCTGCCAAGGTTTCGTCCCGCCCAGAAGAGCTTTCGCGCAGGTAGCTTGTGACATAGCGTGACGCGGGTGAGCGAGAACCCTGTAAACGAGGGGCAGAACGCCTCCGTGACCGAGGGCCGCCCCGGCGCCCTGTCCACCCTGGCGCGCTGTTGCGCGGCCGTCGCGGCGACGCCCGCCAAACTATTGCGGCCGCGGCAACCCGATACCGGGTTTCTCGCCGGGCTGCACCTGGCGGAGGTGCCGCCGGCGCGCAATACCGTGAAGTTCCGGTCGCTGATCCAGGGCCGGATGTCCGCGCCCGCCACCATTGTCGCCGAGGGTGTGCGCAGCCTGCGCGAGCTGCCCATGGCCATGGGCGCGTTCCTGGTCGAACATCCGCAGGCCCGGTTCCTGGTCGATCCGGCGCTGTGCGCCGATGTGCACCGGCGGGTGCTGCCGGGATTGCCCTTCCCGGTCGGGCTGCTCGTTTCGCCGGACAAACCGGTGCTCGGGCTCGGTGATGCCTTGGCCGCGCGGGATCTCACCGGTGCGCAACTCGATTTTGTTCTTGCCACGCATCTGCACTGGGATCATGTCTCCGGTCTGCTGGAACTTCCGGATTCGGTCGAATTGCGAATTCCGGCAATCGAATACGACTGGGCGATGGGCGGTCCGCAGGCGCCGATCGGTGTGGTGCGCGCGCCATTGCGGAATCGCACGACCGGCAATATCGAACTGGACGGTCCTCCGGTACTCACCTTTCCGCGCAGCCACGACTTGTTCGGCGACGGCGCGGTCGTACTGGTGGATCTCGCCGGTCATACACCCGGCAGTATCGGCGTGCTGCTCGCCGTGGACGACGGCACGCGCGTACTCCTGGCCGGTGACGCTGTCTGGAACACGTTGCAGATCAAGCTGATTCGGGAGAAAGCCCCCATGCCCGGCCGGCTCTTCGATGCCGACCGGGACGACGCCTTCCGCACCATTCAGCGCCTACACGCGCTCCCCGACGGTATCGAGGTCATCGCCTCGCACGATTACGATGCCGTGGCTGCCCGCGGGTGAAACGGGTGCTCGTAATCCGCCGCTGTCGCATGCGAACCGAAGAAACGCAATGCTAGGTTCACCGCGTCCTGTTCGGTGTGCACGCCCGAAATCGCCATCGCCCGACGCAGGGCGTCGTCATCGAGATAAATTCGAGTGATTGCCATATCGGCCACCTCCGCCACACGTCCGTCGTGTCCCTAAAGCATGACGGATCAGGCGCCCGGGGACACCCGAAACGACAAGTACCCCTGGCAGATTCGCCAAGGGTCCTTGCCCGAATTGTCTGGGATTGTGAAGTAACAACAGATTTCGCGAGGGCCGGGTAACTCCTGGGGTACCCCCAGAACTTGTGGCGCACCCGACCGCCGGCACGCGAATGGGACTGTGTGGGCGCTTAGCTGTGCGCTGAAGGTGCGGAGAGGCGGCTCAGCGAACCGATGAGCTCCTCGGCTTCGGAGACCATGCGGGACACCAGTTCCGCGCAGGTCGGGATGTCGTTGATCAGGCCCTGAACCTGGCCGGCCGACCAGATGCCCGCGTCCAGATCGCCCTCTTCGAACACGCGGCGGCCGCGCGCACCGGCGACCAGATCGCGCACATCCTCGAACTTGCCGCCGGCCTTCTCGATTTCGACGACCTTGCGGCTGATCTCGTTGTCCGCGACGCGGGCGGTGTTGTGCATGGTGCGGAAGATCAGCTGGGTGGCACGCTCGGAATTGGCGACGATCTGCTCCTTGACCGTCTGGTGGATCGCCGACTCCTGGGTGCACATGAAGCGGGTGCCCATATTCACGCCGTCCGCGCCCAGCGCCAGCGCCGCGACCAGGCCGCGCGCATCGGCGATACCGCCGGAGGCGATGACCGGAATGTCGAGCACCTGGGTGGCGGCCGGAATCAGGATCAGGCCGGGGACATCGTCCTCACCGGGATGCCCGGCGCATTCGAAGCCGTCGATGCTGACGCCGTCGACGCCGATCTTCTGCGCCTTCAGGGCGTGCCGGACGCTGGTGCACTTGTGCAGCACCTTGATCCCGGCTTCCTTGTAGTACGGCAGGAAGGG
>NZ_JAODNK010000096.1 GCF_025465275.1 Nocardia sp. | reverse complement strand
GGGAGCTATCCTGAGCGAGTCCGTACATCGTGCGCGTCAGACGCCGGTGCTTCATCAGGGCAAATCGCTCCAGAGGCTCCTTGCTCAGGCTCGAGGCTTGAGGCTCGAAACTTGGGGGTAGCCAGTTCACTGGAATGATCTCTCCCACCTTTTAACCCGGTGGCGAAGCCCACGCGCTGGTACTCCCATCGCCCCGGCGCGCCGCGCGGTACGGCATCCGAGTCCGGCATACGACCGGACTGCAGGAGGAACCCTCGAACAGGCACACGGCAGTCGAGGGAAGGAAAGGATTTCCGTGACAGATACGGACCTGCTCGCGACACCCGGGGTGGAAAGTGATTCAACCTCCTCGGATCGCGAAAGTGAATCCGGACAGATTTCGAAGATGAGCGAACACACTGACGTCGCACGATCGGGGCTGACTGGAATGTTGTTGCCGCAATTGCGTGCGCTTGCGGGAGAACTCGGTATTCGAGGGACTTCCGGGATGCGTAAGGGTGATCTCATCGCCGCCATCAAGGAGAATCAATCCGGCGGCGCCAAGGCTGTCGCAGTGGTCGGCAAGGCCACCACCGCGCGAAATGCCAAGGGCAAGGGCGAAACCGGCGGGGAGTCCGAGTCGGCTGCTGCCGCTCCGGTGAAGGCCGAGAATTCTTCCGCGAAGGCGGACAATGCCTCCGCGAAGACGGAGAATGCTGCCGTGAAAGCCGAGAGCTCCGCGGTGAAGGCCGAGGATGTTCGGGTGAAGGCCGAGGTTCCGGCGTACAACGCCGCGCCCATCCGGGAGAACTCCGCCGAGAAGTCCGCCGAGCCGCGTGAGGCCAAGCGGGACGAGAACGACGGCGCTCGCGCCGAGGGCGGCGACGACAGCCGGGACGGTGGCCAGCGCGGCCGCGGTCGCCAGCGTCGGGGCCGCGAGCAGCGGGTCGCCACCGGTGGCAATGCCAATGCGAATGCCAATGCCGAGGCCAATTCCACTCCCGCGGAGACCTCCGCCGGCGAGTCGAAGCCGGAGCAAGAGGGTGGTGAGCGTCGCCGCGAGCGCAATAACAATCAGCAGTCGGGCGGCCAGAGCCAGCAGAACAACCAGAACGGCACCGCTCGCGGCGGCAATAACAACGATCGCGACCGTAACCGCGCCGCCGCTGCCGATGACGACGAGGAAGGCGGCCGCGGCCGCCGGGGTCGTCGCTTCCGGGAACGTCGTCGTGGGCGTGACCGCGATGGCGTGCCGGGCGCGGGTGAAGCCATCAGCAGCCGGGAGACCCGGGAACTGGAGATCCGCGAGGACGATGTCCTGCAGCCGGTCGCCGGAATTCTCGACGTGCTCGACAATTACGCCTTCGTTCGCACCTCCGGGTACCTGGCCGGCCCGAACGATGTGTACGTGTCGATGAACCTGGTCCGCAAGAACGGCCTGCGCCGCGGTGACGCCATCACCGGCGCGGTGCGTGCTCCGCGCGACGGTGATCAGAGCAATCAGCGGCAGAAGTTCGATCCGCTGGTGCGGCTGGACACGATCAACGGTTCGGATATCGAATCCGCCAAGCGTCGTCCGGAATTCCAGAAGCTCACCCCGCTGTACCCGAATCAGCGACTGCGGCTGGAAACTCAGCCGAACAAGCTGACCACGCGCATCATCGATCTGATCATGCCGATCGGTAAGGGTCAGCGTGCACTGATCGTGTCCCCGCCCAAGGCGGGTAAGACCACGATCATGCAGGACATCGCGAATGCGATCGCCGTCAACAACCCCGAGTGCTATCTCATGGTTGTGCTGGTGGACGAGCGTCCCGAGGAAGTGACCGATATGCAGCGCTCCGTGCGCGGCGAGGTCATCGCCTCCACGTTCGACCGCCCGCCGGGCGATCACACCTCCGTCGCCGAGCTCGCCATCGAGCGTGCCAAGCGGCTGGTGGAGATGGGCCAGGACGTCGTCGTACTGCTCGACTCGATCACTCGACTGGGTCGTGCGTACAACAACTCGTCCCCGGCTTCGGGCCGAATCCTTTCCGGTGGTGTGGATTCCACCGCGCTGTACCCGCCCAAGCGGTTCCTCGGCGCGGCCCGCAATATCGAAAACGGCGGCTCGCTCACCATCATCGCCACCGCGATGGTCGAGACCGGTTCCACCGGTGACACGGTGATCTTCGAAGAGTTCAAGGGCACGGGTAATGCCGAGCTCAAGCTCGATCGCAAGATCGCCGAGCGCCGCGTGTTCCCCGCGGTCGACGTCAACCCGTCCGGCACCCGCCGCGACGATCTGCTGATGTCACCCGACGAGGCCGGTGTGCTGCACAAGCTGCGGCGCGTGCTCTCCGGTCTGGACTCGCATCAGGCCATCGACCTGCTCGTCGATCGACTCAAGAAGACGAAGAGCAATGCCGAATTCCTGATGACGGTCTCCAAGACCGCCCCGAACGCGATCGACGAATAAGTCTCTCGCACAGGAGCATCGACAACAGCCCCGCTTCGGCGGGGCTGTTGTCGTATCTGCGCCGGACGCGGGCTGAAGAAGAACAGTCCGATCAGGGCCGCGCCGATGATCATGAAAGCCAGAATGGTTGCTGTCACCGCGCCGACCGGGATATCGGAGATATTGACCGCCGTATAGGTGAGCGTGCCGTCGCCCGCTGGCGGGGTGGCGGCCGGCGTCTGGCCTCCCGCCGTGGCGGCCGATTCCCCCGGAACCATGCACCAGCCCGCGACAACGATCAAGGCCAGCAGTCCCAGCACCGCCCCCGCAGTGGCTTCTTTCCTGTTCACAGCTGTCCTTCCCGTAGTCGCAGGTTCTCACCTCGCACTACTCTATGAACAACGGTGTTCGCATTCCCGAGTAGCGAGCTACTCGTCTTCAGCCTGGCTCGAGGACTGTGAACGTGCGTGCCCATAATTTCTTGGGGGTAACTCCGGGGGCCCAACTAACCTTAAGCCCGGGTTGCTGTGTCCCAGCTGGGAGTTCGGATGCGGATCCCTGAGAGCCAGCCGTGAACGATTTGCCCGGATGAGGCCTGGGAATAAGCGCTGCTCCCTCGACGTCTATAGTGGTCAGTCGGCAACCATGCCTAGTCGGTTCCGGTTCACGTCTTTGCGAAGGCGACCCGGGACCATTCGAGAGGACACCCATGAAGGCAGGAATTCACCCCACGTACGTCGATACGACGGTCGTGTGCGGCTGCGGCAACACCTTCCAGACCAAGAGCACCAAGGAGTCCGGCCAGATCACGGTCGAGGTCTGCTCCCAGTGCCACCCGTTCTACACGGGCAAGCAGAAGATTCTGGACACCGGTGGCCGCGTGGCTCGCTTCGAGGCGCGCTACGGCAAGCGTGCGTCGAAGGCCCCTGAGGCCAGCGAAGCCAACTAGCTACCCAGTCGACGCCCGTCCTGCATCAGCAGGCCGGGCGTCGCTGTATTTTCTGCCTCCGTAACTTTTGCCTCCGCTTCGCTGCGGCGGGTTCGCGGCCCTGGGAGTCTCGTTCTTCCCTCCTTCCGCTCCTCCGCTTCGCTCCCCCGCTCCACTCAGTCCAGAACGAGACGGGCCGCGAACATGAGGTTGGGGCGACCTGGAAACTAGTTGTGAACACGCCCTACCCGAGGAGCAACCGCGATGGCTGACAAGACAGCCCCCAATGCGATCGACGACATTCTGGCCGAATACAACGGCCTCGAACTGCAGCTGTCCGATCCCGCGCTGCACAACGACCTGGGCGCGGCCCGGCGGGTGGGCAAGCGCTTCGCCGAACTCGGCCCGATCATGGCCGCCTACAAGCGACTGTCCTCCACCAAGGACGATCTTGCTGCCGCCGAGGAGCTCGCCGCCGACGATTCGTCGTTCGCGGCCGAGATACCGGGACTGCGCGCCCAGGTGGAGGAGCTGGAGAAGACCCTCACCGATCTGCTCGCCCCCCGCGACCCGCACGACGCCGATGATGTTGTGCTGGAAGTGAAGTCGGGCGAAGGCGGCGAGGAATCGGCGCTGTTCGCCTCCGACCTCGCCCGCATGTACATCCGCTATGCGGAGCGCCACGGGTGGAAGGTCGAGATTCTCGACGCCAACATCACCGATATGGGCGGCTACAAGGAAGCCACCATTTCGATCAAGGCCAAGGAGCCGTCCCTGGACGGTGTGTGGTCGAAGCTGAAGTTCGAGGGCGGGGTGCACCGCGTGCAGCGGGTGCCCGTCACAGAATCGCAGGGCCGTATCCACACCTCGGCGGCCGGCGTGCTCGTCTACCCCGAGCCGGACGAGGTCGAAGAGGTGCAGATCGACGACAAGGATCTGCGCATCGACGTCTACCGCTCCTCCGGTAAGGGCGGCCAGGGCGTCAACACCACCGACTCCGCGGTCCGCATCACCCACCTACCCACCGGCATCGTGGTGACCTGCCAGAACGAGCGCTCGCAGCTGCAGAACAAGATGCGCGCCATGCTGGTGCTCGGCGCCCGCCTGCAGGCCCTCGCCGAGGAGCAGGCCGATCAGGAAGCCGCCGCCGGTCGCGCCACCCAGATCCGCACGGTCGACCGCTCCGAGCGCATCCGCACCTACAACTTCCCGGAGAACCGCATCGCCGATCACCGCATCGGTTTCAAGGCGCACAATCTGGACTCGGTGCTCGACGGCAACCTCGACGATCTCTTCACCGCCCTCGGTGAAGCCGACCGCGCCGCCCGCCTCGCCGCCGAATAAGCTCCCCGCCTCCCGGAACTTTGGCGCGCGGCTGAGAGCCGTAGACCTCGAGTACGCGTGGTGCGGTCCGACACCGCACCGATTTTGGGGGTACCCGGGGAGTTACCCATATTCTCGCGAAATCAGTTGTCCCGTCCCGAAACAGAGGGTTGCTCGGGCCTCGGATCTGGGTAACTCACTGGGCACGCTCAGAACTCGTGTGGCGGCCCGCAACGAAAGAATTGAGGCACCCAAGTGGTCGGCAGTAGTCCAGGGGAGGCGGTGTCGCGCCGCGCACCGTTGCGTCCAGCGATTCTCGAGGCTGTCGAGGTACTGCGGGATGCGGGGGTACACAGTCCCGGCGCGGACGCGGAATACCTTGCCGCACATGTACTCGGCATCGAGCGCATGCGCCTGGCTCTGGT
Organism: Nocardia sp.; assembly: GCF_025465275.1. Classification (GTDB taxonomy): domain Bacteria; phylum Actinomycetota; class Actinomycetes; order Mycobacteriales; family Mycobacteriaceae; genus Nocardia. Next base: position 15,494 of record NZ_JAODNK010000096.1, on the reverse strand, counting down.
CCCCATGGTGACGGCCGACCAGCTCGCGGAGTTTCGCAAGCTGGTCGCGCGGCGCGCGGAACGCGTTCCCCTGCAACATCTCACGGGCACCGCGGCCATGGGTGAGATCGAACTGGCCGTCGGTCCGGGCGTTTTCATTCCCCGGCCCGAGACCGAATTGATCTTCGCCTGGGCTCTGGCCCAACTCGAAGCCGTCGGCCACGAGCATCAGCCCATCGTGGTGGATCTGTGCACCGGGTCCGGCGCCCTGGCCCTGGCCATCGCACACGCCCGCCCCGACGTCCAGGTGCACGCCGTGGAGCTGGATCCCGAGGCCATGGCCTGGGCCCGCCGCAATGCCCTGCAATTGGCGGACGAGGGCGATACCCCCATAGACCTGCACGCCGGAGACGTCACCGACCCCGCTCTCCTCGAAAAACTCGACGGCCGCGTGGACATAGTCGTCTCCAACCCGCCCTACATCCCCGAATCCGCCCAGCTGGATCCCGAAGTGGCAGACCACGACCCGCACCGCGCCCTCTTCGGCGGCCCGGACGGCCTGGACGTCATCCGCCCGATGATCCCCAATATCGCCCGGCTGCTTCGCCCCGGCGGCGCGGTCGCCATCGAACACGACGACACCAACGGCTCCGGCGTGGCAGCCCTGCTCACCGCCCAGGGCGCCTTCACCGCGGTCCTCGAACACCCCGACCTGGCAGGCAAACCCCGCTTCGTGGTCGCCCGCCGCACCTCCTGATCGCAGCGTCCCTGCACAAATTCTGCGCACCGCGCATTACTCCAAGTCGAATTCGTGCGCGCCGAACCGATTCGAGGGCGGCGGCATCGTCGTCCCGCCCGAGGTCGCTCCACCCCGCGAATCGTCGGCGGGAGGTCAGCCCTCCGAGCGTCTTATTCTTGGCTTTTGTCCAGGCGTCACTGTCATTTTGTGCTTGTTCCTCGGGTTTAGGCTGCCGCGGCGGTGGGTGGCCCGAGGTTCCGTGCCAAGATGTTGCGCGTGAGTACCGTCTATGACTGTGCCGATTCCGATTCTCGAGCCGCCGGACTGATCGCGGCGCGGAGCGCGCTGAAATCGGGGCGGCTGGCTGTGATTCCGACCGATACCCTGTACGGCCTGGCCGCCGACGCATTCGACAGCCAGGCTGTCGCCGCGCTGCTGGCCGCCAAGCGGCGCGGCCGGGATATGCCGGTGCCGGTGCTGGTGGGTTCGTGGACCACCATCGACGGGCTGGTGTTCTCGGTGCGCCCGCAGGCACGTGAGCTGATTCGCGCGTTCTGGCCGGGTGGCCTGAGTCTTGTTGTGCAGCAGGCGCCTTCGCTGGGCTGGGACCTGGGGGACACCCGGGGCACGGTTATGCTGCGCATGCCGCTGCATCCGGTCGCGCTGGAGGTGCTGCGCGAGGTCGGGCCGCTGGCGGTATCGAGTGCCAATGTGTCCGGGCAGCCGCCGGCCAAGACCGCCGCGGAAGCGCGTGCGCAGCTGGGCGATCTGGTGGGCGTGTACCTGGACGGTGGCCCGGCCGATCATGCGATCGCCTCCACCATCGTCGATCTGACCTCCGATGCCCCGCGCATTCTGCGCGAGGGCGCCGTGCCCACCGAGAAGCTCGCGGAGGTCCTCGGTATGTCGCCGGAGGAACTGCTGTCCCAGGGCACGCGGTGACGGCCCGATAGATGTTGTTGAGTCAGGGCGTATTCAGCCAGGGCGCGGTCGTCCCGCTGCGGGAGCTGCTGCTGGTGCTGTTCGTCGCATCGGTGGTCACCTACCTGTGCACCGGTGGAATCCGGGTGGCGGCCATCGCCTTCGGTGCGGTGGCGGTGCCGCGCGAGCGCGATGTGCATGTGAAGCCGATTCCGCGCATGGGCGGCGTGGGCATTTACCTGGGTCTGCTGATCGCCGTCCTGTTCGCGCATCAGCTGCCCGCACTGCGTCGCGGATTCGACTATCCCAAGGACATTCCGGCGGTGCTGGCCGCGGGCACGCTGATCGTGCTGGTCGGCATTATCGACGACCGGTGGGGTCTGGACTGGCTGACCAAACTCGTCGGCCAGGTGACGGCCGCGGGCGTGATGGCGGTGATGGGCCTGAGCTGGGTCGCCATCTACAACCCCTTCACCAATGAGACGGTGGTGCTGGATCCGCTGCAGGGCGGTCTGGTGACCGTGGGCATCACCGTCGTCATGATCAATGCGATGAATTTCGTGGACGGCCTGGACGGTTTGGCCGCGGGCCTGGGTTTCATCGCCTCGATCGCGGTGTTCGTGTTCACGGCGGGCCTACTCTACGAAGTGGGCGGCGCGACCGACACCTATCCGCCCGCACTGCTGGCCGCCGCGCTGGCGGGTGGCTGTCTCGGATTTCTGCCGCACAATTTTCAGCCCGCGCGCATATTCATGGGCGACTCCGGTTCCATGATGATCGGATTGATGCTGGCCGCCATCTCCACCGGCGCTTCCGGCCGAATTCCGCTGCAGGGTTATGGCCCGCGCGACATCGTGGGTCTGTTGTCACCATTGTTGCTGGTGGGTGCCGTGATGTTCATTCCGGTACTTGATCTTGTTCTTGCCATCGTGCGCCGCGTGCGCGCCGGTGTGAGTTTCTCCACTCCCGACAAAATGCATCTGCACCACCGGTTGTTGCAGATCGGCCATTCGCACCGCCGCGTAGTGCTGCTCATCTACTTGTGGGTGAGCGTGCTGGCATTCGGCGCCGTCGGCACCTCATTGATGGATCGCACCGTCGTGGTGCTGTTGTTCGCGGCGGGCCTGGTTTTCGCCCTGATCGTCACCGCGGTGCCGTCCTGGCGGGAGCTGACCGACCGGGCCGCGCGCAAACCGCCGCGGGGCCCGGATGTCGCGGCCCGGTAGAGTCCACTGACGTGAGCACGCCTTCTACCCCCGATCATGACGCCCCGCTGCGGGCGGCTCTGCGCTACGGCCTGATGGGTTTGGCTGTGCTGGTGGTGGTTTCGGCCATCCTGTCATCGGTCATCGCCGGTATGCCCGGTCTGTGGGGAGCTCTGCTGGGCGCGGCCCTCGGCGGCGGCTTCATTCTGACCACCGCCGCCTCGGTGCTCTTCAGCGCGCGGATCGAGTCCGGTTTGCAGGGCATCGTGCTGCTCGGCAGCTGGGTCGGCAAGCTGCTGCTGGCGGTCGTGGTGATCGCCGTGCTCAAGAAATTCGACTTCTACAGCTCCGGCGCCCTGTTCTTCACGGTCGTGGGAGCCCTGCTCATCGTGCTGGGTGCGGAGACGTATGGCCTTCTGCGGCAACGGGTTCCGACCGTCGAGGTGGAACGCGAGCTCTAGCTCGCGACACCGTTCACGAACTGTTTGGGCCACCCCCTACACGTTGTCGTAGATAACTTGATAAACTCTTTACTTGTAGCCGACCGAAGCACAAGGGGGGGTCACCTGAGACCCGCCTGAGAGCCGCTGGTTATGCTTGCTGCCGTACCAGACCCTTCGGGTCATGGTTCTGCACCGTCGACGATGTCGCCGACGCGCGTACAGACGCCCGGGCGAGAGCCCCTCAGCTGCTGACGAACTTCGAGCCGACCTGAGTCGACCACCAGATCGTCAATGTCCGATCGAACCGCAGGGAAAGAATTCCCTGCGGCCCGACCACGGGAGAGAACGCTGAGCGTCACCATTTTGGCGGGCGAGTTCCACGCGCCGTCGCTTAACGACTTCTTCCCTCCAGCAGTGCTGTTCGAGGGGACGCCTTTCGAGCTCGACCGTTTGATGCTCATTCGCATCGTGATGGCGGCCGTTCTCTTGATCGTGATGTTCGCGGCATTCCGGCGGCCGCAGCTGGTTCCGCGCGGTCTGCAGAATGTCGCGGAAACCGGTCTGGTCTTCGTCAAAGAACAGATCTGTGACGAGGTTCTGGGCAAGGAAACCGGTAAGAAGTTCCTGCCGCTCATCTCCTCGATCTTCTTCGCCGTGCTGTTCCTGAACTTCTCCAGCATCATTCCGGGGTTGAACATCTCGTCGAACGCGCGCATCGGTATGCCGCTGGTGCTGGCAGTCGTCGCCTATCTGACGTTCAACTACGTCGGTATCAAGAAGTACGGCTTCCTGAAATACATGCGCTCGAGCATCGTGGTGCCGAATGTGCCTCCGGCACTGCACCTGCTGCTGATTCCGATCGAGTTCATCTCGACCTTCGTGCTCCGCCCCTTCACCATGACCGTCCGACTCATGGCGAATATGCTGGCCGGCCACATCATGCTGGTGCTGTTCTTCAGCGCCACTCAGTTCTTCCTGTTCGATGCTGTCCCCTGGATGAAGGTGTTCTCGCCGTTCTCGCTGCTCGCGGGTTTGGGCTTCACGCTCTTCGAACTCCTGGTGATCTTCCTGCAGGCGTACGTGTTCGCGCTGCTGACCGCTGTGTACATCGGTCTCGCGCAGCACGCCGACTCACACTGACCGACCGGTACCACACAAAACCTGCCTTACACGCCGCCCGGCGGGTGGGCGACAGAAAGGGAATGAGACACACATGAGCACCTTCGCGACCCTGGCTGCAGACGCTGCTCCTACGGTTAAGGGCTACGGCGCCATCGGCTACGGCCTGGCCGCGATCGGCCCCGGCATCGGTGTAGGCATCGTGGTCGGTAAGGCCATCGAGGGCATCGCCCGTCAGCCCGAGCTGCAGGGCACCATCCGGACCACCATGTTCCTGGGTATCGCGTTCACCGAGGCCCTGGCACTGATCGGTCTCGTCGCCGGCTTCATTTTCTGATTCCGGCATAAGACTAGGAATCAACGATGAACAGCATGTATTTGCTCGCGGCCGAGGAGGACATCAATCCTCTCGTCCCGAAGACGTATGACATTTTCTGGTCTGCTGTCGTCTTCATCGTTATCGCTTTCGTCTTCGCCAAGTACGTGATTCCGCGCCTGACCAAGGTGCTGGACGAGCGCACGGCGAAGATCGAGGGCGGTATCGCCAAGGCGGAGGCCGTGCAGGCCGAGGCCCAGGCCACCCTGCAGCAGTACCAGGAGCAGCTGGCCGAGGCTCGCCTCGAGGCTGCGCGCATTCGTGAGGAGGCCCGCACGCAGGGCCAGACCATCCTCGCGCAGCTGCGTTCGGACGCACAGGCCGAGGCCGACCGCATTGTCGCCGCGGGTCACCATCAGCTGGAGGCACAGCGCCAGCAGATCGTGACCGAGCTGCGGTCCGAGCTCGGCCGTACCGCTGTCGATCTGGCCGAGAAGATCATCGGTCAGTCGGTGGCCGACGAGGCCAAGCAGTCGGCGTCGATCGACCGGTTCCTCTCGGAGCTGGATTCGACCGCCGGCATCGGGGTCGGAAGGTAACGAACCGAAAGTGGGAAGCATGTACGCAGCGAGCCGCGAGGCGAGTTCCCGTGCGCGGGAAGCTCTTCGGTCCGCTCTGACCGGTAGCGACAACGTCGCGGCCACGACGGGCTCCGAACTGTTCGCCGTTGTCGCCGTCCTCGACGACCAGCGCTCGCTGCGTGTGGCGCTCGCGGATAAGTCGGTGTCCAGCTCTGCCCGCGCCGAGCTGGCCGAACGCCTCTTCAGCGGCAAGATCAGTGCGGCCACGCAGGCGGTGCTGATCACCGCGGTGGCTCAGGACTGGTCCCGTGCCCGCGATCTGGTCAACAGCCTGGTGCTGCTCGGCCGCGAAGCGCTGTTGCGCGCCGCGGAGGATCGCGGCCGCCTCGGCGCCGTCGAGGACGAGCTGTTCCGGCTGGGCCGGATCGTCGACGACAACCCCGATCTCGAGCAGGCACTGACCGATCACGGGCAGCCGGTCGCGGCCAAGCGTGAACTGGTGCAGCGCTTGCTCACGGGCAAGGTCGAGGACATCACCCTGGAGCTGGTCCAGCAGGCCGTCGCGCGCAGCAAGAAGGGCGATATCGGCGAGGCTTTCGACCATCTGTCCGACCTGGCCGCATCGCTCCGGGACGAGATCGTGGCGCATGTTCGCTCCGCGTCGGCCCTGACGACGCAGCAGCGTGAGCAGCTCGCTGCTTCGCTGCAGCGAATCTACGACAAGCCCGTCACGGTGCACGTGCAGGAGGACCCGAGCCTGCTGGCCGGTGTCGTCGTGCGCGTGGGCGACGACGTGATCGACGGCAGCGCCGTCGGCCGACTGCAGCGCTTGCGCCAGTCCCTGGCCTGACAGCGCACCATTACACCGACATTCGAGACCACAGCGAGAGCAGGAAGAACATGGCGGAGCTGACGATCTCCCCCGATGAGATCCGTAGCGCGATCGAGAGCTACACCCAGAGCTACACCCCGGAGACCTCCATCGAGGAAGTGGGTGTGGTCACCGACACCGGCGACGGTATCGCCCACATCAGCGGCCTCCCGTCCGCGATGTCCAATGAGCTGCTGGAATTCCCCGGCGGCAAGCTGGGCGTCGCGTTGAACCTGGAGGACACCGCGATCGGTGCCGTCATCCTGGGTGAGTTCGACACCATCGAGGAAGGCCAGCAGGTCCGCCGTACCGGCGACGTGCTCTCGGTCCCCGTGGGCGACAAGTTCCTCGGTCGCGTCATCAACCCGCTGGGCGCCCCCATCGACGGCCTCGGCGATATCGAAGCCGAAGAGCGTCGCGTGCTCGAGCTGCAGGCCGCCACCGTGCTGGAGCGCCAGCCCGTCGGCGAGCCGCTGGCCACCGGCATCACCGCGATCGACGCGCTGACCGCCATCGGCCGCGGCCAGCGCCAGCTCGTGATCGGCGACCGCAAGACCGGTAAGACCGCGGTCTGCATCGACGCCATCATCAACCAGAAGGCCAACTGGGCCACTGGCGATCCGACCAAGCAGGTGCGTTGCATCTACGTCGCGATCGGTCAGAAGGGTTCCACCATCGCGGGCGTCAAGGCTGCCCTCGAGGCGCACGGCGCGATGGAGTACACCACCATCGTCGCGGCGCCCGCGTCGGACTCCGCCGGCTTCAAATGGCTTGCGCCGTACACCGGTTCGGCCCTCGGCCAGCACTGGATGTACCAGGGCAAGCACGTTCTGATCGTATTCGACGACCTGTCGAAGCAGGCTGAGGCCTACCGCGCGATCTCACTGCTGCTGCGTCGCCCGCCGGGCCGCGAGGCGTACCCGGGTGACGTCTTCTACCTGCACTCGCGTCTGCTGGAGCGTTGCGCCAAGCTGTCCGACGAGCTGGGCGCCGGTTCCATGACCGCGCTCCCGATCATCGAGACCAAGGCGAACGATGTGTCGGCGTTCATTCCGACCAACGTCATCTCCATCACCGATGGTCAGGTCTTCCTCGAGTCGGACCTGTTCAACAAGGGTGTGCGACCGGCCATCAATGTCGGTATCTCCGTCTCCCGTGTCGGTGGCGCCGCGCAGACCAAGGCCATGAAGCAGGTCGCCGGTTCGCTGCGTCTGGAGCTGGCCTCCTACCGCGAGCTGGAGGCGTTCTCCGCCTTCGCCTCCGATCTGGATGCGGCCTCGCTGGCGCAGCTGGAGCGTGGTGGCCGCTGGGTCGAGCTGCTCAAGCAGGACCAGTACGCCCCGGTTTCCGTCGAGGACCAGATCGTTTCGCTGTTCCTGGTCGACGCCGGCTACTACGACTCGGTGCCGGTCGGCGACATCCGTCGCTTCAACGGCGAGCTGCTCGAGTACCTGCACGGCAGCGTGCAGTCTTCCTTCGACGCCCTCCAGGGTGGCGCGAAGAAGATCGAGGGCGAGCCCGCGGACGCGATCAAGGCCGCGACCGACAAGTTCAAGCAGGGCTACCTGGCTTCGGACGGCAGTCGTGTCGTGAACGAGGCCGAGGCCGGCAAGCTCGATCACGAAGAGGTCGAGTCGCTGTCCGTCACTCGTAAGCACGTCGAGAAGTAATCGGCGGAGTTATGCGACTGTCTGACTTGACGAATGAAGGGAGTGTGAACCGCTAATGCCAAGCGTGCGCGAATTGCGCTCCCGCATTCGAAGTGTGAGTTCGATCAAGAAGATCACCAAGGCGCAGGAACTGATCGCGACCTCGCGAATCAGCAAGGCGCAGGCCCGGGTCGCGGCTGCCAAGCCGTACGCGGAGGAGATCACCAAGGTGCTCGCCGAATTGGCAAGCGCCAGTGGCAATCTCACGCATCCGCTGCTCACCGAGCGGCCGAACGCGCGTCGTGCCGCGGTCCTGGTGATCACCAGTGACCGCGGTATGTGCGGTGGTTACAACTCCAATGTGCTCAAGCGCACCGAAGAGTTGCTGACCCTGCTGCGTTCCGAGGGCAAAGAGCCCGTCCTGTACGTGATGGGCTCGAAGGGTTTGACCTTCTACACCTTCCGTCGCCGCGAGGTGAACGGTTCGTGGACCGGTTTCTCCCAGTCGCCCAATTACGTGGATGCGTCGTCCGCGTGCAACCACCTGGTCGAGGCGTTCATGGCGGGCGCCGAGGGCGAGGTGGCTGCCCCGAACGGTGCGGGCACCATGCCCGGCGTCGACGAACTGCACATCGTCTACACGCGCTTCGTGTCGATGCTGTCGCAGGTGCCGGAGGTGCGCCGCTTGGCGCCCATCCAGGTGAGCTTCGTGGACGAGAACTACGAACTGGGCGAAGACAGCTTCACCGACGGAAACTCGGATCCCGTCGCACAGTACGAGTTCGAGCCGGATGCTGACGTCCTGCTGGGCGCGCTGCTGCCGAAGTACATCAACACCCGTATTTATTCGTCGCTGCTCGATGCAGCGGCGTCGGAGTCGGCTGCGCGCCGCACCGCGATGAAGGCGGCCACCGATAACGCTACGGATCTGGTGAATTCACTGACCCGTACCGCGAACTCGTTGCGCCAGGCCGGAATCACGCAGGAAATCACGGAAATCGTCGGCGGCGCAAACGCGCTCGCGGCGAACTCGGACCGCGACTAGAGCCGTAGGAAGAGAAGCAATGACCGCAGCTGTCACCAATGAAACACGGGTCGGCGCCGGCACTGGCCGCGTCTCCCGCGTCATCGGCCCCGTCGTGGACGTCGAGTTCCCGCGCGGGTCCATCCCCGAGCTTTACAACGCGCTGAACGTGGAGATCACCCTCCCGTCCGTCGCGAAGACCCTGACCCTCGAGGTCGCGCAGCACCTGGGCGACGGCATCGTGCGCACCATTTCGATGCAGCCGACCGACGGCCTGGTCCGTGGCGTCACCGTCACCGATACGGGCAAGCCGATCTCGGTTCCCGTCGGTGACATCGTCAAGGGCCACGTGTTCAACGCCCTCGGCGATTGCCTGGACACCCCGGGCCTGGGCCGCGACGGCGAGCAGTGGGGCATCCACCGCCAGCCGCCCGCGTTCGACCAGCTCGAGGGTAAGACCGAGATTCTGGAAACGGGCGTCAAGGTCATCGACCTCCTCACCCCGTACGTCAAGGGTGGAAAGATCGGCCTGTTCGGTGGCGCCGGCGTCGGCAAGACCGTGCTCATCCAGGAGATGATCACCCGTATCGCTCGTGAGTTCTCGGGCACCTCGGTGTTCGCGGGCGTCGGCGAGCGTACTCGTGAGGGCACCGACCTCCACCTGGAAATGGAAGAGATGGGCGTCCTTCAGGACACCGCCCTCGTCTTCGGCCAGATGGACGAGCCGCCGGGCACGCGTATGCGCGTCGCCCTGTCGGCCCTGACCATGGCGGAGTACTTCCGCGATGTGCAGAACCAGGACGTGTTGCTCTTCATCGACAACATCTTCCGGTTCACCCAGGCCGGTTCCGAGGTCTCGACCCTGTTGGGCCGCATGCCCTCTGCCGTCGGTTACCAGCCGACCCTGGCGGACGAGATGGGTCAGCTCCAGGAGCGGATCACCTCGACCCGTGGCCGTTCGATCACCTCGATGCAGGCGATCTACGTCCCCGCCGACGACTACACCGACCCGGCGCCGGCGACCACCTTCGCCCACCTGGATGCGACGACCGAGCTTTCGCGCCCGATCTCGCAGAAGGGCATCTACCCGGCCGTCGACCCGCTGACCTCGACCTCTCGTATTCTCGAGGCGTCGATCGTCGGCGATCGGCACTTCTTCGTGGCTAACGAGGTCAAGCGGATCCTGCAGAAGTACAAGGAACTGCAGGACATCATCGCCATCCTCGGTATGGACGAGCTCTCCGAAGGCGACAAGGTCCTCGTGGGCCGTGCGCGTCGTCTGGAGAAGTTCCTCGGCCAGAACTTCATCGTCGCCGAGAAGTTCACCGGCCAGGAAGGTTCGGTCGTTCCGCTGGAGCAGACCATCGACGACTTCGACCGCGTCTGCAAGGGCGAGTTCGATCACCTGCCCGAGCAGGCGTTCAACTCTTGCGGTGGCCTGGACGACGTCGAGGCTGCTGCGAAGAAGATCGCCGGGAAGTAGTCACCCATGGCAGATATGTCAGTTGATCTGGTCGCTGTAGAGCGACTGCTGTGGTCGGGGCGGGCGAGTTTCGTCTCCGCTCAGACCACGGAGGGTGAGATCGGCATCCTGGCCGGCCACGAACCGCTGCTCGGTCAGCTGGTCGAGGGCGGCACGGTCACCATCGTGTCCGACAGCGACGAGCGGATTGTCGCGGCCGTGCACGGCGGATTCTTCTCAGTCACCGCCACTTCGGTGCGCGTGCTCGCCGAATCCGCTGATTTCGCAGGCGATATCGACGAGGCGGCCGCCAAGGCCGTTATCGCCGATGCCGATGCGGACCCGGCCGCGCGGGCCCGGGCCGAGGGCCAGGTTCGTGCATTGCAAAAGGCCGCAGAGGCCTGATCCTGCAAACGCAGTAGTGAGTTCCGGGTTTTCACTCGGCAAATGAGCGGCGGCTCTGGGAAATATCCCAGGGCCGCCGTTCTTTTCGTTTACACTCAGACACCGGCTAGGGATGTGATCTGAAGCATTCCGCAAAGCCTGGGCTATTTCAGCACTTTCAGCTTTACCTCAATGAGTTGGCGCAGCGCGGTCTCGCCCGGGTATGAGCGGGTGTGGCCTCGCCTCGATGAGCGAGGGGTGAATGAACGGGCTTCGGATAAGCAGATGGATGGTCACCGCGGTGGCAGTCGCGGTGGGCCTCGGATTCTTTTCACCCGGGGCGGCGGTGGCCGACACCATCGTCCCGCTGCCGGACGGGCATATCGAGGGACCGGGCGTGAAAATCACGAGTGTCGGTGAGCGAGCGATCATTTCGCCGTCGCTGGCATCCAATGGCGCAGGCCGCTCGGCCTGGCTCAGCGGCAATGTGATCGCCGAGGTGGTGACGCCGGACGGGACGGTGGGCCCCAACAACGGTCCCAAGAACTATCCCGGCACGAATGACTCGAGCACACACGGCGCGTCCAACCTCACCGTGGGATACGTCGTGGGATGTCAGGTGTCGCTCGGCGCGCTGAGCGCCAATTCGTCCTTCACGGTCAGCGCGACACCGAGTCTGTCCGGCGGATTCAGTTTTCCGCTCTCACCCGGTGAGGTGAAGCTGGTCTACATCAACTACCTCGAGTTGATCAGGAGCGACACCTATCAGATGCAATACCAGGACGTTCCGATGGATATCCAAGGCTGTGGCGGATATGCGCAGGCACGCCAGTTCTCGGTGGTCGAGATCATCGGCGCGGACTACGCCAAGGTCACTCTCTACGGCCAGCCGTTCAGCCTCGGCTGACGTTTCGACAGAGCTTTGCAGGACTCCGACGCGAAGGGATCGCATGTTCGGCACGAATGGGAATCTGCGGGGCGGAAGGCTTTTCGGGGCGGCGCTGGCGGCGCTGGCGGTATCCGGTATCCACGCTCCGGCAACGGCCTTGGCAGACACGTTCATTCCGCTGCCCGGCGGAGTGATCTCGCGGACCTTGGCGGACGGCACCGTCGTCACGATCCGCATCGACGGGGAATCGGCGAAGATCAACCCGTCGATGGGTGACACACCGCTGCACCGCAATGTGTGGGTGACCGGGCGCGGAAGCGTGGACCTCGACGGCCCGAGCGCCGCGACCGCGACGATCAAGATTTCGCCCGGCTACGTCGTGGGCTGCCAGGTGGACATCTCGTCGTTTGCCGAGAGCGGTAACGCGAGTGAATCGGCGACGGTGGGTAATTCAGGTATTGCTCCGCAAGCACCTGCAGAGGGGCTGGGCGGCGGCATCACACTGGCGCCCGGTCAAGCGGTCGCGCAGCTGATGCTGGACCTGGAGAAGCCGGACGACTACGGCCAGGAATCACATAAGCGCTACAACAAGACTCTGGGCCCGCATGCCAGCGTCAGCTGGGTCGACGAGACCTTCGCGATCAACGGTTGCGGCGGTTATGCACAGGCTCGTTCCTTCGTGCTGGCCGAAATCGACACCACAACCTTCATCGGCAACCTGGCCCTCTGGGGTGAACCCTTCACCATGGGCTGAACAGGGCATACGTCACATTAGGTGGATGGCCGGACTCCGCGTTCTCGCGGTCGCTAGTATCGACCGAACACGGGGTCCGGCCGATGGCCGGTTCGTGAAAAGACAGCCGAGGCTGATGTGAAGGGATGGAGCAGCATTGCGAACCGGAATGGTGGTGCTGATCATTCTGGTGCTGTTGCTTGTCGGTTTGGCTCTGGCCTCGACATATCGCCTCGTCATGCTGCGTCGCGGTGGTACCGCCGCGCTGTTGCGCACGCTGCCGGTACGCGGGCACGGCGCGGGTTGGCGGCACGGGCTGATCCGCTACGGCGAGGACAATCTCGTCTTCTACAAACTCTCCAGTCTCAAGCTGGGGCCGGACTGTACGATCAGCCGCCTCGGCATCGAGGTGGCCAGCGGTCGTCGCGCCCCGGAGGGCGACGAGTTCGACATCATGAACGACGAAGCCATCATCAATGTCTCCGACGGCGAGGGCAGCTACGAGCTGGCACTCGACCGCGGCGCCCTGGCCGCCTTCCTCTCCTGGGTGGAATCCCGCCCCTCCGAGCGCATCCGCCGCCGAAGGTAGGTTTGCTCGCGCGACAACTGATTTCGTACGGTCGGGGTAACTCGTCGGGTACGGGCCAACCCAGCCACTGTGCGGCCGTTAGTCCGCAGCGGTACTAGCGTGGCACCTGGCCGGTCGGCAGAAGGTGCGGAGAGGCGGAACAGTGAGCGTTCATCTGACACGGATCTATACCCGCACCGGCGATGACGGGACTACGGGGCTCAGCGATTTTTCGCGGGTGTCGAAGACCGATCCGCGGCTGATCGCCTATGCCGATTGTGACGAGGCCAATGCGGCGCTCGGGGTCGCGATCGCGCTGGGCCATCCCGATGAGCGGATCCTGCGGGTGCTGCGCACCATCCAGAACGATCTGTTCGATGCGGGCGCGGATCTGTCGACCCCCGTTGTCGCGGAACCGAAGTACGCGCCGCTGCGCATCACGCAGCCCTATATCGATCGCCTCGAGAAATGGTGCGATGAGTTCAATGAGCCTCTGGCACCGTTGAATTCGTTCATTCTGCCGGGCGGCACCCCGCTCGCCGCGCTGTTGCACACGGCGCGCACCGTGGCGCGACGCGCCGAGCGATCGGCGTGGGCCGCCGTCGACGCGCATCCGGACGACACCAGCGCGCTGCCGGCGAAATACCTGAACCGACTCTCCGACCTGCTGTTCATCCTCGGCCGGGTCGCCAACCCCGACGGTGACATCCTTTGGCGCCCGGGCGGAGAGGCCACGAGCGAGGGTGCGGACCACTAGGCTGACCCCCGTGAGTGAACGGTTTCTGGTGACCGGGGGCAGCAGGCTCGTCGGTGAGGTCGCGGTAGGCGGCGCGAAGAACAGCGTCCTCAAGCTGATGGCCGCCGCGCTGCTGGCCGAGGGTACGACCACGATCAGCAACTGCCCGGACATCCTGGATGTGCCGTTGATGGCGGAGGTGCTGCGCGGTCTCGGCTGCGATGTCACGGTGGACACCGGGACGGTGACGATCGTGACGCCGGCAGAACCCAAGTACCACGCGGACTTTCCGGCGGTCACCCAGTTCCGTGCCTCGGTCTGCGTGCTCGGTCCGCTGATGGCGCGCTGCAAGCGCGCGGTGGTGGCGCTGCCCGGTGGCGATGCCATCGGTTCGCGGCCGCTCGATATGCATCAGCAGGGACTACGCCTGCTCGGCGCGACCAGCGAGATCGAGCACGGTTGCCTGGTGGCCCGCGCCGATCAGCTGCAAGGAGCGCGTATTCGCCTCGACTTCCCGTCGGTGGGCGCGACCGAGAACATCCTGATGGCGGCAGTGCTCGCCGAGGGGGAGACGGTCATCGACAATGCCGCCCGCGAACCGGAGATCGTCGATCTCTGCAACATGCTGGCGCGTATGGGTGCCCGCATCTCCGGTGCGGGCACTTCCGTATTGACCATCGAGGGCGTGGACAAGCTCTCGCCCACCACGCATCGTGTGATCGGTGATCGCATAGTCGCCGCCACCTGGGGTATCGCCGCCGCCATGACCCAGGGTGATGTGCGGGTGACGGGTATCAACCCCAAGCACCTTTCGCTGGTGCTGGACAAGTTGCGTTCCGCCGGCGCGCGAATCTCGTTCGAACCGGACGGTTTCCGGGTGGTGCAGTCGGATCGCCCGCGCGCGGTGAACTTCTCGACGCTGCCGTTCCCTGGTTTCCCGACCGACCTGCAGCCGATGGCCATCGGCCTGGCCGCGATCGCGGACGGCACCTCGATGATCACCGAGAACATTTTCGAAGCGCGCTTCCGCTTTGTGGAAGAGATGATCCGGCTGGGTTCCGACGCCCGCACCGACGGGCATCACGCTGTGGTGCGCGGCATTCCGCGCCTGTCGAGTGCGCCGGTCTGGTCCTCGGACATTCGCGCCGGCGCGGGTCTGGTGCTCGCGGGCCTGGTCGCCGACGGCGTGACCGAAGTGCACGATGTCTTCCATATCGACCGGGGTTACCCGGAATTCGTGGAGAACTTGCGGTCGCTCGGAGCCGAGATCGAGCGTGTCGGTACCTCCGACTGAACAGCAGATGTCGGGCAGGGTTCGCGAAAAACCCTCCTGAACAGGCGATTTGACATGCGAATGACCAACACGTAACTTTATTCGAGTCAGAGCGACACGGACACCAACCCGGACCGAGAGGTCAGGGAAACGAGGTTGGACGGCGAGCGCCTGATGCTCACACGGCTCTCCTGATCAGCGGATTTGGTTCTGCTGCGATGGGCGAGCTAAGCTTTGAAAGCAGTCGCAGAGATCAACCGGGACGAAAGAGCCCGTGAGATTCTTTGTGCGTGTGTTCTTTGAGAACTCAATAGTGTGTCGATGAATGTCAGTGCCAATATTATTATTGGTTCCGGCTTCTCATACCCCCCGGTTGAGAGGTCGGACATTTAGTCAGCAAATACTTTTTTGCTGGCGTTTTGTTTTGCCATGGTTTTCGGACTCTGGTTAATTCTTCTGATTACACTCGCAAGGGTGTGGTTGAGAGTCTTCAACGGAGAGTTTGATCCTGGCTCAGGACGAACGCTAGCGGCGTGCTTAACACATGCAAGTCGAGCGGTAAGGCCCTTCGGGGTACACGAGCGGCGAACGGGTGAGTAACA
>NZ_JAODNK010000044.1 GCF_025465275.1 Nocardia sp. | reverse complement strand
ACCTGACCCTGCCGCCCGGTGAGGCCGCCGAGTTCGATACATCCCTGCCACACTGGCTGGGCAGCGCGGACGACGGCGTGGTCGAGCTGCTGATTCTGTTCGGCCTGCAGGGGATGCGTGCGCACGTACGCGCCGACCACCCCGAGAAATATTGACCCGACAACCGATCAGCAGAACATCGAATTCACCTGCGCCGCACGCTGTTATCCCGGCGCGCCCGGGAGTGCGGGATGGGAGGTGTGAACCGCCGATCCAACAGCGCCGGAGGCGCTCGAGCGGTGAGGGCGGCGCAGCTTTGGTGCTTTGACCTGAAGCTCTACCACGGGACGCTCTCACCATGGCGATCCAGGAACTGCAGGCCGGGGATGCCTGCCTGCCCTTCGAGGACGTCGACGACGGCGGGGATGCTCTCCTGCGGGGTGAGGGGCGCGTCGGGGCCGCCGAGCTCTGTCTGATTGTGGCCGGGGTCGATCAGCAGCTTGGTCTGTCCATCGTCGGCGTTGCGGGTGGCGTAGCTGCGCATCAGCTGGTTGAGGGCGGCTTTGCTGGCCTTGTACAGCTCGTAGCCATCCTCGGTGTTCTGCGAGATGCTGCCCTGCTCGGAGGACATGATCGCGACGGTTCCGCCAGGTGCGACCAGTCCCCGCAGGGCCTCGAGGGCGCGCAGCGGGCTCAGGGCGTTGGTGATCATCACCTCGGTGAACATGTCGGTCGGGACCTGGTTGATCGGCAGATTGCCGCGGTCGATCGCGGCGTTGACGAAGAGCAGATCGAGCCGGGTGCCTTCGAGGCGATTGCGCAGGGCGGCAAGCTCTTCGGAGCTTGTCATCTCCAACGGTTCGACCCTCAGCTTTCCGTTCGAGGCATCGGCGTGAGCCGCCAGTTCGCCGCCGTGCTGGCGTGTCGTGGCGGTGACCTTCCAGCCGCGTCGGGTGAGCTCGGTGGCGAGGACGAGCCCCAACCCTCGGGAGGCTCCGATGACGAGAGCTCGGCGCTCGGATGTGGTGGACACAGTGACTCCTTCGCAAAGTTTGTCTAGACGAGACGTTGCGTCTAGACAATATCACGGTGGAGCGGCCGGGTATTGTGCTCACATGCCCGCCACGAGCTCTCCGACCGAACGGCCGCGCTCTGGCAGCCGACGCGACGAGGCCGCACGACTGGCCGTGCTGCACGCCGCAGACGATCTGCTCGTCGAACACGGTTTCGGCGCGCTGACCATCGAGGCGATCGCGCGCCGCGCCGGCGTCGCCAAGCAGACCATCTACCGCTGGTGGCCCTCCAAAGTCGAGATCCTCCTCGACACGCTCATCGAAGACACCGGCAAACGCCTGCCTTTCCCGACACAGGAGCCGACGGCCGAGAGCATCCGCGGCTACCTTCGCGCCTTCGCACGATTCCTCACCCGTGACCCCGCCGGCCAGGTCCTGCTGACGCTCATCGCCGAGGCGCAGCACAACCCCGGCACCGCCGCGAGCTTTCACGAGCGCTATCTCGACCCACGCCGTACACAGGAACGCGACATGCTCGCGCGCGCAATCGAAACCGGAGAGATCTCGCCCAGGCTCGGGCCCGACGCCACGATGGACGCGTTGGTCGGCCCGATCGTCTATCGCGCGCTGACGAGATCGAGCATCCCCCGGGATCTGGTGGACACCCTTGTCGATGACCTCCTCAGGCCCCGCTCCGACTGAATGCCGGCTCGGCGGTTCGCCAGCGCAGGGCGCTCCTGACCTGTACAGCAACAAACGATTTCGGTTGTACGTGATGTCATTCCGATGGCGCCCGTTGTAAGTATGGGCCATCGGGCAGGTGATGTGATCGGCGCGAACACCCTACGCCACCCGCGCACCGGGCCGCCAGCGATCGTGAACCTATTCCATTCCAGTGCAACAGCTCTCCGATCTGCTGGGTGGACTGCGGGCCGGTGTGGCGAAGGCGAGGACGAACACAAACGAGTATCCGCGTGAGCAAGGAACTGCTCTACCACTACACCGACGCAGCAGGTCTTGTCGGATCCTCGATCGCCCCCAGTTCGGGATAACTCCCGCCGATCCGGCCGCGTGGGCGAAAGCGGCCATGCTGTTCGCCTCCGATGTCCGGCATATGAATGACACGCAGGAACTGTGGTTCGGCGCACGGATCGTCGCTGAGGAATTCCCTACTGCGCCTGCGCAACTCGATGCCAGCCCGGCGCCGCAGCAGGTATTCGTGCGGACGGTGGCGACCCTGGACGCGACAGGATTTCTCCGGGGGGCGGACCTCCAAGGTCTGCGGGACACGCCTAAGCAAATGCGACACGGAACCCTGGCTACATCGGTCATCTACGACACCGTGTCGGCGCTCTTCGAATTCCGGATTGGCGCGCCGTTGAGATAGACCTGCCGACCGCGTTCAAACTACCGGACACCGAACGAGGTAGAGGCCGACTGGTTTCAACGGAACCAGGCAGCGTAGGAAACCAAATATCCGCTGTCCGAAAGCTTTCCGGCCTCTCAGTCGGCCATTCCCGTACAGAGATCGCAGCCCAACTCGGCGTATCGGGCGATACCGTCAAAGTTCTACTCAGGGACGGCAAGTTCTACGTGAACCCCGGGTCCGATTCGCCGAGGATGGAATTGGCCGGAGCCGTCGATGCGCACGCGAAGCCAACGAAACCAAGAACCAGTTCCGCGACAAACTTCAACTCAGCGCCAACCGGGCAGACGAGGCTTGGAAGGATGCGGATGTCCTTTTTCGCTCCGGCATATCAGCTGTCAGCTGCGGGCAGTAAGAGAGTTGCGCCGCGATGCTGGCGGACCTGGAGGAGGACCACGATCTCGACAACCACGACAAGATACGCCCGGCGACCGGATCCGCGTCGTGCAGTCCGGGCGGGCGGAGGCTCTCTGCGCCAAAGGCATTTCGGAGGTCGGCTGAGCTGGCTATCCTGCTCTATAGGGGCTTTGAGCTGGGGTGCTAGCTGACAGCAACCCCCGTATGATGCGAACCTGCGACCGGCGACCTGGGGTTTCTCTGATTCGATGGTTGGGTACTTGGTGTGGGTACCCGGCCTGACCTGGGTAAAGGTCAAGCCTGGTGTGCGCCCCCGGCAGGAATCGAACCTGCGACCTAGGGATTAGAAGGCCCTTGCTCTATCCAACTGAGCTACGGAGGCAGTGCGGGGCATCGTGGGCGATGCGGCCACCAAACACCTTGACCCATATTGATCGTGGTGTCCAGCGCGTTAAGTATAGCGAGCGTCCAGATCGTGTTCGGTTGGTTGCCTAGCAACCGTTCGGCGCGTCGGGCGGGTAGTGCAGACCAGAAGACCGTAAACCCCCGGGGAGTCCGGACCCTTACTCCGAACTACCCTGGGTGGATGTCGTCACCGCAGGACCCGCCCGTAGCTACTGACGCCTCAGCGAATCGGACGAGTTCGGGGGCGACATTCACGGCGATTGCCGCCATGGGTGGCGCGATCACCGCGGTGGTGGCGGCGATGGTGGTCGGGCTTTCGGCATCGCAGGCGCTGAGTCTGCTGGGCATTCCGGATCCGGGGCCGCTGACCACGTATGGATTGCCTGCCGTGCGGGCCGTTGCTGATCTTGCTGCGGCTGTGACTGTCGGGTCGCTGCTGTTCGCGGCGTTCTTCGTACCGCCGCAGGCGAGCGGGCTGCTCGATGTCGGCGGGTACCGTGCGCTGCGGCGCGCCGGGAACTCGGCGCTGGTGTGGGCGGGTGCGGCGGCGTTGCTGGTACCGCTGACGCTGTCGGATACCACCGGGCAACCGTTCCAGAATTCACTGCGTCCGGAAGCGGTGTGGCGCGCCGCCGATCAGGTCGATGTGGCCGGGTCATGGCGATTCACAGTGTTTTTCGTGGTGGCGCTCGCGGTCGGCTGCCGAGTGGCGTTGCGCTGGGGCTGGACGCCGCCGCTGCTGCTGCTCTCGGTGGTGTCACTGCTGCCGGTCGCGCTCACCGGACATTCGTCGGCGGGCGGCGCGCACGATATCGCCACCAATAGTTTGATCCTGCACCTGCTTTCGACGTGCTTCTGGGTGGGCGGATTGTTCGCGGTGCTGGCCTACGCACTGCGTGAGGGCAAATACACCGCGCTGGCCGCCCGCCGATTCTCGAAGGTCGCCACTGTTTCCTATGTGGTGATCGCGATCAGCGGTGTGATCAATGCCTGGATCCGCGTGCCGTGGGCGGATCTGCTCAGTACTACTTACGGCCGGCTCGTACTGGCCAAGGCGACCGCGCTGATTGTGCTCGGCATCATCGGATTCCTGCAGCGGAAGCGGGCGCTGCCCGCACTCGACAAGGATCCGGACGATCGCGGCGCGCTGGTTCGATTCGCGGGCGTGGAGGTGCTGATCTTCGCGGCCACCATCGGACTCGCCGTCGGCCTGGGCCGCACACCGCCGCCGGATCTGCGCAAGATCCCGACTCCGGCCGAGGTGGAGATCGGCTACAACCTGGCCGGACCGCCCAGCATCAGCCGGCTCGCGTTCGACTGGCGTTTCGATCTGATGTTCGGGACGCTCGCCATCGTGCTGGCTGTCCTCTATCTCTTGGGTGTGCGGCGGCTGCGCCGGCGCGGTGACGCGTGGCCGGTGGGTCGGACCATCTCCTGGATGTCTGCCTGCGTGGTGCTGCTGATCGCGACGAGTTCCGGCATCGGCCGGTACGCGCCGGCCATGTTCAGCGTGCATATGGGCCAGCACATGATGCTCTCCATGCTGGCCCCGATCTTGTTCGCGCTCGGCGGCCCGGTGCTGCTGGCCCTGCGTGCCCTGCCGCCGGCCGGTCGCGACGCGCCTCCGGGACCGCGCGAGTGGATTCTCGCCGCCGTGCACAACCCGGTGTCGCGCTTCATGACTCAGCCGGTGGTCGCCGCGGTGTTCTTCGTATCCGGTTTCTATGTGCTGTATCTGGGTGGCGTCTTCGATCAGTTCGTCGGCTCGCACGGCGCGCACATTCTGATGAATGTGCACTTCCTGCTCAGCGGCTACCTCTTCTACTGGGTGGTCATCGGTATCGATCCCAAGCCGCGACAGGTGGAGCCGCTCACCAGGCTGGGCATGGTGTTCGGATCACTGCCCTTCCACGCCTTCTTCGGTATCGCGCTCATGAGTATGGAAACCGTGCTGGGCGGCTGGTTCTATCGCGCGCTCGGCCTGGGCTGGAACAACAACCTGCTCGAGGATCAGCACACCGGCGGTAGCCTCGCCTGGGCCAGCGGTGAAATACCGCTGGTGGTGGTGATGCTGGCACTGCTCATCCAATGGTCACGCAGCGATAAGAAGCTGGCCACGAGAATCGATCGCGCCGCGGACCGCGATGACGATGCGGAACTCAGTTCGTACAACGCCATGTATGCCGAGCTGGCCCGGCGTGATCGAGAGGTACGTAAGTGAGTGACGTCGCCCAGGCGACCGGGAAAGTCAAGCGGCTCTATCGATCCGATGTGCGGCGGGCGCGCCGCTTGCTGTACGGGCAGATCCGCAAGACGCCCGTGTTCCACACCGAGATCCTGGGCCCGCGCGGCCCGGTTCCGGTCACCTTGAAGCTCGAACATCTGCAGCACGGCGGCACCTTCAAGGTGCGCGGCTGCCTCAATGCGCTGCTGCAGGCCCGGGCCGGCAGCGGCAGTGTGGTGATCGCCTCCGGCGGCAATGCGGGTATTGCCGCGGCGCTGGCAAGTTCGCTGCGCGGACTGTCCTGCACGGTGGTGGTGCCGGAGTCCGCGCCGCATACGAAGGTGGCGGCCATGTGGTCGCACGGCGCCGAGGTGCTGTGGCACGGAACGACTTACGCGGAAGCGCACCGTTATGCCTGCCAGCTCGCCAAGGAGCGTGGCGCCATGCAGCTGCACGCCTACGATCTGCCGGAGATCGTGGCCGGTGCGGGCGTGGTGGGGCTGGAAATCGAGGAGCAGGTGCGGGGTCGGCCGCCGGTGCTGGTGGCGGTCGGTGGCGGCGGACTGGTCGCCGGGATCGCGGTGGCATTGGGCCTGCGTGGCCGGGTGATCGGGGTGGAACCGCAGGGTGCGCCGACCTTGCACGCCGCGCTGGCGGCGGGGCATCCGGTGGATGTCGAGGTGTCGAGCGTGGCCTCGGATGCGCTGGGCGCCAGCCGGATCGGTGATATCGCCATGGAGGTGGCGCAGCGGTACGCGGTGCGGTCGGTGCTGGTCAGCGACGATGCGATCGTGATGGCGCGCGAATACCTGTGGCGGGAATTCCGGATCGTCGTCGAAGCGGCCGGAGCTACCGCAGTGGCCGCGATTCAGAGCGGTGCGTACGTGCCTGCGCCGGGGGAGCGGCCGGTGGTCGTGCTCTGTGGCGCGAACACCGATCTCACGACGCTCTGATTCGTCGCCTGTTCACATGGCCTGAAGTTATCCACAATCACGGAAATGCGCTGGTGCGCGGGCGGTGCCCACGTCACGCTTGAAGCAGAGAAGGGGACCGCGAAACAGCAAGGGGGATGGCGATGTACGAGGCGAACACCGCGGTGATCGGGCGGGTGGTCACCCATCCGACGCGACGCGAACTGCCGAGTGGGGAGCAGGTGCTCAGTTTTCGGCTGGCGAGCACCAGCCGCCGATTCGATCAGGCCACCGGCGATTGGGTGGACGCCGGGACGCTGTATCTGACCGTCAGTTGCTGGCGCAAACTGGTGGAGGGCGTCGAGGCCTCGCTGCAGCGCGGCGATCCGATCATCGCCTACGGTCAACTCCGCTCGAACGAGTACACCACCAGGGACGGCACAGGGCGCAGCGATCTCGAGATGCGCGCCCTCGCCCTCGGCCCCGACCTGGGCCGTTGCAGCGCCCCGGTGCTGCGCAAACACTTCGGCCACAGCGACCGCCCCGAGGCGCCGCCGCAGCCTGCCACCGATGCCGACCGCGCCGGAGATCCGGCAACCCAACACAGTTAGGCTTGCCCATATGGCTGAGTTCATTTACCAGATGATTAAGGTTCGAAAGGCGCATGGCGACAAGGTCGTGCTCGACAATGTGACCTTGAACTTCCTTCCGGGCGCGAAGATCGGTGTCGTCGGCCCGAACGGCGCCGGTAAGTCGAGCGTCCTGAAGATCATGGCGGGACTGGACCAGCCGAATAACGGTGAAGCCTGGCTGGCGCCCGGTGCGACCGTCGGCATCCTCATGCAGGAGCCGGAACTCAATGAAGCGAAGACCGTTCGCGGCAATGTTGAGGAGGGCCTCGGCGAGATCAAGGTGAAGCTGGACCGCTTCAACGAGATCGCCGAGCTCATGGCGACCGATTACTCCGACGAGCTCATGGAAGAGATGGGCAAGCTGCAGGAGGATCTCGATCACGCCGATGCGTGGGATATCGACTCCCAGCTGGAGCAGGCCATGGACGCGCTGCGCTGCCCGCCGCCGGAGGAGCCGGTCACCAACCTCTCCGGAGGTGAGCGCCGCCGCGTCGCGCTGTGCAAGCTGCTGCTGAGCCAGCCCGATCTGCTGCTGCTCGATGAGCCCACCAACCACTTGGACGCCGAGTCCGTGCTGTGGCTGGAGCAGTTCCTGGCCAAGTACCCGGGCGCCGTGCTCGCCGTCACTCACGACCGGTACTTCCTCGACAATGTCGCCGAGTGGATCCTCGAGCTCGACCGCGGCCGTACCTTCCCGTACGAGGGCAACTACTCCACCTACCTGGAGAAGAAGGCCGAGCGCCTCGAGGTGCAGGGCAAGAAGGACCAGAAGCTGCAGAAGCGCCTCAAGGAGGAGCTGGCGTGGGTCCGGTCCAGTGCCAAGGCACGTCAGGCCAAGAGCAAGGCGCGTCTGACTCGCTATGACGAGATGGCCGCCGAGGCCGACAAGATGCGCAAGTTGGACTTCGAGGAGATCCAGATCCCGGCCGGCCCGCGTCTGGGCAATGTGGTCGTCGAGGTCGAGCACCTCGACAAGGGCTTCGGCGATCGCCAGCTCATCAAGGATCTGTCGTTCACCTTGCCGCGCAACGGCATTGTCGGCGTCATCGGCCCGAACGGTGTCGGCAAGTCGACGCTGTTCAAGACCATTGTCGGCCTCGAGCAGGCGGACAGCGGCATCGTGCGCGTCGGCGAGACGGTCAAGCTGAGCTATGTCGACCAGAACCGCTCCGGCATCGACCCGCAGAAGAATGTGTGGGAGGTGGTTTCCGAGGGTCTGGACTTCATTCAGGTCGGCAATCAGGAAATGCCTTCCCGCGCATACGTTTCCGCGTTCGGATTCAAGGGCCCGGATCAGCAGAAGAAGGCCGGTGTGCTCTCCGGTGGTGAGCGCAACCGCCTGAACCTGGCGCTGACGCTCAAGCAGGGCGGCAACCTGATCCTGCTCGATGAGCCCACCAACGACCTCGACGTCGAGACCCTCGGCTCGCTGGAGAACGCGCTGGAGAACTTCGCCGGCTGTTCGGTGGTCATCTCCCACGATCGCTGGTTCCTGGACCGCACCTGCACCCACATCCTGGCGTGGGAGGGCAATGACGACAACGACGCCGCGTGGTTCTGGTTCGAGGGCAACTTCGAGGCCTACGAGGCGAACAAGATCGAGCGGATGGGCCAGGAGGCGGCGCGGCCGCACCGTGTCACCCACCGCAAGCTCACTCGCGGCTAGGTCGCACGGCAGTTGTCCGGTGGCCGACCCTCGCCACAGGACAGCGTTCGAATCGTCTGCCACAAGTCGATAGCTGACGGCTCGCTGTTCATCCGGGTGAGCACCTTCGCACTCCCGGATGAACGGCAATCGAATAGCGAATTCTGCTATTTCGCGAATGCACAAATGCGTGAAAACTGTTTTGGTGCAAGGTTTGTCGTACGTCACCTGGTCATTCCGGTCAGCTCATACCAACGCCGTACCGCCCGGTTTGCCCGAACCGTGCGACGCGGAGTGGCATTGAGGGGAATTCAGCCCGGCGCAACCAGCGTCCAGCTACTCTCGGACCGGCGTCGCTTTGGTACGGAACCTAATCCGAGGGAGTTGGCGAAATGACGGTGTCGTCCGAATTGTCTAGCGCGGCTTGGGCTGCGAGTTTGCCCGCGTCGTTGCGAGGCGATCTGGTATCGCTCGAGGAGGCGTATTTCCGCCACGTCGATGCCGGTGATGCGGACTGCGCGGTACCTGCGACTTCGACCCAGATCTTCCGCTGCCATGTGGATCTCGCGATCAAGCGCACGCCCGGTACCGCCAATGTGCGGGTTTACCACCACGATGACGACACCGATCTGGGTGCCGCCGTGCAGATGGTCACCGACGATATGCCGCTGCTGGTGGAGTCCGTCACCTCATCGCTGACCCGCATGGGCATCAGCGTCAGTGAGGTGGTGCACCCGGTTTTCGAGGTCACCCGCAACGCCGACGGCCTGCTGGAAGCCGCTGTCCCGCACGAGGTCGACGGCAATGGCGGCACCGGCCTGCGCGAATCCTGGATGCATCTGCAGTTGCACCCCTCCACCAGTCGTGAGCTGCTGGAGAAGATCGAGACTGCGCTCCCCGACGTGCTCACCGATGTGCGCCAGGTCATTTCGGACACCAAGGCCATGCGCGCGGCGCAGCAGCGGGTGGCCGACGAACTCGACAATGCGGTGAAGGGCGAGAAATCTTCGTTCGGCGCAGCGGATCTCACCGATTGCGCGAATCTGCTGCGCTGGCTGGCCGACGGCCACTTCACCGTGCTCGGTTACGCGCGCTACGAGCGCACCACCCTCGATGGCCACACCAAGTCGACCATCATGCCCGGCACCAGCCTCGGCGTATTGCGGCCCAATGTCGGCACCGATTTCCGGGTGCCCGACAACAGCGGTGACCAGCCGCTGCTCATGCTCACCCAGGGTCTGGTGCCGGCCACCGTGCACCGCGCGGTCTACCCGTACTTCGTCGGCGTCGCCGAAATCGACGAAGCCGGAACGGTTCTCGGCGAGCACCTGTTCATCGGTGTTTTCACCGTCACCGCGCTGCACGAGAACGTGCTCGATATCCCGATGATCGGACGCCGGGTGCGGTCGGTCATCGAGGCCAGCGGCTTCGATCTGGAATCCTTCTCCGGGCAGGAGATGCTCGAGGTCATCCAATCCTTCCCGCGCACCGAACTGTTCTCCTCCGACAGTGACACGCTGCGCCGCACCGCCGGCGCGGTGCTGAATGTCGCTATGCGCCGCCAGGTTCGGCTCTTCATGCGCATGGACGGCTACGGCCGCTTCGTCTCCTGCATGGTGTACCTGCCCCGCGATCGCTACACCACCCGGGTGCGGTTGGAGATGCAGGACACCCTGGTCCGCGAGCTGGGCGGCGTT
Source organism: Nocardia sp. (assembly GCF_025465275.1). Taxonomy (GTDB): domain Bacteria; phylum Actinomycetota; class Actinomycetes; order Mycobacteriales; family Mycobacteriaceae; genus Nocardia. Next base: position 31,232 of record NZ_JAODNK010000044.1, on the reverse strand, counting down.
TCCATCGACTATTCGGCGCGGGTCTCCGAAAGTGATCTCGCCAGTGTGTATTTCACGGTCCGCCTGCCCGACGAGGGCGGTGCGGCCGATACCTCCGAGTCCAACCGGCTGCGCCTGCAGAATCTGCTCGCCGAGGCCAGCCGCACCTGGGAAGACCATCTGCGCGATGAGGTCGCCACCTCCACCGTGCTGGATCCGGCTGTGGTTCAGCGCTATACCGACGCGCTGCCCGAAAGCTACAAGGAAGACTTCGAATCCGGGCGCGCGCTGGCCGATATCGTCCGGCTGCAGCAGCTGCAGCCGGGCAGCATCGATCAATACCTGTACCGCCGTGCCGATTCCACGCCCGGCTCCTGGCGTTTCACCCTCTACGTCGGCGGCAACGGCATCTCGCTGAGCCAGGTACTGCCCGTGCTGCAGAGCCTCGGGGTCGAGGTGATCGACGAGCGGCCGCATCAGCTCGACTTCGATCACGGCCCCGAACAGTGGGTCTACGACTTCGGCCTGCTGGCCCGGCCGGAGCTGATGCGCAGTGCGCTGGACCGGAATATGGACGCCGAGCTGGTGGAGTCCGCCGCCCGCCTGGACGCGCTCGACGATCAGGTGCGCGGTCTGCGCGAGCGATTCACCGCCGCCTTCGAGGCGCTCTGGTACGGCCGCGCCGAGGCGGACAGTCTCAATGAGCTGGTGCTGCGGGCCGAACTGAACTGGCGCACCGTATCGATCCTGCGCGCCTACGCGAAATACCTGCAGCAGGCCGGATTCCCGTACAGCCAGGCCAATATCACCCGGGTGCTGCTCGCCTACCCGGATGCGGCACGCATGTTCGTCGATCTGTTCGCCGCACTCTTCGATCCCGATTCCGCCGATGAGGATCACGCCCGCGATCTGGAAGGTGCGGTGCGCCACCGCATCGACGAGGTGGTGAGCCTGGATGCCGACCGCATCCTGCGCGCCATTCTCGGGCTCATCAAGGCCACCCTGCGCACGAACTACTACGTCACCGATGCCGAGGGGCACCCGCGGGAGTATCTGTCCTTCAAGGTGGAACCGCGGGAGATCGTCGAATTGCCCAAGCCGCGGCCGCAATTCGAGATCTTCGTGTATTCGCCGCGGGTCGAGGGTGTGCACCTGCGGTTCGGTCCGGTCGCGCGCGGTGGGTTGCGCTGGTCGGATCGCCTGGAGGACTTCCGCACCGAGATCCTGGGCCTGGTGAAGGCGCAGGCGGTGAAGAACGCGGTCATCGTCCCCGTCGGGGCGAAGGGCGGGTTCGTGGTGAAGCAGGCGCCGGCTGCCACCACCGATCCGGTCTCCGATCGGCAGTCACTGCAGGCCGAGGGTATTGCCTGCTACCGCACCTTCATCTCGGGTCTGCTCGATGTCACCGACAATGTGGACCGCGCCACCGGGAAGGTGGTTCCGCCCGAGCGGGTGCGCCGCCTCGATGGTGATGACACCTATCTGGTGGTCGCTGCGGACAAGGGCACCGCCACCTTCTCCGATATCGCTAATGATGTTGCGCAGCAGTACGGTTTCTGGCTCGGTGACGCTTTCGCCTCGGGTGGTTCGGTGGGTTACGACCACAAGGCCATGGGCATTACCGCCCGTGGTGCGTGGGAGAGTGTGAAGCGGCACTTCGCCGAGATGGATATCGACACTCAGACAGAGGATTTCACTGTTGTCGGTGTCGGTGATATGAGCGGTGACGTCTTCGGCAACGGCATGCTGCTGTCGCGGCATATTCGTTTGGTCGCCGCCTTCGACCATCGTAATATCTTCCTGGATCCGACTCCGGATCCGGAGGTCTCGTTCGTGGAGCGGGAGCGCATGTTCGCGCTGCCGCGCTCCTCGTGGGGGGATTACGACCGCTCGCTCATCAGCGCGGGCGGTGGCGTCTACGACCGGACCGTGAAGTCGATTCCGGTCAGCGCGCAGGTCCGCGGGGTGCTCGGGCTGGCAGCCGACGTGACGGCGCTGTCCCCGCCGGAGCTGATGCGCGCCATCCTGAAGTCTCCGGTGCAGCTGCTCTGGAACGGCGGTATCGGCACCTACATCAAGGCCAGTGTCGAGACCAATGCCGAGGTCGGCGACAAGTCCAATGACGCGATCCGCGTGAGCGGAAACGAATTGCGCGTCAAGGTGATCGGCGAGGGCGGCAATCTCGGTGCGACGGCTTTGGGCCGAATCGAGTTCTGCCGGGGCGGCGGCAAGATGAATACCGATGCCCTGGACAATTCGGCGGGCGTGGACTGCTCCGACCATGAGGTCAATATCAAGGTCCTGCTCGACGGTGTGGTCTCCAGCGGTGAGCTGCCCGAGGCCGAGCGTAATCCGCTGCTGGCGTCCATGACCGACGAGGTCGCCGCACTGGTACTGCAGGACAACGTCTCCCAGAACTACCTCATGGGTATGTCGCGGGCCGAGGCGCCGCGCATGCTGAATGTGCACAAGCGTGTCATCGAGGAACTCGAGGCGCGCCGGGGTCTGGACCGCGAGCTCGAGGCGCTGCCCAGCGAGATCGAGATCAAGCAGCGGATGGAACAGGGCACGGGTCTGGCCTCCCCGGAGCTGTCGAATCTGATGGCGCACGTGAAGCTTTCGCTCAAGACGGATCTGCTGGCCGGCGATCTGCCCGACAGCCCCTACTTCTCGTCGCGGCTGACGCACTACTTCCCGACGCCGCTGCGCACTCGCTTCGGTACGGCCATCAAGAAGCACCGGCTGCGCCGTGAGATCACCACCACCATGCTGGTGAACGAGATGGTCGATCTTGGCGGTATCAGCTACGCGCATCGCCTCAGCGAGGAGATCGGGGCCACCGCCTCCGATTCCGTGCGCGCCTTCACCGCCGCCACCCAGATCTTCGGCCTGCATTCCATCTGGGATCGCATTCGCGACGCCGAGGTGTCCACCGGTATGAAGGACACCCTCGAACTGGAGACCAAGCGCACGCTGGACCGCGCCTCGCGCTGGCTGCTCAACAATCGCCCGCAGCCCATTGCGGTCGGTGCGGAGATCCACCGCTATGCCCAGGAGGTGCGCGGACTCGCGCCCAAGGTGCCGGGCTGGCTGCGCGGTCACCACATCGACACGCTCAATGAGCAGTCGCAGGCGCTCATCGGCCGGGGAGCGCCGTCCGAGTTGGCGACCGAGGTATTCGGGCTGCTGAATCTCTTCCCGCTGCTCGATGTGATCGATATCGCCGATATCACCGATCGTCAGGGTGAAGAAGTGGGTGCGCTGTACTACGCGCTCAACGATCACCTGAAGATCGATTGGCTGTTGCAGGCGGTCAGCCACCTGGAACGGGGTGACCGCTGGCACGCGCTGGCCCGCCTCGCACTGCGCGACGATATGTACGGCTCACTGCGCTCGCTGACCCTCGATGTGCTCTCCGCCGGTGACCCGGAGGAGACGGCCGAGGAAAAAATTGCATACTGGGAGTCGAAAAATCAGTCCCGTTTGGGTCGTGCTCGCGCGGCCCTCTCGGAACTGTTCGAATCCGGAACCCACGACCTGGCCACGCTGTCGGTTGCGGCGCGGCAGGTGCGCAGCATGGTGAGCGGGGTGGGCGCCCAATCGGAGGTACCGCGTTGACGAGTGTCGGTTCGCTGAACGGCCATGAAAAGGCGCCTGTGCTCAGCGCAGGAGACCCTGCTCTGCCCGGCTCGAAGCGCTTCCACACCAAGGTCGAGGTGCGCTGGTCGGATATGGACGCCTTCCAGCACATCAACCATGCCCGCATGGTGACCCTGCTGGAGGAAGCCCGCATTCCGTGGCTGTTCACCGATGATCGGCCCACGGTCCGGTTGCGTTCCGGCTGCGTGCTGGCCGATCTGCGGGTGCAGTACAAGGGCCAGCTGCGGCACGAGGATTCACCGCTCGATGTCTCCATGTGGATCGAGCGGCTGCGCGCGGTGGACTTCACCGTCGGCTACGAGGTGCGTGCCGGTGGCGCCGATCCCGACTCCCCGGCGGCCGTGATCGCCTCCACCCAGCTCGCCGCTTTCGATATCGACACCCAGCGACTACGCCGCCTCGACCCAGCCGAGCGAGACTATCTGTCGCTGTGGCTGGCTGACTGACCCGAGTTCGACGACAGTGACGTCTGGAGAACTCACCCTGCACATTCCCGATCCGGCGGAACGGGAGAATCTCGCCACCTTCCTCTCCCATGCGATCCGCCTGGATCCGGCCGCGGTCATTCGCTTGCGCCGCCGCGGGGATCGCTATGTATCCGCGTGGGCCGCAACCGGTTTCGAAGCCCTCGCGGTGCGCACCGTAGTGGCCGATCTCGGCATGGACGATGTGACAGTCGCCGGTGACGTGGTGCTGTCCGGCCTGCACGGGCCGGGCGCAGCCAACCCGTTCAGCCTGGGCTACGCCATGGATTCGTCCTGGCGCTCCGCGCTGCCACCGGAATCGGGTTTCGTACACGTGGACGATGTCCCCGCCCGCATGCTCGTCGAATTGGCCGAGCGCGGCGCACAATTGGCACAGGACCACGGCAGCAGCCATGGCCCGCCGGCTGCCCTGCTGGAACAGACGGTGCTGACCGTCTCCGGTAGCGGCGAAACCGTCGAGGTGCCCATGCGGGTTGTTTTCGCGCTCGCCGCAATGGATTTCATTCCGCACAGCGGTGAGAAGACCGAATCCCGCCGCATTTCCGCCGACGAGATCGTCCGCGTCCGTACTGCCCGCACCTGGCTGCGCCTCGATGCCCGCTACGGTTCGGTTGCCCGCCGCCGTGGCCCGGCCCTGCCGCTGCTGGCGCGCTGAAGAACACCTGGAAAGTAGCCGATGCCGGATCACCGTCGACACGCTCGCAAACCCGCGCCGCGCCGTAAACCTGCACCCTCCCGCCGTCAGTCCGCGCCTCGCAGTACCTCCGAGCGCGGGCTGCGGCTGGCCGGCCGCGCGTTTGTCGCGCTGCTGGCAATGGTTGTGGTGATCGGAACCGGAGCGGCGTGGCGCGGGTACCACGATGTCGTCGCGGGCGTGACCACCTCGGGCGCCCTGGGTGACGCCCCGAAGTCGGACGGCAAGGACCAGAACATCCTCATCATGGGGCTGGACAGTCGCCTCGACGAGCAGGGAAAACCGCTGCCGCAGGATATGTACGACGCGTTGCACGCCGGCGACGATAGCGTCGGCGGCTACAACTCGAATGTGCTGATCCTGATCCACATTCCGGGTGACGGCTCGAAGGCGACGGGTATCTCCATTCCTCGCGACGACTATGTGCAGCTGGCGGACGCCTCGTGCGCTCAGTCCCCGTGCAAGGGCAAGATCAAGCAGGCGTACGGCCTGGCCTACGACCGGGCCAAGACCAAACTGGAGGCCACCGGCGTCAAGGACCTGGACCTCGAGCAGCAGTCTCGGGAGGTGGGCCGCAAGGCCGAGATCGATACCGTGCGAGCCTTTCTCGGCGGTGTGACGGTCGACCATTTCGTCGAGGTGACGCTGGTGGCGTTCTTCCAGCTCGCGCAGGTCGTGCAGCCGATCACGGTCTGCCTGAACGAGAACACCTCCGACAATTTCTCCGGCGCCGATTTCAAAAAAGGCAAACAGGATATCGACGCCTCGCAGGCCATGGCATTCGTGCGCCAGCGCCGTGATCCGGACCCGGATCTGAATTTCACCGATCTCGATCGCACCCGGCGGCAGCAGGCGTTCATCGTGTCGCTCATGCACAGCCTGCAGAGCTCCGGCGCCATGTCCAATCCGAGCCGACTGCGCGATCTGCTGGATGTGGCCAAACAGAACATCGCCATCGACGACAAGCTGGATCTGGCGTCGTTCGCTCAGCACGCGTCTGCACTGAGCTCGGGCGGGATATCGCTGTTCACGCTGCCGGTCAAGGACTTCGGTACCGATGACGCGGGCGAGGACATCAATATCGTCGACGTCACCGAGATCCGCGCCATCGCGCACAATCTGCTCAGTGGGTCCGGTGCAAGCACAACCACAACCGCGACGACAACATCGGCCACCCCGACCAATATTGCCGCGGCCGCCGGGGTCACGCTGAACGTGGTGAACAGCACCGGGACGACCGGCCTGGCAGCTCGCGTCGCGGATTCGTTCACCGCCCTGGGATTCACCCGCGGCACGGTGGAGACCGGCGCGAACCTCAGCAACAGCACCATCACCTACGGTCGTGGCGCCGATGCCGCGGCGGCGGGGCTCGCCGACAAGCTCGGCATCACCGCGACGAAGTCGACCTCGGTGGACGCGGGGACGGTGCAGTTGACCATCGGATCCGACCTGACCAGCTCGGGCCCGATTGCCGATCTGGCCAAGTCGACCGATGACAGCACGACCGTCACCACGACCACAGCACCGCCACCGCCTCCGGTTTCGGCCACCGCGACCGGCAGCAAGGCGCCCGCTCCCACCGATCTGTCCAATATGGATGCGGACGGCATCCCCTGCGTCAAGTAGCGCGAATTCCCGTGCACCGGAACGGCGCAGGCTCAGTGCACGCCGAGCATTCGCAATCCGGAAGTGACAACGGCGGCGGCGAGGATCACCAGCAGTAGCGGCGCGCGCCGCCAAGACAGCACTGCGGCGACCAGAACCCCTGCGGGGAGGGCGAATCCGATCTTGCCGCTGCCGGAGGGCAGGAGTGTGGTGACGGCCAGTGCGGTCAGCAGCACAACCGACGCGATCTCGAGCAGCTTGATCGTCCGCGGTGAAATCTTCATGCGGTTGCGTAGTGCGGGTCCCGCGAATCGGAATGCGAAGGTGCCCACGGCAAGCGCGCAGACACCAGCGATGAGTGTGCTCGTCATCTATGCGGCCTCTACGGCATTCGCGGAGACGCTTTCGGTGGTACCGGCGCGACGGACGACCAGCAGCACCGCGGTCAGCGCCAGCAGTACCGGCAGTCCGGCGCCCAGGAAGGGGGTGGTCACCGCCGCGACGGCAGCTCCGGCGAGAGCGGCTGTGCGAGTGAGGGGTTCGCGCAGAGCCGGGAGCACGAGGGTGATCAGCACCGCCGGGAAAACCGCGTCCAGCCCGAAGGCGTTGGGATTCGGAACGACCGAGCCGAGTGCCGCACCCACCGCGGCTCCCAGCGGCCACGCCGTCAAAACGGCGAGGCCACATAGCCAGTACGCGGCCCGGCGGCGAGCACGGTCGGGCTGGGCCAGTGCCATGGCAACGGATTCGTCGTTCATGACATGCGTGCCGAGCAGTCGCCGCCACCCCGTGCCGACCACATCAGGTACGGATAGCCCGTAGGGAAGGTGCCGCGCATTGACCAGCAAACCGGCCAGCACCGCGGCGACCAAACTGCCGCCACCGGTCAGAATGCCGATGAAGACGAACTCCGAGCCGCCCGCGACCACAGCCACGCTGAGCAGTATGGGTAGCCAGATCGGGAATCCGGAGGTGACGGTGGTGGCGCCGTAGGAGACGCCGATCATGGTCACAGCCAGGCAGATCGCCGCAATACCGGTGAGAGCACCCCGATCCAGTGTTCGCCATATCGAACGCATGTTGTCTATATTGAACGCATGTTGCCCGGTTAGTCAAAGGGGTCGTCGTCACGCCGGGTACTGTGTGAACCCGATATGACCGTGTCCGACAGCTCCTCGCCCACCTCACCGCAGGAGGCGATCGCCGCCGCCCTGCGCCGTGAGCGCGCCCGTTCCGGGCTCTCGCTCACCGAGGTCGCGCGCCGCGCCGGAATCGCGAAATCCACACTCTCGCAACTGGAGTCGGGCGCGGGTAATCCGAGCATCGAAACCCTGTGGGCGCTGTGCACCGCACTCGACATTCCCTTCTCGCGACTGCTCGATCCACCGCGCCCGGCGGTACAGGTGATCCGTGCGGGCGAGGGAGCGCAGCTCGCCTCCTCGCAATCGGAGTACCGGACCACGCTGCTGGCCGCCTCCCCGCCCACGGCGCGGCGCGATATCTACCGCATTACCGCCGAACCCGGCCACCCCCGCGACTCCGATCCGCACAGCCGCGGCGTGGTCGAGCACATTGTGCTGGGTGCGGGCGTCGCCAAGGCCGGTCCCGCCGACGCCCCCGTGGAACTGCGGCCCGGCGACTACATCTGTTACCCCGGCGATATGCCGCACGTCTTCGAAGCGCTGGTCCCTGGAACTTGGGCGCTGCTTGTCAGCGAATACAGCTGACGTCGGTATGACGCTCGAATCCCCTTGATTCCCAGCTGTTTTCACTGACCCGCTAGCCACCAGGCGGAGTGCAGGTGCACGGCGGCGAGTACGACGCAGGTAGCCGCCATCGGCCAGTTCCGGCGACTCGCCCCGATGGCCGCGTCACCTATCTGGGCCAGCCCCGCCACCACCAGGATCGGGGTCAATTCGCCACGCGCGCCGATGGCCAGCAGCATCAGCAGGATCACGCTCAGTGGCACCGCGCGAGCGCCGTACGCATACGCGAAGAACATCGTGCCGGGCGTAGCCGGCCCGCCGCCAGGTACGGCGAGTGCCGGTCGAAGCATGCCCACCACGCTGGACGCTCCCGAGAGCAGTGCGACGGCGGCATTGGCGAGGGCGATCGCGACATAGGTGTCCATTTCGTTCTCTCTCTAAATCATTCATGCTCTGAATCATTTTGAGGCAAGTATCATCTGACCTGTGAACGATGTCAAGAAGTCGAGTGGACTCCCGGGAACGGTCGCATTTCGACTCGGCACGCTCGGCTCGGCGGTCACCGACCGGTTCGCCGCGCGGATCGAGTCCTACGACCTCAAGCCCAAACACGCCGGGGTGCTGACCGCGCTGAGCATCGGACAGGCCGCGTCACAGCAGGAATTGGCGGCCACGCTCGGTGTCGCGCCCAGCCTGGTGGTGGCATTGGCCGATCATCTGGAACGGCTCGGGGCCATCGAGCGGGTGCGGGATCCCGCGGACCGGCGCCGGCAGGTACTCACGCTGACCGATCACGGCCGGGAGTTGCTGCGCAGCTGCGAAAAGGCCGCGCGGGATCTCGACGGGGAGCTCACCGCGGGGCTGACGACAGCCGAACGCGCCGCATTCCTGCGTGCGCTCGGGATGCTTGCCGGTGAAGCCGGTCTGCCGACCGGAGAATAGTGCGGCCCGGGGCTAGGCCGCGCCCTCGCCGAGATACTGCAGCCAGGTGGGATCCAATTCCGAACTGGCAGTGAGCAATCGCCAGTGCGGGCCCTTCGGTGACACCAGTTGATGGTGCAGGGTCCAGCCCAGCTCGCTGAGCATCTTGTCCGCCTTGCGGTGATTGCACGGCGCACAGGACGCGACGCAATTCTCCCAGGTGTGCGGGCCACCACGACTGCGCGGAATCACATGGTCGATGGTCTCGGCCTTACCGCCGCAGTAGGCGCAGCGATAGCGATCACGATGCATGAGCGCGGCGCGGGTCATGGGCACGCGGGCGCGATAGGGAACATGCACGTAATTGCGTAGTCGGATCACCGAGGGGAGCGCCACCGAGGTGCCGGCGGAGTGTACAACCGGGCCTTCGGGATTGTCGTGCACGGTCTGGGCTTTGTCACAGATCAGGAGCACGACCGCGCGGCGCGCGGAGAGGGCGGTGAGCGGTTCGTACGTGGCGTTCAAGAGCAGAACGCGACTTTTCGACCAGCTCATGCCGGGCGGGGCTTCGGGTGGTTGATGCGCGGCGTGTTCGGAATGCGCGCCCGAGTGATAGTCGGACAAGATGTGCAGCGGAGTAGCCCCCGACCCACGATTGTGGACGTCGGCGGGCTGGAGTTGTCGATGCGTGCGCGCCTCGTGCCGGGCGCTGTGCCGCTGCTTCATGGGCCTACCCCGCGTTCGTGTTCGTCCGATGGTGTGGTATCTCGGCAGACTGCCACCCAGTTGACCATGGAATCGCGCACATTGCACGGTGATTTCGCACATTGTCGGGCACAAACGGATGAACGATGCGTGACGGTATGAAACGCCCATCGGAACAACCCTCAGACACTGCACGCTAGGGGTTCGCGGCCGTCTCGGTCTGGACTGCGGCTCCATAGACCTGTGCCTTGGAGTGGGGGAGCGAAGCGGAGGAGCGGAGGAGGGAAGGCCGAGACTTCGGGGCCGCGAACCAGCCGGAGCGAAGCGGAGGCAAGATAGACACTGTGACTTCGGGCGAGCAAACGACAACATCTTTTTACGAGGCCGTGGGTGGGGCTGACACCTTCCAGCGGCTGGTTGCCGTGTTTTATCGCGAGGTGGCGCAGGACGAGGTTTTGCGGCCGCTCTACCCCGAAGCGGACCTGGGTCCGGCCGAGCGGCGGCTGCGCATGTTCCTCGAGCAGTACTGGGGCGGCCCGCGCACCTACGGCGAGGAGCGTGGCCATCCGCGGCTGCGCATGCGGCATCAGCCGTTCAAGGTCGGACCAATCGAGCGGGACGCGTGGCTGCGCGCCATGCACATCGCGGTGGCCGAGATCGAGCCCGCCGTACTCGATGACCAGCACCGTAAGCAGTTGCTCGACTATCTGGAGATGGCCGCCAATTCGCTCATGAACTCGCCCATCTGAATTCGTTTCGCAGAAGTTGCAGGCCCCCAGAGCCTTTCCGGTCCGCCCGGTCGCCCGCTGATCATTTGCTGAATCTGGACAAGTGTCGCCGTCGAGCACACCGACAGCGTCATGCTTTGGCACCATTACGGCTGTGACCGACAACTTCGCCGCCGTGCCCGGCGCTGCGCAACCCGCCGTGCCAGGCCCCGCGCCCATTCCGGCGCCATGGTGGCGATCCGCCGTGTTCTATCAGGTCTACCCCCGATCCTTCGCGGACTCCGACGGCGACGGCATCGGTGACCTGCCCGGATTGCGGGACAAGCTCGGATATCTGGAGCTGCTGGGGGTGGATGCGCTGTGGATTTGCCCGGTCATGCGCTCGCCCATGGCAGACGGCGGCTACGACGTGGCCGACCCGCGCGATATCGATCCGCTCTTCGGCGGTCTGCGGGCCATGGACGAGTTGATCGACGAGGCGCACCACCGGCATATGCGGGTCACCATGGATCTGGTGCCCAATCACACCAGCGATCAGCATGCGTGGTTCGTGGCTGCGCTGGCCGCCGGTCCGGGCAGTCCGGAACGCGCCCGGTACTACTTCCGCGACGGCCGGGGTGCGGATGGCAGTGCGCCGCCGAACAATTGGCCCAGTATTTTCGGCGGCCCGGCCTGGACCCGCATCACCGAGGCCGACGGCCGGCCCGGCCAGTGGTATCTGCATATCTTCGCCCCGCAGCAGCCGGATCTGAACTGGGAAAACCCGGAGGTGCCTGCCGATTTCGAGCAGACCATGCGTTTCTGGCTGCGCCGCGGAATCGACGGATTCCGCATCGATGTCGCGCACGGTATGGCCAAACCCGCTGGTCTACCGGATATGGAAGTGCCGCAGCGCCCCGTCGACGATACCCATCTGGTGGTGCACGACGATAATGATCCGCGCTTCAACAACCCGGCCGTGCACGAAATCCACAGGCGCCTGCGCACTGTCATGGACGAGTTTCCGATCGCGGTATCCATCGGCGAGGTATGGGTCGACGACAACACCAGATTCGGCGACTATGTCCGCCCCGACGAGCTACATCTCGCGTTCAATTTCAGATTGGCCGAGACGCCTTTCCATCCGGACAGAATCCGTGACGCCGTGGACAATTCGCTGCGCGCGGTCGCGGCGGTCGGCGCCAGTCCGACCTGGACACTGTCCAATCACGATATCGAGCGTGAGGTCACCCGCTACGGCGGCGGCGATATCGGGCAGGCGCGGGCACGGGCCATGATCATGCTGGAGTTGGCGCTACCGGGCGCCGTATTCATCTACAACGGTGCGGAATTGGGTCTGCCGAATATCGACGACCTGCCGGAGGCGGCGCTGCAGGATCCGACCTGGGAGCGTTCCGGGCATACCGAGCGGGGCCGGGACGGCTGCCGGGTGCCGCTGCCGTGGGAGGGCGACCAGCCACCGTTCGGCTTCACCACGGGGCGTCCGTGGTTGCCCATGCCGGCGTGGTGGGCGACGGCGACGGTGGAGAAACAGTTGGAGAGATTGGACTCCATGGTTTCGCTGTATCGGATGGCTATCGAATTGCGGTCGGTGCGGCCGGAATTCGGCGGACCAGGGCTGGAGTGGTATGGAAGTCCGCCCGGCTGCCTGGCTTTCCGGCGGGACGGCGGGTTGTTGTGCGTGCTCAACGCGACGGATGCGCCGATAACTCTGCCCGCGGGTGAGGTGTTGCTCGCGAGCACCCTGATTACCGCGAGAAAACTTCCGGCAAACTCTGCGGCCTGGCTGATTCAGTAAGGATTCCGACGACACGTGCGCGCGCACGGTTACCAGTCGGCTGAGACGATCCGGGCATCCATTAACGTTGAGCCGTGAGCATTCTCCAGACAGTGCTGATCTATGTCGGCATCCCGGTGGCGATCTATCTGGTGATCGCCGGATTGTCGTTCCTCGGTAGTCCGTACCCCGGCAAGAAGCCGGACCACTACGAACTCGGTGCGAAGTGGACCCAGCCTCCGGTGCTGTGGAGCGCTACCGACGAGGTGACCGGTGCCGGGCACCACGATGCTGAGTCGGCGCATGGCAATCATGCTGCTATCGAATCCGCCGCGGCGGACCTGATCGGAGGCCGGGCAAGTGGCAAGTTCTAATTGGCCTGCGGTGAACGAGGCCGACCTACCGCACGGTTATGCCGTCACCACCAGCGGTCGCGTCTCCGGCGTGCACGAAGCCGGCGATGTGTTCAGCGAGGTGCCCTTCAGCGATCATGAGCGACTGCTCATGGACAATGCGCTGACCGACGCCACCCGTGCCACCAAGGTGCGGTTCAACATCTACATCGGTGATCTGGGCGCGGATTCCGGCGTCGGCGCGGATGCGGTCTTCCCGGCCACGCCCGAGGCCGCCCGTTCGGTGCTCATCGCCGTCGATCCCAATGCCAAGGCCGTCGAGGTGCGTTCCGGCGCCGATGTCGCCGAGCGCGCGAACGATCGGGTATGCCAGCTCGGCGCCACCGCCGCGCTGAGCTCCTTCCGCCAGGGCGAGCTCATCGACGGACTGGTTTCCGCGGTGCGCGTCATGGCCGCCGCCATCGGCCGGGTCTAAACACCCCCTAGGCGCCGCGACGGTGCGCCGTTTTCCGCTCTGAGCAGAACGGTGCGCCGCGCGCGGGCCTGCCGCCTTACGCTCGGACCATGTCCGAGCAGCCGCGCTTTCATTCGATTCCCGGTGGACGTGCCGATCGGCCCGATGCGCCACGGCCGCATGCGGTTCGCGAACCGCTGCCTCGTCCGGGCTCCCGCACCGCGCCCCCGGCCGCTCGTGAGCCGCTGTGGCGGGAAGTGCTCGGCGCGCGGTTGCGCACCCTGCGGCAGGATCAGGGCGAGAAGCTCACCGAAACCGCTGCCCGCGCGGGCATCTCACCCCAGTACCTCTCCGAGGTGGAGCGCGGCCGCAAGGAACCCTCCAGCGAAATGATCGCGGCCCTGGCCGGCGCCCTCGGCACCACCCTCGCCGACCTCACCGCCCAGGTAGCGGCCGCCCTGCAACGCCAGAGCCTCGCCCTCACCAGCTCATCCCCGCAGCGCATGGCCGTCCCCGCACCCCAGCGCATCTCGGGCCCAGTCATGCTGGCCGCCTGACCTTTCCGTCGCCTGCCGCGCACCCTCACGGTGCCGGTGCCGGACGATCTCGTCATCCCGGCGCGCTTTTGGCCGGAATCCACCACGGTGGCGTAGATCCCGGCCAAAAACATGCCGGGATGACGAGCCCGAACGTGCTCGGTTGACGAGCCCGAACGTGCTCGGTTGACGAGCCCGAACATGCTGGGATGACGAGCCCAAGCCTGCCCGGATGATGAGTCCAAACATGCGGAGGTGACGAGACGCAGGTTGCTCGGCGCTGAATCAGTCTCGGGGGTCGAGGATTCGGTCTATGAGGCCGTAGTCGAGGGCGGCTGGGGCCGTGAGGACGCGGTCGCGGTCGGTGTCGCGGCGGAGGTCCTCCAGGTGCTTGCCGGTGTGGTTGGAGAGGATTGCTTCGACTTCGGCGCGGAGGCGGACTACTTCGTCGGCCTGCAGGATCAGGTCGGGGATGGTGCCGCGGCCGCTGATTGCGGGCTGGTGCAGGACAACTCGGGCGTGCGGGAGCATGGTGCGGCGGCCTTTCGCGCCACCGGCCAGCAACACCGCGCCGACCGCTATGGCCTGGCCTACGCAGGTGGTCGCCACGGGGGACGAGATGTGCTGCATGGTGTCGTAGACCGCCAGCATGGCGGTGAGTTCGCCGCCCTCGCAATTGACGTAGAGGTTGATCTCCTGGCCCGGGCTGTCGGCGTCCAGATGTAGCAGCTGTGCGATGAGGGCATTGGCCACACCGGAATCGATGGGTGTGCCGAGGTACACGATGCGCTCGGCCAGCAGGTGCGAGTAGACGTCCATGATGCGTTCGCCGCGCGGATGCTGGGCGATGACATTCGGAATCGTGTAGCTGGTCATTGCGAGATCCCCACCTTGTGCCGTTGCGGAACGATCTGCCAGAAGGATTCGACGATCCCGTCGATGAACCCGTATTCCTGCGCCTGCGGTGCGGTGAACCACCTGTCGTGCAGGGAATCCTCGTAGACCTGGTCGAAGGGCTGTCCGGTGTCCTCGGCGATCAGCCCGAGCACGGTCTGCACGGTGTAGCGCAGATCATCGGCCTGCACCTCCACCTCGACCGCACTGCCGCCGATACCCGCCGACCCCTGATGCATGAGAATCCGGGCGTGCGGCAGCGCGAACCGCCGCCCCGCCGTCCCGGAGGACAATAGGAATTGCCCTGCGCTGCAAGCCAACCCGAGCGCCAGCGTCGACACCTCGCACGGCACCAGCCGCATGACATCCCGAATGGCCAGCATGGCGGGCACCGACCCACCCGGCGAGTGAATCCACAGCGAGATCCCCGCCTCGGAATCCTCCGCCGCCAATTGCAGCATCTGCGTCATGAGCAGTGCCCCATTGTCATCATCGAGCGGCCCGTCCAGCACCAGAATTCGCCGGCTGAACAGCTGTTCCCTAGTGCGCCAGTTGAACATCGGCGTCTTGTCGTCTTGTGCCATGCCCCCACCGTGCCCCACCCCCACGCCAGTTTCCGCCGGTGCTGCCCACAGCGGATCTGCCCACAGCAGCACGGCCGAACAGCCCATGTCCGTGCCACACAACGCCTCTCAACGCTGTACCGATATGACACGGGCTGTGCCGTCGATCCGGTAGCGCGCGTCCACCCTCGGCGCGCTGCGTCCGTGTGCAGGTCGTCGGCCAGAAAGCGAACAGCCCGTGTCCCGTCCGCGCAACGCCTATCGAGGCTGTGCGGATTGGACACGGGTTGTGCCGTCGATCCGGGGGCGTGCGTGCACCCCTCGGCGCGCTGCGTCCGCGTGCAGGGAGTTGGCCTGAAGGCGGAACAGCCCGTGTCCTGTCCGCGCAACCCCTGTGGGGGCTGTTCGGATGAGGCACGGGCTGTGCGGATTGGACACGGGTTGTGCCGTCGATCCGGGGGCATGCGTGCACCCTTCGGCGCGCTGCGTCCGCGTGCAGGGAGTTGGCCTGAAGGCGGAACAGCCCGTGTCCTGTCCTCACAACGCCTATCGGGGCTGTTCGGATTAGACACGGGCTGTTCGGTTCGATGGAAGGCCGCAGGCTCTGCCGCAGGAGGCGGGAGGGGCTGCGGGGGTGGGGGTTACTGCTTGTCGAAGGTGCGGGCGCGGAGGGAGCGTTCGATGCCGGCTTTGCCTTCGACCACGAGGCGGCGCAGGGCCGGGGGGTGGTCGTCGGCGAGGAACTTGTCGGCTACTGCCACTGCCTCTTCGGTGATGGACCAGTGCGGGTAGAGGCCTACTACGACGGTTTGGGCGACCTCGCTGGAGCGGCGCTCCCAGACGGAGGCGATTTCGGCGAAGTAGCGTTCGATGTACGGCGTCAGCAGGTGGGACTGGCCCACCGGGGCGAAGCCGGCGACGATGGCGCGGGCGGTGATATTGGGCACGGAGTCGTCTTCCATGACCGTTGCCCAGGCCTTGGCCTTGACCGGGATCTGCGGGCGCGCGGTGGCGGCCGCAGCGGCCTGGCGGCGGCCCGCGGCGGTCGGGTCGCGATCCAATTCGGCGTCGATGACCGGGGTTTCGATGCCGTCGGCGTCGAGCGCGCCGTTGGCGGCGAGGGATTGGATGAGCCGCCAGCGCAGATCGGTGTCGACCTCCAGGCCGGGGAGCCCGGCTGCGGCGGTATCGCCCTCGAGGACCTGTCGCAGCGCTTCGACGTGGCGGACCGACAGGTGTGCGCCGGTGAGCGCGTTGGCGAAGGCCAGCTGCTCATCGGAGCCCGGTGCGGCGGCCCGGGCCAGCTGCAGCAGGCGGTCGGCGAATTCGGGCCAGCCGGTTTCGGTGGCCCAGTTCGGGTCGGCGTAGGAGGACAGTGCGGTGTGCGCCTGCATGAGAAGGCGCTGCACCACACCGATTTCGGTCTCCGCGCTCACGCCGCGCTGCACCAGCGCCACGAAATCGCGGGCCCGCATCTCGGCCTGCCGGGTCATTTCCCACGCGGCCGACCAGGCCAGGGTGCGGGGGAGCGGCTCGGCGATATCGGCGATGCGGGCGAGGACGGTATCGAGGGAGCCGGCATCCAGGCGCACCGAGCAGTAGGTGAGGTCGTCATCATTGACCAGCACCAGCTTGCCCTGTGCGACACCGATCAGCTCAGGCACCTCGGTGCGCTCGTCCGGATTCACATCGAGCTCGATGCGGTTGGTGCGCACCAGCTTTCCGTTCTGATCGTCGTAGACGCCGATGGCCAGGCGATGTGTACGACGCTCACCCGCGCCCGGCGCGGCGCCGTTCTGGATGACGGTGAAGGAGCTGTACTTGCCGTCGGCGTCCACCTCGAACTCCGGACGCAGGATGTTCAGGCCGGTGGTCTTGAGCCACTGCGCACCCCAGTCGGACAGATCGCGGCCGGACGCCTTCTCCAGCGCGCCGACCAGATCGTCGAAAGTCGCGTTGCCGTAGGCATGTTGGGTGAAGTAGTCGCGCAGGCCCGCCAGGAACGGCTCCTGACCGACATAGGCCACCAGCTGCTTGAGCACCGAAGCGCCCTTGGCATAGGTGATTCCGTCGAAGTTCACCTCGACCGCGTGCAGGTCCGGGATATCGGCGGCAATGGGGTGGGTGGAGGGCAGCTGATCCTGCCGGTACGCCCAGGACTTCTCGACATTGGCGAAAGTGGTCCAGGCATTGGTGTATTCGGTCGCACCGACCTGGCAGAGCACCGAGGCGAAGGTGGCGAAGGATTCGTTCAACCACAGGTCGTCCCACCACTTCATGGTGACCAGATCGCCGAACCACATGTGCGCCATCTCGTGCAGCACGGTCTCGCAGCGGCGCTCGTAGGAGGCGCGAGTCACCTTGGAGCGGAAGACATAATCCTCCAGGAAGGTGACCGCGCCCGCGTTCTCCATTGCGCCGGCATTGAATTCGGGCACGAACAGCTGGTCGTACTTGCCGAAGGCATAGGGCACACCGAAATTGGTGTGATAGAAGCCGAAACCTTGCTTGGTTTCGGTGAAAAGTCGTTCGTGGTCCATGTATTCGGCCAGCGAGGCGCGGCAGTACAGGCCCAGCGGGATCTCGCCGTGCTCGTCGCGGAAGCTGTCGGTCCACTTGGCGTACGGCCCGGCGATGAGCGCCACCAGATAGGTGCTCATGCGCGGCGTGGTGGCGAAGGTGTGCTCGACCACGGCGCCGATGGTGCGGGTCGCGATGCCCGCGCCATTGGAGATGACCTCCCAGTCCGCAGGCGCGCTCACGATCACGTCGTAGGTCGCCTTGAGGTCCGGCTGGTCGAAGCAGGCGAACATGCGCTTGGCATCGGCGGTTTCGAACTGCGAGTACAGGTACACCTTGTTATCGGTGGGGTCGACGAACCGGTGCAGGCCCTCGCCGGTGTGCGAATACTCGGCATCGGCCTCGATGACCAGTTCATTGCGCGCGGCCAGGCCGGTGAGGGTCAGGCCCTTCGACTCGTCGTAATCGCTCACGTCGACGGGGGCGCCGTTGAGGACGGCCGAGCGGATGCCCGCGCCCACGAAGTCGATGAAGGTCTGTCCGCCCGGTGTCGCCGTGAACGTCACCGTGGAACGTGAGAAGAAACGATCGCTCGTCGCGGCTTCGGCGCTGGTGGGTTGTCCGGTCAAATCCAATTCGACGCGGTAGTTCTCCACCTGGACCGTTGCTGCGCGTTCGATCGCCTGCTCGCGGGTGAGATTCGGTGCGGACAAGGGGGCTCCTTCGCTCTCGGAGAACTGTGCGTTGCGGTGAACCGCAAATGCCGTGGGCGACGCTGCCCGCGGTCATGCCATGCGCCTGTACCGGCTGGTGAGTGGACCGACCAATTCTCCACTCGCCGCCGGGTTCAGGGCGCGACCTTGCCCAGAATGCCACGTCGGGCGGTCTGATGGCGGCTACACCGGACAGGGGTCTGCCGGGGTGCGGGGCGGCGAACCCCCGTCGGTAGGCTGTGCGGCGGCAGCAATCCCAGTATGAGGAGGACAGTTGAAGCACATCCACGCCGGTAAGGTGCGCGACCTGTACGAGGACGGCGATTCGCTGATCCTGGTCGCCTCGGACCGGGTGTCGGTGTTCGACGTGGTGCTGCCCACCCCGATTCCGGAGAAGGGGGCGATGCTCACCCAGCTGTCGAACTGGTGGTTCGACTTCTTCGGTGATGTCCCCAACCACATTCTCTCCACCACCGATGTGCCCGCCGAGTTCGCGGGCCGCGGTGTGCGCGTGAAGCCGCTGAAGATGCTGAAGGTCGAATGCATCGCCCGCGGTTACCTGACCGGTGGCGGTCTGGCCGAGTACAAGCGCAGCGGCACGGTTTCCGGCATCGCGCTGCCGCCCGGCCTGCGCGACGGCGACAAGCTGCCCGAGCCGCTCTTCACCCCCACCACCAAGGCCGACGAGGGCCACGACGAGCCCATCTCCTTCGCCGATGTGGTGAACCAGGAGGGCCGCGAGGTCGCCGAGCAGCTGCGCGACCTGACCCTCGCGGTCTACACGCGCGGCGCCGAGCATGCCGCCGGCCGTGGCGTCATCATTGCCGACACCAAGGTCGAATTCGGCTGGGACGGTGACGTTCTCACCCTCGGCGACGAGGTCCTCACCTCCGATTCCTCGCGCTTCTGGCCCGCCGACGACTACGAGCCCGGCCGCCCCCAGGCCTCCTTCGACAAGCAGTACGTCCGCGACTGGTCGGTCTCCACCGGCTGGAACAAGGAATACCCCGGCCCCGAGCTCCCCGCCGAGGTCATCGACGTCACGCGCCAGAAGTACATGCAGGCCTACGAACTCATCACCGGCAATCCCTGGACCGGCATCTCCCTGTAGTCGCGTGGACAGGTTCGCCTCCGCGCATGGAATAGCAGGCGAATGCGCGCGCCGGGGGCGAACGTGTGCGCGACATCCTGGCGCAGACGTTCGCCTCGTGCGCATGGAGTAGCAGGCGATTTCGTGCGGCGAGTGACGAACAAGCGCGCGGGATCAGGCGGGGACGCGGTCGGCGGTGAGGAATTCGGTGACGTATTCCGCTGCCTTGGTTTCGAATTCGGTGAAGTGGGCGGCGCGGGCTGCACCGGTGACGGCGTCGCCGATGTGGAGGGTGCCCTGGGCGTCGAGGCGTTGGGGGCGTTCTTCGGCGTCGGGGAGTAGTGCTATGCGGGAGTCGGAAAGTCCGCAGTAGTACGAGATCGCCTGCTTCGCCGAGGAAGCTTGTGACGCAGCGGATTTGAGCGGCATTGCCTGGTGTGACGACTCCGAGAACGCGACTGTCCTGGTCGTCGGCGCGTATCACGCCCCTGCTCGCCGCCACGAGCGTTTGGTGCGCGCCCTCCCGCCGGTACTGGTGGTCGCCGACGACACCGATCTCTGCCCATGGATGGAAGCGGCCGCCGCGGCAGCCGTGGGGCAGAGCGCCGGATCGCAGGCCATGATGGATCGACTGCTGGACTGGGGTCTGGTGTGCACCCTGCGCAGCTGGTTCGAGAAGGCGGGTGCGGAGGCGCCGAGTTGGTATCGCGGCGTGAACGATGAGCTGGTCGCGCCCGCACTGCAGGCCATGCACGCCCGCCCGGGAGTGTCCTGGACGGTGGCCTCCCTCGCTGCCACATCCGGTGTCTCGCGGGCGCTGTTCGCCAAACGCTTCGCCGCCGTCATGGGCCGCCCACCGCTGGCGTACCTCACCGAATTTCGCATGGACGAGGCCGAAGAACTGCTCTGCACAACGGATCTCACCGTCGTCCAGATCGCCAAGTCACTCGGCTATGCCGATGCTTTCGGCTTCAGTGCCGCTTTCAAACGTCACAGAGGCATGAGCCCCAACGTATTTCGCACCTCGACCGTGGCATTGGCTCCACGCCTCATGCCGTCGCGGGCGGGTGGCTGACGGCCAGTTCCGGAACTTCGTCTCGATACGCCTGGATCTCGACGAGGGTCAATTGCCCCGTGCAGCCCTGACTCAAGGTCGACGAGGGGCGGTCGGCGGTCAGCACATTCGGGTTGCCGTGCCGGCAGAAACTGGGGTCGCTCGGGTCCGGGTCGTACCAAGCGCCGGTGGACAATTGGGCCACGCCGGGCCGCACCGCATCATCGATGATCAGCCCGGCCAGGCACGAGCCGCGATCATTGGCGATCCGCACGATGTCACCGTCACTCAGCCCGCGCGCTGCGGCTTCCTGCGGATGCAGCCGGACCGGTTCGCGCCCAGCGATTTTCGTGGACTGACTGTGTGCGCCGACATCGAGCTGGCTGTGCAGTTTCGAGCGCGGCTGGTTGGCGATCAATTGCAGCGGGAATTGTTGCGCCGCAGGGCCTCCCAGCCACTCCGCGGGCTCCAGCCAGACCGGATGACCCGGACAGTCGGAATAGCCGAAGCCGTCGATGGTTTCGGAGAAGATCTCGATGCGACCGGTCGGGGTGGTCAGCGGATGCTGCTCGGGATCGGCGCGGAAGTCGGCGAACAGCACCTGCTCGGCCGCCACCGGAAGTTCGAGTCCGTCGCCTGCCCAGAACGTATCGAAGTCCGGCAGATCAGCCGGTCGCCACTGGTCGTAGAGGTGGCGCAGCCATTCCTGGGCGGTGCGGCCCTCGGTGAATTCCTTTCCGAAGCCGAGCTTTTCGGACAGCTCGGCGAAGATCGCGTAGTCGTCGCGGGCCTGGCCGTGCGGGCGGGTCAGTGCGGGCATCGGGACGAACATCGGGTCGTTGTCACCGGCGCCGAAGTCGTCGCGTTCGATCGTCATGGTCGCGGGCAGCACGATATCGGCGTGGCGGGTGGTGGCCGTCCAGAACGCATCGTGCACAACGATGGTTTCGGGTCGCGCGAAGGCGGTACGCAGCCGAGCCAGATCCTGGTGGTGATGGAACGGATTGCCACCGGCCCAATACACCAGGCGAATATCCGGATACCGCAGGTGCAGGCCATTGTATTCGTAGGGCGCGCCGGGTTCGAGCAGCATATCGGCGATCCGGGCGACGGGGATGAAGGTCTCGATCGGGTTGTGGCCCTGCGGAAACCGCGGCACCGACAGCGCACGGGCCGGTTCGCCGACCATGCCCGCCGAGCCGTAGCCATGACCGAAACCGCCGCCGGGCAGGCCGATCTGGCCGAGCATTGCCGCCAGCACGACGCCCAGCCATACCGGCTGTTCGCCGTGGTGAGCACGTTGCAGCGACCAACTGACGGTGACGAGGGTGCGGGCGCCGGCCATTTCGTGTGCGAGCGCCTGGATGCGGTCGGCGGGCACCCCGGTGATCTGCTCGGCCCAGCGCGGATCCTTGACCACGCCGTCGGTCCGGCCGTGCAGGTACTGCGCGAACCGTTCGAATCCGACCGTGTATTTATCGAGAAAGCCCTTGTCCGACAGTCCTTCCGCGTCGAGCACCTGAGCGAGCGCCAGCATCAGCGCCGCATCGGTCCCGGGCCGGGGCGCCAGCCATTCCGCATCCGCTTCGGCGGTGATGTCGTCGCGCAGGGGGCCGATCGAGACGAACCGGCAGCCGCGGGCGTGCGCCGCCGCCACCCAGCCGCGACTGTGGTGCCGCGATACCCCGCCGGGCGTGACCGCGGTGTTCTTCGGGGACAGTCCGCCGAAGGCCACCACGAGTTCGCTGTGCTGGGCGATCACGGTCTTGGTGGTGGAATGGCCCAGCATCCAGTGCAATTCGCCGAGGACATGAGGCAGCAGCACACTCGAGGTGCCCATGCTGTAGCTGTTGACATGCCTGACGTAGCCGCCGAGGCCATTGAGAAAGCGATGCACCTGGCTCTGCGCATGATGGAAGCGTCCGGCGCTGGCCCAGCCATAGGAGCCGCCGTACACCGCTTCCGGACCGTGCTGGTCGTACACCCGCCGCAGCTCACCCGACAGCAGCTCGAGCGCGGTCTCCCACGACACCGGCACGAACGGATCGTCACCGCGCCCCGGCGCGCCGGGTCCGTGGTCCAGCCAGCCCTTGCGGACATGCGGTTGCGCGATCCGGGTCCGATGGTGCTGCGCCGAAGCGACATTGTCGATCAGCGGCATAGGTTCCGGATCCCCGTGCCACGGCCGCACCGCCGTGAGCTTCTCTCCGTCGCTGACGGATTCGAATGTTCCCCAATGCGTCAGATGCGTCGCCACACATCCACCGTACCTAGCTCCCGTGTCAGCCGCCCCCCGTTTACCTGGCCGGCGGCCCCCCGGTCGATGTGGCTTGCCGCCGCCCGTAAACCTGGCCTTGGCCCCCCGTAAACCTGGCATGCGTCCCCGTTAAACGTGGCCTGTGCCCGGCGAATCTGGCTGTGCCCGGCGAATCTGGCTGCGCCCTTCGAATCTGGCTGTGCCCGGCGAATCTGGCTGCGCCCTTCGAATCTGGCTGTGCCCCTCGAATCTGGCTGCGCCCTTCGAATCTGGCTGTGCCCCTCGAATCTGGCTGCGCTCCGTCATCCCGGCATGCTTTTGGCAGGGATGACGGAGCTGAGTAGGCAGGCTCTCGCCCGGTCGACGAGGTCAGCGGTTGCGGAGGCGGGCGGCGCGAAGGGTGAGGTAGTCGCGTTCGGGCAGGCTGGTGGTGCGGCGGGCCGCGGCGGTGTAGGCGGCGATGGCGGCGGGCGGGTCGCCTGCCATTTCGTAGAGGTGACCGCGGACGGCTTCGAGGCGATGCGAGCCCTTCAGGGTGTCGTCCAGGGTGTCGGCCAGCTCGAGCCCGGCCTGCGGGCCGTGGACCATGGCGAGGGCCACGGCGCGGTTGAGGGTGACCATGGGGTTGGGCGTGAGATGCTCGAGTCTGGTGTACAGCAACAGGATTCGATCCCACTCGGTGTCATCGGCGTGCCGGGCCTGGGCGTGCAGCGCTGCGATGGCAGCCTGGATCTGGTACGGGCCGCTGAGTCCGCCGGGGAGCGTGCTGGTCACCAGCCGGATGCCCTCCACCATCGTGGCGCGCTGCCACCGGCTGCGATCCTGTTCGGCGAGCGGAATGAGTTCGCCGTGCGGCCCGGAGCGGGCGCTGCGCCGCGCATCGGTGAGCACCAGCAGCGCCAGCAGGCCGGTGACCTCGGAGTTCTCCGGCAGCAGCCGGTGCAGGGCGCGGGCCAGCCGGATCGCCTCGGCGGAAAGGTCATTGCGGCGGAGTTCGGAACCGGTGGTGCTGTGCCCCTCGGTGAAGATCAGGTAGAGCACGTGCAGGACCGACCCGACCCGCTCCCGCCATTCCTCCGGATACCCGGATTCATCCAGGGCCGTAGGGCTTTCGGCACCGGGCAGCGCGAAGGGGCGATCCACGGCGGTCAGGCGCTTCTTGGCACGCGAAATGCGTTGCGCCATGGTCGCTTCCGGTAAGAGGAAGGCGCGAGCGATCTCATCGGTGGTGAGCCCGCCGACCGCCCGCAGTGTCAGCGCGATCGCGCTCGCGGGGGACAGCACCGGATGGCAGCACAGGAAGAACAGCGTAAGTGTGTCGTCCCGGTCCTCCAGGCCGTCGGACAGGTCGACCGCCGTAGTGACTTCCCGCAGCGCCGTGGCGGTTTCGCGATTCCGCCGAGCCACTTCGGCCCGCACGGTATCGACCAGTCGCCGCTGCGCCACCTGGATCAGCCACCCGCGCGGATTCTCCGGCCGCCCCTCGGCGGGCCACTGCGTCGACGCCGCCAGCATGGCCTCCTGCAACGCGTCTTCGGCGGTGTCGAAATCCCCATAGCGCCGAGTAAGCACCCCGAGCACCTGCGGCGCGAGTTCGCGCAGCAGGTCCTCGATCTCGTACCGGTATACCGGGCCGTCTGTCATGCGCGTCTAGGGTCGTCGCCGTCGAGCGGTCTCACACGTCGCTGGCGGGTGCGGACATCACCGCTCGGACCTCGATGAACTCGCCGATCGGCTTACCGCCGGGTCCGGGAGCGGCCGAGGCCTGTGCGGCGATCTCGAAGGCGCGCTCGGGGCTTTCGACATCGACGATCCAGTATCCGGCGAGGAACTCCTTGGTTTCCGGGAACGGCCCGTCGGTGACCACCGCGGCCGACCGGCCGTCCGAGCTGACCAGTCGCGCATCGTCCGGCCCGGCCAGCCCCTGGGCATCCACCAGCTCACCGGATTTGGCCAGCTCGGCGCCGAGCGCCCGTTGAAAGTCGATGTGCGCCTCGATCTCCTCGGGGGTCCACTCATTGAGCGGGGTATCGCAGTACGCGGCGGGGCTGTAGGTCTTCAGCAGCATGTACTTCATGGTCGGCTCCTCGATGTCCGGTGCGCCGCGGTGGCGCGCTCGCGGATAGGTCGGAGCCTGACCCGCGATTTCGACACACTTCGAGATCTCAGGAAGTGAGGGTCGTCACAGGGGGGTGCCGGTATCGGCCAAGCGGTCCGGATCGACGGCTTCCCCGCTCAGGATCAGCTCTTTGATCCGATCGGTCACATCCCACACATTCACATTCATTCCGGCCAGCACCCGATTCCCGGAGCCCAGCCAGAACGCCACGAACTCACGCTTGCCGAGATCGCCGCGCACCACCACGAGGGCGTCCTGGTTCGCGCCCACATACCCCGTGTACTCCATGCCGAGGTCGTACTGATCGGTGAAGAAGTACGGCAGCCGGTCGTACACCGCGGGCTTGTCGAGCATGGTGGCGGCCGCGACGGCCGGCTGGTTGAGCGCATTCGCCCAGTGCTCCACCCGAATTCGCCGACCGAGTACCGGATGCTGCTGATCGGCGATATCGCCGACGGCGACAATATCCGGATCGCTGGTGGCCAGGCTCTCGTCCACCAGCACGCCCTCGCTGGTGGCCAGCCCGGCGTCGACGGCGAGTTCGATATTGGGCCGCGCCCCGACCGCGACCAGGACCGCATCGGCGTCGATAACGGTGTCATCGGCCAATCGCACGCCGGTCGCCCGGCCGTTCGCGGTGGTGATCTCGGCCACCTTGGTCTCGAGACGCAGGTCGACGCCGTGTTCCCGGTGCAGGTCGGCGAAGACCGCGCCGATCTCCGAGCCCAACGCCGTTTGCAGCGGTACCGTCAGCGTCTCCAGGACGGTGACTTCCAGCCCGGCCGCGCGGGCGGCCGCGGTGACCTCGAGCCCGATCCATCCGGCCCCGATGACCACCAATCGCCGTGCGGTGCCGAACATTTCGAGCAGTGCCGAGGAATCCTCGGCGGTGCGCAGGGTGTACACCCCTTCGGCATCGGCGCCGGGAATCGGTAGCCGACGGGGCCGAGATCCGGTGGCCAGCGCCAATTTGTCATAGGGCAGCGTCGTACCGTCCGGCAGCGCAATGGTTTTGGTGGTGCGATCCAGCGCGGTCACCGTGGTACCGAGCAGCACCTCGATATGGTGGTCGCGGTACCACTGCGAGGGATCGACAATGCAGTCTTCCGGCGTCTTCTTGCCCAGCAGACACTCTTTCGACAATGGCGGCCGCTCGTAGGGCAGCCGTTCCTCCGCGCTGACGAGGGTGACCGTCCCCTCGAAATCATTGGCGCGCAAGGCTTCCGCGAGCTTGGCTGCTGCCAGCCCACCACCTGCGATGACGAACCTGGAACCCGTGGTCATAACCATGACCTCCCTGCGCCGCACATCCGCGGCTGCTGACGACGAGGCTGATAACCGACCCTAACGCGCGGCCCGGGCGCCTAGGCGGAAATAACGGCAACAAGGTGCATTGTTGCCCAAGGGGGACGGCCGCTTCCGGCCACCGATTGCGAAAGGGACTACCCGTGAGTGACACCAAGAAGGACCGGGTCGACTTCTGGTTCGATCCGCTGTGCCCGTGGTGCTGGATCACCTCCCGCTGGATCCTCGAGGTCGAGCAGGTCCGCGATATCGAGGTGAACTTCCACGTCATGAGCCTCGCCGTCCTCAATGAGGGCCGCGACCTGCCCGAGAACTATCGGGAGATGATGAAGACCGCCTGGGGTCCGGTGCGTGTGGCCATTGCCGCCGCGCAGGCCAATGGCGACAAGGTGCTCTCCCCGCTGTACACCGCGCTGGGCACCCGCATCCACAATCGCCGCGCCGAGTACGAGAACCAGCCCGACTTCCTGAATGTGATCGTCGCCGAGTCGCTCGCCGAGGTCGGCCTGCCCGCCGATCTGGCCGCAGCCGGTACCAGTGGTGACTACGACGAGGCGCTGCGGGTCTCGCATCACGAGGGCATGGACAAGGTCGGCCCGGATGTCGGCACCCCGACCATCCACATCAACGGCGTCGCCTTCTTCGGCCCGGTGCTCTCGCGCATTCCGCGCGGCGAGGTCGCGGGCAAGGTGTGGGACGGTGCGGTCGCGCTCGCGTCCTACCCGCACTTCTTCGAGATCAAGCGCACCCGCAACGAGGACCCGGTCTTCGACTGAGGGTCGCCGCGACTGCCCTGAGCAATTGCGAACGGGCCTGCCGACAGAAGGTCGGCAGGCCCGTTCGTGGCTGGATGCGGTAGGTCAGCGGGGTCCGAATTGTGTTGTCGGATTCCCGTATCCGCCCTGATAGGGCTGCTGCGGGTAACCCTGTGCCGGGTAGCCGCCCTGCGTCGGATATCCGCCGTAGGGCTGGAGGTTGGCCGGGGGCTGCATGGCAGTCGGTAGGGATGGCCGCAGGAAGAGCTTGCCGTGCCGGCTTCGGTCCCGCAGCGCCCACATGCGCCAGGTCAGCACCGGATGGCTGGACATCGCATTGACGATCCAGACGAAGAAACCCTTCTCCTGCGGGGCCCGGTCCGCCATCTCGTCGAATCCGACGAGCGAATTCAGGTATTTGCCGCCCGCGAGGGTCTGCATGGCGGTCGGCGCGCCCACATACCGATTGCAGAAGCCGTGATTATCGGCCGTGTACTCCTGCGCGCGAATGAGCGAGTTGCCGAGGAACGGCAGGAACGGGCCGAGGAACATGCCGAGCTGCCGCCAATAGGACACGTGCCCGGCGGCGATATGGCCGACCTCGTGGCCGATGATGAAGGCCAGCGCATCGGGCTGTCGTGCGGCGCCGCCGATTTCGAACAGATCGGCGTAGACGACCACGAATCGCCGGAACCCGTGCCCGGAGGCGAAGGCATTGATCTGACCGTTGCCGAGCACCACGTAGGCGTCCGGCACCTTGGCCATGCCGAAGCGCCCCGCCGCCTCCTGGACCATGCGGTAGCCCTCGGGGAACTGGGTGGGCGACATCTTCACGCCATTGACCCGCTGGGCCGAGTAGTTCATGCCACGGCCGGCCCAGACCAGGATTGGTGCGAAGGCCAGCAGCAGCACGAACTGGTTGACGCTGCCGGTCACCAGTAGCAGCAGCGCCAGCAGGTACGCCAGGACGGTGGTGACGACCACGACGACCAGCAGCGCAATCTCCCAGCTGTGCCGGGCGGGCATACCGTACGGGGACAGGCCACGGGTTTGCTCATGCGGCGGAATCTGCGGCGGCGAATACGGTTGCTGCGCCGCCCATCCCGGCGGACCGGTCTGCGGATTCCACCCGGCCATACCCGTGACCGGATTCCATTCCGGATAGTTTCCGGACGGTGTTCCCCCCATATGGGCGTTCGGCGGTGGTGACTGATCGTCGGACGTCATGCTCAGAACTGTATGTGCCGGATCGGGTGATCCCCAGGTGAGCCGGGCGACGACGGCCTGACAGAATCGCAGCCATGCGCGTATACCTGGGTGCCGACCATGCCGGCTTCGAACTGAAGAACACTGTCAAGGCCCACCTCGAGGGCCAGGGCCACGATGTTGTCGATGTCGGCGCGCTGGAATACGACGCCCTCGACGATTACCCGGCCTTCTGCATCGAGGCCGCTCGCCGCACCGTCGCCGACCCAGGCAGCCTGGGCTTCGTCTTCGGTGGTTCCGGCAATGGCGAGCAGATCGCCGCCAACAAGGTGGCCGGCGCCCGTTGCGCGCTCACCTGGAGCGTGGAGACCGCGCAGCTCGCGCGCCAGCACAACAATGCGCAGCTCGCCGGCATCGGCGGCCGCATGCATTCGGCCGAGGAAGCCCTCGCCATCGTCGACGCATTCGTGTCGACCCAGTGGTCCGAGGAGCCGCGCCACCAGCGCCGCATCGATATTCTCGCCGACTACGAGAAGACCGGTATCGCTCCGGCTCTGCCGAACTGACCTGTGCCCGAAGGCCATACGCTGCACGGCCTGGCGAAGCTGCACCACAAACGCTTCGCCGGCGGGCAGGTCCGGATATCGAGCCCCCAGGGCCGCTTCGCCGACGGCGCGGCCCGCCTCGACCGCCAGGTGCTGACTCGCGCCGAAGCCTGGGGCAAACACCTACTGCACCACTACGATTCGGGCCTCGTCCTGCACATCCACCTGGGCCTGTACGGGAAATTCACCGAATCCCCGTTCCCCCTGGGCGAACCGGTCGGCCAGGTCCGCATGCGCCTGATCGGCGGCGGCCGCACCGGAGCCGTCTTCGGCACCGACCTGCGCGGCCCCACCGCCTGCGAAATCCTCCTCGACCCCGAGGTCACCGCCCTCACCGACCGTCTAGGTCCAGACCCGCTACGCAAGGACGCCGATCCGGATCGCGCCTGGCAGCGCATCCGCCGTTCGCAGCGCCCGATCGGCGCGTTGCTGATGGACCAGAAGGTCCTAGCCGGAGTCGGCAATGTCTACCGCGCGGAAATCCTTTTCCGTCACGGTATTTCGCCCGATCGCCCCGGCACCCTGCTCGCTTACGAAGAGTGGCAGGCGATCTGGGCCGACCTCGTCGACCTGATGAAGATCGGCGTCCGCCGCGGCGTAATGGTGGTGGTCCGCCCCGATGACGACCACGGCGCCCCGTCCTACGCCGCCGACCGCCCCCGCACCTACGTCTACCGCCGCGCCGGCGCCCCCTGCCGCCTCTGCTCCACGCCAGTCCTGCACGCGGTCATGGAGGCCCGAAACCTGTTCTGGTGCCCCACCTGTCAGCCAGACTGAATAATTCCTCCAGGTACAGTCCGTCGCATGCCGTCTGCGAGGGTCGAGCGGGCGGGTTTATGAGGAGCAAAGTGCGGATACCGCAGATGATTCCGGCAGGTCCGGGCCCGTTTTTCGATGTCTTCGATGTGTTGAACGGCACCGTCGACATGCGGACATACCAGCGGCGATATTTGGTCATTCGAGCCGCCCCGCAGAATATTTCTAAGGTCACTCCCAACCATGCGAAGCAGGGCCGTTACGACGGTGACCTCGGTGCGCTTGTGACCTGTATCGAGTGGCTCGAGCAGAATTTCGGGTGGACGCTGGTGAACATCTTCGCGCGCACGGTTGAGGGGCGATCGGCGTACGAAGCGGTTCTGTCACGACCAATGACCTCGGAGTCGGCAGGGGTGTGAAGATCGAAACCCCCAGAAGTGCAGTGCGATAGCAATATTGGGTCGTGATCGTCGTTCGGCAACGTGCCTCAGCGGTTGTCGTTGGTCGACAGCTGGATCAACTCGGACACATTGAACGGAGGGCCGATACACCCGTCTCGCCAGACGGGAGCCCATGACCCGTCGTCGTACTGAAGCCAACCTCGACCTGCGCGCCTACGGTCAGGCCGATCTCGATGCCATCGCCGATGAACTCAACGGCCGCCCTCGACAAACCCTCGGATTCAGAACACCCTCAGAAGCACTCGCTGAAGTGTTGCGATGACCGCCTGAGGCCGCACCGATTACCGGTCGATTGCGCGCCGCTTCCTGGGATGAATTACGGACTGAGTGCTATGGAATGCTGGGCCGATGAGGTTGATCGGAGGCGACGGGTACGGGGTGGAACTGGGAGTGGTGGGTTACCAATTCCCGGATGCTGTTAACCCGCAACAGCGGCGAAGCTGGCTGGTAATCACCGGGACCGCGCACTCCCCGCAGGGATCATGGTCTTTCCGTTGGCAGGCGTTGACTCCGGAGGACGCTGTCGCGTTGGCACAGTGGCTTTACCAGGCGTCCGATCTTTCTGTCGATACCGAACGCCGAAGTGCGCGAATGAGTTTCACCGAACCGAACTTGACTTTCTCCTACGCCACGGCCGAGGCGAGTCTGATCGATCTGACTATCGGTCTGGATTTGGAGTTCTCGCCACCGTGGCGACGGCGTACCCGTGCGGGCGATCCGTTTGTCATCTCGTGTCGGATCGATGCCGAGTCCGTGTCGACCGCGGGCGGCCGATTGGGCAGCCGAGATCGGCTCGTATCCATCTTGAGTGGCGCCAGGCGGTCGAGTACGAAACACACTGTTCTGCCGCATGGTATGCACGGCGGAGGATTCAGGACTGCGGCATGCCCTCGGCTCCAATACGCTTCGGCCGTGCCCAGGATCAGATTCCGGAACCCGCACGCGGACAGGCCATTCCTGCTTTGCGTTGAGCCATTCGTGGAGGAGTACTGGCTGCGCCCGGGGGATACGTTCACCATCGAGTTCGATGAAAGTGATCGCGCAGAACAGATGATCGGCGACGCAGACTTCGACGTGTCCTGGTACGACTTCGGAATCTTCGTGTGGATAGCATCGTGGACCGATGTCGCAGTGCTCGACGAGTCGGGTGCCAAGCTCGAGCACGGCCACCAGCGGCCCAGAGTGGACTGAACTCCCACAACCGCCGACTCGATCAGCACGCTCATGCCGCTGACCGCGCTGATCGAGTCGGCCACTGAAAAGTCTGTTGCACTGTTATTGCAGGTCAGATGGGGTGAACTGATTCAATGCTAACCGGCGTCGGCAACGCC
>NZ_JAODNK010000052.1 GCF_025465275.1 Nocardia sp. | reverse complement strand
CGGGCCAGCTTCGCGAACATCGGCTCCAGGACCGACCGCAGCTTCCGGTTGATCTCCCCCACGAACGGAGACATCCCATCGGCGCGTTCGCTGCCCAGGGTGAGCCCGCGCATCCGCTCACGGTCGGCGTCGGTGCTCAAGCTGCCGTCCGGGTCCAGACCTGCGAGCAGGACTTCGCCCATGACCGGCAACCCTTCGGGGTACCCGGTGGGGGCGAACTCGGTCAACTGCAACTCGGTGGCTTCGCGCACGTCGGCGTCGAGGCTGCCGGGCAGGCGGTTCATCACCGTCATGATCCGCCGCACATGATCGACCCCGATCACACCTTCGCGGTGGGCTTTGGCGACGTGGGCGAGGGTGGGTTCGAGTTCCACACCCGAGACGATGCGAGGCCCGGTCTCGACGGCGATGTTGACCCGGGACGCGGCGTCGGCGCGGGAGATCCCGAGGGTTTGGCGCAGAAACACTTTCGGGGTCGCGACCCCGCCGCGCTGGGCCAGACCACGGGTGGTGGTCTCGATGACATACCGGGTTTTGACCGCTTCGAGTTTGCGGGTGCAGGTTTCCACCTCCCGCATCAACGCGATGAATTCATCATCGTGCAACGGAACCAGCGACGCATCCAGGAGGTGATCGACCGCTGCTGTCAGTGCGTGTGCACTGACAGCAGTTGTGGTTTCTCCCCCCGAATTCATGCCTCTATTCTACCGCCGCCGAACAGCCCGGGAAAGGCGAATTGTGTTGTGATATACGGATATTCAGACTGATGGACCGACCAGCCTATTTCCCGTTCTTGTTCTTTTCTCGTCTTGTTTCTTGGTCGTTTTCCCTTCTTCTCGTCCAGGCGTCTTTAATCTTTTGTTCTTTTATCTCTTCGCTCTCTAAAACGAAACGATTCAGAGCGGCGCAGGCAGGCTATGAATCAACTTCACAGTCTCAGTAATAACCGTCGGATCCGTATTAGGCAGCACCCCATGCCCGAGGTTGAAGATATGCCCGGTAGCCCCGAGCGTGATCGCTTCATCAGCCTCATGAGCAATCCGCCGAACCTCGGATTCGACCGCAGCCGACCCGGCGAACAGCACAGCCGGATCAAGGTTGCCCTGCAACGCTTTTCCGGGGCCGACTCGACGAACAGCATCGGTGAGCGGCACTCGCCAGTCGACGCCGACAACATCGGCACCGGCTTCGCCCATGGCCCCGAGCAGCTCCCCGGTGCCGACACCGAAGTGGATGCGC
Source organism: Nocardia sp. (assembly GCF_025465275.1). GTDB lineage: Bacteria > Actinomycetota > Actinomycetes > Mycobacteriales > Mycobacteriaceae > Nocardia. The sequence goes on along the minus strand of NZ_JAODNK010000052.1, from coordinate 8,165 downwards.
GGGATCCCGGCAGAGGCAACCTCGGCGAAGACTCGCTCGGAGTGCGGCAGCACGTACTCGCGATACTGCGCAAGCGTCAGCGCACCCGCCCAGGAGTCGAACAGCTGAACCGCGTCTACTCCGGCAGCGATCTGCGCCTGCAGGAACTCGATGGTGATGTCCGTCAGCACCCCGAGCAGCTGATGCCAGGTCTCGGGGTCCGAGAACATCATCGCCTTGGTGCGCTCGTGGTTCTTGCTGGGTCCACCCTCGACCAGGTACGAGGCGAGCGTGAACGGCGCTCCGGCGAAGCCGATCAACGGCGTCTGGTCCAGCGCATCGAGCAGCAGCCCGATACCGGCGGTGACCGCACCGACTTCTTCCGCACGCAGGCGCGGCAGCGCGCGCACATCGGCGGTGGTCCGGATCGGATCGGCGACGACCGGCCCGACCCCGGCGACGATGTCGAGGTCGATGCCCGCGGCCTTCAGCGGAACCACGATGTCGGAGAACAGGATTGCCGCGTCCACATCGTGGCGGCGGATCGGCTGCATGGTGATCTCGCACACCAGCTCCGGATTGAAACAGGATTCCAGCATGCCGACGCCGACGCGCAGTTCGCGGTACTCGGGCAGGGAACGGCCTGCCTGGCGCATGAACCACACCGGACGACGATGCGGGACGCCACCGGTGGCGGCGGCGAGGAAGGGGGCATCGGTCAGCTGGCGACGGGAGTGAGTGCTCATCACGGCTCATCGTAAAGGCCGCGGGCGGCGCGCCTTCCACTACACCGCGCCGGAGAGGTCTACCGTCCTCATACGTGACACCGCTCGACTTCCGCGACGGCGCCGCACCGACCCCGGAGCCTGAAGAACCCGCAAGGTTCCGCGCCGCGGTCGATGCGATGGGAACCGCAACAATGCACCCCCGGATCGAGCTAGCTCCGATCCGCCCTCCGCAGCGCCTGGCTCCGTACTCCTATGCACTAGGAGCGGAAGTCACTCGCCCTGACACGAATGTGGTGCCCGTCGACTCCGACGGGGACGCCTTCGGCCGCCTGATCCTGTTGCACGACCCGAACGGGCAGGAAGCCTGGAACGGCGTCTTCCGGCTGGTGGCCTATATCCAGGCCGATATCGACTCCGCGCTCGCCGCCGATCCGCTGCTGCCCGAGGTGGCGTGGAGTTGGCTGGTGGACTCGCTCGATTCGCGGACGCCGTTCACAGCGCTGGGCGGCACCGTCACCTCGACGAGTTCGGTGCGATACGGCGACATAGCGGGACCGCCGCGTGCGCATCAGCTCGAATTACGCGCTTCGTGGACGGTCGGCGATACCGCTATGCGGCCGCATGTGGAGGCCTTCTGTGAGGTCCTCGCGTACGCCGCGGGGCTGCCGCCGGCCGGGGTAACCCGACTGGATACCCGGCGCGGCGACACCGATTCCGACTAGGCGCGCGCGAGAACTTCTGTACTGCAACGAAATCGGCGCCGGACAACTACGATTCCCGAAAGTCGGGCGCCGAGTCGCCCCTCTTTGTTTCTCCGACGTGACGCGGATCGCCACTGTCCTACCCGTAGAGTTCAAGACCATGTCCGTACCAGAAGAGCCCGAAGCCACTGCCGCGGTACCGTTGCTCGCGCCAGCGGAGGGTGTGCCGCCGGTATTGGACAGTGCTGCCGCAATAACGGACGCCGCGCGGCTGCTCGCCGCCGGCACCGGGCCGCTCGCGGTGGACGCGGAACGGGCTTCGGGCTTCCGGTACTCGAATCGGGCTTACCTCATTCAGCTGCGGCGTGCGGGCGCCGGCTCCTTCCTCATCGACCCGATTCCGGTGGACGGTGACCTCACCCCGCTCGCCGAGGCGATCAATGATCTCGAATGGGTGCTGCACTCCGCCGATCAGGATCTGCCGGGGCTCGCGGAGCTCGGGCTGTACCCGGCGCGGCTGTACGACACCGAACTGGGCGGGCGACTGGCCGGATACGAGCGGGTCGGGCTCGCCGCCATGGTGGAGAAGCTGCTCGGGCGGGAACTACGTAAGGGCCACGGGGCCGCCGACTGGTCGACCCGGCCGCTGCCCGACGAATGGCTGAACTACGCGGCGCTCGATGTGGAACTGCTGCTGGAGCTGCGGGACGCGGTCGCGCTGGAGCTCGAGGAGCAGGGCAAGACCGATTGGGCGGCACAGGAATTCGAGCATGTGCGACTGGCCGAACCCTCCGCGCCCAAATCGGATCGGTGGCGGCGGACCTCCGGGATCCACACGCTGCGCCGCACCCGGCAGCTCGGCGTGGTGCGCGAACTGTGGACCACCCGCGATCGGCTGGCCCGCCTCCGCGATGTGGCGCCGGCGCGCATCCTGCCGGATTCGGCGATCGTGGCCGCCGCCAATAGCGAACCCAAGTCCATTGCGCAGTTGCGGGCCCTGCCGGTGTTCGGCGGGCCCCGGCAGCGGCGCTACTCGCGCGAATGGCTGGGTGCTGTCGAGCGTGCCCGGGCCCTCCCCGAGAGCGAACTCCCGCCGCTCACGCAACCCTTCGATGGGCCGCCGCCGGTCAACCGGTGGGAGCGCCGGGATCCGGCCGCCGCCGCGCGATTGCAGCACGCCCGCGCGGCCATGAGTGAACTTTCCGGCGAAGTGTCGGTACCGGTGGAGAACCTGCTGATGCCGGACCTGCTGCGCCGCATGTGCTGGGACGGGCTGCCGCGCTCGGTCGCGAACGGCGAAGGCCCGGCCCTGATCGACGACTTCCTGTCGGCCGGCGGGGCAAGACCGTGGCAGCGAGATCTAGCTGTCTCGCGACTGGCTGACGCGCTCTTTCCTGCAGACGACAAAGAGGCCTGAGCCGGTCGACCCGGCCCCTCGAATACGGCACCACCTACGGGCGCATAACCCCGTCATCCAGATGCATGTCCCCGTCATCCCGGCATGCTTTTGGCCGGGATCTACCGAGGTCGGCTGATCAGTGCTGAGTATGGATCCCGGCCAAAAATGCGCCGGGATGACGGGGAATCTCCGACAGCCAGGATGACTACGCGGCTTCCGTCAGTCTTCGAATACTGGTGGGCGGCGGTCTTTGCGGGCTCGGATCGCTTCGTCGAAGTTTTCGGTGGTCAGGCGGACGTAGAGCTGGGCGGTGCCCTCGTGTTGCATGTGTGATTCGAAGCTGCCTGCTTCCAGGCCGCTCCACAGCATGCGCTTGGTGAGTTCGGTGCCTACGCGGCTCCACCGGATGATCTGATCGGCCGTGTCGTAGGCCGCCTCGAGGAGTTTGTCGGCGGGGACCACGCGCGAAACCAGGCCGATGCGTTCGGCTTCCGTGGCATCCACATCGCGGCCGGTGAGCATGATCTCGAAGGCCCGGGTGGTACCGACCACACGCGGCAGCAGATAGCTGATGCCGAGTTCGGCCGAGGTCAGGCCATTATTGATGCCTGCCGCGCGGAAATACGCGTCCTCCGAGGCGATGCGGAGATCGGTGCCGACGGCCAGGCAGAAGCCGCCGCCGATGGCCGCGCCATTGATGGCGCTGAGCACCGGCTGATGCATGCGGCGGATGGTGAGCATCACATTGTTGAGCAGGTCCATGGAGCGGCGGGCGACGCTGGTCTTGGTCAGACCCGCCACGCCGGGCACCCGGCCCGCATGGGTCAGATCCGCGCCCGAGCAGAAGCCCTGGCCGGCGCCGGTGAGCACAACCACGCGCACGTCATTGTCGGCGGCGACCGCCTCCAGGGTTTCGCGCAGCGGCACCATGACGTCGAAGGCCATGGCATTCATCCGCTCGGGGCGGTTGAGGGTGACCAGTGCGATCCCTGGGCGCGGCTTTTCGACGAGCACGAACTCTGGCGACATGCGGACTCCTGACCGGAAAAACTGCAACCGGTTACAGAATGTACGCGAGAAGCTCAGCGGTGCACACGCTCTGCTGCAAAAGGAAAAGCCGCCAGAGACCCGCCTAGTCCGCCAGTACCTTCTCCTGTTCGAGCGATACCGCGTCCGCCGACTCCGCGACCTCGGCCAAGCGCAGTCCCGCTTCGATCTCCGGCTCGGCCCCAGCCGGCCGGGTGCCGCCGCTCAGCCAGCCGCTGATCCGCTGCGTCACATCGGCCGGGGTGAGACCCAGGTCCTGAAGCACCTGACCACGCGTGGCGTGATCCAGGAAGCGCTGCGGCACACCGATATCCCGCGTCGGCACATCCAGCCCGGCCTCGCGCAGGCGCGCCGAGACCGTACAGCCGATGCCGCCGTGCAGGCCGCTGTCCTCGAGCGTGACCACCAGCCGGTAGTTCTCGGCCAGCTTCACCACCGCATCCGAGACCGGGAGCACCCAGCGCGGATCGATGACGGTGACCGAAACCCCTTCCGCCTCCAGCCCGTCCGCGACCTGCAGTGCGAGGTCCGCGAATGAGCCGACGGCGACCAGCAGGACATCGGCGCGCACCGATTGCGCGGAGGCGTCCTCGAGATCGGGCAGGCGCAGCACGTCCACACCGTCGAAGCGCTCGACCGCGGAAATGTCTCCGGCCACATTGCCCTTGGGGAAGCGGATGGCGGTGGGGCCGTCGCTGATGTGCAGGGCCTCCCCCAGCTCCTCGCGCAGCGTCGCCGCATCACGCGGGGCGGCCACCCGGATACCGGGCACGATGCCGAGCACCGACAGGTCCCACATGCCGTTGTGGCTGGCGCCGTCGTCACCGGTGACACCGGCGCGGTCCAGCACCAGGGTCACGGGCAGTTTCAGCAGCGACACATCCATGAGCAGCTGGTCGAAGGCACGGTTGAGGAAGGTGGAGTAGATGGCCACCACCGGATGCAGGCCACCCAGCGCCATACCGGCCGCGGAGGTCATGGCGTGCTGTTCGGCAATGCCGACGTCGAACATGCGCTCCGGGAAGCGCTTTCCGAACGCCGACAATCCGGTCGGACCCGGCATGGCGGCGGTAATGGCGACAATGTCGTCGCGCTGCTCGGCCTGCGCGATCAGCTCCTTGGAGAAGATCGAGGTCCAGCTCGGCGCGGTCGAACCACCCACCGGCTCACCCGTTTCCGGGTCGATGCGGCTGATGGCGTGCATCTGATCGGCCACATGGTCCTCGGCCGGCTTGTAGCCGCGGCCCTTCTGGGTGACCACGTGCACCACCACCGGACCACCGAAGTCCTTGGCGCGCCGCAGCGCAGCCTCCACCGCGACGGTGTCGTGACCGTCGACCGGGCCCACATACTTCAGGCCCAGATCGCCGAACAGCTCCTGCGGCGCGACGGCATCCTTGATGCCCGTCTTCAGGGCGTGCAGCATCGAATAGGCCGAATCCCCCACGCGCGGAATGGACTGCACGATGCGCTTGGTGGCGTCCAGCGCCTGCTCGTAGGCGGGCTGCATACGCAGTCCGGCCAGCCGCTCGGCGAGACCGCCGATGGTCGGCGCATACGAACGACCGTTGTCGTTGACCACCACGATGACCGAGCGCTCCTGCCCGGCAGCGATATTGTTCAACGCCTCCCAGCACATACCGCCGGTCAGCGCGCCGTCGCCGACAACCGCGACCACATGCCGCTTCTGCCGGGTCAGCGCGAACGCCTTGGCCAGACCGTCCGCGTACGACAGCGAGGCCGACGCATGCGAGGACTCCACCCAGTCGTGCACACTCTCGGCGCGGCACGGATAGCCCGATAGGCCGCCGTTCTTGCGCAGCGTGTCGAACCCGTCCTTGCGGCCGGTCAGGATCTTGTGCACGTACGACTGGTGCCCGGTATCGAAGATGATCGGGTCGGTCGGCGAATCGAAGATCCGGTGCAGCGCGATGGTCAGCTCCACGACACCGAGGTTCGGGCCCAGGTGCCCGCCGGTGACGGCGACCTTTCGCACCAGGAACTCGCGAATTTCCTCAGCCAACTCGCGCAGCTCCGGTATCGACAGCCGACGCAGATCCTCGGGCATGTCGACCCGGGAAAGCACTCCCACGGCTATTGCTCCCTCCGGATATCTCCTGTGATTGCAACAGTCTACGGAGCCTGCAGTGGCCCCCGACCCCAGGAACTAATTGTCACCTGCGACATCCGCAGGGAATGTGAGGCTCCACACACATTACGCGGATACAGTGGGCCCGTGGTCCCCCCAATTTCGGCCATCGGCGCGTCGACGACGACCGGTCCCGGCGTGGTGGCCCGCATCATCGACGAAGTATACGAGTTGTGCCGCGCAGACACCTCCGGTGAGCTTGCCGACTACATCCCGGAACTGGCAGCGGTACAACCGGATTCGTTCGGCATCTGCCTGGCTACGGCGGACGGACGGGTGTACGGCAGCGGAGATCTGGACACCTGCTTCACAATTCAGTCGATTTCGAAACCGTTCACCTACGCACTGGCACTCGCCGATCACGGAACCGCAGCGATGGCGGAGCGCATCGATGTGGAGCCCACCGGGGAACCGTTCTACGAAATCAGTCTGGACCCCAAGACACAGCGACCGCGCAATCCGATGATCAATGCCGGCGCCATTGCCGCGGCCGGATTGATCGAAGGCCGTGATGCGGCCGACCGGTTTGCCCGGATACGTCGCAGCTACAGCCGATTCGCCGGGCGCGAACTGAAACTCAACGAGGATGTCTACGCCTCCGAAGCGCGTACCGGATTCCGCAATCGCGCTATCGGATATCTGCTGCGCGGCGCCGGAATCATCGACGGCGATCCGGAAGAGGCCGTGGATCGCTACTTCCGGCAGTGCTCCATCGATGTCACCTGCCGTGATCTGGCGATGATGGCGGCGACCCTCGCCAATAACGGCGTGAATCCGGTCACGCACGAACGCGCGCTCACCGGACCGCTGGTCGAGCAAGTACTCAGCGTCATGACCACCTGTGGCATGTACGACGCCGCCGGCGACTGGGTGACCACCGTCGGACTGCCCGCGAAAAGCGGTGTGGGCGGCGGAATCATGGCCGTGCTGCCGGGGCAGATCGGTATTGCGGTGTACTCGCCGCGGCTCGACGCACACGGCAGCAGCGTGCGCGGTGTGAAGGCGTGCCGGGAACTCTCACACCGATTGGGGCTTCACTTCCTGCACGTGACGCGGGCCGCGCACACCGCGATTCGGACCGCGTATTCGGTGGCCGAAGCGCCCTCGCGATTGCGGCGGGATGCGGATGAGCTGGCGGTGCTGCGGGAGTGGGGCGAGCGCGCCCGCATCTTCGAACTGCACGGCGACCTACTGTTCGCGGGTGCGGAATCCACGGTGCGGGCCGTGGAGGACACCTCCGGGCAGCTGGAGGCACTGGTGCTGGATCTGCGCGAGGTGGCCGATGTGAGCGAGATCGCAGTGCGCATGATCGATGATCTGCAAGCCGAACTGGCCGCCGCCGGATGCCGTGTCGCACTGGTCGATCCGGAGGCGAAGCTCGGGCATATGACCTCGAGCCTGAATCCGAACGACCCGCGCGGGCGGGTGTTCGCGGACCGGGACAGCGCCACCGAATGGTGCGAGCAGCTCATTATCGACAAATACCGGCCGGAGGATTGCACGCCCTCGGCGGCGCTGCGGGTGGAACAGCATCCGGCGATCGCCGATTTACCCGAGGATGAAAAGCAGCGGCTGGCAAAGGAATTCGAAATCCGGACCATTGCGCGCGGTGAACGCATCGTGGCGCGCGACAGTCCACGTGCCGGGCTGTTCCTGATTCTCGACGGCCGGGTGCGCGTGACGTTCGAGGATCGCGACGGGCTGCGGCACCGGTTGATCTCACTGTCGCCGGGCATGTCGTTCGGTGAGATTTCGCTGCTGACCGGGGTGCAATTCAGCAATGACATCTATGCCGAGACGACGGTGCGGCTGGCGGTGCTGCCGCCGGACAAGTTCGATCAACTCACCAGTCAGGCGCCGGAAGTGAAACTGGCGCTGCTGGAACGACTTGCGACGGCGGCCTATGCGCAGGCCGATGCGGCCGTGCGCGCGCTGGCCGCACACGGCGGGGTCTGAACCCCGCGACAATGAGTTCCCCGTGGAGGCAGCATGTGGGTCTGGCATCCACACTCGGGCCGACCACAGCCGCCGGAGCGACCGCGCGGCGCGGGGTTCGGTGTGTCGGGCGTCGGTAGCATCGGGGTGCCCTGGAACCGATCGAGGAGGACGCCGTGACCAGCAGTGCAATCGACACCGGCACCATTACCACCTTCGGAGCCGGG
>NZ_JAODNK010000038.1 GCF_025465275.1 Nocardia sp. | reverse complement strand
TGGGCACCCTGATGGGCGTCTACGGGACCGACGCGATGGTCGATCCGTCCTGCCCGGGCGCCTCGATCGACAGCGGGCCGGGCTGGACGCTGGGCGTGGAGACGTCGAAGGCGGACAAGGTGGGCGCGTTCGGACCGCGCACCAAGCTCGTGGCTCTGCAATTCGGCCTCAATGATCATTGGGGCCAGTCCAATCAAACACTGTGGAAGTCGTTGCAGGGCTGCGTGTTCAACCTTGTCGACGGCTGTGGGCCGGAGGCTGCCGCGCAGGGCCGGATCACCGATTACAACGGAGTGTCGGGCGCATTGTTCGCCGATCGCATGCGCAATGCGGTCACCTACATTCACTACTACGCACCGAACGCGCACATTGTGCTGGTCGGGTATCCGGAGCTGTTCCAGCCGGGAACCGACACGGTATGCCTGAACTTCCTCGGTGTCGCACCATTCGTGCAGCCGCGCGGCGGTGCGGTGGTGGCGTACTTCGATCGGATCGAGCAGGCGCAGCAGGAAGCCGCCCGGCTGCTGAACCTCGATTTCCTCGATGCCCGCGCGCTGACCACCGGACATGGACTCTGCACTGACCAGCCGTGGCTGAACGGTGTGATGGACCCGCGTACCGATATCGACGGCCTGTTCTTCCACCCGTCCAGCAAGGGTGACTCGGTGGTCGCGAACGCTATCTACGACAGATACGGACACTGACACGATCAGCCCGGGCGGCAAGTTATCCGCCGGTAGCCCTCACGTCACGTCGGTCGATTGCTCTGGGGATTTGCAGTTTGCCGAATCTTGGGTCTTCGACGCGAATGTCTCTTGTACACTCCCGCTGAAGTGAAATTCTTACACTTCAGTTCTTGATTCGAGGATCCCATGAAATTTCGTACCCCATTCGCCGTACGTTTCGCAGCAGCGGCGATCGGAGGGGTTTTGCTGATCGGCGGGGTGTCGGCCTGCGGCAGCGACAAAGCATCCAGCGGATCGAGCGATACGCCGACCAGCGCCGTCGTGGCTCCGGTAAGTAGCGCGGCAGCACCGGTGACCAGCACCGAGGCGCCGGCGCCGAGCACCACGGAAGCGCCTGCGGTCCAGCCCGCGGCTCCCCAGGCGCCCGCGCCCCAGCCCGCGGCCCCCGAAGCTCCGGCGGCCCAGCCGGTCGCGCCGAAGCCCGCGCCGCAAACCCAGCAGCAGCCCAAGCCGGCGCCGCCGACGCTGGACGCACCCGGGTTCGAACCGCGCGCAGGCTACTGAGGAATCCGGAGAATCGCGTGTCGGGTAACAGTGGACGCTGGTTGTGCGCCGCGGTGGTGGCGGTCGCGGCCGTCACCGCAGGCGCCGGCGGATCGGGCGCGCAGTCCGCTCCCGAGGGTAAAAAGCTTGTGATACTGGGGGATTCGTTCACCGCGAACGCATTGGACTTCTCCTCGGATCACAAGTGCTTGCGCGGCGCGACGGCCTGGCCCACACAATTGAGCACGCTGATGGGCCTCCGAGACGGCGATCAGGTGGCTAACTCGTCCTGTGCGGGCGCGTCGATCGACGACGCTCCGGGGTACACGCTCACCGTCGAGGCGCGCGATGCCGACAAGGCAGGCGCGTTCGGACCGGATACCAAACTGGTGACGCTGCAGTTCGGCCTCAACGACCACTGGGGCGGCTCCGCCCAAAACCTGTGGGACGCAATGCAGCAGTGCATATTCGACCTGGCCGACGGCTGCGGGACCGACGCCGTGGACCAGGGGCGGATGCCCGACTCCCAGCTGATTTCGGGCACCGCGTACGCCGACCGCATTCGCAATGTCGTGACCTACATCCGGTACTACGCACCCAATGCGCGCATTGTGCTGGTCGGATACCCGGAGCTGTTCCATACGGACCAGAGCACCGTATGCCTCGACTTCTTCGGCATCGTGCCGTTCACGCAGCCGCGGGGCCGCACGGTCGTCGAATACTTCAACAGGCTCGATCAGGCGCAGCGCGAAGCCGCCGCACAGCTGAAGCTGGACTACCTCGACGCCCGCGCGCTGACCGCCGGGCACGGGCTCTGCTCGCCGCAACCCTGGGTGAACGGCGTTTTCGATCCGACCATCGATATCGCCGGACTGCCGTTCCACCCGTCTCCCGAGGGTGACTCCGTGGTCGCGAACGCGCTCTACGAAAGGTACGCACGATGACCCGACCACCGGAGGTCCTGTCCACGCGGCCCACTGCGGCGGCCACCGGCGTACCGCGGCCCGCCGCGCCCGCCGTCCAACCGGATACGGCAGCGCTCATCGCCCAGCGGGCGGACCGGGAGCGGCCGCCACTGCCCTCGCTGACCGGGTCCCGGTGGTGGGCCGCGTTCGCGGTATTCGTCTTGCACGCCTTGGTATTTCTGCCGGTGTACCCGTTCCAGAAGTCCGAGCTGTTCCGGCATATCCACGAATGGGTGCCGATGCAGTTGGGCGCCGCGGGAGTCACGTTCTTCTTCGTGCTGTCCGGCTTCATCATCTACTGGTCGTTCCGGCCGGGCATGTCGGCGCGCGCGTTCTATCGCCGGCGGGTACTGAAGA
>NZ_JAODNK010000008.1 GCF_025465275.1 Nocardia sp. | reverse complement strand
TGTTAGGGTCGGTGCGAACGTGAACGCGTCTAGGGTTCCGCGAGCAGGCCGTCAGAAGTTACCCACAATCAGGTCTGTGAGGGCTGGTCCGAGCGACGCCACGATGGACTCACCGGAGTTCTGTCGTCATATGAAGGGACAAAAGCCTGGAGTACTCCTATTCACCTGCCCGCACGACGGGCCGCTGACAGAGAGTGCTGATCGATGGCTTTTGATGTTCTGTTCGCCTCCTCGCAAACCTTTGTGGCGCTGAGTGATTCGCATCGGGTTCCACCCACGGTGCTGATCGTGACCTTGGTGGCGGCGTGTGCGCACGCGGTCTGGAATGCGATCGCGCACTGGGTACCGGACAAGCTGGTGTCGATCACGCTCGTGAATGCGGGCGGCACCCTGTGCGCAATTCCCCTGGTGCTCATGGCCGCTCCGCCGGATCCGCGTTGCTGGGTATTCCTGGGCGCTTCGATCGCACTGCATATCGTCTACAACACGCTGCTGATGGTGTCGTATCGCCTGGGCGATCTGAGTCAGACCTATCCGCTCGCGCGTGGCACCTCGCCGCTGGTGGTCACCTTGATCGCGGCCGTGGTCTTCAGTGAGACCCCGCGCAACGGCCAGCTCGCCGGCATCCTGCTCATCTCGATCGGATTGGCCTGCTTGGTGTTCTGGGGCCATCGCACCAATCCCAGCCGCCCGTCGGCCATTGCCGCAGCCATTGTGACCGGCACGATGATCGCCGCGTACACGACGGTGGACGGCATCGGTGTTCGCGAATCCTCCAGCACCCTGGGCTATATCGGCTGGCTCATGCTGCTGGAGGGTTTGGCCGTCCCGTTCTATGCTCTGGCCACTCGCCGCGGCCGCCTCTGGTCGGATATCCGCCCCGTCTGGAAAATCGGCCTGACGGGTGGCGCCCTGAGCTTTCTCGCCTACGGGCTGATCCTGTGGGCGCAGACCCGCGGCGCGCTGGCAGATATTGCGGCACTGCGGGAATCGAGCATTATCGTCGGCGCGCTGATCGGAACCCTGATCTTCGGCGAACGTTTCGGCGCGGCCCGCATCGTGGCCACTCTCGCGGTAGTGGCGGGCATAGGAACGCTGTATTTGGTGTGATCGCGGTCAGCTGGTGCGCGCCGCGGCCAGGACTTGGTCGAGGCGGGCGGACATGGCTCGGCCTGCGGAGCGGAGGGGGTCGGTGGAGCGGAGGGTGCGGCTCAGGACGAACGCGCCCTCCAGGGCGGAGAGGATTGCCAGGATCAGATCGCGCGCATCGGTATCTGAAAGTCCTCGGCGCACAAGGTAATCGGAGCCCTGGTCAATCCAGGAGGTGATGACCTCGGCGGTGACGGCACGCAATTCCGGCTCGCTGTCGGCGATTTCGCCGGCGACGGTGCCGACGGGGCACATATTGATCCAGCCCGATTGCTCGATGGTTTCGGCGGCGGCCTCGAAGGCGGCGGGGACGGCCTCGCGAAGGTCGTCGTACGGGTCCATGAGCAGTGGCAGCAGTTGGATATAGGCCGCGCCCGAGGTGCGCAGCGCCTCGGCGGCGATCTGCGGTTTTCCCTGCGGGAAGTGGTGGTAGAGCGATCCCATCGGGGCATCCGCGACGACGGTGATCTGTTTGACGGTGATGGCGCTGTACCCGTGTCCGCGCATAAGCTCCGCGACTGCCGCCACCAGGCGCTGGCGGGTGGTGGTTGACATCTTCTCGGCCATGGTTCCAGACTAGAGCAAACGCACTAGAGCAAACGCTCGAATGGAGTGGGAATATGGCTACAGTCGATCTCCCCGCAGGCCGGATGCACTATGTGGAGCGTGGCGAGGGCCCGCCGGTGGTGCTGCTGCACGGACTGCTGATGAATCACACGCTGTGGGATCAGGTGCTCGAACTGCTGCCGGAGGGATTCCGGTATGTGCTGCCGGACCTGCCGTTCGGTGCACATCCGATTCCGCTGAACGAGGGCGCGGATCTGAGCATGCGCGGCATGAATCAGCTCATCGCCGACTTCCTCACTGCCCTGGATCTCCACGATGTGACGCTGGTGCACTCGGATTGGGGCGGTGGACTGTTCCTCACCGCCTACGGCCTCGACGAGCGGGTCGGCAGGTTGATCGCTCTGCCCTGCGAGGCGTTCGGCAATTTCCCGCCGGGCCTGCCAGGCAAGACTGCCATGGTCGCCGCCTACCTGCCGGGCGGAGTTCTCTTGGCGCTCAAGCAGTTCCGCGTATCCTGGCTGCGCAGTTCGCCACTGATGTTCGGCTGGATGGCACGCCGCCCGCTCCCGGACGAACTGGTGCGCGGCTGGACCGAATCGGGCCTGCGCGACAAGCGCATTCGCCGAGATCTACTGGCATACGCCAGATCACACGTCACCAAGCCCGAGCTCATCGCGAATACCGAAGCGCTGCGCAACTTCTCGGGCGAGGCGCTTATCCTGTGGTCCTCGGCGGGCAAGGTCATGCCCCGCGACCACGGCCGCCGCCTGGCCGAACTCATTCCGAACGGCCGGCTGGCAGAGATCGACGACGCCTACGTCCTGTCGATGCTCGACCAGCCGGAGGCGGTGGCGGCAGCCATGTCGGCCTTCCTCACCGGAAAGCCGATCGAGACACTCTCAGGGCTTGATGAACTGAGCCAGTAGCTCGGTCTGCTCGAACATGGCGGCCGTTTCGCGGGCCGAGGGGTTTCCGGCGTCCGGATCCGCACCGGCCGCCACGAGGGCACGCAGAATCGCCGGCTCGCCCTTGAACACCGCACCGGACAACGGCGTCTGACCGGCGCCATTGGTGATATTGGGATCCGCACCGTGCGCCAGCAGCGTGACTACGGCCGCCTCGTGCCCGTAGTACGCGGCGAGCATGAGCAGATTGTCGCCACGAGCATTGGTCAGGTTCACCGGAACCCCGGCGTCGATATAGGCGCCCAGCTTTTCGGCATCACCCTGTCGTGCGAGTTCGAAGATCTGCCCGGCCAATTCGAGGACCTTGTCCGCGTCGTCAGTACTCACGGCTCCACTACTACCAGGTTCCGGCGAACTCAGTAGAGCAGCGGCCCCAATTCCTTGGCACAGCTGCGCGCCTGATCGTCATGACCGAGCAGCGCCGCGACTCGGCTGCTCGGCCCGGAAATACACAGCGCACCCTCGACGGTGCCCGTTTCGTTGTAGATGGGGTAGGCGAGGCAGGCAAGTCCCGCGACGAGTTCATTGACGGCCTGGGCATATCCGGTCTCCCGGACCATGCGGATCTCTTCGGCCAGCACACCGTGGTCGACATGCGTATGACTGGTGACGCGCACCGGATCGGGAACCATGGCGCGCCACTGGGTTCGACTGGCGAGCAGCAGCTTCCCGGCAGCCGAGGCGTGCAGATATCGGACGAGTTCGCGTTCGCCCAGCACGGGATGGTCGGGATCTTCGCTGATCACTTGAACGGTATCGGGCCGAAAGTTCATCAGATGCACAGCGAACCGGGTCGATTCACGAAACTCGGTCAGGCATTGCCGTGCCGCACCGGTGACGACCGAGGTCTTCATGGCCTCGGCCAGGCCGCGCAGCCGCACGCCGAGCCCGAAGCCGCGCAGATCCGCGGTGCGCACCAGAAATTCGTCGGCGACCAGCGCATTGATCAGCCGGTACGCGGTCGCCGGGGCCATGCCGAGCCGGTCCGCGATCTCCTTGGCGGTGACCCCCACCCCGCAGTCGGCGACAACCTCGATAATGGCCAGTGAGCTGGTGACGGTATTCGCGCGTCGTGAGTCCTTCATGCGCCGCTACCTGAAGGTCTCGGTCTGCAGCAGATCGGCGCGCTGCGGTTCGTCGAAGATACCGACCCCGCGCAGCCGTTCCGGCGCGAAGATCCGCAGGCCGAGGGTGAACAGCAGGGATGCGACCATGACGGCCGCATAGACGAGCAGCAATTCGGTGTTGTTGCTCTGATTCGAGAAGCACGCCGCGACCACCAGCAGCGCGAGCAGAACGGCGGTGACCGTTCCGAGCACCGTGATCACCCGGCTCGATTCCCGAATCCGGTGCAGCAGTGCCGGACTGGCGAGACAGGCGGGCAGATAGCTGCCCAGATAGCCGAGGGCGCTCAAGGTGAGGAACGATCGAATGCCGTCCTGCGGCGCCATTCCCGCCAGCAGCGCCACCACCGCACACGAGGTCACAGCGAGCATGCTGAGCACGATCGCGTGCGCCGGCGTGTGGAAACGCGGGTGCGCACGGCCGACCACAGCGGGCGCGATCCCTTCGCGTCCCATGGTGAACAGCACCCGCACCAGGGCATTCATCGAGGCGAGCGTGCAGGCGAAGAACGAGGCGGCAATGCCGAGGTCGACAACCCCCGCCAAAAACGCCGAATTGTCGCGCAGCAGCAGGTCGGTCACGGGAGTCATGCTCTCCGAGACCGTCACCGACCCGTCGGACAGTGCGATCGACTGGCCGCACACCGCCACCAGATAGATCACGCCCGCGGCGACCGGCGTCCAGACCAGCGTTCTGGGCACCGAACGGAACGGCCGATAGGACTCTGAGGAAAGCGTTGTGGCGCTTTCGAATCCGACGAAGGCGCTGATCGCCAGCACCGCGCTGATGGCCAGACTGCCGGGATCGACAGGTGCGACGAAATCATGCGGAATCCGCGGCGTCTGACCATCCCGTGTCATCAGATAGACCATCAGGGCCAGAATCCCCGCCACCGAAACACATTCGATGAGCAGGGTGGTCCCGGCGGAGACCCGGATGCCGCGCGCCATCAGGAGCAGGGCGGCCGCCGCCGCGACCACCACTATGAGCACAATGGCGAAAGTGCTGCCGGAGCCTGCCATACCCGCCGCACCGGCAACCTGATCGAGGTAGGTACCGACCGCGAACAGGCTCGATACGCTCACGGCGCCGTAGCCGATGATCGCGGACCAGCCCACCGGAATCGCGACGCTCGGCCCGAGACCCTTCGCGACATAGGTATACAGACCGCCGGTCACCGCCAGCCGTTGCGCCATCGGCCGGATAACCAGTGCGACGCAGATCGCCAGCACCGCAGCGGCCAGGAATACGAGCACACTCGCACCCCCGCCCACCGCGCTGATCACGAATGGTGGTGTGACAGCGGCAGTTCCGGAGGGCGCGATGGCCGCGACCGATTGTGCGAACACCGGCAGAAACGGAAGTTTCCGGCGCACGA
This sequence comes from Nocardia sp., assembly GCF_025465275.1. Classification (GTDB taxonomy): domain Bacteria; phylum Actinomycetota; class Actinomycetes; order Mycobacteriales; family Mycobacteriaceae; genus Nocardia. The sequence continues at coordinate 2,883 of NZ_JAODNK010000008.1, read as the reverse complement.
GTCCGCGTATGGATGAACGCCGCACCACCAGCGGCGGGCTCGGCGTGCGCAAATGCATCACTGAACCCTTTCTCCGATGACGCCGTGGGAGGCATAGCGTGCTCGATTCTTATGTCGGTCAGGTTAATTTCGGTAACAGCCACTTATCGCGTGGCGAGAATATTCCCCTGCCATTTCTCTCACTTCCGGTCACTGCTCCACGAATCACCCGTTAACAGGCCACAACTAACGTTTTGCCACATCGGAAGGCACGCGGCACTCGAATTGTGGCGCTCGCCATAAGAATGAACGGACGAATTCGTGACACAGCAGACAGAGGCCGCGCCAGTTGCGACGGCCGCACCCGAATCAGCCATCGGCACACCGCCTGTCCATCGGCTGAAAGCCAATGCCATCGGCCTGCTGGGCGTGGTCTTCATGGCCATTGCGACGGCCGCGCCGATCACCGCCATGACCGGCAATGTCCCGTTCATGATCTCCTCGGGCACCGGAACCGGCACTCCCGCAGCGTTTCTCATCGCCATGGTGGTGCTGGCCGTCTTCTCGGTCGGCTTCACCACCATGTCCAAGCACATCACCGCCACCGGTGCGTTCTACGGCTTCATCTCCTACGGCCTGGGCCGCCGCGCCGGACTGGCCGCCGGAGCGCTGGCCGCCTTCGCCTATATGGTGTTCGAACCTTCACTGGTCGGGATCTTCGCCAGCTTCGGAACCAATACTGTGACAGCACAATTCGGCGTACACGTGCCGTGGTGGGTGTTCGCGATCATCATGCTGGGGATCAATTCCATCGGCACCTGGTTCGGTGTCGCGGTGGCCGAGAAGCTGCTGGTGGTACTGCTCGCCACCGAGCTGACCGTGCTCGCGGTCATGGCCGTGGCCGTCGCGGTGCACGGCGGCGGACCGCACGGGTTCTCCTTCGCGCCGCTCAATCCGGTCAATGCCTTCGCCGGACCCTCGGCGGGGCTGGGACTGTTCTTCGCCTTCTGGTCATGGGTCGGCTTCGAATCGACCGCCATGTACGGCGAGGAATCCAAGAACCCGAAGAAGATCATCCCCAAGGCCACCATGATCGCCGTCCTCGGCGTCGGCGTCTTCTACGTCCTCGTCTCCTGGATGGCCATGTCCGGCAACGGCATCGGCGAATCGGCGACGCTGGCGGGCTCGGACAATCCGATGGATGTGTTCTTCCACCCCACCGAAACCTATGTCGGCCACTGGGCCGTGATCGCGATGCAGTGGCTGATGATGTCCGGCTCGCTGGCGTGCGGCATGGCCTTCCACAACTGCGCCGCCCGCTACCTGTACGCACTCGGCCGCGAAGGCGCGATCCCCGGACTGCAGCGCACGATCGGTCGCACCCACCCCCGGCACGGCTCCCCGCACATCGCGGGCCTGGTGCAGACGGTGTTCGCGGCGCTGCTGGTGCTCGCCTTCGGTCTCGCGGGCAAGGACCCCTACTCGGGCACCTACACGCTGCTGGCGATCCTGGGCACCATGGCGATCCTGGTGGTGCAGTCCACCTGTTCGTTCGCGGTGCTGGTGTACTTCCGCAACCATCACCCCGAGACGCGGCACTGGTTCCGCACCCTGGTGGCACCGCTGCTCGGCGGCGTGGCCATGCTCGCGGTGGTCGGCCTGCTGATCGTCAACATGAGCGCGGCGGCCGGCAGCGAATCCGGGTCACTGGTACTGCGCGCGACACCGTGGCTGGTGGGCCTGGTCGCGGTGAGCGGCATCGGCATCGCGCAGTACCTGAAGCGGCGTGATCCCGCCCGCTACGCCCTGCTGGGGCGCACGGTGCTGGAGGAGACGCACGAAAGGTGAGTCCGCATCGAGGCGGGCACTCGATCGATGAGTGTCCGCCCGTCAGGGCTTCAGGAACTTCTCCAGGAATTCGGTGCGGTCGAACATGGCGGCGGTGTCGCGGGCCGAGGGATTACCGGCGTCCGGATCGGCTCCGGCGCCGATCAACGCCTTCAGGATCTCCGTCTCGCCCTTGAAAATCGCTCCGGCCAAGGGGGTTTGGCCCGCGTCATTGGTGACGTTGGGGTCCGCACCGTGCGCGAGCAGCGCGGTGACGGCGGCCTCGTTGCCGTAGTAGGCGGCCAGCATGAGGATGCTGTCGCCATTCTCATTGGTGAGGTTCGGCGGCACTCCAGCGTCCAGGTAGGCGCCCAGCTTCTCGGCATCCCCCTGCCGTGCGAGGTCGAAAATCTGACCGGCCAGTTCGATGACCTTGTCCGCGTCGGGATCGTTCGCGCTCATTCGTTCAGTACTACCACCAATGCCCTGTCGTTTCGAACGGTGATTCGCATCGCCGGATCGGCACGGCGCCCGGACGGCGACGTACCCTCACCCCCGCGGATGGATGCTGGGATGGGAGGTGAGTCGATTGCGCATGTGGGCCGTACTCGCCGGGCTCGGCGCACTCGCCGTGCTGACCGGGTGGCTGCCCGCCGACACCGCCGTGGATATCGGCGTCACGCGGGCCGCTCCGATCCTCGGATTTCTGGTCGCGGTCACCGTCTTGGCCGAGCTGGCCGATATCGCCGGGGTCTTCGATGTGGCGGCGGTCTGGTGCGCCCGCATGGCCCGCGGCTCCACTCCCCTGCTGTTCGCGCTCACCGCGGTCCTGGCCACCGTCACCACCATCGGCATGAGCCTGGACACCACCGCCGTACTGCTCACGCCGGTGGTGCTCACGCTGGCACTGCGGCTCGGACTGGCGCCGGCGCCGTTCGCATTCCTGGTAGTGTGGCTGGCCAATACCGCCAGCCTGCTGCTGCCGGTCTCCAATCTCACCAATCTGCTTGCGCTGCAACACAGCCGGACGACAACACGGGATTTCGCGGCGCACATGGCATTGCCGCAGTTGGTGGC
>NZ_JAODNK010000031.1 GCF_025465275.1 Nocardia sp. | reverse complement strand
ATGTCCGCCACTGCTCCGGATCGCTTTCCGCGGCGAACCGGCGGCGCGAAGTCCGATCGGTCAATCGATCGAGCACGTGGTCGAGTTCGGCGCCGCCGAACCAATCCGGCAGCATGCGCGCCAGGATGCTGCATCCACGCCGGTACGGGTAGGTGTCGTAGGTGATGTCGATGCCGCTGCGGCGGGCGGCGTCGATCAGCCCGACCAGCTGACCGCTCGGACCGTGGTAGTGCGAAACATGCACCGCTATGCGGGCTTTGCGGCCGATCTCGCAGGCCTCCACCATGCCCAGATCCGCCTGATGACCGTACCCGCGCATATGGGTCACGTAGGGCAGCTCCCGGCGCGCGGCCGGCGCGCAGAGCGCGGCAAGCTCGTGCACGGTGGCGAATCGGCCCGGCAGGTAGCCCAAGCCCGACGAAATGCCTGCCGCGCCTTGGTCGATGCCCTCCTCGACGAGCCGGACCATGGCCGCCAGCTGGTCCGAATCGGGCGCCTTCGGTGACCCCCGCATGACGCTGTACCTCACGGTCCCGTGCGGCACCAGGTACACCGTGTTCACCGCCGTCGTACGGCGATAGCCGTCGAGCAGTTCGGCGACGGTCAGCGACGGTCCGGAGCCGATCGACGACGATCCGGCCTCCCCCGCCCCAGCGACCCGGCAGCCGTTGACCGCGGCGAAATACCTTGACACCCAGGCTAATGCCGCCGAAGTGGCAGGGGCGAAAGACAGTCCGTCCTGGCCCAGCACCACGGTCGTCACACCCTGTCGCAGCAGAGCCAGTTGCGTGCCCTGCTCGTGAATGACCGCATCGGCGTGCAAATGAGCGTCGATGAAACCGGGAACTACGTAACGACCCGTTGCGTCGATCTCGTGCCGCGCATGCGCTTCGTCGCAGGCACCGATCTCACGCATCCGATCACCGACTACGCCGATGTCTGCACGGTAGCCAGGTCGTCCAGTTCCGTCTAATATCAGGCCGCCACGAATTAGCACATCGAAATGCATTGCCCCGGAAGATAACCGACCAATAACTGATCGGTGAATAGTCGAGGGCCGGTACGGTTTCATGATCCTTTTGAGCAACACTTTCACGTTTTGGCAGCCATGACCGAATTCATCAAGGTCAACGAGCTCAACGAGCTCGATAGCTGGTCTGACCCGATCACGCTGTATCGGGACGTATTCGGCTTGAAGCCGGACGATCCCGCCCCCAGTCCCCGGCTGCTCGCTGCCCTCGCCCACAATGGCGGAATTGTGCTCGGCGCCAAGGTTAATGGGCTATTAGCTGGATTCAGTTACACCTTCTTGGGACGCGACCTCGACGGTGAGAGCCACGCTGCCTCCGTCTATCACTATATGGAGTTACTGGTCGTCCGCGCGGAGCTACGGAACCTCGGGGTCGGCAGGGTACTGATGCATCGCCTGCGGGATATCTCGCTGGCCCGCGGCGTCGACACCGCCCGCTGGGCCTATGATCCGCTGCGCACCGACAATGCCTACTTCTACCTCGATGTTCTGGGCGCCCGCAGTCGCGGATTCGCGCCGAACCTCTACGGCGTCGAGGACACTGGACGCGATCGGGGCCGCCCCACCGACCGCATCCTGACCCATTGGGAACTGACCGCACCGCCCCACCGGCGCTGGCCACCGCCCCCGGCCGGCCTCGATATCGGAAACCCCGCCATCGACCCCCGAACCGGAACGGTGCTGCTCGCGGTGCCCTCGGTATACGGCGAGCATCCCAGCCGCGACCTCGTTGTCCGGCAGCAGCGGATTTGCGCGGTACTCGGCCATCTCCTCACGGACGGCTTCCAGGCCGTCTCATGCCGGCGGGCCGCCGACGGCCAGGCCGTCTACCGGCTCATCCGAGGCGATCTTGCCGAGCCATCGGGTCAACCCAAATAACTTGGAACAGAATCGCCAGATCCGGTTGGCGCCGAACGTCATCGGCGAATTGGGTCAACAGCTGCCATTTCGCCGGTCCCCCATCACAGGGCTTGCATATCAGCCAACGCGGATGAGCAATACCGCCCGGATGTCTCCCTAGCCTGAATACGAATCGTTCGCCAGCCTCGACACAACCCGTGCCGGAATCGGCTGACACGCTGACGAATTCGGACCAGGCGGGAGCCACCATGCAATTCGACACCGACGTACTCGCACTGATGGCGCTGCTGTGGTCGATCGCCATGCTCCTGTCAGTCGCTACGGCCGTACTTGCCCGCAAACCTCGAAAGCGAGCCGACGCTCGAAAAGTGATTACCTCACTGCTGCGATTTCGCCTACCACCCAGGTGAACGAATGGCCAAGCCCTGCTACATCTTGGTGTAGCGGGCCCTGACGAAGCTGTAGAGGCCGTAGGTGATGATGCCCAGCCCCGCCACGACGAGCAGGAACGCGCCGTAGGGTTGTGCGCCAAATAGCCGATGAGCAGATGCACGATGCCGCTCATAACGAAGCCGGCCCGGGCGAAACGCTCGAAGACGCCGTTCTGCGCAATCCGGCCCGCCCTGGACGACGAGTTGTCGGAGGACACCGCAGGCGATTCGGCGGAGGACACCTGGGAACGGTTGGCGTCAGACATAATTACTTCTTCGTGCACGTCGTGCGATGACGGTTGACTCGGCGACGGTCAGAAGCGATGTCGGCGCCGAAGGCCCCACGGCCGTCCGTCCGGGTCGTAGAACGTCCGATACAGCGGGGTTGCCCAAGTCAGGGTTGCCCGGCTGAGCCGAGGTGAATCATGGGGGCGCAGCCGGCCGGGCGGTCGCGGTCCCTGTTTCCCGCCGGCGTACCAGTGCGCGAGGCTCGCGGCGCTGTCGGCGAAGGCGGCGAACGCGGTACGGGGATCGACGAGGTCGGAGTCGTCGCCGGGGGCTCGTCCGAGGTGTTCCCGCGCCAGTTCGAGTCGCAGCTCGCGGGCGAAGAAGCGGGCCTCGTCACCGAATCGGCTCACCGACAGCGGGATTCGCGGATCACCGGCCTCGTCCAGTATCGCGCAGGACAGCTCGGAGTCATGGGTCCAGGATCTGCGGTTCAGGTTGCCCGAACCGACCGAAGCCCAGACGTCGTCGACGACACACACCTTGGCATGGACGTAAACCGGTGTGCCCGCTTCGTTTTCGATACCGTAGATCGCAACACGGTCGCCGCCGGCAGCGCGAATATGGTCGAGTGCGTGTTGCTGGCCCACCAGGTTGGGTGGCTGCGACAGTCGTCCGTCCTGGTCAGGACAACGGGGCACAACCGCGATGAGATGCAATCCGGGATTCGCGCGCAGCGCCGCAGCGAAACACGCGGCGACGTCCACCGACCAGAAGTACTGATCCTCGACGTAGATCAGCGTGTGGGCGCGCGCCATGGCCTTCTCGTAGGCGCGGGCGATGCTGCGTTCGCCCTCGGGAGCAAAGGGATACCGGGCCGCGCGCCGGTACGGATATGTCCGCAGCACCTGCACGGTGTGTGAACCTCGTGGGCGTGGATCGGGCAACTGCGCCGGCAGCGGTCCGGGCCTGGTGTCCTCACGGCGCAGCGCATCGATGATGCGGTCGATCGGGTTTCGGATCAACGGCGCCGGATCCTCCCACCGTTCCCGGAACACCGTTTCGATATCACCGACGGCGGGGCCACGGATCGCGAGCTGGATGTCGTGCCAGGGCGGGCGCGGGCCGTAAGCCGCCGCGAACGGCTGTGGCTGATCGTCGCCGTGGTGGTCGCCATCGTCACGTCGACTGTGGCACAGGTCGATTCCGCCGACAAAGGCGATATCGAGCTGCGGCCGGCCGGGATGACGGAGCACCATGAATTTCTGATGGTGCGACCCGCCCAGGCGCACCCGCATATCGCGCAGGCATTCGCCACCCGCGGCCTCGATCTCCTCACCGAGGTGGCGGTTCTGCTGCTCACTGAATGCGAAAGCGTCCAGGTGCGACCGCCAGACCAGGCCTTTCACCACCACCCCGCGAGTAGCGGTCTCGCACAGCAGGGTTGAGATCTCGATGCCCTCCGCGCTCATCGCCTGGTCCGGATCGCCACGCCAGTCGGTGAACAGCAGCAGATCTCCGGCACGCATCAATCGCACGCATCGCACGAGTTCGGCGAAATATGACACCCCATGGACCAGCGGACGGACCTCGTTGCCCGCGGTCCACGCCGCGCCGTCTCGGTGCCGCCGGTCCAGCCGGGTCACCCGATTTCCGCGCTCACCGGCACTGAGCAGCCAGCTTGCCACACTCACCCGGACCTCATGTCTGGTCATTCACTCGGCGCGTGCGGTCAGATCGAGCCAATAGCACCAGCTGCCAACGGTTTCGGCGCGCCGGGCGAACATGGAGTAGGCATGGAACAGGCGGGCGCCTTGGTGCTGAAAGGCGTGCCGGCCCGGGATATCACCGGGGTCGCGGTATTCGCGCCGCGCGTGGAAGTCGTAGTCGAAATCGCTGCCGAAGCAGGAGTACCAGGGGAACTCCCAGCCTCTGCGCGCCTGGTAGCTGCCGATCGCGGCCAGCGGCGCGTGCGAGACCGCGACCAGCGCGGTGTCCCGGCGCCGCAGCCGGGCGAGTAGATCGCTGGAAACCTCTTCGGCCGCAGCACTGCAACTGGCGCATTCCTGCGCCCCCTCGGGATCGAGCAGGAAGTGGCAGACCAGGAGCCTGCGCATACCGCCGAACAGATCCAGCAGGGTGGCCGTGCCGCCCGGGCCCTCGAAGACGTATCCCTTGTCCAGCTTGACCATCGGCAGTCGCCTGCGTTGCACCCCGACCGCATCACGGACACGGGTCGCTGCTCGGTCCTGAGCCAGCACCTCCTCGCGGCCGATCAGCCATTCGCCGCGGGAAGCGACCTGGGGCAGACTCATTGTGTCGTCAATTGTTCGCGGTGAACTCGTCATGGCGGTCCAAATGTGTCGGGACTGTGGAGAAGGGCGGCGTGCGGGGATCGCACACCGCCCGGCGATTACGGACTCGGTTGCGGCACATCGACGTGGCAGTCAGCGATCTTCGGGTTCATACCGAGATAGTTGAGAGGGCCGGCGACGATGGTTTCCGCGATGGTTCCGGTGCTCGCGCAGTTGGTGGGCGCACTGTCGTAGTAATGGCGCTGCCCGCCGGCAACGGCGCCGATGATCAGCCACACGAATACCAGCAGCGTGACGATGCCGGCGATCCCGATACTCGAGCGACTACCGCCCCGCGTTCTCTGGCGGTCGTTTGCGGAGGTTCTCATTGTCTAGCTCTAAACTTGAATACCGCAGTGCTGGTGCAGGTTTCAGTAGTAGTGACGTCGCCCGCCAACCGCGTGCCCGGCCATGCCTGCCAGCATGAGCACCGCACCGATCACAGCGACAATGACGCCGACGGTGACGAGCAGCGGGAAACCCAGCAGTAGTCCTACGACGATGAGAACGATTCCGAGAATGAGCATGAGCTGATACCTGATTTCTGAGATAGATGAGGTGTCACGCGGCAGAGGGTGATGATGCCGATGGAAGCGCAGTTATCAACGTTGGTCGCCACGTGGGTGCGATCGAACAGTGGGCCCACGCCACGTCTGCGGGGTGTGGGGCTGTTCGTCGACGCCCTGCCCGGCACCGTTGCCGGGTTCATCGGTCGCAGCATCGGCGCGGCCGGTGCAATTGGAGTGGGCCGGGCGGTTGTGCTGTGTGGTCATGGTTGACGCCCCGTGCTCGGATCTATTGCTTCTCTCAGTAGACGCCGCCCATAGCACTGTGTCAACACTGTAGACCTACAACGATTGACTACGATATAACCACGACGTCGAGGGGTGCTCAGCCCCGGGGAATTTCTCCGCGCCAACCGCACTTCAGTGTAGACCTACACTGTTGACATCAAGCGGGGGGAAGCGTGTACTGAAGACAGCAATCTGCCCCACCAGAGGTCCTTCATGATCACCGCTGTAGGTGTATTCGTACTCATCGTCGCCGTCATCGCCGGGCTTGCGGCAGTCTTTTCCACCGGCGGTGATCCGCACTCGCTGACCGGTGACTTCACCGTCCTGCGGTACCACGTCGCCGACAGCGCCAGCCTCGTCTTGCTGTGGGGCTCGGTTGTCGGTCTCATCGCACTGGTTCTACTGGGCCGAATGCTGGTTGATGCCAAGCGAATCGAACGTCGCAGACTGGAACAGGCACACGGTCCGGCAGCACCGCTGAGCCCGCCGATCGCTGCGGGAGTATCGAAATAGACGACACCATGAGCGGAGACCGCGAAAACGAACCGGCGGACGAGCCCGCCGGCGATGCCGCGGAAACGGGTCATAGCGACGCGGTTGCGCAGCCGCACACCGCGGACGAGGGTGAGCAGATGATCGCCGCGGAAGCGGCGGCGGCCCGGGCCAGCACGCAGGAGAATCCGCTCGGCAAGCCGGGACGGCGATTCGATCGGCGTTCGCCGTTCATGATCGGCCTGGCCGGCGCGGCCGGGGTCGCGGTGACCTTCGGCGTGATCCAGACGGTGCTCGCCGTGAGTCAGGTACTGGTACTGATCACCATCGCGCTGTTTCTGGCGATCGGTCTGGAACCCGCTGTGTCCTGGCTTGTTCGGCCGTGGTTTCCGCGATGGGCCGCGGTGACCACGGTGTCCGTGGTGGCCCTCGGCCTTTTCGCAGGGTTTCTCGCGGCCGCGATACCGCCGCTGGTGACGCAGGGCGGTGCGCTGGTCCACAATGCCCCGGGCTACGTCAGCCACCTCTCGCAGCGGTATCCGCTGATCGGCACACTCAATACCCGATTCCATCTACAGGACCGGCTTCAGCAAGGGCTCGGATCCGATCCCGCCGGTCTGATCGGCGGCGTCCTCGGCGCCGGTCGCGTGTTGTTCAGCATTGTCAGCGAGACAGTCATGGTCGCGGTGCTGACCTGCTACTTCATGGCCAATTTTCCGCAGGTCCGAGCCTATTTCTATCGGCTCTTCCCACGCTCGCGACGACCGCGCGCGATCCTGATCGGCGACGAGATCTTCGTCAAAGTGGGCGGCTATATCCTCGGGAACCTGGTCATCTCGCTCATTACCGCGATACTGGCTTTTGTGTGGCTGTCGATTTTCGATGTGCCGTACCCGCTGTTGCTCGCCGTCCTGGTCGCCATCCTGGACCTGATACCGGTGGTGGGCTCCAGCGTCGCCGGCATCATCGTGGTGCTGGTCTCGCTGACGGTATCGCTGCCGATAGCCGCCGCCACCATCAGCTTCTTCATCGTGCTGCGATTGCTCGAGGACTACCTGCTCGTCCCCCGAATCATCGGCAGGACAGTGCAAGTCCCCGCAATAGTGACCGTGGTGTCGGTCCTGCTCGGCGGCGCACTGCTCGGCATTGTCGGAGCGCTGCTCGCCATCCCGGTCGCCGCCGCGCTCTTGCTGATAATCCGGGAAACGGTGCTGCCCTCCCTGGATGAACGGTAGACAGGAGTCGATATGGAGCACTCCCGCGTGGCTGCGGATCCAGGTGCGAGGGCGGTCCGGGAGTCGGTGGGATATCGGTTGAAGCGCCGGCTGCTGGGTCCGCCCTTGGTGACCGACGAGCTGGCTGATCAGCGACTGTCCAAGCCGATCGCGCTCGGTGTGCTCTCACCTGATTGCATCTCCTCCCCCGCCTATGGCACCGAGGAGATGCTGCTGGAATTACTTCCGATCCTCGGCGTGCTGTCGTTCACCCTCGTACTGCCGATCACGGGGGTCGTGCTGGTCATCTTGTTGTTGATGACGCTGTCCTACCGCGAGATCGTGCAGGTCTACACCAAAGCCGGCGGGTCGTATGTGGTCGCCGGGGAGAACTTCGGCCCGCGGGTCGCCCAAATCGCGGCGGTGGCGCTGCTGATCGACTACGTGGTCACCGTCGGTGTTGTCGGGCTGATCGCTTTCGGCAATCTGCGTGGTCTGCGAGAAGCGGGGCGCGCCTTCGCTTTTCCCACCTACCTCTTCATCGGGGCCATGACGACGATGATCGTGGTCGGCATTGTGCGGGAGTTGCTCGGCGGCCTGACCGTGACCAAACGTGGTCACCGCCTGGTGTTCTCGAACGGCATCATCGTGCTCGCGGTGACGTCGGTGGCATTACTGGTGGTCACCGGAGCGAAGGTCAACTCGCTGGTGCCCTTCTATGCCATCGGAGTCTTCACCGGATTCACCATGGCTCGTGGTCGTGCTGTTCCCCCTGTTGGTGCCAGCCCTCATCAGGCTCAATCGTCGATATCGGGAGGAGGAGGCCGCGCCGGCGGTGCTGGCGCCGGTCTTCGACACCCAGCCCACCTACGAGCGCCACCTCGTGCTGCTGTTTGTCGACAATCTCGACCTCGCCACGCTGCGGGCGCTGCGGTACTCCCGTGGCATGAAGCCGGATACCTTGCGGGCCATACACTTTGCCATCGACAGCGCGCACGCCCGGCGGCTGGCGGCGAGCTGGAATGCGGTCGAGCACGGTGCTGTCGAATTGGAACTACTCCCCTGCCCCGATCGCCGCCTGCCGCATACGGCGCTACAGCTGATCGCCGCCGCGGCCGCCGATGCGAGCACCGAGGTCACCATTGTGCTGCCGCGCCGCACCTACAGCCCGATCGTCGGACGCCTGCTGCACGATCACACCGCCGACCACATAGCCGCGGTGGTCAGCGGCATTCCCAACGCCGCGGCAACCATTGTCCCGTTCGACGCCGACCTGCCTGTCAAGGAGCTCGCCCGCGCCCACCACAGCGGCGAAAGCTATGTCGACACTCGACTTCGCACCAAAGAGCCACCGGCACAGTGACATTCAGCAATCCGGCGCGGCCGTTGCGCATGCGCCGGTTCGAGAGGCACTGCGGCAACGACACCGAACACCTGTCAAAGCGTTTTCAGATCTAGATCTGCGTTGTCGATACCGTGTTCTGGGAGGCGTGTACTTGAAGCATCGGCGGATCGATGCCCGCTGCTGCGTGAACGGGGCTCGAGCCGCGGCGTCTGCGTGGAAAAGGGCTGTCCGATGCGACGACAAGACCAGGAACTGGTCCGGATCCAACACGAACGCTGGCAACAAGCCTACGAAGCCCATCCGCAGCTGTACGGCAACCAGCCCTCGGCGCCGGCGCTGTATGCGGCCGAGGTATTCCGGTCGGCCGGCGCGCATGACGTCCTGGAGCTGGGCGCAGGCCAGGGTCGCGACAGCCTGCATTTCGTGCGGCTCGGATTCGCTGTGCAGGCCGCCGATTTCAGCGATACCGGCCTCGAACAGCTGCGAGACCGCGCAGCGGCGGAGGGCGTGGAGGCTCCGTCCACAGTCGTGGTCGATGTACGCGGGCCGCTGCCGCAGGCGGACGCGTCCGTGGACGCGGTATTCGCACATATGCTGCTGTGTATGGCGCTGTCCACCAACGAAATCCACGCGCTGGTCAGCGAAGTTCGCCGCGTCCTGCGCCCGCACGGAACCTTCGTGTACACCGTGCGCCACACCGGTGACCCGTACTACGGCGTCGGAATCGCGCACGGCGACGACATTTTCGAGCACAACGGCTTCGCCGTGCACTTCTTCTACCGGTACCTTGTTGTCGACCTCGCCGAGGGCTGGCACCTGCGTGATATCCGCGCATTCGAAGAGGGCGAGCTACCGCGCCGCCTGTGGCGAATTACCCAGCGCCTGACCAGCTGAGACGAGCCTTTCGTCTTAGATCGGAGCGGTTCGGTAAGCGTTGCGGGCGACCAGCGCCTGGGTGACCTCGCCCAGATCGAAGCCCAGTTCGGCCGCGATCTGCCTGGCAATGGGCGGGCGGCCCAACTGCTGCGTCAGTGCCTCGGTGGCCGGGCCGAGCAGCTGCTGAATTTCTATGACTCGCCGCGGGACTCGCAGCTCCCAGGTGCCATCGCGGAAGAACCGGCGAACCTCACCGACAATGATGGGCACCGCGAAGGCCAGAAATGGCGCGCCATCAACGGGGTCGAAACGATCCACCGCGTGCACAAGCCCCAGACGGGCAACCTGCAGCAGGTCGTCGAAGGACGCACCGCGGCCGGCGAACCTGCGGGCAATCTGTTCGGCCAGCGGCAGGCACCGCGCGATCGCTTCCTCCCGCAAGACAATTCGGCCCGGAGCCGCCGCGCTGAGGCGGGTCAGATCGGCCAGCAGCGGTTCGATATCGCCGCAACGGCCGCCCCCGTAGTTCTTACGCGAAACACGAGGGCGGACAGCCGAATTCGGCATCACTGCCTGATTTCGGCGAAAATTTACGACGGGGCCCATCACCGGGGCAGACGTTGCGAGGGCGGAGGAATCCTGACGCCGCACTGCGCACGCCGACGGGCACTGCGCATGGCGTTGCCCGCGGGTTCCAGGGACTGGGATCCGGTGTACAGAATGCTGCCCTTCGTCGTCGCGCTGATGCGTTTCGACTGCCTGGGTCAAGGACAGCAGATGTATTCGAGCACACGATTTCTCGTGGAGCCGTGCCTGCTGTTATAGCCTAACAGTCACGGCTGGGGTCGGTACCGGTTGGAGTTCGAACCATCGGGTAAGACGGCAAGTGACCGGTCTCAATCCCACGCGCTATTCAAAGAATCGCGGTACTTCAATGAATGTGGCCGTGCGCCCGATGGCCTCGTTACGAGGGCGGTGATGGTCGTCGGTGAGTCCGACCCGACCAGTGACTCGGTAAGCAACGCTCGGGAGGCGCTGCTGTTCGCCTTGCACAACAGCGACGGCGCCCTGGACGCGGTGGCGCAGCTGGGTCGATCGTGTGTGGAACTACTACCGATCGACGGTGCCTCGATCTCACTGATGACCGACACCGACAGGCGCGAAACACTGTATGCCAGTGACGAAGTCGTCGCCAAGATCGAGGCGCTGCAATTCAGCCTCGGCGAAGGACCATGTTTCGAGGCGGTCCGGACCCGCCGCCCGGTACTGGTCGCGGACCTGCGCGCCGCCACGATCACGACGTGGCCGGTCTTCGCCGCGGAAATGGTCGGCCAGCCGGTCGGCGCGATCTTCGCATTTCCGCTGATCCGCGGCGTGATCAGTTTCGGCGCGATGGATCTCTATCGCGAAGAGTCCGGCTGGCTGTCCACCGCCGATGTGGCCATTGCCCTGCAAGTCGTCGATATCGTGACCCTCGCCCTGCTCGGGATGCGCCCGAGCACCTCGGATGCGGTGTGGTGGACCGATCTGCCGGCAAATCGCACACAGGTACACCAGGCGACCGGGATGCTCATTGCCGCACTCGACATCTCCGCGGACCACGCACTCGCGCGGCTGCGCGGATACGCATTCGCTACCGGACGTCTGGTCGACGATGTCGCGGATGATCTGGTCGCTCGTCGTATCGACCCCCTCGCCCTGGATCAGCCTTGAACGGAGATAGCGCCATGTCCGATGCACAACTGTCGAGCGGCGAACGAGAGTCCAGGCTCCTGGACGCGTTCGTGCAGATGGCAGACACTCTGGTCGACGACTACGACGTCGTGGATGTCCTGCACGAACTCGTCTCCCAGTGTGTTCAGCTCTTCGACGCCGCCGCCGCCGGAATCCTCATGTCCGACCAGCGTGGTGGTCTGCAGATGCTGGCCTCTTCCACCGAACAGGCCGCAATGCTCGAGCTGTACCAGATCCAGACCAGCGAGGGTCCGTGCTGGGATTGCGTGCACTCCGGCGAACCGGTCCTCGTTGCCGACCTCACCGAAGCAGCGGACCGCTGGCCGAAATTCGTCCCGCAAGCCCTGAACGAAGGGTTCGCCGCAGTGCACGCGATCCCGATGCGACTGCGCCACGAGACCATCGGCGCATTGAATCTCTTCGGCTGCACACCAGAGCCCATGCACGAACAAGACGTTCGAGTCGCCCAGGCCCTCGCCGACACCGCGACCATCGGAATCCTCCAGGAACGAGCCATCCACCGCAGCGAGATACTCACCGAACAACTGCAGGGCGCATTGGTCAACCGCGTCACTATCGAACAGGCCAAAGGTGTTCTCGCACAAGCAGGCAACCTCGACATGGACCAGGCATTCCAAGCACTGCGCTCCTACGGACGGCGCCGCAGCACCCGCCTGACCGAAGTAGCCCGGCAACTGACAACCGGCGAAATCCGTCCTACCACAGTCCTCAACGACCACCACCACAGCAACTCCTGACAGAAACTTCAGTCATATCGCCTTTCCCCTATCGCCAGTACCGTCGGGGCGATCCGGAAATCGGCGGCTGTGGCGGTGCGGACTTCGTCGACGGTGATGCCGGGGGCTGTTTCCAGTAGGAGTAGTCCGTGGTCGGTGATGTCGAGAACTGCGGATCGCCGGCATCACCCTGGATGAGAAGATCGGTGGCACACCTGGCTGAGGTCTACGCGGCAGGTCATCGTTGCACTACTCCGTTGGATGAACCCACCCGAAGGAATCGCATCATGACAGCTCATCCGTTCCGGCGCGGCCTCGCGGTCGCGGCCTGCTCCACCGTGGCGGTTCTGCTTCCCGCCGCCCCGCATGCCGGCGCAGAGATCGTCGGCGTCATCGTCTACAACACCGGTAGCCAGGGTCCGGTCATGGGCTGCCCGCAGACCATCCAGGCGGGCATCACCGATCCGGCCGGCAGTGGATTCGAGATCAGCGACAATGGCGCCCCCTTGGGGCCGGTCACGCTCGATGCGAACGGGGATCCGGAGGTGCTGTGGACCCCCGGCAATCTCGGCTGGCACACCATTGAGGTGCGGCAGCACAAGCCGGACGGCTACACCGCGACCGGGCATCTCGATATCGAGGTCCACCGTGTCGGAATCAATTCCGGCAGTGTGTGTCTCGCCGATGGACTCCCGCTCTGGATCAACCCGCAGACCGGCTCGCTGTTCACCTGAGAAACCACATCGACTCGAGCTTCGTCGGCAAATGCGCCGGTCAGCGTCCCGGGACGCCGACCGGGGCGATGCAACTCGACGGCAGGTCCTGCATGGAGCACAGGGCCGGGGCTCTGGTGGGCAGGTAACCGGCGGGTACGCCGCCGCCGGCGGTGATGTCGTGGTAGGCGCCCACCGCGTCGGTGGGGTGCCGGGTCAGTCCGGGGTCGGTGGTGACGTCGACGGTGTAGAGGCCGAAACGTGGTGAGTAACTGCCCCATTCGTAGTTGTCGGTGATACTCCAGTAGTTGTAGCCCATGACGTTCATGCCGTCGGCCTTCGCGCGCTGCACCCAATAGACGGTGTCGCGCAAGTTATCCGCACGGGTCATGCCGTCTGTGGTGGGTGAGCCGTTATCGGAGGGCATACCGTTCTCGACGACGTAGAGGGGCCGGCCCGGAAACTTCTGCGCATATCGCCGCAGCACGTAGTAGATGCCCTCGGGCTCCAGGACGAGACTCGACGGCTGATTGGTCAGCATCGCGGCCAGATTCGGCGGATTGCTCAGCGATCCGCCGTAGTAGTAATCGATTCCGACGTAGTCGAGTTTGTCGGCGATGCGATCCGCGAAGGACGCATCCGCTTGCCCAGCACCGATAGCCGAGTACGCGATATTGCTGGTGACCATGGCATCGGCCTGCCGGGAGTGGATGTAGTCGTAGATCCCCCGGTGCGCGGTGACCATCCGATCGATCATGGGCGCGACATCGAGCACGCCGAGATCACCGATCCGCTGCTCCTGTCCCACATAGGCCAGTGGCTCGTTGAAGGTGACCCACAGCGGATCGGACCCCGCGTAGCGATCCACCACAGCACGGGCGTTCAACAGCCAATCATTGACCATGCCCGGATTACGCCAGCCGCCGCGATCGACCTCCCACCCCGGGAATACCCAGTGGTCCAGGGTGATCATCGGCCGCATCCCGGCCGCACGAATCCGTGCGATCACGCTGTCGTAGAAGGAGAAATCCCATTCGCCCGGATTCGGCTGCACCCGCGCCCATTCCACGCTGATCCGGTAGACGCCGACACCGAGGTCGGACGCATGCTGGATATCTTCACCGTAGCGATGAAAGAAATCGACAGAATCGCGGTAGCCCTCGGCCCGGCCGGATCCGGCGTAGCGGCTCCAATTACTGTCCGGTGCAGAGCCTTCGCTCTGGAACCCGGAACTCGACACACCCCACAGGAAATTGCTCCCGACCGGCGGTAGCCCGGGATCGGCTGCGGCAGTTCCAGGCGTGATGACCGCGCACAATGCAGCCAGAACGATACATACCAGCGCTAGCAGTGCTCGATGCCCCATCACAACGAGAGTACCTCCCGGAGAGCCGGTTTCACGGCGTACCGACCAGATTGGCAGTGCGCTGCCGCGAAGTACCTGCTGCCCAAATCGTGCCCGCGCACACGATATGTACCGTTTGCTCCATTGATGCAGTAGCGCAGAGAATCAGCCGGCCGACGGGCGGGCGATGATGGTTGGGCAGTTGATCTCGTCCAGCACCGCCTGACTCGTCGAGCCGATAATCATGGCGGACAGCGCGTTCCGCCCATGACTTCCGAGCACCATGAGCTGCGCGCTCGCGGCGCGCTCGATCAGGTGATCGACCGCATAGCCTTCGACGACAACCCGGTGGACCTCGACCTCGGGATAGCGTTCGGCGTAACCGGCGAGATTCGCCGCCAGCAGCGCCTCGGGCTCTTCCTCCAGTTCAGGACGGGTGCCGTGCAACATTGGCCGAGTCCAGGCATGCACGGCAACAAGTTCCGCCGACCGCGACGACGCTTCGTCGAAGCCGATCTCGATGGCCACCGTGCTGTACGCCGATCCGTCGACACCGACCACCACCGGACCGGGCTTCTTGCCACTGTCAGCGCCGGCAGCGGGGACCACCGCGACCGGACAGTGCGCCCGCCGCGCCACCGCACTGCTCACCGAACCGAGCACACTCGAGCCGAGCCCGCCCGCACCGACAACCAGGAGCCGGGCATTCTCGGAGAAATCGACCAGGACCGAAATCGACGGCGTATCGACAACAAACGCCTTGATATCAACGGTCCCGACCGGCGCGGCGGCCTCGATCGCCGCCGCGGTCGCCTGCGCGACAACCGCATCCCCGTCCCGCCGCAGAATTTCTCGATCAGCAGAGATCGGGCCCGACTCCGCTGCCGGCACTCCGGCATACACGAGGTGCAACGGGCAGCCGTGCCGAACGGCATCAATCGCAGCCCAGCGCACCGACGTCAAGGCGGCATCCGAACCATCGATTCCGACAACGATCGGGCGGTTGACATCCATCGCAATCCTCCTCCTGCGCCACAGCGGCCTCGTCACTTGGCTCCGACGCTACCTGGATGCGGCGCAGTAGCTAGATCGCCGGGCGGCGGAGCAGGACTAACGGGCGGCCCGTTGCCACCGTCCAGTGCTCGTAGCCATTGAGCGCGAGGAGGATCGCGGTCACGAGGGACAGCATCACGATCTCCGGCAGCAACGGTGCGGCTGCGGCGAGCGCGGCGAGTACCAGTGCTGTGCTGGTTCTGCCCACGGTGGGCGCGCCGAACATGCGCCAGCGGGTGAAGCAGAATGCCGACACGTAGAGCGCGGCGCCCATCGGTAGTAGGTATCCGGTGACTCCGTGCGGAATCGCGGTCGGCGCCCCGACCATGGTGCGCGCACCCACCGCGACCAGGACCAGGCCGACCACCAGCAGTAGGTGCCCATAGCTCAGCACATCTCGCACCACGCCGCCGCGCACCTGATTGGTGCGCAGCGAATGTTCCACCGCTGAGAACCCGTAGGCGAAGTACAGCCACCACAGCCCACAACCGAGCACGAAGGTCAGCACCACACTGCCCCAGGACACCACCCCGAGCTGGGACTCGGCCGCGGCGGAACCCACCGAGGCCACCATTTCCCCGAGCGCGATGATGACGAAGGTGCCGAACCGCTCGGGCAGGTGGGTCGCACCGAACTGCACGGCCCCGAGCCGCCGCGCCAGCAGTGCCGGACCACCGAAGGCCAGCAGGACCGCAATAATCCAGAGCCCATTGCGAATTCCGCCCGCCGGCGCCGCCGCGGCACCCACCAGCAGGAGGGCACTGATCAGGGTCACGGTGTACGGGTTGATCCAATTGCCGAGGGTCCCCGCCTGCGCAAACGCCCCCTTGCGCCGCACCGCGTCCCACAGCAGCAGCCGCAACACCAGATGCGCCACCGCGAGCAGCATCGGCTGGCCGTATCCGGTGAACGCATGGGGCGCGGTAATCGCGATGACGAACACGCACAACCCGCACGCGAACAAGAAGATCCGCTGACTGTTCGAATCCTCCACTCCGTGCACAGTCAATGTCGTCCCCACCCACGACCACCACATGATCGCGAGCAATAACACCGTCTGGCCCACGGCGGCCCAACTCTGTTCCGCGACCGGCACATGTGCCGCCTGCGTCACCGCGAACACCAACACCAGATCGAAGAACAACTCGGCCCAACTGGCCCGCTCGTGCGCCTCGTGCCGAGGTTCCGTCACTACTGAAATTCCCTGTCCACTTATCTGCGAGATTGCCGAGCGCTATCCGCCAACCACTACGGCACGACGGTCACCGGCCAGCGTCCGGCTCGCACCAGCCGCATAGCGACCGAGCCCACCAGTCGGTGCCCGGCCTGCGCAGAGGCGCCGACGACAACCGCATCGGCGCCGAGTTCGTCTGCGGCCTTTGCCAATTCGGCGAAGGCATCGCCGCGCCGGGTGAGGAATTTCCACCGGATAGTGTAGATGTCCTTGACCCGCTCGATAGATTCTCGAATCTCGCGGTCCAGGTCGTCGGCGATCTCCGACGTAATCGACTGCACATCGGTTCCCAGGGCCGCCACCATCGCCATCCATGGATGGACATAAATGACCGCAAGCAGGGCGTGCTGTCGCCTCGCGAGACCCGCCGCGTAAGCGGCTGCCCGCCACGAGGACTCGGAGCCGTCGACACCGACCGCGATTACCAGCGGGCCGTCGGTACCCAGCTCGAAGCCGGAATTGCCCTGCGCCCCCGGAGTCATTGCCTCGCCCACTACGCCAGCCTAATTCACCGCCGTCGGAGGTACGCCACCATCTCGCCGGCGTTGCCGCCTCGACCCGCTGTCGGCAACCCCCACCTTGGGTGGTGATCTCCTCCCCCTCGGGGGTCCGACCCCAGCACTCGGGGTCCTGATACCGGCGGCGAATACGGCGGACAGTTAGGTCACCACCAGCGAACCGGAGCCTCCAATGTCGATATCCAGCACGATTGCCGCCTCGGCCGAACGTCGTGCCACGGTCTCGACCGAAGACCGTGTGGCACTCGCGGTCCGTGAATACGGTCCGCGAAATGCGAAGCTCACCGTCGTCCTGCTCCACGGACATTGCCAGCGCACCGAATCCTGGACCGACGTCCGCGACGCGCTGTTGCGCCGGTATCCCGGCGCCCGGGTCGTCTGCTACGACCACCGCGGCCACGGCGACTCCGCCACGGCGTCCCGGCAGACCTACAATCTCGCGCAACTCGGCTACGACCTGCGCGAGGTTCTCGACGCCGTCGCTCCCACCGGACCGGTCATCCTCGTCGGCCACTCGATGGGCGGCATGACCGTCCTGACCTACGTCAGCCAGAATCCGCACGAGATCGGCACCCGCATCGCCGGCGTGGCACTCATCGCGACCGCCGCGAGCGGGCTGGCCGACGCCGGCTTCGGCCGCCTCCTGCGCCACCCGATCGTTTCGGCATTCCAGGCCGCCGTGCGGCGCGCCCCGCGCCTGATGCGCCACGCAAAGTTATTGGCCTGCAAGGTCTTCGGACCGATTATCCGGACCGCCGAATTCGGTGATCGCAAGGTCAGCGCGCGCGTGCTCAGCCTCGCCAATGCGATGCACAACGAGACGCCGATCGTCACAATGGCGGGCTTCTTGAGCGCATTCCTGGGCTACGACCAAACCGGGGCCCTTCCTGCCCTGTCGAAGATCCCGACCTTGGTGCTGTGCGGCTCCGCCGATCTGATGACGCCGCCGTCACATTCCATCGCCATGGCCGCCGCGGTCGACTACTCGGATTTCGTGATGATCGAGGGCGCCGGCCACTCGGTGATTCTCGAGCAGCCCAGGCATGTCGCCGAGGCGATCACCCGCCTGATGACGCGCGCAGGCGACGGCCGGGCCGAGGCCACTCATCTCGCCCTCGTCGCATAGTCCGAACAGTCGCGCACAACGATTTTGCACGCCGGAACGGGTGCACGCCATAGCCGCCGAGAACATCCGCGCGGAAATCCGCCGCGATGAATGCGGACGAGAATTGAGCGGATCTGCGAGCACATTTCCGAACGCACCGGCCATTACTCGGACAATTGTAGGATCACACCAAAGCCGGTAATCCTCAGCATGATTCACCTGGACTATCACATAAAACGCAGTGCTGGTGACATTTCTGGAGTTAGATATGTCATTGCGACCTGAACCGGACGTCGGCGCATGGCATTTCGATGTAGCCCCCCGGTTGTTCCGGCCGTATTTCCGCTTGTCCAGGAGACACGCCATGCACATGCGATTTTCGCGCTCCGCTCGTTTATCCGATCCCGCCGCACCGCCGCATCCGGTCGATGAAGTCCCGCGGCCCCCACGACTGGTACTGCTCGGCCTGCAGCACCTGGCGATCATGTATGCGGGCGCGGTCGCGGTGCCGCTGCTCGTCGGCGGCGCACTGAAACTGCCCGCACACACCATCGGCGTCCTGATCAATGCCGACTTGCTGGTGTCAGGCATTGTCACGATCATTCAAGCCGTGGGTATCGGCCGCATTCTCGGTGTGCGACTGCCGGTGGTCGCCGGCGCCACCTTCACCGTGGTCTCCCCCATGATTCTGATCGCCGAGCAATTCGGCGGCGGCGAGGCCGGATTGCCGACGGTCTACGGTGCGATTCTGGTGTCCGGGGTATTCGGCTTGGCCATCGCCCGGTTCTTTGCCAAGGTGGTCCGGTTCTTCCCACCGCTGGTGTCCGGCTGCGTGATCTGTGTGATCGGACTGTCGCTCATCGGGGCCGATGCCGGGCTCATCGCCGGTAATGATCCGAAAGCGGCGGACTACGGCCAGATGTCACACATTGCGCTGGCCGGGCTGGTGATCGCCCTCATCGTGCTGATCCACAAGTTCGGGCGCGGGCTGCTGAGTCAGCTCGCGGTGCTGATCAGCGTCGCGCTCGGCACACTGGTCGCGGTGCCGATGGGCCTGGTCGATCTGTCGGGCGTCGGGCACGCGGGCTGGTTCGGCGTCTCGCAGCCGTTCACCTTCGGCGCACCGCAATTCCATGTCGCCGCGATCATTTCGATGTGCGTGGTCATGCTGGTGACCTTCACCGAATCGACCGCGGACATGGTCGCCGTGGCGGAGATGGTCGACAAGCCGCTGGAACCGGGAGATCTGGCGCGCGGCCTGGCCGCCGACGGGCTCTCCGCGGTACTGGCCGGGGTCATGAACTCGTTCCCCGACACCGCCTTCGCCGAAAATGTCGGCCTGGTCGGCCTGACCGGCGTCCGCAGCCGCTGGGTGGTGGCGGCCTGCGGCGGCATGCTGGTGGCGCTGGGCCTGATTCCGAAGGTCGGCAGTGTTGTTGCCGCACTGCCCGGTCCGGTGGTGGGCGGCGCGGCGACGGTCATGTTCGCCATGGTGACCGCGGTCGGGCTCCGAGTTCTGCACAAGGTTCAGTTCGAGGGCACCAACAATATGTTGATCATCGCGGTGACGCTGTCCGTCGCGCTGCTGCCGGCAGTCGCCCCGTCGATCTACACCCAGTTCCCGGTCAATTTCCAGATGATCGCCAGCAGCCCGATCACCTCCGCGGTCATCGTGGTGTTCCTGCTGAACCTGATGTTCAACCACTGGAATCCGCGCAAGCCCGCGCCGGAGAGCGTGAACCTGTCGAAGGCCGTGGACGCGCCGGAGAGCGAGGACAGCGCGGCGACAGCGGAGTGAAACACCGGAAGGCGGCACGATGCCCGCCTGCGCCAGCGCATTGACACATTGAACACATTGTCATAATTTGTTCAATACGTACTTCTGCGCACAGCGATCGATCCGGAAAGCACACAGGTGAATAGCGATGCCTCCCACAGTGACCGAATGCGAAGTAGCCGTCATCGGAGCCGGACCGGGAGGGATCGCCACCGCGCACTACCTGCTCGAGGCCGGGATCGACAATTTCGTGATCTTGGATCGCGCCGACGACTTCGGCGGATCATGGCGGGACAACACGTATCCCGGCCTCGAGGTGGATATCCCGTCACTGTGCTATCAGTTCACCTTCGCCAGAACCGGACGGTGGAGCAGGGTGTTCGCCGAGGGATCGGAGATCCATCGATACAATCTGGGCGTCGTGGACGACCTCGGTCTGCGCCCGTACTTCCGGGGAAACAGCGAGGTCGTCGCCGAGCGCTGGGATGCCGGCCGCGCGCAATGGGAACTCACCATCGCAGGCAAGGCACCGGTGCGCGCCCGCTATGTCATCAGCGCTGTCGGCGGGTACATCAATCCCAAGCCGGGTCCCGACATCGCCGGACTGGCCGACTTCACCGGAAAAGTATTGCGCCCCAACCACTGGGACCACTCGTATGACTATTCGGGCAAGCGGGTGGCAGTCATCGGCACCGGGTCGAGCGGGGCGCAGATCGCGCCCGCCGTGGCACAGAGTGCCGAGTCGGTCCACTCTTACCAGCGCACGCCCTCGTGGGTGATCCCCAAATCCAACCGGCAGCTGTCGGCACGCGCCCAGCGCTTCCTGGACAACCGGTTCGCGCTCACCGGGATCAATTCGATCATGGCCGGATTCATGAACGTCGCCTTGTTCATGCTGTTCCATGTCCTGCCGCTGCTGCCGGAATCGTTGCTGCGGAGGGTGATTCCCAAATATGACGTGCTGGCACGCCGCTGGTACCGAAAGCTCTTGCGCGACACGATCGCCGACGAGACGACACGCGAGCAGCTCATGCCGTCCTATGGTGTCCTGGCCCGCCGGCCGGTGATGTCGGACAACTTCCTGCAATCGATCGACTCCGGTGCGGTGACACTGGTGACCTCACCCATCACGCGCATCACCGAGACCGGAATCCAGACCGCGGACGGCACCCATCGCGAGGTCGATCTGCTGGTCACCGCTACCGGCTACGAACTGTTCACCGATCCGGAGTCCTACCGGGTGGGCGCGGTCGTCGGTCGCGACGGATTCGATCTGGGCACCTACTACCGAACCCATGAGATGCGCACCTACGGCGGCTGCGCACTGCCGGGCCTGCCCAATCGGTGGGTCCTGGTGGGGCCCGAGGGAAATCAGGGACAGTCCTGGCAGGTCTATGTGGAAGCCGTTGCCCGGCATGCGGTTCGCATCATCGCCGAATCACGGCGGCGGGGATATCCCGTGGCCGAGGTAACCGATGCCGCTTTTGCCGGGTGGGTCCGGCGAATGCAGCACCAGGGCAAGGTGGTTCGTCTCTACGCCACCGAATGCCAGCCCAAGATTCGCACCTACTTCGTCAACTCCAAGGGTGAGGCCCGGTACTACCGGCCGCAAACGGTCAGCCAGATGAATCGGTTTTCCCGGCGCTCACCGCTGTCGGACTACTCCTTCACCAGCGCTACCCGGCCGCTGTCGTCGGCTCCGATCCGGAAAAGCGAACTGGCACATGACCACACAGCGTGACGGCACCGACCCGGAAGCGGCCGGCCGAGTCGCACAGTTCACCGCCGCGGCCCGCCGCGTGCGCATCCCGAGCCGCTCCGACGTACGCACCGCGGTGCGCTGGGGTGTCCGGCAGGGCGTGCCCGGCGTCGCATTGAAACTCGGCGCCCGCACCGGCGATATGTTCGCCCGCCTGAACACCGACCCGGCACTGAAGGCCGATCCGTACGGGTATTACGACCTGGTGCGCACCGCCGCACCGGTGGTGCCGGGCCGGTACGTCATGGCGACCTCGCGCCACAGCGTGGCGATGCAGATCCTGCGCGGCGACGAATTCCGCTCCGGCATACCCGAAGAACTGATGCCGCGCCCGATGCAGGCCGTACTCGAGTGGTCGCGCGATGACGCCGCCGTCGGCGGGTTGACCGATCGGCCGTCGATGCTGATGAACAATGGCGCCGACCATCTGCGGCTGCGGCGGATCGCGAGCAAGGCGTTCACCCCCAAGGCGATCGAGGCACTGCGAACCCGGGTCGGGCAGATCGCGACCGAGTTGCTCGACGAGGTGGAGCGGCGGCAGCACGGCGGCGCTACCGTCGATATCGTGACCGAGTACGCCGGCACCCTGCCGGTGCTGGCGATCGCCGAGATCCTCGGCGTCCCACCGGAATTGCAGAGCACCTTCCTCGACTGGGGTGAGCGCATCCTGCCCGCCGCGGACTGGGGCGTCCCCCTCCGGACCTACCGCGATATCTCGGCGACGCTGCGGGAGATGAACGACTGGCTGCTGCAGCACTTCGACGCGCTGCGGCGCGACCCCGGCGACAATCTGCTCAGCCGCATCGTCTCGGCCTCCGATGCCGAAAAGGCCATCGACCCGGCCGGAGGGCTCAGCGAGGCCGAACTGGTGTCGGTCGCCGGGCTGCTGCTGTTCGCCGGATTCGAGACCACCGTGACCCTGATCGGCGCCGGCACCGTGCGGCTACTCGGCGACCGCGATCAACTCGAACTGCTGGGCGCCCAGCCCGAACGCTGGCGCAATGCGATCGAAGAGATCCTGCGCATCGACGCTCCGGTGCAGTTCACCGTTCGCTACCCCGCCCGCGACACCGAGGTCGCCGGGGTGCCGATCCCGCGTGGGCGGATGGTCGCGGTGCTGCTGGCCGGCGCGAGCCGCGATCCCGAGGTCTTCCCCGAACCGACCCGGTTCGACATCACCCGCGAAAATGCCAGGGACCACCTGGGATTCGGCTCGGGCGCGCACTTCTGCATCGGCGCCCCGCTGGCGCGTCTGGAGGGCGAGATCGGGCTGCGCAAGCTGTTCGACCGGTTCCCCGATATGACGCTCGCCGGGAGGCCGATACTCGGGCCGAACACGACATTCCGTGGCTACGCACACATCCCGACGCGGCTCAACGCCTGATGCACTGCCGGATCGGCAAAGCACATTCCTGGAAAGGTGAAAGACGATGTCTGACAAGGTAACCGACGGGGTGCGCGCATGACGTTCAGCACCGCACTGGAGGTCGTCGACGGTGTCGACCTCGCCGGCAAAACATGTGTGATCACCGGCGCGTCAGCGGGTATGGGGCGAGAATCGGCGCGGGCACTGGCCGCCGCCGGGGCCCATATCGTGCTCGCCGCCCGGGACGCCGAAGCCCTTGCCGCAACACAGGAGTGGATCGGCACGGAGGTGCCCGGCGCGCGGACCACCACGGTCGCACTGGATTTGACGTCGCTGGCAAACGTGCGGGTGGCCGCGGCCGCGATCGGCGATATCGCGCCGCGGATCCACGTGCTGATGAACAACGCCGGAGTGATGTTCACGCCGTTCGGCAGAACCGCCGACGGCTTCGAGATCCAGGCCGGCACCAACCATCTCGGCCACTTCGAACTCACCCGGCTGCTGGTCCCCCAGCTCTCCGCCGCCGAGGGCGCCCGGATCGTCATCCTGTCCTCCGACGGCCACTACATGAGTGACGTCGACCTGGGCGATATCAATTGGCACAAGCGCGAATACGACAAGTTCCTCGCCTACGGCGCCTCGAAGACCGCCAATATTCTGCACATGGTCGAGCTGGATCGGCGGCTGCGCGAACGCGGCGTGCGGGCGTACGCGGTGCATCCCGGCATGGTCGCGACGCAGCTCGCCCGGCATATGACCGCCGAGGATCTCACTACCCTGCGCGGGTACCTGCCCCGGCGCGCCAAGCGCTCAGAGAGCGACACCCGCCCCAAGACGAACTCCGGACCGAGGATCGCGATGCCCGATCAGGGCGCTGTCACCCAGGTGTGGGCGGCCGTGAGCCCCGAGCTCTCCGATACCGGTTCGGTGTACCTCGCGAACTGCGGTATCCGCAGCGATCCGGCGCCTTACACGCTCGACGAAGACCGTGCGGCAGCGCTGTGGGAGGTCTCCGAGAAGCTCTGCGGCGGCGAAGGCTGACTACGGGCTGTCGGCGAGGCCCGCAACGATGTACTCCGAGACGAATCGGCGTACCGCGCGCGGGTTGTCCAGATTCACCCGCATGGGTGGCAGTAGTTCGAAGCTGAGCAGCATCCGCACGATCCACTCGCCGGCTCCGGCCGGTTCCACACCGTCGCGGACGTCACCGCGCTGCTGGGCAGCGCGCACCAGCGGTTCCCACAGGGCGATGGATCGTTTCATCAGGTCGTCGCCGCTATTGCGCAGCAGCAACAGTAGGAGCGATTCGTTGATCCCGCCCGGGGCGATCTCGCCGGAGCGTTGCCGGTGCGCGCAGATCAGCACCGCCGCGGCGGCGACCTGATCTGCGAGCGCCTCGTGCCTGCGCACCTCGGCGGCCATCATGTCGATGAACGCCGATGCCGCGTAGTCCAGCGCTGTCTTGATCGCGGCGTCCCGATTGCCCAGCGCGTTGTACACGGTGCCGCGTGACACACCGGCCGCTTCGGCCACCGCGGTGAGGCTGAACTGCCTGGGCCCCAACCGTTGCAGCGTCACCGTGGTGGCGCTCAACAGCGCGGGTGACACCGTTCGATTCGACTGCTCCACCACCTCGCGCATTTGGACAACTTTATCGATATTGGTTCCCTCGGGCCAACTCGTCGCAGGGTGCAGGGATGAGCGGCTGCAAATAGTGTGCTACCACTATCTGGCCTCGACAGTGCGGCGTGCACCATCCGGCCGACCGATATGGTACGGATACAAGGGTGGTCGAAATCCTCTTCACCAGCTAGTTCGCCGTTCCAGGAGTGATGCGCCGTGACTGTCCAGCAGACTGCTGAGCACGAATATCCGCCGCAGCCACCTACCCTCGGACAATTGCTGCGCCAACTCCGGGACGCGCGGCAGATATCGCGGGAAAGACTGGCGTTCGCCGCCGGTGTGAGCGCCAGCTACCTCACGCACCTGGAACAGGGTCAGCGGGACCGTCCGACCCACTCGGTGGTGAAAGCGCTGGTGCAGCAACTGGATACGGTCATCGAACTGTCGGACACCGAGCATCGGCACCTGCACGATCTGGCGGGTCTGGCCGAGACCTCGGTGCCCACCGTGGCACAACTGCAGGCCGAGATCACCCCGGAAATGCACCACGGCCTGACCCTGCACTCCCCCAATCCGGCCGCGTACTTCGACGTCCGCCTCAACCTGCTGGCCTGCAATAACGCCTACGACACCGCGCTTCCGGGGCTGACCGGCGAGGGCAACTGGGTCCGCTGGATGTTCGGCAACGAGCTGTCGAAACAGGTCATGGTCGATTGGGAGCAGGAGGCCTGGCTCGCGGTATCCCGACTGCGCGGCATTCTCGGCGGATCCGGCAGCCCGGACTGGTTCGCCGAGCTCATCACCGAATACGGTGTCTACCCGCACTTTCGCCGCCTGTGGGCACACAACGCCGCATCCTTCGGCCGGGCGCAGACCCCGGTGCGCCTGCGTGATCCGGCAACCGGCGAGTGCACTCGTTACTACAGCCAATCCTTCGGAGCGCTCTCGATCCGCTACCCCGGCTGGATCGGTTTCGTCTCCTGCCTCCGAATTCCCTGATCCGGCTCCGGCCAGGGCCCGCCGCGCACGGATTTGTCTGCGAGCACGCGTTTCTCGTTGTCCCGGAACCGCGGCTCATAGTGCGTGAAGAAGACCTTGCCGACCAGATCGCGCCGACTGTGCACGCCCGTCTTGTCGAAGATGCTCTTCAGATGCTGCTGGACCGTATATGCGGAGACTTTCAGCGATGCGGAGATATCCGTCGTCGACCCACCCTGCAATACCAGCCGGACGACCTCCTTCTCCCGTTCGGTCAGCCCGTACGCCGACATCAACAGCGGGTAGATGCGACTCGGGTGCGCCGGTTCCACGATCACCGCGATGCGTCGTTCCCGCGCCGATGTCAGGCAGGCGCCGTGCAGCACCACCCACGTCCCGGACCGGGACAACACCCGCGATACGGCCACCTCACCGGCCCGCCCACGCTCCTCCGCATCGCGCAGTGTCCGGCCGGCCAGGGTGGTGACGGCGGCGGGTAACCGGCCCTGCTCCCAGTCCCCGTCGGGCAGCTCGTCCATCCAGCGCGCGACACCGGGCGTCGCGGACTCGATCTCCCAATTCTCTTTCAGCACAAGCAGTCCGGGCGAATCCGCGTACTCCGGCTCCTCCGCCTGGCCGAACAGCAGTGCGCGGCGCGCACCATCGGCGAGACTCGGCGCGACCTCGGTGACAAATGACTTCTCGAGCGCGGAGAACATCGACTCCCCCGATACCCGATACAGCGCCAGCGCACCCCAGACCTCGCCGGAGCGGGTACGCAACCGCGCGATCAGCTCCTGGTCACTGCCCATGATCTGGTTCCGCTGCCAGCGCGGACTGTGCGACGGATCGCCACCACTCGCCTCGTGCAGCGTGGAAATCCCCGCGGCGGAACGCATTACGCCGACAACGCTGTGCACGTCGTCTTCGTAATATTCGGCCGCCAGCCATTCGTTGGGAAACTCATCCAGGCCCAGGTGAAAATGGCTTGTCATCAGCAGCGATGCCGGATCGAGCGTGTACCAGCAGGGCGTCCAGTAGTGCGGGATGACGCCGGCCACCACCTCGCTGACCTCGGTCCACAGCGTGGCGATATCGCGCGGCTCAGCGCACAACCGCGCGATCTTGTCGGCGGCGCGCTGCATCGAATCTGCGCTCACCGAATAAGCGTAGGCGCGTATTACGACCAGCGGAAATACCAGATTTGTGGAATGTCACCCGGCCGGGCGCGCTCGTAGCGTCACCGGTATGACCTCGACCCTCCCGTCCACGCGGCGGACGCTACGCAGCCCGCATCTGGACCACCGAACCGCAATGCGGCTCGCCGCAACCGAATACGACCGTTTCGCCGCGGTGATCTCATCGCTCACCGCGGAACAGTGGACGGCGCCGACGGAGTGCCCCGACTGGGATGTGCGGCAACTCGCCTGCCATGTGCTCGGCATGGCCGCATACGCGGCGTCCATTCGCGAGGGCCGGCGGCAAGCGGCGCAGGCGCACAGTCGCGGCGGGGTGTATATCGACGCCCTGACCTGCATACAGGTGCAGGAGCGCGCGGACTACACGCCCGAACGAATCGTGCACGAGTACGGGCAGACCGCACCACGCGCCGCGCGTGGTCGCCGATGGACGCCGCCGTTCATCCGGGCCCGGCAACTGCCCCATCCGCAGGAGATCGACGGTATCGACGAATGGTGGACGATCGGCTTCGTCACCGAGGTGATCCTCACCCGCGACGTATGGATGCACCGGGTCGACCTGTGCCGCGCGACCGGCCAGCTGATGCGACTCACTCCCGAGCACGACGGCGTGCTGGTCGAGGATGTGGTCACGGAATGGGCTGCGCGCCATGGCAAGCCGTACACCTTGCATCTCACCGGGCGAGCGGGCGGCACCTGGTCGACCGGGTCCGCCGGCGAGACCCACGAACTCGACGCCGTCGAATTCTGCCGCACGATCTCCGGACGCGGCACCGGAACCGGCCTGCTCAGCACCTTCGTACCGTTCTAGGAGATGTCATGCGTATCAATCGAATCGGGCGCGATATCACGGTTCTCGCCGATGAACTCGAGGTGCCCGGCATCGGTCACCTGCCGGTGAACGCGTTCGTACTGCACGCGGCCGAGCCGATTGTGGTCGACACCGGTCTCAGCCTCCCGGGGCGCGGTTTCATGGACGCGCTCGCCTCGGTGCTGGATCCCGTTGACGTGGAATGGATCTGGCTGACCCATCCCGACCGCGACCACACCGGATCATTGTTCGACCTACTCGACGCGGCCCCGAACGCCCGCCTGGTCACGACCTTCGCCGCCGTCGGCATCATGTCGTGCGAGCGGCCGCTGCCGATGGATCGCGTGTACCTGCTCAATCCGGGACAGTCCCTCGACGTGGGCGATCGGCGGCTCACAGCCTTCCGCCCGCCGCTGTTCGACAATCCGAGCACCACCGGGTTCTACGACGATCGCAGCAATGCCTGCTTCGCCTCCGACTGCTTCGGCGCCCCGATGCCGACCGCCGAACTCGCCACCGCGGACAACGTCGGCTACGCGCCCGCTGATGCCGTGCGCGCCGCACAGCACCTCTGGGCAGCCGTCGACAGCCCGTGGGTGCACGTGGTCGACGAAGCGAAATACCTCGCCACAGTCTCAGTACTGCGCAAATTCGCCCCCCAGCGCATTCTCAGCACCCACCTACCCCCAGCTGACGGACGCACCCCGGAGTTCCTGGACATGCTCGCCCTCGCCCCACACGCCGACCCGTTCACCGGCCCCGACCAAGCCGCACTCGAAAAGCTACTGGCAACCTTCGAGCCCGCCCCCTGACACCATCGGCAACATGCCGTCAACACTGTAGGTCTACACTGGACCCGGCGGCTCATACGAGCCGGCTAGGAGGACCGGATGACCCAGAAGGCGTTCCACGATCACACCGGGGATACCGATCGGCCGCTCATGTGGCCGGATCCCAGCCCGCTGAGCAGCTGGTGGGACACCGTCATGGAGTTGCCGCGACGGGATACCGTGCCGAAACCACGGATCACGGGCGCGCACGAGCTCTGAAATCGGGCGGGCGGCACAATGTCGAGATGGACGTCGACGAATGAGCATTCGCCGGGTAGTGCCCGACATTACGACCGCAGATCTGGCTGAGAGCCGGAAGTTCTACGGCCTCATCGGGTTCGAGGAAGTCATGGACCTCGGTTGGGTGGTAACCATGGCTTCACCCTCGAACCCGACTGCTCAGGTCACGCTGGTCGAGCCGGGTGCGGGCCCCGAGCAGCCGGACTTCAGCGTCGAGGTTGCCGACGTGGACGCGGTCCACGAAACCCTCACTGCCGCAGGGGCCGACATCGTGTACGCCCTGCGGGACGAACCCTGGGGCGTACGCAGGTTCTTCGTTCGCGACCCGAGCGGGCGCATCGTCAATGTTGTGAGCCACCGGGACTGAGCCGGGCAGCCGATCGAACAGCCGCAACGGACGCTGTCGGTCAGGCGTCGAGGATCTTGCCCGGGTTCAGCAATCCGTGTGGGTCCAGGGCCCGTTTGATGGTGGTCATGATGTCCACTGCGGGGCCGTGTTCGGCGCGCAGGTACTTCTTCTTGGTCAGACCTATGCCGTGCTCTCCGGAGGCGGTGCCGCCCACCGCGAGGGCGTGCCGCACCACCTCGTCGGAGAATCGCAGGGCGGTCGGCAGTGTCGTGTCGGTGTAGGGCACCACTACGTGTACGTTGCCGTCGCCGATATGGCCCGCGACGCTGATATCCACACCGAGTTCGGCGCCGAGCCGGGTGGCCGTGCCGACCGCATCGGGGATGCGGGAGTAGGGGACGGCGGTGTCGGTTATCAGGAAACGGTGCCCTGGGCTGCGGGCTTTGAGGGCGAAGAACAGGTGGTGGCGGTCTTCCCACAGGGCGTGACGCTCGGTATGGGTGCGGGCCACTTCGATACCGTCCGCGTGATACGTGCGGCAGACCCGCTGGATCTCCCACTCGTCCGCGTCCGCCGCCGCGGACGAAGCCGCCTCCAGATCGATGAACAAGGCCGGTGATTCGGCATAGCCGGTGCCGCGAAATGCGTTGATGGCGGCCATACTCGCGGCGTCGACGAACTCGAGCCGGCTCACCGGCACCGCAAGCCCCAGTAGTTCGACCGCGGCGGCCACTGCTTCCCCAACTGTCGGAAACGAAATCCGCAGCGACCGCAGCCATTCCGGAATCGGATGCAACCGCACGGTGAGCTCGGTGATAATTGCCAGGGTGCCCGCCGAGCCGATCACCAGATCTTTCAGGTCATAGCCGCTCGAGCTCTTGCGCACCGCCCGGCCCAGCCGCACCGCCGAGCCGTCGGCGAACACTGCTTGCAGCGCAGGAACATTGGCGCGCATGCCGCCGTACCGCACGCTGGTCGTGCCACTGGCATTGGTCGCGGCCATCCCGCCCAGCGAGGCGTCCGCGCCGGGATCCACGGTGAACTGCAGGCCGAATTCGGCCGCTGCCGCATTGAGCTGCGTGCGGGTGACACCCGGCTGCACGGTGGCGGTGAAGTCGGCGGGCGCGAGATCCAGAATCGAATTCGCCTGCGACAGATCGAGTATCAACTCATCACCGCGGGCCAGCAGATGCCCCTCCAGGCTGGTGCCCGCACCACGAGCGATAAGTGGCGTGCGGGTGTCACGTGCCCAGCCGACGACCGCCAGCACGTCGTCGAGACCGGCCGCGTAGGCGATGCCACGCGGGCGATGGCCGAGGCGGCCGGTCTCGTCGGCGGTGAACTGCTCGAGCACCGAGGGTCGGGTATCGATGCCGAAGGGCGTGCCGTCGAATCCGGTTGTCACCCGCGTTCCAGGATGGTGGTGACCAGCATGGTGTGGTCCTCCATCCGCCGCGTCACCGACCAGCCGAGCTCCGCGAACGCGCGCTCGTACTCGTGCTGCGTCCACAGCCGCACGCCGGTGATGGTGTGGTAGATCTCGTAAGTCGGTGAGAACCACGGCTGTTGGGTCCAGTGCTCGGCCTCGAGCAGATAGCCGTCGCCGATGACGAGGCGGCGCATGTTCGGGAACCACTCCATCCAGCCGCGCAGCACCGCCGCGATACCCTCGCCATCGCTGGCGAGTTGATGCAGCAGGAAGAACGACATGGCGGTCGTGACGCTGTCCCGGTCGACACTGCCGAGCCAAGCCGGCAGCTGAGACTCCGGCTGCACCGAACCCGCCAGCAGCGTGATCCGATCGGCGAGGCCGAGTGCCGTGACTTCGCCGGTGGCGGCATCGATCACCTCGTCCTCGATATCGACGCCGAGGAATCGCTCCCGCGGCGCGAGCCCGGCCAGCGCCTGGACCCGTCCGGCGTCGGCGCAGCCGAGATCGATGGTGCAGCCCGGGATGTCGGCGGCGATGGAGGCGCCGATGGTCGCGAATATCTCCGGCCGCCGCCGCGCGATATCGGTGCACGCGCGGGCCACCTCCCCGGGTTCGGTTGCGGCGGGGATGTATTCGTCGTCTGCGGCGGCGGAGAGCTGCCGGAAGGTGGGTTCCCAGCCGCGCACCGCGCACCGGACGAACCCGCGGTTCTTGCCGACATCGTGGCCGGTGTGGGTGAGGTGGTAGCGGTGGCCGCGCCGGGCCAGGAAGCCGGCGCGCACCAGGCCGAGGGCGACGGTCTGCTGAATGCCGGTACTGGGCTCAATGGTGTCGCCGCCCAAAAGGGTTGTCCACCAACCCCAGTCGTCGGCCGCGACAATGAGCTGACCGGCGGTCTGGCCCTCGATGACGTCGCGAATGGTGAAGTCGCCGATGGCGGCGTGGGCATGCACGAGCGGTGTCACTGTGGTCATGATGATCTTCCTCGAGCTGCGGCGACGATAATCGCCTGGATTTCGATGAGCAGCCCCTCAATGGGCAGGGTGGTGACGGTCGTGGTCCGCGCCGGTGCGGCTGACGTGAAATATTTGCTGAAGGCGGCATTCCAGGCCGGAAACCATTGGCGGTCGGCCAGATAGCACTCGAGTTCGAGTACCTCCTCGCGCGAGCTTCCGGTTTCGGTCAGTACCGTGTCGAGCTGGTCGAATACCGCGGCGGCCTGCTCGTCGAAGGTGGTTGCGGACACGGTCATGGTGGCGGGGTCGATCGCGGCCAGGCCGGAGGTGAACACCAGGCCGCCACCGCTGCGGAACGACGGGAACGGTGCGGCGCTCACGAGACGGCCCTCGCGAGGCGGGTGATGCCGATATCGCCGATCGTCGCGGCGCCGGAAAGGATCATCAGCGTCCGCAATTCTTCGGTGAGCAATTCCAGTACCCGATCGACCCCGGCCTCACCGGCCGCCGCGAGCCCGTAGATGGCCGAGCGGCCGATGATCACCGCATCCGCGCCCAGCGCCAGTGCCAGATAAACGTCGCTGCCGGTGCGAATGCCGCTGTCCAGCAGGATCGGCAGCTCGGCCCCGACCGCTGCTCGAATACCCGGCAGCATCTCCAGGCTGGCAGGCGCCGGATCCAGCTGGCGGCCGCCGTGATTCGACACCACCAGCGCCGAAGCACCTGCGGCGAGGGCACGTTCGGCCGCCGCGGGCGTGAGAATGCCCTTGGCGATCCACGGCAGCCCGAAATCGGCCGCCGCATCCGTCAACTGGTCCCAATTCCACACGGACCCGCCCTGTTTGAGCAGCTGCCCGAATACCTCGGCAACTCCGGGAGCGCCGTTCTCGCCGGTGAGATTGCCCGCGAAGAGGCGCTGGTCCGGATCGAAGCGATTGCCCATATTGCGGGTGCGGAAGCCGCCGACCGGGCAGTCCACCGTGACGCAGAGTGCCTCGAAACCTGCCCGCCGCACCCGGTCCGCCACCGTAGCCGCATGCGCGAACGGATGCAGCTGGGCAATGCGCGCGGCACGCGGGGCAACCGTGTGCACCTGTTCGTAGGAGAAGCTCCCGGCCTCGGGAACGATCGACAGCGCACCCCGATGCTGAGCAGCCCGGGCGACAGCGAGGTGGCCGTCGGGATGGAACAGGGCGTCACCGCCGAAAGGTGCGGTAATTATGGGGGTTTCGAGGGATATCCCGAGCAGTTCGGTGCGGGTCGACGGTGCGGCGACCCCACTCATCGGTTCGGGCAGAATCCGCCAGCGGCCGAACGCGGCCAGATTGGCGCGCAGCGTGATCTCCTTGCCCGCACCGCCTTCGACGAAGTCGAATACATCGGAGTCCAGAGCCGCCGCGGCGGCACGATGGATCTCGTCGAGGGTGCCGAAGGTGACCTGGGTCGGATAGAAACTGTCCAGCTGTGCGGTCACGCGGCACCTCCCGCGGCGACCACGGAGTGCCGGCGGCCGTAGGTGAGGTAGAGCACTCCGCCGACGGCACTCCAGATCACGAATCGCAGCCAGGTCAACGTCTCGAATGTTGTTGCCAGCCAGATGCATCCGGCGATCGCGACGATCGGCACCAGCGGCATGAGCGGAGTCCGGAACGGTCGCGGCCGGTCGGGATCGGTGCGGCGCAGGATCATCACGCCCACGGCCACGATGAGGAAGGCGAACAGCGCGCCGATATTCACCAGTTCGGCGACGGTGTCGATGGGCGTCAGCCCGGCCACCACGGCGATCACCGTGCCCAGCAGCACGCTCAGCCGCACGGGCGCCCCACGGGAGCTGGTGCGGCACAATGCCTTCGGCACCAGCCCGTCGCGGCTCATGGCGAACAGCAGGCGGGTCTGCCCGTAGAACACCATCAGCAGGCCCTTGGTCAGGGCGATCACCGAGGCCACCAGGATCACCTTGCCGATCCACCCGGCGCCGATCGCGGCCAGCGCGGTCGCCACCGGAGCGGAGTTGTTCAGGCTGGAATACGGTGCGACACCGGTCAATACGGCACTCACGGCGATGTACAGGATGGTCGCGATGACCACCGAGCCGATAATGCCCCACGGCATATCCCGGCGCGGATTACGGGTCTCCTCGGCCGAGGTCGCGACCACATCGAAGCCGAGATAGGCGAAGAAGGCCATGGCCGCCCCCGCCGCGATGCCATTGACACCGAAGGGCATGAACGGCGACCAATTGGCGACGTGCACATGGGGCGCACCGACCGCGATCACCACAATGAGTACGGCAACTGTCAGCGCCACCAGCGTTTTCACTACAGCGGCGGCAATCTTCACCTCGAAAACCAGCACGGCGACGATGAGTCCGACGATGACAACCGCCGGGAGATTGATTACTCCGCCATCACTGGGCCCCGCCGCTATTGCCTTCGGAAGGGTGACACCGAAAAGCGAGGTCAGTGCGGCGCCGAATAATCCGGACCAGCCGATGGCAATTGCCGCCGCGGCCACCGCATATTCGAGCAGCAGATTCCATCCGACAAGGAAGGCCGGCACCTCACCCATGGTCGAATAAGTGTAGGTATAGGCGCTGCCGGATACCGGTGTCATTGCGGCCAGCTCGCTGTAGCACAGCGCCACGAGCACACAGATCACCCCTGCCAGCAGGAATGACAGGACAATCGAGGGGCCTGCCTTGGTTGCCGCAGCAATGCCGGTGGTGACGAATATGCCTGCGCCGACAATGGTGCCGACCCCCATGGCGATCAGATCGGTGCGCCCGAGAGTGCGTTTCAGGGCCCCGTCGGTGGTTGTCGCCGAGGCGATCGAGGCGTCGGTATTGCGTACGCGGAATGCGGTCGGCCGCTGCGTGGCGGAGGGCCCGACCCGAGTGGGTGCTGCCATGACTGGAATCCATTCGCTGGGAATGTATTTGGTTCTTGTGTATTCAGTGAACCAACCGAAGTTTGTGTACCGATGAACGCATGTAACGAACCCGTTTCAGAATTTCAGCGAAATGTGTTGCAGCACAACACCTTTCAGACATGCCTGAGCCGCACGCCGATAATTGCGTGCGGAACGTGGCGCCCGGGTTATGCGATTGTCGAAGTCTGCAGAACGAGGTGGGAGTCCGCGGCGCGCGCCATTGCGCGCCGACGGACGAGCGAGGTGGTCGCGGCGACCACGATCAGCACAGCGGCCGCGGCCAATACCGCGTCGCGCATCGACGCGACGGTGGCGACAATGCCGAGCCCGATGGTGCCGACCGCCGCGCAGAGATAGGCGACGGCCGCGAACCGTGCGGAGATCCGGGCATGCTGGGCGGGTGCTGTTGCCGCACTGACGATCCGGAGTCCGGTGCGATACGCGATGCCCTGACCGCAACCCGCGATCACGCCGCCGCAGAGCAATAGCGGCAGGCTCGGCACCCACGACACCGCGGCCGCGACCGCCACACCCGTGATGATGATCAGCTGCGCGGTGACCGGCTCGGCGGGAAGGGTATTCGGCGCCAGGACTCGCTGGGCGACCCAGGCGCTGACCAGGTACAGGGTCACCGGCAGCGCCAGCAGCGTGAGATTCTTCGTGCCCAGCAGCTCCGCGCCGTAACTCGGCAGCAGTGCGACCACCAGACCGGCGGACACCCACGCGGCGATTCCGGTGAGATACCCCGCGAGCGGAGCTTCGCTCTCGACATATGGGGCGTGCGCACCGCGCGGTGCGGCGGCGGGCCGCGCGACGCGATCGGAAAGTACCGCCAGCGCAACAGCTCCGAGCAGCACCGCATGTACGAGGTAGACGGTGACGCCCGGCGCGGGGAGATACTGCGCCAGCCCCGCCGCCGCGAACGTACCCAGCGCAGAACCGAATACGGTCGCGCTCGCCATTGCGGTGCGACCACGCTCGCCCCGGCGCTCCAGGATCAATCCGGCCAGCGATCCGGTCACCAGGCCGACCGAGAGTCCGGCGCAGATCCGCGCCACACAGGCCGGCCACGCCGAATGCGCCACTGCCATAGCGAGATCCGCCGCCATGCCGAAGGCGCTGCCGACTCCGATCCGCCACCACCAACCACTGCGCGAGGACGGTGTCCCGAGTATCGACAGTGTCGGCGTGAGCGCGAACAGGTAGGCCGCGAAGATCACGGTGATGAGCAGCGGCGCCAGCGACCAGGCGTGCCGGTAGTACGGCATCATGCCCGTGGCCATATTGGGCTGCGCCATGATCAGCACCAGGAGCGCGCCCGGAACCGCTGCCCTCATCAACCCTCCCAAGTGAGGAGATCTTCTCGGTTAGAGAATAGACAATTGAGAAGAACTTCTCTACTCGAAGTCGGATGATGGTCTACGACAACGAGCGGCGCGGCTCGCCCGTTGCGCCGATTTCGACCCACTTGCCCCGGCGCCGCACGTGTTTGTGCAGGATGGAAGCGTGCCCGTGAACACCCGCAGCGATGCCCAGCGCAGCCGAGTGCTGCTGGTCGATGCGGTCCGCGCCCTACTGCAGGCCGGTCGGGTCGGCTTTTCGATCCCCGAACTCGCCGCCGAGGCGGGCGTCGGAGTAGCCACGGCATACCGGCACTTCCCCACGCCGCAGGACGCGATGCAGGCCTTCCATCGCCGCGCCATCGAACAACTCCTCGAAGCCTTCGCCGAGATCGATGCCGCCGCCGATGCGGATCTCGACCCGGTCGAGCGCTTCCACCGTTTCTGCCGCACCTGGGTCGAGCAGGCGATGCAGTGGGGCCCGGCGGTGCGCTACATCCGCAGCAGCAGTGGATTCATCGAACGCCTCGCGGACGGTGACGAGGCCATCACCGCCATGCACGACAGACTCGCCGATGTGCTGAAAGCGCTAGCGCGCGAAGGGAAGACGACCGAATTCGATGTCACCTACGCGGTACTGCTGTGGATCACGATCTTCGACGAACGCGTCGTCTACGACCTGGCGGAGCACCGGCGCTGGCAGCCTGCCGAGATCACCGATCACCTCACCCGCGCCGTCGCGGGGGCGCTCGGCGTCAAGGTGTGAGTTCCAGGATCAGCGCGGCGGACGGACTGTCGTCAGGGTGGGCTTCTTGTCGTCTTCCCAGGCAATGCGTTTCGGATCACCATGACATTCGACCAGTGCGGCGTGATCGCGATCCATGTAATCCCAGGCCCACGACATGAATGCATCGACCTTGCTGTGCGCGCCGCTGAGCAATGCGGCATGCACACCCAGCCATGCGGCACACGCCACCGGGCCCTGGATGTGATGGCGATGCTCGCCGACCTCGGCGATGGCGGCCCCGCGACCGATCATGGCCATGATGCCTTTGTCCTTGTAGTGGAACGGCTTCCGATCCTTGTCCGTGATCTCCCGGATAATGTTCTCGGCCGCCCACACCCCGGACTGCTGCGCCACCGAACCGAGTTGCGGAAGCGTCTTGCCCTCTCCGTCACGAATATTCGCGACGTCTCCGATCGCGTAGACGCCCCAATACCCGTCAACCGTGAGATCTGCGGTCACATCGATGCGCCCGCCATGTCCCGGCGCGACACCGCATTCGTGCGCGACCGGCGAGGCCGATTCCCCGCCGGCCCATACCGTGGTCTGCGTCGCCAGCACCGTCCCGTCGCTGAGTTGCACGCTCGCGGCGTCGATCTTGCTCACGCCCACACCGAGTTTCACCCGCACACCGTGTTCGGTGAGCTTGTCGAAGGCGTATTTGTGTGACCGCTCGCTGAACGGCGCCAGCAGCGCGTCACCATGGTTGACGAGGTAGACCTGAGCCGAGGCAGCCCCGTGCTCCATCGTCCGCAGCGCGGCGAACAGTTCGGCGAAGGCTCCGGCGGTCTCGACGCCGGTCGGCCCGCCGCCGGTAACAACCACATCGAGCGGCCCCGAACGTGTTTCGAGCATGGACCGCACATGCAGCCGCAGGCGCTCGGCATCGACGATCGAGTACAGCGGGAACGAATGTTCCGCCGCGCCCGGCGTTCCGAAGAAGTTCGCGCACGCGCCCGCGGCCAACACCAGATAGTGGCCCGTGACAGTCTCGCCCTCGCCGGTCGTCAACGACCGAGAGCGGAAATCGATATCCATGATCTCGGACTGGATCAACTGCACGTTCGGATGCTTGGCGAAGATCGCCGCCAAGGGCCGCGCGACGTCCTCTGCGGGTAGCTGTGATGTCGCAACCTGATACAGCAGCGGCTGAAACTGGTGATAGTCATTGCGGTCGATCAAAACGACATCGACGCCCGCCGAAGCCAGCTTATGGGCGCACGCAACACCGGCAAGCCCGGCTCCGGCTATCACTACAGACGTCATGCACCCACCTTGCCAGCTGAACCTGAGCCAACGGATAGAAGAGCCGAACTTTCACGCCGGGTGCACAGGTTCGTCACACGGCATTACGAAGTGACGTCCGCGCACAGAATCGGGGCGAACAGCAGGGTGGGGTTACCGGCGGCATCGAGGATCTGGCTCATCGCGCCCATGTGCACGTTCACGTACCACCCGGTTGCCGGAGGTGCGGTAGCGACATTGTCGACAGTTGCCGTCAGCGACGCGTCGCCGGCATCGTTCGCTTGCAGGTCGGGGAGTGGATAGAGGACAGCGCCCTGGGCCGCGCAGCTTCCGGAGTGGATATGGACGGCATGGGCACTGCCGGCGGGCAGCCCACTGGCGTTCAGGACCACCTGCAGACTGTGCTGAGCGCCGTCATAGGCGAGCTTGACCGTGCCTGCGGGTGCCGCACCATTCTTCTGTGGCGCAGCGACTTTCACCGTCACCGGCCCTGCCGCCGAGGTACCCGCGGGAATGTCCGCGCAGCCGATCGGGGTGAAGCTCACATCGGTGGATGCTCCGAGCTGTGCGCTGGGCGCCAGGTGAATGTTCAGATACGACCCGCCGGGGATGCCGCCGGGCACCGGCTCGCTGACCACGCTCTGCCGGACCGCACCGGTGGTATCGGCGGTGATGTCCGGGAAGGGCACCGACGGCGGCTGGGTCTGATCGGCACAACTGCCCGGATGAATATGCATGGCATGGCTGCTGCTCGGGGTGAAGCCCTGCATGTCGATCGCCGCGGTGACAAGCGTCGTGGTCGGATCCCAGCTCAACACCGCCGTCCCGGTGGGCGTGCCTTCGAGCTGCACGGCCGATGGAGAACTATTCGAAGCGGACGTCACCGGCGGGCTGGTCGATGTTGCGGTAGACGATGTCGAAGAAGACGAACAGGCGGCCGCCGCGAGCACACCTACCGCCGCACTGCACATGATCGCGCCACGAAGCATAGGAATCATCCCTTTAATTGGGTGAAATCGGTGGCTGAAAACCCCCACGCTACGCTCCACCGAACGGCACACCACGAGCAGAGGAGAGGTCGATCGACGCGGTACTGGATCCCGACGGAACCCCGCTCGCGTACTTCGACCGCGACGAACACGACGGGCAGCCGTGGGCGGACGAACTGTCTTGTGCGACAGGCATTGTCCTCGACACGGCAGCCGCAGCCGTCGTCCGATCCCTCGCGGGTTGGGGCGCTACCGCAGAAGGCGCGTTCGGGGCCGCTCTCGTCGCCGCGGGCGCACAGCGACTTCGCACCTTTCACACGTACACGCTGGCGCTACCTTCGCCACAGCCCGAGCCGGAGCTGCCACCCGGACTTCAGCTCCTTCCGGCGAGCGAAGTTCCGCCCACCGCTTTGCACAAGGCGATACTGGCCGCCTATCCCCCGGGCCATCCGGACCATGACGACGATTCGCCGGCAGCTCTCGCACAGCTCTACGCCGGCACCATGCTAGGTCCGCTGCACCCGTGCAGCACCGTCGCGTGGGACGGCCATCGGGCGGTCGCCGCGGTACTGGTTCAGGACGCCGAGGGCGAGCCACCACTCGAAGGCCCCTGGATATCCGAGGCGTTCCGGGACCCCGCACCCGGCTATGCCGGACTGGGCGCACTATTGCTGCGGTACGTGATCGCCCGCGCGGGCGAGGCGGGGCTGACGGCCCTGGGCCTGTCGGTGACCGCTACCAATCCGGCACAGGCCCTGTACGAACGACTCGGATTCACCCGCACCGCGAGCTGGACAAATCTGGAGTTCCCCGGGGTCCACGGCACAACCGACTGAACCGGTTTGGGCTCATAAGCAATTCACAGTTACAGACGTGATCTGAAATGAGCTCGCCTCGGTTAGAGTACGCGCACGGCGACCCCTCGGTCGGCGCGCGCA
Organism: Nocardia sp.; assembly: GCF_025465275.1. Lineage (GTDB taxonomy): Bacteria > Actinomycetota > Actinomycetes > Mycobacteriales > Mycobacteriaceae > Nocardia. Next base: position 34,070 of record NZ_JAODNK010000031.1, on the reverse strand, counting down.
AAGAGGAGAAGCACTATGCCAGCGTCCCGCACCGGGAGATTGCTCGCCGAAGGCATCGCGGTAGCGAGCCTTTGCTTCGCGGGCGGGGCTGTAGTCGCCGCCGGGGACGCGGCAGCGGAGCCCGTGACGCTGGTGTCCAGCGACGCCGGGTCGTCGCTGTCACCGACCGGGTTCGCGGCGGGGTCCGCCGAGGGCGGGAAGCATTTCTGCGATGCGGGCGGCATCGCTGTCAGCCTCAGCGGGAACTCCAGCGTGACCTGCAAGGGGATTACCAGCGGTAGCGGCGCGTCCTAGCGGTCGTAGTGGCTGTGCGTCAAGCCGCGCAGATCGCGGTATCGAACACGTGCTGCTGCGCGGCCGCGGTGGCCGCATCGGAAGCGCGCAGATTTGCCAGCACGGTCACCGCACGGCCGTCCGCGGTCACCCCGTCGTAAGTCCGGAAACCGGGGATGGAACCGCCGTGACCCCATACCTGCTTGCCACACGGCACCGATAGCCGTGCCAGGCCGAGGCCGTAGTCGATGCCCTCGCGATTGGTCAGCGGCTTGGGATCGCGCTGCATTTCCGCCAATTGTGCTGGCTGTACCAGCTTTCCGGTCAGGAGAGCGGTGAAGAAGCGGTTCACCTCACTGCCCGTGGAGACCATCGCTCCGGCCGAGCCCGCCCAGGAGGTCTCCAATCGGGTGAGGTCGGTGCGCTGACCGTCGACGATCTCGTATCCCAGCGGGTGCGGATCGCGCAGCTCGATCTCACCCGGTGCGGGAATGTAGGTGGCTTTCAGCCCGAGCGGTTCGATGATCCGGTGGGTGATCTCCTCCGCGAAGGGCTTGCCGGTGAGCCGCTCGACCAGCATGCCGACGATCAGATAGTTGGTATTGCTGTACTCGGCCTTCTCCCCCGGTGGGAAGTGCGCGGGCATGGTGCTCAGCGCACTGCGCACCAGCGCGGCGGAGTCGAAGTGCTGCTTCAGCATCGCCGCGTAATCCCCGTCCAGCTCCGGCAGTTCCAGATACTCGGGCAGTCCGCTGGTGTGCTGCATGAGATTTCGCACGGTGATCCGGTTGCCGTCGATACCGTCGCCCTGCACCACGCCGGGGAGATATCGCTCGATCGGAGCATCCAGGTCCACGGTGCCCGCGGCCACCAACTGCATCATCACCGTAGCGACAAAAGCCTTGGTATTGCTGCCGATCCGGATCCGGGCAGCGGCGGGAAAGCCCGCTCCGGTCGCGATATCGCCCACTCCCGAGGTGGCGGTCCACTCCTTCCCCTGCTCGGTGACGACCACCTGTACCCCCGGCGTGCCCGCCCCGACCGCCGCATCGAGCGCTCGCTGCAGGTCGGCTCGTCCGGCATCGGAAAGTGGTTGCCGCGCACCCGAATCCGCCCCGGTGGTGCAGGCGGTCAGCGCACCTGCCATCACCAATCCGGCCACCACGAGCCGCCGCATCTTCCGCATCGAAGTCATACCAGCAGGCTGACACGGAGCAGTCGGCCCGCACATCGCCCAAAGGTCCCACGCACACCCTGAGATTCCCCGAACCAGGACACCCCTGGTGGATGCGCCTACCACCGTTTCGCTACACATGGACCATGGACCTGCGTCAGCTGCACTACTTCATCGCCGTTGTCGAGGCCGGCACCTTCACCAGTGCCGCACAGCGGGTACATGTGGCCCAGTCCGGTGTCAGCGCCCAGATCAAGGCCCTGGAACATGAGCTGGGCCAACAGCTTTTCGAACGTCGTCCGCGAGCGGTGATCCTCACCGCCGCGGGCGAGGCGCTCCTGCCGCACGCACGCGCCGCGCTGGCGGCTCTCGAAGCGGGGCGGGCGTCGATCGATGCGCTGACCGGACTGCTGCGCGGCCATGTGGCCGTCGGCAGCATCAGCTCGATCGCACCACGCAGCGTCGATCTGCCCGAAATACTCGCCTCCTTTCATCGTGCGCATCCCGGTGTCGACATCTCATTGATCGAAGACAGTGCGGCGGGACTTGTTCGACGTCTGCGCGACGGCGTCCTCGACGTCGCGTTCACCAGCCTCATCGACGAGACCGTGACGGGGATGCACACCCGGGAATTGCATCGGGAGCGTGTGGTGGCGGTCCTGCTCCCGACCGATCCGCTCGCGCTCGAGGCGACACTGCCATTGACCATGCTGAGTGAGCGGCCACTGATCGCCCTCCCCGAAGGTTCGGGGCTGCGCTGGCAGCTGGATCGGGCGCTGACCAAGGCCGGTGTTCGCGCGCGGATTGCCTTCGAGGCGGGCAACCCCGACATTCTCGTCATGATGGTGGAGAAGGGTCTCGGAATGGCCCTGGTCCCGGAATCGGCTCTCGCACACACTGATCGGGTGGTGGGCGTGCCCGTCCCGGACCTGCCGGCGGGGCGGCTCGGAATCATCTGGCTCGAGGCCGTCGCGGCCAGACCCGCCGCCCGGGCATTCATCGAGCACACCGCCACGCCGGGATCGAAGCCACCGGGCGCGCGTTCCTGACGGGCCGCATCCAGCCCGTACCACCGCTGGGCCTACTCTCCCTTCCGGACGGCCCGGGCGGCTTCCAACCGGTCGAATATCGCGGCGCTGCGTGCCCAGTTCTCTTGCTCGACAAGGTCGGCTGTGGTTCGAAATGTCAATGGCTGCATGGTGATACCGATGTCGTCGCGCTTGTGCTCGGCAAGCGCGAACTCGCAGCCGAGGACATTGTCGACAACGATCGAGGTCACCAGTTTCAGCTTGATGTGGTGACACACCGTGCCGTCCACGGCAAGCAGCGCCGCGGTACCCGAGCGCAGCAGGTTCGCCCGGGTACGGCTGCTCGCTACCGCGGCCAGCAGCGTATCGCCACCGGCTGCGGGCTCGAGTTCCGATCGCGACAGCAAGGCACTGTGCGGGAACCCGTCCGCATCGACCGAGAGAAACGGAAAGGCCTGCTCGCAGGCTCCGATCTCGGGGACGCCACGTAGAAGCGCAGAAACTTCGTCGGGGATCGTCATAACTCCACTCTGCGAGCGAGGGCGCCCTCTGTCCAATAGCCGGATCTACTACCTGCCATCTGGGTTCAATATGGCGAGAACCTCCCCGCGGATACCGTCGCGGGTTATTAAGCTGATGAATGCCCAGGGTCCCGATCGCGCAGGTTGACCGAGAGGATCTATCGATGAGCGCTGGTCCCGCAACTTCGAATTCCGCATTCACCGGTGATCTGACCGGAATTATCGGCAAGCATGTGATCTACGTTTATGAGAACGGCTGGAAATACGAGCTCTACGTGCGCAATGCGGAGACGATCGAATCCCGGTGCCTGATGGGCCCGATGTTCGGCCGGTGGTCCAAGAACCAGGCTGCGAAGATCATCCAACTGAGCGGCGACCTGTACAAACTGGCCTGGGTGGAGCCGACGGGCACGACCACGGTTGTCATCGTGTATCTGACCGACCGCCAAGTGCATACGACCATCTCCTACCCGCAGTGGATGCTCGACTACCCCGAGATCACCCTCACCCGCTACGAGGACAATCTGGACGAGATCATCGCCGCGCGCGACCTCGGACCGACCTATCCGCTGACCCTCGTCTCCTCCGCCGGGCGCATCACCTATCTGGAAACCCGCGATTCGGAAGACGACACCGTCATCGACCGCCCACCCGGCAAACTGCCACTCGGGTATGCCGACCGCGCCAACTGACCGTCGACAACTCACCTCGAACCGCCCGGCTGTCTGTATGTCCCATCGCGACACGATCTGCGCGCGAGCGCGGAGAACAAGACAGGTCGCGTCGCGGACGCTAGCCTGAGCGCCACAGTAGCGGTGAACTTGCTGAAACTAAGGCGGTTTCGATGACCAAGGCTGTTTCACAACCGGTGGCATTGGGCGACGAGGCCGCACGGGTCCTTGCGAATGCGACCAAGACCGTCCCGCAGATGGAGTCGATCACCCCGCGGTGGCTGGTCCACCTGCTCAATTGGGTGCCGGTCGAGGCGGGCATCTACCGCCGCAACCTGGTGACACACGAGAACACCGTGGATATCCAGTGCGACAACTATGACGAGTCGCCGCTGCCGGAGACCTTTATAGACTACGACAAGTCGCCGCGGGAGTACCGGCTCAAGGCCGTGCACACCATCCTCGACGTGCACACCCGGGTCTCGGATCTGTATTCGAGCCCACACGACCAGATAGCCCAGCAGTTGCGACTTACCATCGAAGCGATCAAAGAGCACCAAGAGGGCGAGCTGATCAACAGCCCCGACTACGGGCTGATCGCGAATACCGCAGCGAAGCAGACGATCTCGACGATCGCAGGACCGCCCACACCGGACGATCTGGACAATCTGCTGGCACGCGCATGGAAAGAACCGGGCTTCTTCCTTACCCATCCGCAGGGCATCGCCGCATTCGGCCGGGAATGCACCCGGCGCGGAGTGCCGCCGCCGACGGTCAGCCTCTTCGGGTCACAATTCCTGACCTGGCGCGGGATTCCGATCATCCCGTCGGACAAGGTCCCGGTGGAGAAGGGCAAGACGAAGTTCCTGCTCATCCGGAGCGGCGAATCCCGGCAGGGCGTGGTCGGGCTGTACCAACCCGGCCTGGCCGGTGAGCAGGGCCCGGGACTTTCGGTGAAGTTCATGGGTATCGACCGCAGCGCGATCGCCTCCTATCTGGTGTCGCTGTACTGCTCGCTGGCGATTCTGACCGATGACGCGGTGGCGCTGCTCGAGGGAGCCGAGGTGGACAAGTTCCATGACTACGCACCGACCTACCGAAAGTGATGTCGCGACTCCCGTGAACCCGGCGGATCCGATGTCCGACCATTCGGCGGATTCGAACTGGATGCTGCCCGACGAGGCAACGCTGAATCGGCTGGCCGGAGAGTTCTTCTCGGCCCTGCCGTCGGCATCTTTGGGGGTCACGGCGCTAGGAGTACCGGCGACCGGGCCATCGCCAGCACGCGCGCCACAGGGCGGCGGGCCGCGACAAGCCGGCGCAACGCCGCCGAGTGGCGCAGTGCCGCCGGGTGGACCGACGCCGGATGTCTCCGTTCCGAACTGGGCATCGGAGGCGCCCACCTCCACCCCCGCCGGTCCGCCGCCGACCTCGTCGGCGCGCAATGCCGACGTGCACGGCGACCCGTTCCTGGTCTCGGTGCCGTCGTTGGAGGATCTGCTGTCACCGCCCCGCGTTCCGGCGGCCGCGCCGGCCGCGGGAGCCCCGAGCTTCTACTTCCTCGAACGGCCGGAAGCTCCTGCCGCGCCGTCGAATTCGCAGTTCTATTTCCTGGAGTCCGCGAATCACCGCCAGCCCGACCGGCATCCGCCCTTCGACGTGTACGCCGTACGCAATGACTTCCCGATCCTGCGGGAGCGGGTCAACGGCCACCCCCTGGTGTGGTTCGACAATGCCGCGACGACGCAGAAGCCGCGATCGGTCATCGACCGCATCACGCACTTCTACGAGCACGAGAACTCCAATATCCACCGGGCCGCACACGAATTGGCCGCGCGCTCGACCGATGCCTACGAACGCGCCCGCGATACGGTGGCGCGCTTCCTCGGCGCCTCGTCGGCGGAGGAGATCATCTTCGTCCGCGGCGCCACCGAGGGCATCAATCTGATCGCACAAACCTGGGGCCGCAAGAACATTCGCGAGGGCGACGAGATCCTCATCTCCCATCTCGAACACCATGCGAATATCGTGCCCTGGCAGCTGCTCGCCGCCGAGACGGGCGCACACCTGAAGGTCATCCCGGTCGACGACAGCGGTCAGCTGCTGATGGACGAGTACACCCGATTGCTCTCGGACCGTACGAAACTCGTCTCCGTGACCCATGTCGCCAATGCGCTCGGCACCATCACGCCGGTGCACGAGATCGTCGCCCAGGCGCACCGCGCCGGCGCGGTCGCGCTCATCGACGGCGCACAGTCGGTGCCGCACACCGAGATCGACGTCCAATCGATCGGCGCGGAATTCTTCGTCTTCTCCGGCCATAAACTGTTCGGCCCCACCGGAATCGGTGCGGTCTTCGGCAAGGCCGAGGTGCTGCGCGATATGCCGCCGTGGCAGGGCGGCGGCAATATGATCGCCGATGTCACGCTGGAACGGTCGATATTCCAGCCGCCGCCCGGACGCTTCGAAGCGGGTACCGGCAACATTGCCGATGCGGCCGGATTGAGCAGCGCGATCGAGTACGTCGAACGCCTCGGCATGGACAATATCGCCCGCTACGAACACGGGCTGCTGGAATACGCCACACCCCGCCTGGCCGCGATCCCCGGAGTCCGCCTGGTGGGAACCGCAGCCGAAAAAGCGAGTGTGCTCTCGTTCGTCATGGACGGCTACGAACCGCCCGAGGTCGGAAAGGCCTTGAACGAGAAGGGAATCGCGGTGCGCGCCGGCCACCACTGCGCCCAGCCGATCCTGCGCCGGCTCGGCCTCGAGGCGACCGTGCGACCGTCCTTCGCGTTCTACAACACCTGCGACGAGATCGACCGAATGATCGCCGTGCTCACGGATCTGGCTCGCGCCCGGCGCTGAGGCCGCTGCCTCAGTTCCGGGTCGCGAGATAGATCGTGTTCGAGGATCGACCCCTGGTCAGCGGGTTGTCGAAGAACACCTGCCGGGCCTCGATATCCGCGAAAACGGTGTCGAGGATCGCGCAGAACTCGTCGTCCGGCGGATCATCGGACCACAGTGCGAAGGTGCCACCCGGGGCGAGATACGCGGACAGGGCCTGCAATCCCGCCCGGGTGTAGAACGCGGCGTGCGGTTGATGCAGGACGTGCCGCGGCGAGTGATCGATATCCAGTAGCACCGCGTCGTAGGTCCGGCCGGGCAGTGCCGGATCGAACCCCACCGCGCCCACGGCCGCCGCGAAGAAGTCCGCGCACACCAGCGCCACCCGCTGATCACCGGCCAGACCGGCGGTATCGGGCAGCAAATCCCGTTCATGCCAATCGATGACCGCGTCCGAGTACTCGATAACGCTCAGCGTCCGAACCCGGGGATCCGCCAAAGCTGTTCGCGCGGTATATCCCAGCCCGAGACCCCCGACAATCACGTCCAGCTTCTCGCCCGGCGTCCGGGCCAGCCCGAGCCGCGCCAATTCCTCTTCGGCAACGGTGAACAGGCTCGACATGAGGTACTCGTCCCCGAGCTTGACCTCGTACACATCCGCCCGCACCCCCGGATCGAACCGCCGCCGCAAACTGATCTCGCCCATCGGCGTCAGCCGCCAGCCCAACTCCTCGAACCGTGCGCTCATCGCATGACGATAGACCAGGCATTACCCGCGGACGGAGAGGTGCACAGGCGTCTTCGAATTCCAGGGGTGACCGCCGGAACATCTGGGTGGCCGCGTTGCGGTGGCACCCCTCGGCTTCCGTTCCTCCTGCGACCTGTGCGACCGGGACCGGTGCCGCATCGGTGGACGCTTCCTCGGGTGGTGCGGTAAGCATCGCCAAAGCTTGCGAAATGCTCGGTCGCGCAGCGGGATCCTTGTCCAGCAGCCTGGTGATCAAGGTGGCGATACGCCCGGCATACTTCGGTTCCGGAGCGGAATCGAACACAACTGCCGCCAATGTCGCGGGCAAAGCCGAACGGAGAAAAGGGGATCGGCCTTCGACCGCGTGATAGAGCGTGACCCCCAGGGAGAACAGGTCACCGGCGCCACCGTAGGCCGCGCCGCGAATGCGTTCGGGAGCCATGTACTCGATCGACCCGGTGACGGTGCCGCGCTCGGCGAACGTATCGTCGGACAGGTGCGCCGCCGTGCCGAAATCGGCGAGCAGCACCTCACCGGTCTCGGTGCGCAATACATTGGCGGGCTTGAGGTCTCGATGCACCACACCCGCATCGTGCGCGGCGCCGAGCGCGTGCAGCAAGGCCATCGCGACGGCGGCGGTTTCCTCCACGGTGAGGCGGCCCTGTTCCGCGATGCGCTGCTGCAGCGACTGCCCGCGGACCAGGCGCATCACAATCCACGGCAGGTGATCCTCGACCACAACATCGTGGACCGTCACGATATTCGGATGATCACGCAACCGGGCCGCGGTGCGCGCCTCACGCTCGGCCAGGGCCAGCCGTTCGGCTCTTTCGGCATGCGAAGCCGTCGGCGGCAGGCAGACTTCTTTGACGGCCACGTCCACACCCAGCAGAGCGTCACGCGCTTTCCATACCCGGCCGAATCCGCCGACCCCCAGAAGTTCGACCAGTCGGTATCGTCCCGCCAGCACCGAGCCCGGGCGGTTCTCCGCGCGCACAGCTTCCCCCTCGGACGCGGCGATCGAGCCGCGCGAGATCGTGTTCCTCACGAGGTCCTCCCAACTCCCTCGGGCCTACTTGGAGACACCTCCCATCCTTCCGGTGCCGACACCCGCATGAAACCTACTTGTCCCGATTTGCGCAGTTCATCCCCGCTATATGTCAATTCCTGACCGGAAGAAACGGACAACATTTCGGACCACACCGGACCGGAACCCGCAGCAGCAGACCGCTTACCGATCGAGCGATCGGCGGGCGTCGAGTCGTGCGCGGTCGGCGGCCGCTCGGCCGGCGTCCCAGCCTTCGGCGCTGCGAATGGAGATGCCGCGGCTGCGGGCTTGCGGAAACAGGGTGTCGAATGCGGCGTCGACCGCGATTTGATGCGAGGCCAGGACCGGCAACAGCCGTTCCGGCTCAACCGATTCCGCGATGGTGGCCGCGGTGGCCGCTTCCAATCGCTCGCCGATGCGGCTGGCGTAGGCGACCAGGAACGATTTCCGGAAGCTGCGGCTGCGCGCTTCGTCGCTGCGCGCCTGCTTGTTGCCGCTGGCGATCATTGCCCTGGTGGCCTGCACCAGCAGTGAGGTGGACAGCAGCTCGACCGCGTCCAGGTCTCCGTCGTCGCCGACGATGGTCATGAAACCCCACTCCGAGGCGAAGATCGCGCGGCAGCGATTGGCCTTGGCGACCACATCGATCAGCAGCGCCTTCGCGTCCACGTAGGGGGTTTCGAGCCAAATGCGCCGCGCCCCAGGCAGATCGGGCGCGGAGGCGTCGGCGTCGACCAGCACTCGATCGAGTGCGTACTTGGTCATCAACTCCTGCGCCTTGGCCGAAAGTGCCTCGGCCTCTTCCGGAAAGGAGGTCGATTCGGCCTTGGCGAGCAGCCCGCGGACGCGGCCGAGCACCTTCTCATCGACGTGCTGCGGCAGGTCGGCGTGCGGGCGTGCGGTGCCGGGCAACTGCCGGATGAGTTCCAGCTTCGGCAGCAGAATGAGCAGGGCGAGGGATTCGACGACGGTGGTGAGCGCCTCGGCGGCGGTCAGCATGTGCTTGGCCGCCCATTGGGCGAGATGCGAGGTCGAATCCGACCACCAGCGGTCCGCCGCGAGTTCGCGGAGCTGGTCGAGCCAGGTCTCGTCGACGGTGGCGGGCGCGAAGGGGCGAATATAGGCGGCCATCACGTCGATCAGGAAACTGATCGCGAAGGTGTCGACCCGGCGTTGCGCGGCCTGGTGGATATCGGCGGGCAGCCAGCCGTGCTGGAAGGCCCTGGTGATGATGTGCTGACCTGCCAGGTGCGCGCCCAGTTCCACGTCGTGAACCGGCAGATCGCTACTCGCGAGCCGGACGGCGAAGCGCTTGGCGAGCACCGAATCGCCCTTCGGCGATTTGCTGCGCGCACTACTCTGAGCCGACTCGAAGGCGATGGTCATGATCGCGTCGGCTATCGCGGCCGCGGTGACTTCCCCCGAGTTGTGTGCCGTCCAGAAGTCGGACCCACCCTGCTGCGCCTGCTGCTTGGCCGTCCGGTGCTTGCGATTCGGCTTACCCACGACCACCGACCATATTTCACCGAGGCCTTTCGGCCTCGGCGGGGGCGTCCGGCGCTGTTGTCAGCGCACTTTCTCGGGGATCGTGTCGAGCGCGTGCAATACCTGCACCGCGAGGTCGGTCGCGGTTTTGTCGTCGAGCGCGGAGTGCTTCCGCACGGTGTCGCGGACCCGCTCGACCCGAATCTCATAAGGCGATTTAGTTGTCATTCGCGTGCTTTCCTATCGCCGGTAGTAGGTCTTTTCGTGCTCGGCCGGGAGGACGCAGACGCAGCCTCTGTCCAGCCCGCTCGTCGCGGTTGCGGAGCAGAACCGGATTCCGACGCCGGCATGGGCTTCCCGGTCGTGCGGGCATGCCGCACAAGAGAATTCGAGCGGCGCAACGTCGATGGGGGTGACCTGTTCGTTTGACGACAACTGCCTCACCTCTTTGGTAGGTCTACGCCGTAGACATACGGTGCAGACACCTCCAAGCTACACCTATTGCCGAGGGCTCCGGAGCTTGCCCCGTTCGACAGCGGGCGGCCGTGCTGTGATTCTGGAAGCTCGGTGCTCGAGGAGAACCTGGCACGGCGGCTTCGAGCAGAAACCGGGATGTCATGGACCGTGACGGTTTGGCGGTAGTACCTGAAGCCGCTCCGGGCGAACATCTTCGGCGGCCGGCCGGACGAATGCTTTCCGAGCCTTGCGATCACAACCTTTCCGGTGGTACTTCGCCGGGCAGATCGCCTCGGCCAGTGGCACTTTCGTACAGATGACCGCAGTCGGCTGGCTGGTACTGCGGCTGACCGGTTCACCGGCCTCGCTGGGCCTGGTGCCGGCCGCGGGCGGGCTGCCGCCCTTGCTGCTGGGGCCCTGGGGCGGCGTCGTCGCCGACCGAGTGGATCTGCGTCGACTGCTGATCGGCACCCACATCGCCTCCGCGCTGCTCGCAGTGGCGCTGTGGGCGGCCGCGGTCGCCGGGCACGCCACCGTGCCTTGATCCAGTTGCCGGCCAGCACCTCGGGACGCGCGTTGTCAGGTCGGATTCGGGACGAAGGCGGGTAGCGCGGCGAGGCTGTGACGTACGGCCTCGGCGCCGTACGCGAACATCTGCCGCTCGTAGTCATCGACCGCGCCGAGGAGGTCCTGGCGGCCCTCGGCGGCCTCGATCAGGCAGCGGCGCAACAGGTCCGCATCGCGTAGGGCAGTGTTCGCGCCGTTGCCACCGGTCGGGGAGGTGGCGTGGATGGCGTCGCCGAGCAGCGTGACCGGACCGGGCGCCCAGCGCTCCCGGGGCTCGACCACCCGGATGGACAGCAGGGTGCTGTTGTCCGGGTCGGACTGCTCGATGAGCGCCTGCAGGTCCGGATGCCAGCCCGCCATCCTCGACAGCGCCGCCTCCTGCGGAGTCGAAGCGCCGAGCGAGCCGTTCGGCGGCAGGATCATGGCCCAGCGCACGTAGTCACGGACATCGGGCAGAGTCACCTCGGGCGCAAGTTGCTCGGCCGCTTCCTTCGGCGGAGTGCGGAAACGCATCGCTCCGAGCAGCAGGCTCACCCCGTCCCCGGTGATCTTCGAGCCGAAAGCCCGTTCCAGTCCGGCGAACTGCTCGGTCAGCGGCGTGCGGCCGATAACGAACCGGACACCGGTGTCGGTCGGGGTGGTCAGCGGCGACAACGCCGCACGGACCGCGGAGCCGACCCCGTCCGCCCCGACGAGCAGGTCGGCGACGGCCGGGTCGCCGTGCGCGAACCGGGCCTCGACCTTGCCATCGGCCAGCACGTCGTAGCCGGTCAGTGCGGCCCCGGTGTGCACGGTGAGTCCGGTCAGCAGCAGGTGCCGGAGCACGTCCCGGTCGACCACGATCCCGGACTTGGCGGGGCCGAGCTCGCCGATCTGATTCAGCTGCGAGTCCAGGATCAGCGGCTGGACATGGGCGTTATCGACGATCTCGTCCAGCAGCGGGTACCAGCGTGGCGGCAGGCAGCCGCGCAGTGCTTCGAACCCCACCGGGTTCAGCACGAGCCGGTAGCCCTGGAACCGTGCGGTGATCGCCGGGTCCCGCTCGTACACGGCGGCCTCGATCCCGGCGCCACGCAGGCCCTGCGCCAGGCACAGACCTCCCAGACCGGCTCCGACAACGGAAACTCGCATCACGCCTCCTGAACAGATTTTCCGGACGCCGCCCAGATCCCCTGAGCGGTGTACACATGAACCAAGCAGGTACGAACTTAGTTCGTGCTTATGAACATAGTTCTACATGGCGAACTTAGTTCGTGTCAAGCTAGAGTGATCGCTATGCCGTCCGATCCCCGACAACGCCGAGCAACTCGCCACGCGCAATCCACTGAGGACCCCGCAGCGTCGTCACCACGCAAGAAGCCCATCACGGTCGACCGGATAACCGACGCCGCCCTGCAGGTCGTGGCCGCCGAGGGCTACGAAGCGCTGACCATCCGGCGAGTCGCCGCGGTACTCGGCACCGGGCCGTCGTCGCTGTATGCGCACATCGTCAATAAAGATGACATCGACGATCTGCTCATCGGCTGGCTCTGCTCCCAGATCGTGCTGCCCGAACCGGACCCGGCCATCTGGCGGAAGCAGATCCTCGACGTGTACGCGCAAATTCGCGACCAGTACCTGAAATATCCCGGAATCTCCCGTGCCGCGCTGGCCATAGTCCCCACCAATCTCGACGCGCTGCGGGTGGGCGAAGGGCTCTTCGCGATCCTGCTCGCCGGCGAAATCGAGCCCCAGACCGCCGCCTGGGTGCTCGACGCCATGTCCCTCTACGTCAGCGCCTACGCCCTGGAGCAGTCACTGGTCCAGCAACGGCGGAAACACCCGGACCAGGAATGGGTCCTCGGCCGCGAGGAGCTGCTGCACCGGTTCACCGCGCTGCCGGACGACACGTTTCCGCAGACCCGGCGCTATGCCGCTGAGCTGACCTCCGGCACGGGACACGACCGGTTCGAGTTCACCCTCGGCTTGATCATGGACAACCTCACCCAGCACCGGTCGACATCGGCATCCGACACCGCTGGGTGAATATCGCACCGGGTGCGGTGCAGAGGGTCAGAAAGCTTGTCCCTCAGTTCATTTGGACCGATCGGGTGGAATTGCCCATGATCATGCGGTCGATCGTGCTGATGGCGCTGCCGGGATCGCTCGCGGCGCCGACCGCGGCCAGCAGGGGCACATAGTGGTCGGCCGTCGGGTGGGCGACCGAGGCGCCGGGCGCCTTGCGCCGGTAGTCGGTGAGGGCATCGACATCGCCCCGCTCGAGCGCGTCGGCGGCCCACTCATCGAAGGCTTCGGTGTATGCGGCCAGGTCCGGACGTCGGAAGACCGCGAAGCTGTGGGTCATGAAGCCCGAGCCGATGATCAGGATGCCTTCGTCACGCAGGGGTCGCAGACGTGCCCCGAACTCGAGCAAGGCAGCGGGCTCGAGACTGGGCATCGACAGCTGGACGACCGGAACGTCGGCCGCGGGATACATGGCCATGAGCGGGATGAAAGCCCCGTGGTCGAGACCTCTGTCCGGGTGCTCATGCACCGCGCTTGCCGGACCGAGCGTGGCCACGAGCCGACGTGCGAGGTCGGTCGCGTCCGGGGTCGCGTAGGGCAGCGTCTTGTAGCGAGGGTGGAAGCCGCTGAAGTCGTAGTAGAGCGGGGTGCCCGCCGCAGCGCTCGAAATCGCGGCGGGCGCGTCCTCCCAGTGCGCTGAAATGATCACGATGGCTTTCGGTTTGGGCAGGGACTGCGCCCACGTGAACAGGTCGCCGAGCCATTGCGGGTCGTCGAGGGTGAAGGGCGCTCCGTGGCTGACGAACAGGCTGGGCAACGTCCCATCGGCCGGGGCCCAGAGCCGCTGTTCGCGGGCCCGAGGGAGAACCCGGGCGAGGTGATCGTCGTAGGCCCCGGCCGGGATGTTCGGGTTGGACATGGCGTTTCGTTCCTTACGGAGGGGAAGTCGTCGTCGGCAGTGGCGGTCAGCCGAAGATGGGGCTCTCGGTGGTGTAGAGGAAGCGGGTCTTCGAGCGGTCGATGAACTTCTCCTCGTCCGCGGCGATGGTCGTGGTGTAGGTGTCGGAGGTGAACCAGCGGGCGGCGTCGGCGATGTCGTCGACCCACACCTCGGCGACACCGTCGTAGACAGCGGTGTTGATGCCGGGGATCTCGTCGTCGGTGGGCAGGAGCTGGACGTAGCGCCGGACCGGGACTTCGCCGCCGGGCAGGCTCGCGATCAGCGGGGTGTGCTGCTGCGTCCAGTAGTCCACGAACTCCGTGTGGGTGAGGTCTGCGCGCCGGGTCAGGAAGATGCTGAGCTTGATCACTGAGTAGTCCTCGAGGTCGGGATTGACTTGCCTGAGCAACTCAAAGGTAGACCACTTTCACTTGCCTAGGCAATAGATATTTGTTGCCCGGGCAAGTAAAGTGGACCGCATGGACGAACCGACGCTGTGGCTCGACGCCGAGCAGCAGGAACTCTGGCAGGACCTTCTCACCGTCGTAATCGCCCTGCCCGCGGCCCTGGACCGGCAGTTGCAGCACGACGCGGGCATCTCGAATTTCGAGTACAGCGTGCTCGCCCGGTTGTCGATGACCGATCAGGCCACCATGCGGCTCAGCGAGCTGGCCCGGGGCTGTGACAGCACGCTCCCCCGGCTGTCGAAGCTGATGGACCGCTTCGAGGCGCGGGGGTGGATTGTTCGCCGCATCGACCCGAGCGACGGCCGCTATACCCTGGCCACGCTGACCGATAGTGGCCGGCAGAAAGTGGTCGACAGCGCGCCGGGGCATGTCGCGCAAGTGCGCCGACTCGTATTCGATCCGCTGACCACCATTCAGCGCCGCCACCTCGGCACGGCACTTTCCGGCATTGCCGAGACCGTGCGACGGGAGGCCGCGGGTGGTCCCACCGGGTGAGATCGCGGCGATGCACTCCTCGTACCGAGTTTCAGATTCAAGATCATCTTCGGTAACCGCGACTCGGTAGGGTGCCGGGGTGGCGAAGATAGCGTTTCTTGGTGTGGGCCGTATGGGGCTGGGGATGGCCGCGCGGATGGTGGCTGCCGGACATGAGGTGACCGTGTTCAATCGGTCGCCGGAGAAGGCGGCGGAACTCGTTGCGGCAGGGGCCATCCTGGCAACGACACCGCGTCTTGCGGCCGCGCAGGCCGAGGCGATATTCACGATGGTGGCCGATGACGATGCCTCACGCGCGGTCTGGCTCGGGGAAGACGGCGCTTTGGCCGGGAACCCGGTGCCGGGCGCGTTCGCGATCGAATGCTCGACGATCTCCCGGCCGTGGGTGCTGGAATTGGCGAAACATGCCGCAGCGCAGGGTCTCCGGTACCTCGACTCACCGGTGACGGGGCTCCCGGAGGCCGCCGCGGCCGGCGAATTGACGTTGTTCGTCGGTGCCTCCCCGGCCGATCTCGAAGCCGTTCGCCCACTGTTGAACCCCTTGTGCACCAATATTGTTCACTTCGGCGAGGTCGGTGCCGGTACCGCGTACAAGCTCGTGCAGAACCTGCTCGGCTCCGTCCAGATCGCCGCGACCGCCGAAGCCCTGCGTATCGCCGAGCGAGCCGGGCTGGACCTGACCACCGTCGTGGACACCCTCGCCACAAGTGGCGCCGCCAGTCCCACCGTGGTGCGCGTCAGCCGTCTCATGCTCGACGGCGTCCATGACCGCGATATCGCCTTCACCGCCGCCCTGCGCCTGAAGGACACCCGTATCGGCGTCGAACTGGCCGACACCCTGAATGCCCCGGCCGCCCTCGGCCACACCGCGTTCGGCATCTTCACCCGCCTCGTCGACGCCGGCCACGGCGACCTCAACGAAACCAAGGTCATCGACCTGCTGCGGGAGCGCGGTCTCGCCTGATCGACATATCGCCCATGACGGGTGCGATCTCATTGCGTGTTCGGGCACGCGCGGGGGCTCGGTTCGCTTAGCGTGAGCAGGTTGATGCCGAGAGGGGTTCGTGATGCGTACCGGGATGCTCAGTGTTGCGGAATTGGTGAAGCAGGTTGAGGCGGGGACGCTGGATACCGTCCTGGTCGCCATGACCGATATGCAGGGGCGGCTACAGGGGAAGCGTTGTTCGGCAAGGTATTTCGTCGAAGAGGTGCTCGATCAGGCGACCGAGGCCTGCGACTATCTGCTGGCGGTGGACGTCGAGATGACGACGGTCGAGGGGTACGCGATGTCCTCATGGGACACCGGGTACGGAGACTTCGTGCTGCGGCCCGACCTCAGCACGCTCAGGCTGGTGCCGTGGTTGCCGGGGACCGCGCTGGTGCTGTGCGATGTGGAGCAGGTGGATCCGGCGGGTGAGCCCGTGGTGGCCTCACCGCGGCAGGTGCTGCGCGCCCAGCTGGACCGGCTGGCCGCGCACGGATTGCAGGCCTATGTCGGGACGGAACTCGAATTCCTGGTCTTCGACGACAGTTACGAGGCGGCGTTCCGCGGCGGATACCGCGAACTGACGCCCGCCAACCAGTACAACGTCGACTATTCGATGCTCGGCACGGCCCGCATCGAACCGCTGCTGCGGCGCATTCGCAATGAGATGACCGGTGCGGGAATGTATGTCGAGTCGGCTAAGGGCGAATGCAATCCGGGGCAGCACGAGATCGCGTTCCGCTACGACGAGGCGCTGGTGACGTGCGATAACCACAGCATCTACAAGACCGGGGCCAAGGAGATCGCGGCACAGGAGGGGCGCAGCATCACCTTCATGGCGAAATACAATGAGCGTGAAGGCAATTCGTGCCACATCCACCTCAGCCTGCGCAATGAGGCGGGTGAGCCGGTCTTCGCCGACAGCACGGGCGACCAGTCCACGCTGATGCGGCATTTCCTTGCCGGGCAGCTGGACTGCCTGCGCGAACTGAGCTACATGCTCGCTCCGAACATCAACTCCTACAAGCGGTTCCAGGCGGGTAGCTTCGCACCGACGGCGCTCGCATGGGGTCGGGACAATCGGACCTGCGCATTGCGGGTGGTCGGTCACGGCCCGTCGCTGCGGTTCGAGAACCGGGTGCCCGGCGGGGATGTGAATCCGTATCTCGCCGTGGCCGCCACGATCGCCGCCGGATTGCACGGTATCGAGCATCGGCTGCCGCTGGAGCCGGAGTTCCACGGCAATGCCTATCGCTCGCACCGCCCCCGGGTGCCACACACGCTGCGCGACGCCGCCCAGTTGTTCGGCGACAGTAAGATCGCGCAGGCGGCCTTCGGTGAAGATGTGGTGCGGCACTACCGGAATGCCGCACAGGTCGAACTCGACGCCTACGACGCCGCGGTGACCGATTGGGAGCGCGTGCGTGGATTCGAACGACTCTGAGGTGGTGCGGCGGCCCATTATCGGGCTGCCCACGTATTCCGAACGAACGCGGTTCGGCACGTGGGATGTCGACAGCGCGGTGCTGCCGCGCACCTATGTCGACATGACGGCACGTGCCGGTGGGGTGCCGGTATTGCTCCCGCCCACCGAAACTCCAGGCGCTGAATTGGTGGATCGGCTGGACGGACTGGTGCTGACCGGCGGCGCCGATCTCGAGCCGGCACGCTACGGCAGCCCGCCGCATTCCGAAACGCGCGCAACCCGGCCGGACCGCGACGAATCCGAATTCGCGCTCTTCGAGCTGGCCCGGGCCGCGGGCATTCCGGTGCTGGCGATCTGCCGCGGACTGCAATTGGTGAATGTCGCGCTGGGCGGCACACTGCTGCAACACCTTCCGGACGTGCTCGGGCACACCGAACATAGCGGCGGCCCGGGTGTCTTCTCGGTCACCACCATCCGGACCGTCGCGGGCAGCCAGGTGGCGGCCATCGTCGGAGCCGAGGTGCAGGCGCACTGCCATCACCACCAAGCCATCGACACGCTGGCATCCGGTCTCACGGCGACGGCGCACGCCGCGGACGGCACCATCGAAGCAGCGGAGACCGGCAGCGGACCATTTCTGGTCGGCGTGCAATGGCATCCGGAAGCGAATGCGACCGACCACCGGCTCATGCGGGCTCTGGTGGAGCAGGCGGCACTGTACGGAAAGGAGCGCAGCCGGTGACAACAACCCAGGTCGTCAACCCCGCGACCGAAAAGGTCGTGGCGACAGTGGAATTGGCCGATGAGGCCGCGACGGATGCCGCCATAGCGCGGGCACAGCGCGCCGCGCCGGGCTGGCGGGATGTCGCACCGGGAGATCGGGCGCGGCTGCTGCGCCGATTCGCCGACGCCGTCGATGCCGATCTCGAGAACCTGGCGCAGCTCGAGGTGAAGAATTCGGGACACACCATCGGCAATGCGCGCTGGGAGGCGGGCAATGTTCGCGATGTGCTGCACTACAGCGCGGGGCTGCCGGAACGATTGCTGGGCAATCAGATTCCGGTCGCCGGTGGTGTCGACATCACCTTCCACGAGCCGCTCGGGGTTGTCGGGATCATCGTGCCGTGGAACTTTCCGATGCCGATCGCGGCGTGGGGCTTCGGGCCCGCGCTTGCCGCCGGCAACACGGTGGTGTTGAAACCGGCTGATCTCACGCCGCTTACCGCCATCAGGCTTGGTGAGCTGGCTCTGCAAGCGGGACTGCCGGAGCATGTTTTTCAGGTGATACCGGGCAAGGGGTCCGTCGTCGGCGCGCGGTTCGTCACCCATCCCGCGGTGCGCAAGGTGGTGTTCACCGGTTCCACCGAAGTGGGCCGCCAGATCATGGCGGGCTGCGCCGAGCAGGTGAAGCGAGTGACGCTCGAATTGGGCGGCAAGAGCGCCAATATCGTGTTCGCCGACTCGGATCTGGAGAAGGCCGCTGCGACCGCGCCCTACGGCGTATTCGACAATGCCGGGCAGGACTGCTGTGCGCGCTCACGGATACTGGTGCAGCGCAGTGTTTTCGACCGATTCCTCGAACTGCTGGAACCAGCGGTGCAGGGCGTGAAGGTCGGCGATCCCGCCGATGAGGCCACCGAGATGGGCCCGCTGATCTCAGCGGCGCACCGCGAACGGGTCGCCGAATTCCTGGAGCCGTCGACGAAGGTAGCGTTCACCGGAACCCGGCCGGACGGACCCGGATTCTGGTTCCCGCCAACGGTTGTGCTGCCCTCCGGGGCTGACGACCGGGTCCTGACCGAAGAAGTGTTCGGGCCGGTGGTGGCGGTGCTGCCGTTCGACGATGAGGCCGACGCCCTGCGTATCGCGAATGACACCGAATACGGTCTGTCCGGCTCCATTTGGACCTCCGATGTCGGCCGGGCGCTGCGTGTCGCCCGGGGCGTCGAGGCCGGGAACCTGTCGGTGAATTCGCATTCCTCCGTGCGGTATTGGACTCCGTTCGGCGGCTACAAACAATCCGGACTGGGCCGCGAACTCGGGCCCGATGCTGCCCGCGCCTTTACCGAGACCAAGAACGTCTTCATCGCCACCGAGTAGTACCACCACTGCCATCCGATCAGAGGAGATATGTTGCAGCGCTTACAGGATCGAGTAGCAGTCGTCACCGGCGGCGGCAGCGGCATCGGCCTCGCCACCGCCAAGCGTTTCGCCCAGGAGGGCGCGAAAGTTGTTGTCGCCGATATCGATGCCGCCTCCGGTGAGGCCGCCGCGGCGGCAGTCGGCGGGCGGTATGTGAAGGTCGACGTCACCGACGAAACTCAGGTCCAGGCGCTCTTCCAGACGGCGGTCGACACCTACGGCGGCCTGGATATCGCCTTCAATAATGCGGGAATCTCACCGCCCGACGATGATTCGATCCTCACCACCGGAATCGATGCCTGGCGGCGCGTGCAGGAGGTGAATCTGACCTCGGTCTACCTGTGCAGCAAGTACGCCATCGGGCACATGCTCGAGCGCGGTAAGGGGTCGGTCATCAATACCGCGTCCTTCGTGGCGGTCATGGGCGCGGCCACCTCGCAGATCTCCTACACCGCATCCAAGGGCGGTGTGCTGGCCATGAGCCGCGAGCTGGGCGTGCAGTTCGCGCGCCAGGGAATCCGCGTCAATGCGCTGTGCCCCGGGCCGGTGAACACCCCGCTGCTGCAGGAATTGTTCGCCAAGGATCCGGAGCGCGCCGCTCGCCGGCTGGTCCATATCCCCACCGGGCGCTTTGCCGAACCGGAGGAAATCGCCGCTGCCGTAGCGTTTCTCGCCAGCGACGACTCCTCCTTCATTACCGCATCGCAGTTCCTCGTGGACGGCGGAATCTCCGGCGCGTATGTGACCCCGCTGTAGACCTCGTTCAGGCGCCGACGGGGGCTTCGGCCTCCGGCGGTTCCGCGACATTGCGTTTGGGCCCGGTGAACCGCTTCCGGGCCGAGACGAACCACCAGATGGCAATGGCTCCGACGACGCCGACCAGCGTGATGGGTGCGTAATTGACTGCGTTCCAAGTGAATCCGTCGACCCACGGATAGCCGTGGTCATCCGTGGGCAGAATGAACAGCAGGCTGATGAACACGATCCAGATGATCGCGATAATGCCGATCGGGCGATACCAGCGGCCGAGTTGCCAAGGGCCGGTGTGGAATCGGTTGCCGTGTAGTTGACGCAGCAGGATCGGGATGCCGTAGGCGATATAGAGGCCGATGGTGGCGACGGAGGTGGCCGCGGCATACGCCGTCGGGGCATTGACCGCGGGCACCAGCATCGACGGAATCAGCAGTATGAATGCGAACACCGAGATGAACAGGACCGCGTTCACCGGCACCCGGCGCGCCGAAAGCTTGGACCAGAGCGCCGATCCCGGCACCGCACCGTCGCGGGCGAAGGCGAACAGCATCCGGGACGCCGAGGTGACCGAGGCGTATCCGCAGAACAGCTGCGCAGCGGCGGCGATGATCATCAGCAGACCGGACCAGAACGAGTTCAGCGAGTTCTGCAGGATGTAGATGACCGGGTAGCCGCTGTTCTTCGTCGGGTCGAGCGAGTCGTCGAGATTCGGAATCGCGAACGTCACCGCCATGATCAGCAGATAGCCGGCGACCGCCGAGACGACGATGGTATTGATGATCCCCTTCGCCGCGGTCCGGGAGGCGTCGTGCGTCTCCTCCGACATATGCGCGGACGCGTCGTACCCGGTGAAGGTGTACTGCGCGTGCAGCAGTCCCAGCAGGAAGCTGAAGGCGACGCCGCCGAATCCGACCGCACTGTTGTCGACGGTCTTGGTGAACACGAACCCGATGCTCTGATGGTGCTGCGCGCCGATCCCGAGCACCAGCACGAAGACCGCGACACCACCCACGTGCCACCAGGCGGAGACATTGTTGATCACCGCGGACAGATGCGGGCCGATGGCGTTCAGCACCGCGTGCAGTACCAGGATGGCCGCGAAGACCAAAAAGATTGCGGTGCGGTCGGTTCCGATGTCGAGACCGATGACATTGAGCACCACGGTGGTGAAAATGGCTGCGCCGTAATCGATTGCGGCGGTCACCGCGATCTGCCCGATGAGGTTGAACCAGCCGGTGAACCAGCCCCAGATCGGTCCGCCCAGCTCCGAGGCCCACCAGTAGAGGCCGCCGGAGGTCGGGTACGCCGAGGCCAATTCGGCCATGGCCAAGCCCACGAACAGCACCATCACCGATACCAGGGGCCAGCCCCAGGCCATGGTGATGGGTCCGCCGTTGGCCAGTCCGATGCCGTAGCTGGCGAGCCCGCCGGTCAGGATGGAGACAACGGTGAAACTGATGGCGAAATTGGAGAATCCGGACCAGGACCGGGCCAATTCCTGTTTATAGCCGAGCTCGGCAAGTCTGCGTTCGTCGTCGGATCGGTGCTGAATTTCGGTCATGCGCACTCCCGCGTGAAAAACGCCGCCCTCACAGCGTTTACCAGGAGCTCAGTGTGCGGTAAACCCGGGTAGACCGCAGCGCAACCTCGAAAACTCGGCCGATCAGTATGGTCAGCGCAGGATGTTCGCCGCCCGCGCGGCGCGCATCCAGTCGGGGAATTCGTTGAGCAACTGGGCGTACAGCTCGGCGTCGGTCATGCGGTCGATATCACCGATGGCGAAGAAGCCCGCATTGTCGACCATGCGCCCGTCGAGAGTGTCGAGCTCGTGCAGTATTCCGAATCCGCTGTGCCCGAGGCCGATGAACTGCCAGAACACCGGGTACCTCGACGCCTCGCGCATCAGGGCGGCGATCTGCGTCCGCTTGGAGAAGCCGCCGTCGGTGAAGAACAGCACCAAAGTCGGTGCGTCGCCGGGGCGCAGCGACTTCATGACCGCTTCCATGATCGGCAGCTCGTCATTGACGCCACCGATCTTGCTGTAATTGATTCCGCCGTGCTTGCCGGACATATGGATAAAGGTCTCGCACCAGGCGTCGGCGTCGGCAACGGTCACATTCGGCAGTTTTGCGAAGCTCTTGCCGTACAGGTAGGGCTCGAGCTGGCCGTCGTCATCGAGCTGGGTCGCAACCGGAACCATGCGTTCCACCACCCGGTGCACCACACCCGATGCGTACTCCCGCGACATACTGCCGGTCTTGTCGATGACCAGCACAACGCGCGCGCGAATACCGTTGGCGCCCTTGGTGAGCAGTACCTTCGCGACCTCTTGCTTACGCATGTTCAGCGTCTGCCGCTTCTCCAGCGACAACTTCTCCTCACCCGCCACCGACCGCACCGGCGGCTGTTGCGACGGGGGCGGGAACGGCGGGGGCGGCGACTGGAACTGTTGGGGCGGCGGCGCAGGCCGAAACTGTTGGGGCGCGGGCTGAAACTGCTGCGGCGGTGGCGACTGGAACTGCCGAGGCGGTGGCGGTGGGGATTGAAACTGCTGCGGCGGTGGCGGCGGCTGGAACTGCGGTTGCGGCGCGGGCGTCACCTCGTCATCGACCCGCACCCCGTGATCGGTGACCAGCGCGGCGAATCCACCCGCGTATCCCTGGCCGACCGCACGCACCTTCCAGTCGCCCATCCGCCGATACAGTTCCAGCGCAATAACAATGGATTCACTGGACAGCCCGTCGATCCGGTACCCGTACAACGGATTTCCCGCTACGTCGGAGACATACGCGATCGGCGCCGGAATAGCGCCGAAACTGCTGCCGGGACCATCGAGGGTGACAACGGCTCGGATCTGCGCGATCTCAGCGGGGACCGCGGCCAGCGATACCCGCAGCGAGGCAAGCTGCCCGGGTGCGCCCGGCTGCAAAGTCACTCCAGGACCGCTGGGCTGGTTGAAGAAGACGAAATCCGCATCGGATCGCACCTTCCCGCTCTCGGTGACCAGCAGCGCGGAAAGATCAGCAGGCGCGGCGATCTGGACCCAGATCACCACATCGCCGACCGTCACCGGCCCGTTCTGGCCCTTCATCAGGTTCGTAATCGCCGTCATCATGACCCATTTCGCTTCGCCCGGCCGGGCTCAACCGTACGACACCGCACCAGCGCTCGCCAGGTCTAGTCGTGGAGGGCGCCGGGTTTGTGGCCGCGCGCCAAGCGCGTAAACGCGGTGCGCAGCTGGATGATCCGCACTCCCCCGGCGATGGCCATGACCAGCAGTCCCACGACTGCGGCGACCAGGATCGTGACCCCGACCGGCAGCGCGAAATGCCACCCGAGGAATCCGATCCGCGTGCTGGTCGTGTTCTGCACGACGAATATCAGCAGCACCACCAGAAATACGCCGCCGACGCTCAAGCTCGCCCACACACTCCCGGCTCGCGTCCGATTGATCCGAGCAGGCGGCGTTGTTTCGATCGGAGGTTCGATAGGGGGCGCTGATTCGATCGCCGGCTCCATCGGAATGGGTTCGGGCACACTCTGTACGTACGACTCGTCATGGCCTGCAGGGTTCACGATGACCTCCTCAGATCTCCCGACGCCAGAATTGCGCTGTGCCGCCCCGAGTCCGCAGCTTCGGGACAGGCGTCTGTGGTCGGATTGCCCCCGAAATCGACAATGAACCGTATTTATGCCGGATCGATAAGCCGCCCGTCGACAATCAGCCCACCTGACTGTTTGACCATGCGGGCGAGTGGCACAACCTCCATCGACACAATGGCGTCGAGCGTCCCGTTGTCTCCGGTCATGAACTCGTAGAGGTGGGCGAGGTCGCGGCAGGCCACCGACGCCATCAGATTGTGCCGTCCCGACATCGCGGCGACGAACCCCACTTCCGGCAGCCGGGCCAGCGCCTCGCCGACCTCGTGCAAGCGTGCCGGAGCGACGGCGAAATAGATCTGAGCCCCGACGGTGACGCCGAAGACCTCGTGCGCCAGATCAAGATCGATGACGAGTGTCCGACTCCGGATCAGCACAGCCAGACGCCGCGCCGCCCGCCCCTCGCTGATCCCGGCGGCCTCCGCCAGCTGGGCGGTGGTGGCGCGACCGTCAACCGCCAGCACGTCGAAGAGCGCGGAGTCGTACGGCTCGAACGGAATTGGAGCCAGTTCGGCCCCGGGCACCTCGTCACCGGTGAGCTGCGCGAGCTCCTCCGAGGTGAGCATCCCGTCGAGTTCAGACCAGCCCGTCTACAACTGTGCTCACTTCGGACACCAGGAGCGTCATCGTGAACCTCATCCCCACCGAGAACCCGGGCCTGTTCGTACTCATCGTGCTCACCGTCCGACCCGAGAACCAGCAGACGCTGATCGATACCATCCGATCGGCGGGCGACCAGGCAACAGTGCCGGGACTTCGCTCGATCAATCTGCTGCGCAGCCTCGACGGCACCCAGGTGATCAACCACATGCATTGGGCCGGCAAGGAAGAATTCGAGCAGGCCCGCGCACACCTTCCCTTGATCGAAAACACCAGAGCCGCAGTGCAACAGCTCGTCGAGCACGCCACCACGAACATCTACGAGGTAGCCGGCTGATAAACACTCGCAACCCGTATAGGCATCGAAGCTCGCCGGGATCAGGTCGCCATACTCGAAAGGCTTGCGCCGCAAGGCAGTACGAGGAGCTCGTCCTACCCCGTTCGGTACGCCGGGCAACCTCATCGAACCGAAGCACGTGACGGGTCGTTCTAGTGGGTATGGCTCTCACGTTTCCCGCACGCTTCAACGGACCGCCCGGCACCGCCAACGGCGGCTACGCATCCGGCGTGCTGGCGCAGCTCGCGCCGAGCGAAACGGTCGAGGTGACGCTGCGCCGTCCACCGCCGCTGGAGGTGCCGCTCCGGACCGAATCCGCGGACGACCGGTACACGCTGACCGATCAGGAGGGCCGCACGGTCGCCGTCGCCGAGCCCGCCGCGAATGACTTCGACGATCTGGAGCCCGTCGTGGTCGGATTCGATTTCGATGAGCCGCCAATCTTCGCCGGCCGTGGACACCCGTTCCGCACGTGTTTCACCTGCGGACCCGATCGCGCACCCGGTGACGGTCTGCGGATCTTTACCCAGCGGGTGCCCGGCCGCGATGTGCTCGCCGATCATTGGACGCCGGACGGGTCCCTGACCGGCGACGACGGCCTCGTGCGGCCCGAGTTCGTCTGGGCTGCGCTCGATTGCCCGAGCGGGTGGGCGGCGTTCGATCGGCTACCGCAAGGTGGTGTGGCAGTGCTCGGCCGAATGACGGCAGCGGTCTATCGGCAGCCGATCGCGAACGAGTTCTGCCAAGTGGTGGGTTGGGCCCGCGAGCGCGACGGCCGCAAGATCAAGGCCGGTGCCGCCCTGTACGCGGCCGATGGCGAGCTCATGGCCGCCGCACGCGCCGTGTGGATTTCACTGTGAGCGCGCACCGCCTCGGCGTCGCGTTCACGCCGATGGAGACCCGTCGAGACGTCATTGTCGCGACCGCATTGCGGGCCGAGGAGCTCGGATACGAAGTCTTCTCGCTCGCCGAAGGCTGGGCCTACGACGCCACTTTGCTGCTGGCAACGCGGGTGGTCGCCGAGCACGCCGACGGTTGGTACCCGCTGTTTCTCACCCAGGAACGGCTGCGCGAGCGAGCCGGCGAGATACAGCGCCTGCGTTCGGGCCGTGCCCCGGTCACCGTCGCCACCGGACCGTTCACGGTCGCCGACGCCGACCCGCAGATAGCCCGGAACATCGCCGCCAGCTGCCTCGCCTGGTACATCTGCGCCATGGGCGACGGCTACGCAGAGCTCATCGCGGACCAGGGATACGGAGAAGCCGTGCAGGCCATTCGAACGGCCAACCCGCGACCCAGTCCGACACGATCCGTCGTACCACCCGAGGCGGAACCTGCGCTGGACGCGTTGACAGCGCACGGAACGCCCACCCAGTTGCGCGACAAACTCGACGCCTGGGCATCCGATGTCGATATCCAGATGATCGTCCTGCCCGCCGGAATCCCTTGGGAAACAATAGAAACAACCCTCGAAGCCGCCGCCGGATATCAGGTGGGTGACAATATCGCGGCTGGAACCTCGGTAGGCTGCCTGGAATCTCGGTAGTCTCAGGGGCGTGCGAACATTCGTTTGGCAGGGAGTCGACGAGCCGCGTATGGAGATCGTTCAGGTGGAGAGCCTGGATCGTGCTCGCGGGACTCAGATCGGTTTGGTCTACGAATTGCGGTGGGAGCTCGACGGTTCAGAGCTGATCGTCGATATCGGTGACGGGGCTGTGCATCATCGCCTCGACGGGGCCGACTTCTTCGATCTGCAGCATTCAGTGTTCTTCAACTCGCTGCCCGTGCTGCGCCACGGGCTTTTGCTGCCGGATGCCGCCCCGCACGACTACACCATGCGTTATGTCAGTGTCCCGCAACTGACTGCCCGCCTCGCCGCCCAGCGCTATCTCCCACGCGGCGAGGGCGTGGTCGGCTACAGCTCCGACGACTTCAGCGCCGATATCGAATTCGACCAGGACGGCTTCGCGACGGTCTATGAGAACTACATGCGGCGGCTGCACCCGTAAGCGCGCGAGCGCGCCGATACGGTTCTTCGTCGTCAGAAATTCCTACTTGTCGACAGCAGCCTCCCGGCGCGCGAAAGCAGCTGCGTGGTCGAGGCTGAAGGTGGAGACCAGACGAACTGTGTGGTCGACGATTTCGGAGGCGGTGCAGTCGAGTAGGCCGGATTGCCAGGCCGTGATGAGTTCCACGAAGCCACCCACACCGATGATGGCGTCCATGTGGAGTGCGCGTTCGTCGGCGGCGGGGCCGAGGACGCGGAGGGCGCCGGCTACTACGAGACCGGCGGTGAGGCGCATGGCGCTCACTCGGCACGCTTCGAGGGCAGGGCTCCCGGCGTGGTGCAGGAGCAGGATTCTGCTGTAGGCGGGGTCAGCGGACATACGATCGGTGACGACTGTGGCTGCGATGCGGACGATTTCGTGCAGCGGGCGGTCGAGGTTGTCTTCGAAGGCGGTGGCGAGGGCTTCGAGCATATCGTCGCGGACCGATTCCCATGCCGCCCCGAGCAGTTCGTCGCGGTCGGTGAAGGTCTCGTAGAAGTAGCGGTCGTTCAGCGAGGTGCGGGCGCACACCGCGCGAATTGTGACTGCGGGCCAGCCGTTTTCGCGCCAGATCTCCAGGGCGGCGGTGATCAGGCGCTGCCTGCGCTCGGTACGGCGCTCTACGGCGCTACGCCCGCCCCACGTCTTCGGTGTCGACACTGTTCCATCTTGACAAGGTCGGGGGCCGCTCACAAACTGGTGACATGCGCAGTCATTGGTGACAGTCGTCACCAGTTGAGCGCGAGCGACACGATGCGGTGTCGACCCAAGGAGGGTCCGGTATGTCTACGCTCATGCCCGAAGCTGCTGAGCAGCACTATCGTTCGACACGTCCGAGCAAACGCACCCGCACTTCGACGGCGACGATAGAGGCCTTGACCGTCGGACTGGATATCCGAGCCGGGATCTTCGGCGGGGTCAAAGACACCGATCTGCTGCGATTCCGGGCGGGGACACGGCGGTATGCGGTACTGAACCATCCCGATTACGTCGATCACATATTGCACGCGGGTCGCCTCAAGTACGAGAAGGCATTCGAATACGAGATGCTGCGCGCGATCCTCGGCATCAGCCTCTTCACCGATGAGGGCGAATCCTGGCAGCGACATCGCACCATGCTCAACCCGATGTTCGCCAGACGACATCTGAACGGATTGATCGATCTGATGGTCGAGCCCATCGCGGAGAGTGTCGCAGCGCTCGGCACCGGACCCGCCCGCGCCGAGATCGACATGGTCGGCGAGATGGTGCAGCTGACCCTGAACGTCGTCGGTAGCGCACTGTTCGGACAGCAGTTCGGCCATATCGCGCAACGGATGTCGGGCCTGGTCACCGGCGGACTGCGCTTCGCCGAGCGGCTGGAGCGGCTGTTCGTGGTCGCCGCGCCACCGAAGTCATTGTGGCGGGCCACAGCTCGGGTCGCGTTCACGCCGATTCCCCTGCCGCCCCCGCTGCGCAAGATCCAGCGCATCGTGCGCACCCTCGACGCCGAGGTATGGCGCGTGGTGACCGAGCGCTACGAAAACCCCACCGACAGTCCGGATCTGCTGAATCACCTACTCACCGCCGCCGATGCGGAAGGGACACTGCCACTCAAGCGCGTCCGGGACGAGGCGCTCACCTTCATGCTCGCCGGCCACGAAACCACCGCCAATGCGCTGTCATGGATGTGGTACCTGCTGGCGCTCAATAGCGAAGCCCGTGACCGCATGCTGGCGGAGGTCGACACCGTCCTGCAGGGCCGCACCCCGACCGTCGAGGACCTGCCGAAACTACTGTGGACCTCGGCCTGCCTACAGGAGGCAATGCGGTACTTCTCCCCCGCGTGGACAATTCCGCGGGTCGCCATCGCGGACGATGTCATCGACGGCCATCACATTCGCCGCGGCACCACGGTCATCGTGCCCTCGCACTTCATCCACCACGACGAGCGATGGTGGCCGGAACCGGAGCAGTTCGACCCGGCCCGCTTCCTGCCCGGCGCGGGCAAGGGCCGCCCACGTTCGGCGTACCTGCCGTTCGGCGGCGGCCGGAGGATCTGCATCGGCTCGAGTTTCGCACTCATGGAGGCCGTGCTGATCACCGCAATGTGGAGTCAGCACTATGTTTTCGATCTGGTGCCCGGATTCCCGGTCGAACCGGAGGCTACTTTGACCCTGCGGCCCAAGCATGGGTTGCGGATGGTGGCGCGCCGTCGCGAGGTGATTCGATGAAACTCGACGGCAGCGGATCGGTGGTCGTGGTCACCGGCCCAGCTCGCCAACCAGGCGCTCCGCCTGCTCCCGAGCCCACTCCACGACCTGGTGGCACGGGTTTGCGAGCTGGTGCGCTCAGTCGGCGGTCGGGAGCACCAGAATCGGCTTGATGGTCGCGCCGATCTCGGCGTCGTGCATTGCCGTATTGATTTCGGAGAACGGGTACTGCCGGGAGATCTTCTCGATCGGGAACTTGCCCGCGCGATGCCATTCGATCAGCTGCGGGATGAATTCCTGTGGGTCGCAACTACCTTCGATGCAACCGCGGACGGCCTTACCATTGCCGGTGAGGTGACCGATCTCGAATTCCATGGCGGCCTCGCCGAGGCCGACCAGGACCAGCGTTCCACGCGGCGCGAGGGCAAGCAGTGCGTTGGCGATCACCGGGTTTGCCGCGGTGGTGTCCAGCGCGAAGGTCGCGCCACCACCGGTGGCGGCCTGTACCTGGGCGACAACGTCTTCGGCCGCACCGTCGATCACCGTCGACGCGCCCAGTTCCTTTGCCACAGCCAGCCTTTCGGCCGACAGGTCCACGGCGACCACATTCTCGACGCCGAGCGCACGTGCGGCCAGCAGCGCCGACATGCCGACACCACCGGCGCCGAAGATCACGATGGACTCGTGCGGGGCCGGGCGCATCACATTGGCGACCGCGCCGGCCCCGGTCTGCACACCGCAGCCGAACGGGGCGCAGGCGACCAGATCCACGTCGTCGTCCACCACCACCACATTGCGGCGGCCGACCAGCACGTGGGTGGCGAAGCTGGACTGGCCGAAGAACGCACCCATGACCCGCTCGCCACCGATGCTCAGCGGCGAGGTGAAGTCGGTGCGGCCGCCCGAGGTGTTCAGCATGACGAACTGCTCGCAGTACGAGGGCGCGCCGGTGCTGCACTGGGTGCACGTGCCACAGCTGCCGTAGGTCAGCAGTACGTGATCGCCGACCTTCACATCGGTCACCGCCGAGCCGATCTGCTCGACAATGCCCGAGCCTTCGTGGCCCAGGACAATCGGCAGCTCGGCCGGGAAGACGCTCTTGGTCACCAGGTCGGTGTGGCATACACCCGTGGCGACAATGCGCACCACGACCTCATCCGCCCGAGGCTCCTCGAGGGTGATGGTTTCGAACGCGAGCGGCACTTGCGCTCCACGCGCGACCGCGGCAGTGATGTCCATCCGGACACTCCTTCCCAAAAGACGGCGAAGTGACTTCTCACGCCGATCACCTGCACCATAGGGCGGGGAACCACATCAGATATAGAACACGTTCCACTCACCGGGGCGATACGTTGCCACATTCGGGCCGCCCGCGTAACCCCGCCCCCGCATACTCGTGACCATCACCCGCCTTCGCGACCATCCGAAGGAGTCCCGATGGATCTCACCGCAGCCATATGCGTCGTAGGCGCCGGACAGAGCGGCATCCTCGCGGCCGCGAAACTACGCGACCTCGGCTATCGGAACATCGACATCCTCGAAGCCGGCGCGCAGCTCGGCGGCTACTGCGAAACCGTTGAAGTGGAAGGTGAAATCTATGATTTCCAAGCGCATCTCATCATTCAGCAGGACTTCGGCGAGGATGCGACAGGAACCGCCATCGATGAGTTGATGAGAAAGCATCCCACGGAGACGCAGGTCGAAGCATTGCACTTCGTTGCCGAAACCGATTCCGGCAAACCGGGATTGACCGTGCCGCCACACTTCGTGCCGCTGTTCCGGACCCTGACACCCGAGCAGGCGGCCGATCAGCTGGCCGAAGCATGGAACATTATCGAGGGAGCAGTCCGGGACAGGCGGGGACCCGGACTCAGCGGATTGGCCTTCGATCGGATCCCCGGCGAGACCTGGGAGACGTACCGGGCGCGCCACAGTCCACTGGCCGGTGAGATCCTGCAGGGCCTGACGCTGTACGCGAATATGCGCCGACCGCGACAGCCCGCCGAAACCATCATCAATATCAATGCGCATATCTCCGGCCATGTTTCGCAGTTGGCGAAGATGATGCTGTCGCTCTATCCGGCGCAGCGGCAGTCGTTGCTGGAGCGAATGCCGCAGTCGCTGCGCGCGCAGATGAGCTCACGCAGGCCGGTGACCGTGGGCTTCCGGCGCGGATTCATCAGCTTCATGCGGCAGGTTGTCGACGATTGCCGACTCGAAGTCAGCGTCGGCAGCAGAGTGACCTCGATCGAACCTGTTCCGACAGAGGGCGTTCGGGTCACCTACACGGCAGGCGGCAAGTACCACCGCACGATGTATTCA
The DNA here is from genome assembly GCF_025465275.1 of Nocardia sp. Classification (GTDB taxonomy): domain Bacteria; phylum Actinomycetota; class Actinomycetes; order Mycobacteriales; family Mycobacteriaceae; genus Nocardia. The sequence continues at coordinate 2,881 of NZ_JAODNK010000031.1, read as the reverse complement.
TCCGTGGTGGTGACAGCCCGTCCCGCACAGATTCGGAACATCTTCCCCGCCGGGGATATTCACGAACTCTTCGCCGAGCGAAACTGCCCCCGCACCTGGACCCGCAGCTACCTGATCAAGGCCCGGGAGGAGATCATCACCTTCCCACGGCGGCCCAATTCCGCCGAACCCCTGGGGTTCTGGCTGCTCGAGCCCTATGGCAGCTACACCGACTCCGATCCGGAACAGGCCATGCATCGCATCACCGCCGCCAACAAGCAACACCCCGGGCCGTACTGGATCTGCTTCAGCAATTCCGACACCTCGATATCGGACGCCAAGGCCTGGACTCTCGCGAAGGAGAGCCTGTTCCTGTTCGACGACCCGGAGCTCATCTCCGAAACCATCGCCGACTGGCCCGCCTACCCCAGCGTCGCCGCGATCCGCGAAGGCTGGTTCGAGCGGATATCGGAGATCCAGGGCCGGGGCGGAATCTACTTCGTCGGCGAAATCCTCTCCGGCCCGACCGTCGAGTGCATCAGTTCCTTTGTCCGCGAGGTAATCCCGTGCTGGTTCGGCCCGGAACACCTCGCCACTTCGGCACCACCGAACCCGACTGCGGATCAACGTGCCCAGGGTGCGACAACCGGCGGCTGACCGGGAATGAGTCCCTGCCCGCCGACCGGCAGCACCACAATCGCCTCGAACGGCTCATCGCTCGGATTGGACATGGCGAACGACTCGTGTGCGGGCACGATGAGAGCGTCTCCCGCTGCCACCGTGAGGACTTCGCCACCCATGGTGACGGTCATCGTGCCGGACAGCGCAATGAAGATCTCCTCGCGGGTCAGGGCGTGCGGCGGCGCGTCCACGCCCGGTTTGATGGTGAGTCGCCATGCGCTGTTCTCGGTGGAACCACGACTGGGTGCGGCCAAGCCGACGGCGGTCATGCTCGGACAGGCGTATCAAGCCTTCGTCCGTGACCTGCACACCCACCTGGCCGAGCGCGACCACCGCGTCCCCGACGAGAATGCCCTCACCGCAAGCCAACTGGGAGAGCGCCTAGGCATCACCGCACAGGGCGCAGCCAAGATCGTCGACGAGATGGTGCGCCACGGCCACGTAGAGCGCCGCCCCGACCCCGCAGACAAACGCGCCAACCTCCTACACCTGTCCAACCACGGCCGCGACATGCTCGACGGGACTGCCCCCGGCGAAGTTGAACCCCGAGACGCCGAATCCAGCGGTCTCTCGGTTCTAGTCTTTGTCCTTTGGGGTTTTGTTCTCGAGAACGGCACCACAGCCGGTCGACCAAGCTGGAACCGCAGGTATTCCCTCCCAACCGCGGAAGGTAAATTGGGTACGGCTCCTGACGTGCCCAGCACGGCCATCTCGAGCTTTGCTCGCACCCTCTCGCAGACCAACCCTGCTTCGGATGCAAGAAACCCAGGTGCACCGACCGTTTCGGCATAGAAACCGTCGGGTTCCGGGGACGGAACAGCGGGTGTCTCGGCGGCACAACCGTTATCAGGTCTGTGCCGTGCGGACACAGGCTGTGCGGTCGAGGAGAAGGGCTGTGTGGTGCCCGTTTCGGGTGGTTTCTATGCCGAGGCAGGTCGGTGCACCTGGGTTTCTTGCGTCGAAAGAGGGTGTTGGGTTTCCGGGTGCGAGCAAGGCTCGAGATGGCCGTGCTGGTGGCGTCGGGTGTAGTACCCGATTTACCTCCCGCAGTACCGGAAGTAGCTGCGGTACCGGCCGGAGGACTGGCTGTGGTCCCGTTTCAGAGACTGTACAAAAACCCGAAGAACCAGGCCGGGCCACGGCCTGTAGCACCGACAGGATCAACCTGTCGGTGACACGGGGCGGGGAAACCTATTGTCGAGGTGGGGGTGTGGAGGTCCGGCGGGCGATCCGGTCCTGAACCGGTTGCGGGCGCACCGGATCACAGAAACTGCGGGGCCGCACCGATGGTGGGGCGGCGGTCAGCATCTCACCGGGGTGATGGAGGTGGTTGATCTGCGGAGCCCGGGTCGGGTCGACATGGGCCGGGGCGATCCAGGCGGTGCGGCCCGGGAAGTCCGACTCCTGACCCAATTTGATCGTCGTCCAGCCGCGCGGGCCGTCCTTGACCAAGGCATGGCAGTGATCACACGCCAAGGTCAGGTTCTCGATGTCGGTGCGGCCGCCCTTGCTGAACTCGGTCACATGATGCACCGCGCACATGCTCGACGGTGCCGTGCAGCCCGGGCGGGTGCAGCCGCGTTCGGTCGCGATCAACGCCAACCGTTGTGCCGGGTTCGCCAAACGGGCTTCCCCGATATGCAACGGCATCCCGTTCTTGTCCTTCACCAGCACGAACGTCTTCGACCGGCGAGCCGCCAGCGTCACCGCATCCTTGACCGGGACCTGGCCGCCGGTCGCCAGGGTCGCCACCCCGGCGGCACGTTCCACATCCTCGATGCTCATCGTCAGGATCGTCGCGACCGGCAACCCGCGATGGGAACCCAGCTTGGCGGGGTTGAAGTCCGGGTGCAGCACCGCCAGCAACGCGTCGTGCTGGCGTTGCACCTTCGTGCGCTCGTCCCGGGCCGCGCTCGCCTTCACCAGGTCCGGGGGCAACTGACCGTCGTCGACCCCCGGGCTTTCCTTATCAGCAGGGTTGCACATGCCGTGGCGGGCGAGCTTGGCCATGACGGCGTCGAACGCCGCCCGCGCGTCCGGGGTGAACTCGACCGTGAGGGTCGACATCAGGTCGTAGCGTTGCGGGCTCACACTCGCACGACGCAAACGTTGACGGTCGGCGTCCTCGGTGAGCGTCCCATCCGGGTCGAGAAATCCCAGGACCCTCTCCCCGATCCTCGGCAACTGCGTCGGATCCAGGGCCCGGGCCTGCTGAGCCAAT
>NZ_JAODNK010000212.1 GCF_025465275.1 Nocardia sp. | reverse complement strand
GCCGGCTTCGTCACCCGATCTCCTGTTCCTCGCAAGGCTGCGACTCGTCGCAAGCTTGTAGTTCGATCACCATTGTCAACCCTCCGCCGGGGGTGGGTTCCGCGTGCACGGTGCCGTCCATGGCGTCCACGAATCCGCGGACCACCGATAGGCCGAGGCCGACGCCGGTCGAGTTGTCGCGGTCGCCGAGCCGCTGGAAGGGCTCGAACAGCTGATCTTCCATACCGGTCGGTACGCCGGGACCGGCGTCGACGACCGTGATGGCGACCCGTTTGCCGGTCGGTTCTGCGGTCACCCGCACGGGCGTGTCGCTGGGGGAGTAGCGCACCGCATTGTCGATGAGATTGGCGAGCACGCGTTCCAGCAGTCCGGTGTCGGCCAGCACCGAGACCGTGCCCACCTCCACCTTCACCCGGTTCATGGCGGTGCGCCGCAAGCCGCGGGTGCCCATGCTCATGAGCGCGTGATGCACCACCTCGTCGAGGTAGACGCGGCGCATCTGGGGTTTGATCACCCCGACCGCGAGCCGCGAGGAGTCGAGCAGATTGCCGACGAGTGCGGTCAGCTGATCCACCGATTCCTCGATGGTCTCCAGCAATTCGGCGGTGTCCTCGGGGGAGAACTCCACATCATTGCTGCGCAGGCTGGATACCGAGGCCTTGGCCGCCGCCAGCGGGGTGCGCAGATCGTGACTGACCGCAGACAGCAGGGCGCGGCGCAGCTTGTCGGTCTCCACCACCGCTTGCGCTGAGCTCGCTTCGGCCTGCAGTTTCTTCTGATTCACCAGTCCCGCAGCCTGATTGGCCACCGCGCCGAGCACCAGGCGGTCGCCGGCGGTCACCTGGCGTCCGCTGAGCAGCAGCCAGTGGATGTCATCGCCTGCTTCGACAGCGGTTTCGGCGTCGATCACTCGGTGCGGCGGGTTCTCGCCCACCGACTCGACAACACCCTCGTCGGTGACGAGGCTGACCGCGTTCTGCCCGTAGGTTTCGCGCGCTCGGTCCAGCAGATCCTGCAGATCCGCACCGCTGAGCACCGAGCCCGCGAACAGCGCCAGTAGCTCGGCCTGCCGGGATGCCTTGCGCGCCTCCCGTGTTCGTTTGGCCGCCACATCCACCAGCGCAGCCACCGCGACCGCCACCAGCAGCATCACCACAATGGTGAGGAAGTTGTCCAGCTCGGCAATGGTGAGGCTGTAGCGGGGCGCGGTGAAGTACCAGTTGAGCAGCAGGCCTCCCAGTAGTGCCGACAGCGCCGCCGGAGCCACACCGCCGAACAGGGCGACGGCGATGACGCCGATGAAGAACAGCGCACTCTCGCCGCCGAGGTCCAACCAGCGATCCAGCCAGAAGTACGTCACCGTGCAGATCAGCGACGGCACCAGTACCGCGGCGCACCAGGAGCCGAGGCTGCGTTCCTTACGGGTCAGCGACGACCAGCGGAAGCCGCGATTGGATTCCTCGTGAGTGACCATGTGCACGTCGATCTTTCCCGACTGCTGCACCACATTGGCGCCGATGCCCTCATCGAGCACGCGGGCCCAGCGGGAGCGCCGCGAGGTGCCCAGCACCAGCTGGGTCGCGTTCACCTGTCGTGCGAAATCCAGGAGCGCCGTGGGCACATCCTCTCCGGTGACGGTGTGCAGGCTGGCGCCCAGACCGGTCGCCAGCTCGCGCAGCCGGGTCAAGCGCTGCGCCGATACCCCGGCCAGGCCGTCACCGCGCACGACGTGCACCACGATCAGCTCGGCGCTGGATTTGGCGGCGATGCGGCTGGCGCGGCGCAGGATGGTCTCCGATTCGGCGCCACCGGTGACGGCCACCACCAGCCGCTCGCGCGCCTCCCAGGTGGCCGTGATCTTGTGGTCCGCACGGTATTTCGCGAGCGCCGAATCGACCTGATCGGCCAGCCACAGCAGCGCCAGTTCGCGCAGAGCCGTCAGATTGCCGGGCCGGAAGTAATTGCGCAGTGCGGCATCCACTTTCTCGGCGGCGTAGACATTGCCGTGAGACATCCTGCGGCGCAGGGCTTCCGGTGTGATGTCCACCAGCTCGACCTGATCCGCGGAGCGAACGACCCAGTCCGGCACGGTTTCTCGCTGCACGATCCCGGTGATCTGCTCGACCACATCGTTGAGACTCTCCAGGTGCTGCACATTGACCGTCGAGACCACGTCGATCCCGGCCTCGAGCAGCTCCTGCACGTCCTGCCAGCGCTTCTCGTTCTTGCTTCCGGTCACGTTCGTATGCGCCAGCTCGTCCACGAGCACCACCGCGGGATGACGTCGCAGCACTGCTTCGACATCCAGTTCCGGCATGGTGGTCCCGCGGTACTCGATCATCCGGGGCGGGATGCGCTCGATACCGGCCAGCATTTCCGCGGTCTTGGATCGTCCGTGCGTCTCGACGACGGCCGCGACCACATCGCGGCCGCGTTCGAGCCGGCGATGCGCCTCCGACAGCATGGCGAAGGTCTTGCCCACGCCGGGGGCTGCACCCAGATAGATCCGTAGTTGGCCGCGTTTCACTCGTTCATCATTGCGTGCCGCGCGCGTAGCTCGGGCTCGGCCGCGCGGACGGGGGTGCGAGCGGGCACGGAATTGGCGAGCACCCGCAGGCACAGCGCGGCACCCAGGAACCCGAATATCACTATCAGGCTCACGGCGAGATGCGGCACGGTCGTCTCCTTGTTCAGGCGGAATGATCGACCCCGCCGAACGGCCGGCCGGGTCTCCCTTTGTTTACCGCTGACCTGGGTCGATAGCTCGGTACTGACGGTTTCTTTACGAATCCCCAGCCGATGTTGACGGCATGTGTGCGCCCGGTTCCGGAATGCTGCGCCTAGACCGAAGTGGATGCGGTGATTTCCGCTTTCCTATCGGCCCAATTCTCGGGTGCGGAACCGAATGTGTTGTGTGCGTTGGTGATCACAGTCTTGCCCAGGGCGTGGTTGCCGACACCGCCGATGACCGCGCCGATTCCGGCGGGCAGCGTCTTACCGAACATGAGGACACCGCGCTTGACGATGAAGCCGCCGATGAACCGTTTCGCCATCGCATTGTCGATATTGCGGACGACGGGAAGTTTGTCGGCCACCACGGTGGCCCAGTCCCGGGCCGATTGGCTGGCGCTCTTGCCGAGCATTTCCGAGCCCGCCTCGCCGAGGACCACACCGGCGATGAGCGTGCGCCGCTGTTTCGGTGGCAGCGACTCCATACCGTGCACCGCGCTCATCGAGGCCGCGTACAGCGCGGAGGCTTCCAGGAAGAACACCGATTCGACACCGCTGACGGCCAATCCGATCAGCGTGCCCACGCCCGGAACCGCGGCGCTCAGACCCGCGACCGTGCCGCTGACGGTGACGATGGTCAGGTATCGCCACTCCAGGCCCTGCGTAATGTCCTCGGGCGAACGGCTGGGGTGCTTGCGGCGCAGCCTGCCGACATACTTCGCCGCCAGCGGGGCCTGTATCCCCGTTCCACCGCGGATCACCATTTCCACGGACTTCTGCAGCGCACGTTCGAACATTGCGGCATCCCCTCTCGTCGGCCTGCCCGAGATTACGGACGGCATGCGGCGGTACGGCGGTCCGACACGAGGATTCGCCGACCCGTTACGCCGGATACCCCGGCCGCTGTATCCGAACCCGTCAACTAGATCAACTACGAAATGCCTGGTCCTGACGGTTTCTTTACGGCATTACGCCGGATGTTGACGGAGCGCGTCCGACACTCCGGGAACGTCTGTAAGCGGAACGTCAATGCGCCCGTTTGAGACGCTAAGAGAGCGTAAAGGCCCTCGAAATCGGACCAAACGAGCGTTTGACTCACTCCCGTCGCATCTGAGGTGCGGCATGTAGAGAGAGGTTTCGAAGAGATGTCCGTCGTCGTTTTCACAGTGCTGACCGTGGCGATTTTCGCCCTGTTCGGCTTGATCCAACGCGGGGTGGAACGGCTGTGACTCAGAACATCATCGGTCTGGTCCTGGCCATCGCGATCGCCATCTATCTGATTGCGGCGCTGCTTTACCCGGAGAGGTTCTAGGTGAGTACGACTACAGCGGGGATCATCTTCGTCATATCCCTGATTGTCGCGCTGGCCCTGGTTCATGTGCCCCTGGGCGATTACATGTACCGGGTCTACAGCGGCGAGAAGAATTCCCGGGCCGAACGCGGCATCTACAAGCTCATCGGCGTCAAGCCCGGCGTGGAGATGACGTGGGCGGTCTACGCCCGCAGTGTGCTGGCCTTCTCGGCCGTCAGCGTGCTGTTCCTGTTCTTCATGCAGCTGCTGCAGGGCAAACTGCCGCTGCACCAGAACAATCCGGGCACCAAGATGACCCCGGATCTGGCGTGGAACACCGCGATCAGCTTCGTCACCAATACGAACTGGCAGAACTACGCCGGTGAGTCGACGATGGGCCACCTCGTGCAGGCCATGGGCCTCGGGGTGCAGAACTTCGTCTCCGCCGCCGTCGGCATGGCGGTCGCGGTCGCGCTGGTGCGTGGTTTCGCGCGCCGGCGCGCCGGCGATCTCGGCAATTTCTGGGTGGATCTGGTGAGGGGAACCACCCGCATTCTGCTGCCGATGGCGATCCTGTTCGCCATCGTGCTCGTCGCGGGTGGTGTGATCCAGAATCTGCACATGTACGACCAGGTCGCGACAACGGTCGGCAACACCGGTTCACAAACCCTGCCGGGTGGACTCGTTGCCAGCCAGGAGACGATCAAGGAACTCGGCACCAATGGTGGCGGCTTCTACAATGTCAACTCCGCGCACCCGTTCGAGAACCCGACCGCGTGGACCAACTGGCTGGAAATCTTCCTCCTGCTGGTCATCAGCTTCTCGCTGCCGCGCACCTTCGGCCGCATGGTCGGTTCCAAGAAGCAGGGCGTCGCCATCGCCGCCGTCATGGGCGTGCTGGCGATCCTGAGCGTCACCGTCATGAACATCACGCAGCTGCAGCACCACGGCACCGTGCCGAGTGCCATCGGCGCATCCATGGAGGGCGTGGAAAGCCGCTTCGGCGTATCGAATTCGGCGACCTTCGCCACCGCGACCACGCTGACCTCGACCGGTGCGGTGGACTCCGCGCACGATTCGTACACCAGCCTCGGCGGCATGATGACCATGTTCAACATGCAGCTGGGTGAGGTCGCGCCGGGTGGTACGGGCTCGGGCCTGTACGGCATGTTGATTCTCGCCATCATCACAGTGTTCGTCGCCGGCCTGATGGTCGGTCGTACCCCGGAGTACCTGGGCAAGAAGATCACGCCGAAGGAAATCAAGCTCGCCGCTACGTATTTCCTGGTCACGCCGCTGATCGCCTTGACCGGCACCGCCATTGCGATGGCACTGCCGGGTGAACGGGCTGGCATGGCCAACAGTGGGCCGCACGGATTATCGGAAGTGCTGTACGCGTTCACCTCCGCGGCCAACAACAACGGTTCCGCGTTCGCCGGTCTGTCCGGAAACACCCAATGGTGGAACACGGCACTGGGTTTGGCCATGGTGTTCGGCCGCTTCGTCCCCATGATCTTCGTGCTGGCGCTGGCCGGTTCGCTGGCGAAGCAGGGCTTCACCCCGGAATCCGAGGGCACCCTGCCTACGCACCGGCCGCAGTTCGTCGGCATGGTCGCGGGTGTGACGGTCATTCTCGTCGCGCTCACCTTCCTGCCCATGCTGGCGCTCGGGCCGCTCGCTGAAGGAATCCACTCATGACCACTCCCACAATCGATTCCGCACCGGTGACGGAAGCGCACGACGTCCCGAAGGGGCGCGTCGCGAGCGGGGCGTTCGACCCGAAGATGCTGATCAAGGCGCTTCCGGATGCCTGTAAGAAGCTGGATCCGCGCATTATGTGGCGCAATCCGGTCATGCTGATCGTGGAGATCGGCGCTGTCTGGTCCACCATCCTGGCAATCACTCACCCGACCTTCTTCGCCTGGGCGATCGTCGTATGGCTCTGGCTCACAGTGATTTTCGCCAATCTGGCCGAAGCCGTCGCCGAGGGGCGCGGCAAGGCGCAGGCGGATGCATTGCGAAAGGCCAAGACCGACACCGTCGCTCGTCGCCTGGCGAACTGGTCGCCCGGTGCCCGTGTGGTGGAGGAGAGCGTTCCCGCACCGCAGTTGCAGCGCGGCGACTATGTGGTCGTCGAAGCCGGACAGGTCATCCCCGGTGACGGTGATGTCGTCGAAGGCATTGCCTCCGTGGACGAATCGGCCATCACCGGTGAATCCGCGCCGGTGATCCGTGAGTCCGGTGGTGACCGCTCGGCCGTGACCGGTGGCACCACGGTGCTGTCGGACCGGGTCGTCGTCAAGATCACCCAGGAGCCCGGCGGTTCGTTCATCGACAAGATGATCGCGCTCGTCGAGGGCGCGAGCCGGCAGAAGACGCCGAACGAGATCGCGCTGAACATCCTGCTCGCCGCGCTGACGATCATCTTCGTCTTCGCGGTGGCGACCCTGCAGCCGCTGGCCATCTTCTCGAAGATGAACAACCCGGGTGTGCCGGACAACCAGGCGCTGGACCTCAACGGCGTCACCGGCATCGTCATGGTGTCGCTGCTGGTCTGCCTGATTCCGACCACCATCGGCGCGCTGCTGTCCGCCATCGGCATTGCCGGTATGGACCGGCTCGTACAGCGCAATGTGCTGGCCATGTCCGGTCGTGCCGTCGAGGCCGCCGGCGACGTCAATACCCTGCTGCTGGACAAGACCGGAACCATCACCCTCGGTAACCGTCAGGCCGCGGACTTCGTGCCCGTACCCGGTATTACCGCGGACGAATTGGCCGATGCTGCACAGCTTTCCAGCCTCGCGGACGAAACCCCCGAGGGTCGCTCCATTGTGGTGTACGCCAAGACGGCGTTCGGTAAGCGGGAGCGCACCGCAGGTGAACTGACCGGCGCCAACTGGGTGGAATTCACCGCCCAGACCCGCATGTCGGGTGTGGACCTGTCCGATGGGCATCAGCTGCGCAAGGGCGCCGCCAGCGCCGTCACCGAATGGGTGCGGTCGCAGGGCGGTGAGGTCCCGGACGCACTCGGCCAGGCAGTGGACGGCATCTCCGCCTCCGGTGGTACGCCGCTGGTCGTCGGTGAGGTCGTCAAGGGCAAGCCCCGCGTGCTCGGCGTCATCCACCTCAAGGATGTTGTCAAGCAGGGCATGCGCGAGCGCTTCGACGAGATGCGCAAGATGGGCATCCGCACCGTCATGATCACCGGCGATAATCCGTTGACCGCCAAGGCGATTGCGGACGAGGCCGGCGTGGACGACTTCCTCGCCGAGGCCACTCCCGAGGACAAGCTGGCGCTGATCCGCAAGGAGCAGCAGGGTGGCCGCATGGTCGCCATGACCGGTGACGGCACCAATGACGCTCCCGCGCTTGCCCAGGCGGATGTCGGTGTCGCCATGAACACCGGTACGTCGGCGGCCAAGGAAGCCGGCAATATGGTCGATCTGGATTCGGATCCGACCAAGCTCATCGAGATCGTGGAGATCGGTAAGCAGTTGCTGATCACCCGTGGCGCGCTCACCACCTTCTCGATCGCCAATGACATCGCCAAGTACTTCGCGATCATTCCCGCGATGTTCGTGGTGCTGTTCCCGGGCCTGGACGTCCTGAACATCATGCGACTGCACAGCCCGCAGTCGGCGATCCTGTCCGCGGTCATCTTCAACGCCCTCGTCATCGTGGGCCTGATTCCGCTGGCGCTGCGAGGAGTCAACTACACGCCCTCGAGTGCGTCGAAGCTGTTGAGCCGCAATCTCCTTGTCTACGGCATCGGCGGCATCGTCGCGCCGTTCATCGGGATCAAGCTCATCGACCTTGTCATCCAATTCTTCCCGGGGATGTCCTAATGCGTATGTCAACCTGGATCCGGCAACACATCGCGGCGCTGCGTGCGCTGCTGGTGCTCACCGTCATCACCGGAATCATCTATCCCGCCGTGGTTCTCGGTGTCGGTCAGCTGCCCGGTCTGAAGGACAAGGCAGAGGGTTCCCTGCTGAAGCAGGACGGTAAGACCGTCGGTAGCAGCCTGATCGGTCAGGCGTACACCGACGGCAAGGGCACGGCGCTGAACCAGTACTTCCAGACCCGTCCGTCCAACTCCGCGCCGACCGACGGCAGCATTCCCGACGGCTACGACCCGACGAACACCGCGTTCGGCAATATGGGCCCGGAGTCCGTGGTGGATTCGCTGGACGCCGGCGACCCGAAGAAGGACAAGGCCAGCCTGCTCACCACGGTGTGCGCGCGCAGCGCTGCGGTCGCCACCCTCGAGGGTGTGGACGGCAGCCGGCCGTTCTGCACCTCCGGCGGCGTCGGCTCGGTGCTCTCGGTCATCGGGCCGCGGGACGCGCACGGCAATGTCGTGCACCCGTCGCAGGTGATCAGCGTCAACGAGGCCTGCGCGACCGATGGATCGGTGACCAAGCCGTTCCAGGATGCCTATGAGGGCGTCAAGGTCGAATGTGCCAAGCGCGGCGAGGACTACTCGGCGGGCCAGATCGTGCCGATCCGGGGCGATGCCTCGGTCGATACGGCGGTTCCGTCCGATGCGGTCACCGCGTCGGCTTCGGGCCTGGACCCGGATATCTCGCCGGAGTACGCGGCCATCCAGGTCGCACGGGTCGCCGAGACCCGCGGTATCTCCGCGGATCAGGTTCGGGCGCTGGTGGATACCAATACGCACGGCCGGGCGCTCGGCTTCATGGGTGAGAAGCGGGTGAACGTGGTCGAGCTCAACCTTGATCTCGACGGCAAGTACCCGTTCAAGGGCTGATCACCCCGGGGTAACCGCAAGCAACGGCTGACCACCGCAGAGGTCGGCCGCGAAGGGCCGCAGTCACTTCCGCACAGGAAAGGGACTGCGGCTCTTGCGCCGTCCGCAGCACGCGACTGTATGGATTCGGTAAATATGCGCAGGTGCGCCGCATGAGCCCCGTCAAGGCAGCTGCCGCCGGGTCCGGCCTGCGAATAGCGTTGAGACAAGCAAGGATTCGGCCCCGAAGGTGAGGCAGCGGTTCGATGGACAACCAGGCGTACGAGCTGAGCGCACTGCGCGAGCTGGTGAATCACCGTGGGGTGGTAGAGCTTTTGGACCTGCTGGCCCAGGAGCCGCAGACCGTCGATGAATTGCGAGGCGCGCTCGGCATGCGCCGCCAGGGCGCGGCGCGAGTGCTACGAGTGCTCGCCGCGTACGGGCTGGTCGCCACCGACGGCGTCGGCAGCTGGGACGAGTCGCTGCAATTCCAGGGACCGATCCGGCTGACCGAGAGTGGCTGGCGCACAGTCGAGCTGCTCTCCAGCTTCGCGGTGTGGGTCGAACTGTACGAGCAGTCCGACGCAGTCCGCGACCGGTGAATCAGCTCGGCCACAGCTGAATCACCTCGGCCACAGCCGCAGTCCTCGACGACAGTGGCTGTGGCCCAGGCTTGTTCACGGTGTACAGGCGGCCGGGCGGCGCAGGGGGCCGCTCGCCGGCCGGGGATCCGGTTCGAGGGGCTCGGTCACCACCAGCCGAGAATGGGTTGCAGCTGGCGGTCGAGTTCCGGTGCGAGGGAGCGTGAATAGCTTGCGGTCAGGTGGTGTTCGTCGTGGTAGACGAGGATATTGCCTTCCACCACAGCGCATACGGTCGGTTCGCAGACGGCATTGTTCAGGTCGATATTGTGCACACTGGGCAGCCCCGCGGCCGCCGCGATGGCGGGGTTCACCGCATTGAGCGCGTCCGGGCGCTTCATACCGCATTCCATGCGATTGCCGCCCGAGGCCAGGCAGTCGATGGCGCGATAGCGAATACCGTTGCGGCGCAACCACGGGGTGTCCCGAATGGTGATCACCTGCAGGCCGCGATCCGACAGCGCCGACCACACATCGCGGTAATCGTCCGGAACCTCGTCCCCGCCATTGTCCGCAGGGCGGGTGCCGGTGGTGAAGACGAAGTCGGGGCGTTCGGCGCCGAGCCGTTCGATCACATCGTGCGACCAGTCGCGGCAGTCCGGATTGTGCTGGCCCTTGTACATGGGGTCCTCGTCGGCGACGGTGAGTGGACACCCCATCTTCAAGTACACGACAATGCGGAAGCGGTACTTCTCGCCCAGGATCTGCAGTGCCGGAATCCAGTGCTCGGCATGGGAATTGCCGACCACGGCCAAGGTGTGATGGGCATTCGCATCGCCGTAGGTACAGGTGATGACCGTGCGATTGTCGAAGTCGGCGATGCAGCCGTCCCGGGTGGGGTAGGCGATATCGGCGGGGGCCTCTTCGGTGGTGGGTCGCATGGGTGCGCGCGGTACCAGCGCGTGATCGGTCAGGGCCGCCGCGCCCGGGTACTTCGCCGGGTCCAGTTCGCCCACGGCATGGGCCTTCGCGCTATTGCTCCACTGCCACGCCAGCGTCGAACCCAGCAGCAGCACACCGACGGTCGAGACCGCCACCCCGGCGAGCATGCGCGTGCGAGACGGGAGGATCGGGCCGGAGCGCAGCCGCAGCGGTTCCTCCACGAAGCGGTGGATGCCGTAGGCCACCACGAACGAGATCGCGATGATGATCAGCCCGCCGAGCGCGCCGGCCTCGCGTTCGTGCCGTTCACCCAGATAGAAGATGAGCATCGGCCAGTGCCACAGGTACAGCGCGTACGCGAAGCCGCCGAGCCCCACCATGGGGGCGGTGGCCAGCAGGCGGTTGACGACCGGTTGATCGGCGGTGTCCTGCCCGGCGCCGGCCAGGATCAGCGCGGCGGTCGCGGCCACCGGCAGCAGCGCGGCCGGGCCCGGAAACACCATGACTCCGTTGAACACCCAGCCGCAGGCCACGATCGCGGAGATACCGGCCCAGGCGAATATCTCGCGCACCGGCTTCGGGAGTTTGACCAGGGGAGCGGCAATGGCCAGCAGCGCACCGGCGAGTGGTTCCCAGGCGCGGGCGACAGTGTCGTAGTAGTTCCAGCCCTGCTGTGTCGAAACACCCTGTGCGGCATACCAGAACGAGGCCACGGCAATACCGGTGAACAGCACGGCCGTCGCCAGTCGCAGTCGTTCGGGGCGTCCGGCGCGGCGGCAGAACCAGGCCAGCAGTGCGATGAGCAGCAGCATGCCCAGATAGCACTGGCCCTGCACCGACATCGACCACAGATGTTGCAGCGGGCTCACCGAGGGATCGGCGGCCAGATAGTCCGACCAGGACAGTGCCAGATACCAGTTCTGGTAGTAGAACAGCGAGGCGAGCGTCTGTCCCGCGATATCGGACCAGCGGGTGTGCGGGAGCAGGATTACCGCCGTGACGACGACCGCGGCCAGCACCACCACCATCGCGGGTAGTAGGCGGCGCAGCGTCCGCCGGATGGTCGCGGGGACGCCCACCGGGCCGTGGTCGGCGCGGCGCAGCAGCATGCCGCCGAAGAAGAAACCGGACAGCACCAGGAAGACGTCGACGCCGCCGGAGACCCGTCCGAACCAGATGTGGAAGGCGACGACCAGGGCGATGGCGATACCGCGCAGGCCGTCCAGATCGTGCCGATACGCGCCGGGACCTCGGCTCGGCGCCGGTGCGGCCTGCGGGTCGCTGTCCGGCGTACTGGGCGTGGGTTGCTCGGTGCTGGATAAGGACATGGCGGCGACTATTCTTGTATCGGCAACGCGGAATTTGCCAATCGCCACACATATCTTGACCTGAATGTGCCCTTCGTCCCAGTTGGCAGGGGTGCTCAGGCAAAGGCGAAATACCGCAGCCACAGATACGGCGCAGCTACCACGATGGTGACCACCGTCACTACGATGCCCTTGCGAGTGAATTCCCAGAACGAGATGGGATGGTCCGAGCGCCGCGCGATACCGAGCATCACCACATTCGCGCTCGCGCCCACGGCCGTCAGATTGCCGCCGAAATCCGCGCCCAATGCCAGCGCCCACCACAGCGCATGTGCCTGACTCTCATTGCCGACCGTGCCCGCCAGCTGCGCTACCAGCGGACTCATGGTGGCCACGTACGGAATATTGTCGATGACGCCGGAGAGCACCGCCGAGACCACCAGAATGAGCATGGTGGCGACCAGGGCATTGCCGCCCGTGAGCTCAGTCGCGTATTTCGCCAGTCGCCCGATCACACCGGTTTTCACCAGTGCCCCGATCATGACGAACAGACCGGCGAAGAACAGCAGCGTCTCCCATTCCACGGCGGCCAGGTAATCGCGTTGTGGCAAACCCGAAATCAGCACCAGCGCGCCCGCGCCGAGCAATGCCACCAGGGACGGTTCGAGATGGAAAAGCGGCTGCCCGAAGAAGCCCGCGAATACCGCCGCCAGCACGACCGCGCTCTTGATCAGCAGTTTCGGATCGCGAATGGCCTCGCGCTCGTTCAGCGCCATGATGTCGGCGACACGGTCGGGATCGACGGTGAACGAGCCGCGGAACAAGCGCGGTAGCAGCAGGGTGAAAACGGCCAGTTCGATCAGCACGATCGGGGTCATATTGACTACGAAGTCGTTGAACGACAAGCCCGCCCGGCTGCCGATGATGATATTGGGCGGATCGCCGATCAGGGTGCCCGCGCCGCCGATATTGGAGGCCAGCACCTCGGCGATGAGGAACGGCGCGGGCGGGATATCGAGGCGCTCGCACACCAGCATGGTCACCGGGGCGATGAGCAATATCGTCGTGACATTGTCGAGGAAGCCCGATGCCGTGGCGGTGATGAGGGTCAGCAGGATCATCACCCGCAGTGCGGAACCCTTGGCGCGCTTGGCCGCCCAGATGGCGGCCCATTCGAAGACGCCGGTCTGGCGCAGGACTCCGACAATGACCATCATCCCGAGCAGCAGGAAGATGACATTCCAGTCGATGCCGGTTTCGTGCGAGTAGAAGGCATCGTCGGAGTCCATGACACCGAGCGCGATCACCACACCCGCGCCCGTCAGCGCGGCAATGGTTTTGTGGACGCGTTCGGTCGCGATCAGGATGTACGCGATCGTGAAGACCGCTACGGCCACCGCGGTCACGTGGACCGCGCCGGGGTCAGTGCGTCAGCGCCACTTCGAGCAGCCGCGACGCGGTGATCACGCCGAGCAGCTTCTTGCCGTCCAGCACCGCGATGAGCGGCGTCTTGTACCGTGCCATCAACGCCGCCACCTCGACGGTATTGTCGTCCGCCTGCACCGCCGGAATCTTGGTGAGCCGCTCCGGAATCACATCGCGGACCTTCTTGCCGCGCAGCCGATTCGCCACCTGATTGCACATGCTCTCGTTGAGCACCCCGGCCAGCGACGGATCGTCCTGCACATACTTCGGCACGATGAACAGCACCACCTGCGAGGCCGGCAGCACCGAATGCGGCGCGCCCTGGGCATCGGTCACCAGGATGCCCGGTAGTCGGTGTTCGGCCAATAGTCGCGCCGCGTCCATCGCGTCGGAGTCCAGGTCGATCATCGGGTATTCCTCGGCCATCTGAGCGGCATGCATAACTGCAGGATACGACGCTGCGCCGGGGTATCACGCGAAGAGAATACGTCAAGATCGAATACAGACGCCGCACCGAAGCTCCCACGTCGAACCGCACGACCCGAGGCTTCGGGCCGCACGCCGACCAGACTTCCCGGCACACCGCAAGACAGAATTCCGTCAAAGAATACGCGCGTGGTTCCGGCATCGGCATGCGGCCGCAGCGGTTTCACCCTTGCATGCCCGCGTGTTGGACTGCAGCGCTGGGTGAACCGGTACTACCGCCGGTCCCATTCGGCCGATGCAGGCACCCTGCCGGTCGGTAGGCGAACGAGGCAATCCTGGTGGACTTCAAGGGTTTCCGGTGGCATTGGACGTACGTTCCGAATGTGGGCGTGCGGGTTCGGACGAGTAGTCGTCCAGGATTACTGCCCGTCGTACATCCGGAGGGGTACGCCTAGCCGGTTCCACATGTTGATCTGAGCGGTGATGGCGACCAAGCCGCCGCGCTCACCCTCGTCGAAGTTCTTTTCGACGGCTGCCCAGATCTCGTCGCTCACCCCGTGGACGCCGAGCTCTGTTGCGGCTTCGGCATATTCGAGGGCCGCACCCTCGGCATCGGTGAAGAGGTCGGACTCACGCCAGGCATCGAGGTGATAGATACGCTTCTCGGTCTCACCCTCCTTGCGCGCCTCGGTGGTGTGCATCTCGATGCAGAACAGGCAGCGGTTGATCTGCGAAACGCGAATCTTCACCAGTTCTCGCACGGTCGCATCGAGCGGCCCGCGCCGAATCGCGACCTCAGCGGCCATCCACGCCTTGTAGACCTCGGGCGCGACCGCTGCCAGGTTCATTCGTGACATGTTCTCGTCCCTTCGTGACGTCCCGATCGATTCGGTACATCCATTGGACGAGATACCCCACCCCGACGTGACGAGTTGCGGGTGTGTTGCGGGTCACGTCGTAGCAACGCTTCGGCCGGGCTCCCGCACCGCAGGGAACTGCGTCGCGGGAGCCCGGCCGTCGCGTCGGCCCCACCCCTGGGGCCTGGGTGGGCCGTAACCGTGGTTCGGGCGGTTACGGCCGGGTCAGTGTTGCGTAGCGGGTGGTGTGGTGGGCGGTGGTGCCGTACTCGTATTGGATTGCGGTGAGGCGCTTGAAGAAGTGGCCGATGGGGAGTTCTTCGGTCATGCCCATGGCGCCGTGTAGTTGGACCGACTCCTGGCCGATGAGGCGGGCGGCGCGGCCGATGGTTACCTTGGCCGCTGCGGCGGCCTTGGCCCGCTCGGTGGGGTCGGCGGTCAGTTTCAGGGTCACCAGATATGTTGCGGCTATTGCCTGTTCCAGCTCCAGGTGCATATTCACCATGCGGTGCTGCAGGGCTTGGAAGCTGGCGATGGGGACGCCGAACTGGTGGCGCTGTTTGGTGTATTCGACGGTGTCGGCGACTACCTTGCGCATGATGCCCACCGCTTCGGCGGCGACGGCGGCAATGGCCTCGTCGAGGGTGGCGGCCAGGGCCTCGCCCGCATTCGCCAGCAGCAGGGAATCTGCTGGGAGGCGCAGGTTTTCGAAGGTGAGGTCGGCGGCGGGACGTTCGTCGATGGTGCGGAACGGTTCGACGGTGAGGCCGGTGGGCGGGGCGGCAGGGTCGAAATCGACTACGAAGAGGGCGATTTCACCGTCGGCCACGGCGGTCACCAGCAGATGGGTGGCGAGCGGGGCCGAGGTGACCACGCACTTGCTGCCGGTGAGCAGCCAGTCGTCGCCGTCGCGGCGGGCGATGGTCGCGACATTGGTGTAGTCGTAGCCGGATTGTGCTTCCAGGGCGGCGAATCCGGTGATGACCGCGCCCTCGGTGATGCCGGAGAGCAGATCTTCGGCGCGCTTACCGGTGGCGCGCTGCAGCAGGCCGCCGCCCACGACCACGGTGTCGATGTACGGCTCGACTACGAGTGCGCCGCCCAGCGCTTCGGCGATGATCATCGTCTCGACGGGGCCGCCGCCGATGCCGCCGACCGATTCGGGCAGCGCCGCGCCCAGGATGCCGACCTCCTCGGCCAGTCCGCGCCAGACCTGTGGCTGCCACCCTGCCCCGACACGGGCTGCGGCGCGGCTGCTTTCGAGTTCGTAGCGGGCCGCGAGGAACTCCGTGACGGTGTCGCGGAGCAGTTCTTGTTCAGCGGTGAAGGAGAAGTCCATGGCTACAGTCCCAGGGTCGCTTTGGCGATGATATTGCGCTGAATCTCATTGCTGCCGGCGTAGATCGAGCCGGCGCGGTCGTTGAAATACCGCATGGGCGCGACCGCCTGCCATTCCTCACCACTGACGAAACCGTCTGCGGGCGGCGTGAAGTCAGCGATCGGGCCGCCCGGCATGGTGGCGTGCGGCTGGTATGCGCGACCGCGCGGGCCCGCGGCCTCCAGGGCCAGTTCGGTGAGGACCTGGCTCAATTCGGTGCCCAGGATCTTGATGGTGGAGGCGGCCGGACCCGGATCCTTTCCGCTGGAAACCAGTGCCAGCGTGCGGTATTCGAGGATCTCCAGCACATCCGCGCGAATCCGCGCATCGGCCAGCTGTGCGGCGAATGCCGGATCATCGATCAGCGCACCGCCATTCGGCCCCGGCTGGGTCTGCGCGGCCTGCGCCAGCTCCTCGGCCATCACCTGCAGCGCCGGTGCCGCCGCGCCGCCGCCACGCTCGAAATTGAGCAGGAATTTGGCGACGGTCCAGCCATCGTCGATGCGGCCCAGCACATTCGCCTTCGGCGCCCGCACCTGATCGAAGAAGACCTGGTTCTGCACCTGCTCACCGGAGGTCATGACCAGCGGCCGGATCGTAATGCCCGCGGCGTCCATCGGCATCAGCAGGAAGGTGATGCCCTGCTGCTTCTTGGCCTGCCGGGAGGTGCGCACCAGGGCGAAGATCCAATTGGCCTCGGTGGCATGGGTGGTCCAGATCTTGGAGCCGGTGATCACCAGATCCTCGCCGTCCTCGACCGCCGCCATGGACAGCGAGGCGAGGTCCGAACCGGCCTCGGGCTCCGAATAGCCTTGGCAGAAGAAGACTTCGCCGGTGAGGATGCGCGGCAGGAAGAAGTCCTTCTGCTCCCCGGTGCCGAACGCCATGATGGCGTGCGAGACCATCCGAATACCCATGGGGGACAGGTTCGGTGCGCCCGCGAGCGTGCATTCGCGGCCGAAGATGTAGTGCTGGGTGAGGCTCCAGTCGCGGCCGCCGTACTTCACCGGCCACGCGGGCGCGGCCCAGCCCTGGGCGTGCAGGATCTGCTGCCACTCCATGCTGGCTTCGTGGTCCGGGTACACGCTGGTGGCCAGCCGCCCGGCCCGCCGCAGCCGCGGGGTCAGATTCTCATCGAGGAAGTGGCGCACTTCATCGCGAAACGCCAGATCACCGGGCGACCAGTCGAGGTCCACAAAAACTCCTCTTGTGCGAAGAACTGGCCCCAACCATCTCACTGCCTCACCCTCGCTGGCAAATGTGCTGGCACCCGCCCTCACTTGACGCTGTTGACATGCCATTGTGGAGGTTTATTCTGGAGTGAGATATTCCACTTTGGAAGATTGTCGAGAGGATCGACATGGACATCACCTCGGGCACCCGCGCCTCCGACGCCGAACGTGCACAGGTCGCCGATGCGCTCGGCCGCCATATGGCCGATGGGCGTCTCGACCTCACCGAATACAACGAACGCCTCGGCCGGGTCTACGGCACCGCCACTATCGAAGACCTGCAATTGGTACTGGGCGATCTACCCCGCCTGACAAAACCCGCCACCGCGCCGGGACGCTCCGGCACCCGCATCCCGATCTGGCAGCGCATAGAAGTCAGCGCCTGGCTCGGCGTCAGCCTGCTCTGCGTCGCCATCTGGGCCGCAATCTCCTTGGCCACAGGCGAATTCACCTATCCCTGGCCGATGTGGGTCATCGGCCCCTGGGGTGCGGTCCTGGTCTTCCGCATGCTCACGGGCTGGGAATCGGGAGCCTGGAACCAGCATCACCGCCGTCACCATCCCGTGCGGTAGCTGGCCATGGTCGGATATCCGGAACTACTCGGCATCCATATCGTCGCGGGAATCGCCGGTCTGCTGCTCGGCCCGGTCCTCGCCTGGGCCGACGCGCGCCGCTGGCGCAGGTCCCGGGACCTCGGCGCGTGGTACCTGGGAATCGTTGTCGCCGTCGCCATTACGGCCATCGGCCTGGTGATCTGGAAGCGCACCGATCTCTGGTGGCTGGTCCCGGTCTCGCTGCTGACCGTAGCTCTCGCCGTCCTCGGTCGTTATGCGACCGGCCGCCCCGGCGGTTGGACTCACGTCTACGTTCACGGCCTCGGCGGCTCCTACATCGCGCTGGTCACCGCCACCGTCGTCGTGGCCTTCGCTCTCGACGGCCCGCTCTACGGCCCCTGGGAACTCGTCGCCTGGCTCGCTCCCACGGTTCTCCTCGCCCCGCTGCTCGAGGTCTGGCGGCAACAACCTCACTGTCATCGTCAGGTAATCGCCGGGCGGCCAGGCCCTGTCGAGGCATGACAAAGGCCCGGTGGGGAGAGCGGTGAGTACCGCTATCGCCCTACCGGGCCTGCAACGAACGGCGGCCCGGCGTATCAGATACGCCGGGCCGCCGTTCGATCACCTGCTAAAACTTAGGCAGGGGTGATGTTCTCGGCCTGGGGGCCCTTCTGGCCCTGCGCGATGTCGAAGGAGACCTTCTGGCCTTCCTGGAGCTCGCGGAAGCCCTGTGCGGCAATGTTCGAGTAGTGGGCGAACACGTCAGGGCCGCCACCGTCCTGCTCGATGAAGCCGAAGCCCTTTTCGGTGTTGAACCACTTCACGGTACCGGTAGCCACGATTGACTCTCCTCTTTGTTTTGGTGCGACCCGCACTTTACGGATCTGATGTCGCTGTAATGACCCCGTCAGGAATCACTGGAAACACAAATGCGCGCCTGCGTGATGGTCAGCAGGCGCGTACTGAAGTCTGTGAGAACCAAAAGTTGCAACACCCAGAGAGTACCTGATCTTAGGGACATCCGACGAATTCCCACCTCGCCGACGTGTCGCAAGTCTCTGCGCCGCTGGATCGCGACGCAGCCCACTCCCCCGACCCTACGCGCCGGCCTCGTCAGGGAACCGGACGCGTTCCCGGCATACCCGGGGCAATCGGGGCAGAGCGGGTAACCTGAGCGGCTGTGCATCTGAAGAGTCTGACGCTGAAGGGATTCAAGTCCTTCGCGTCCGCGACGACGCTGCGGTTCGAGCCCGGCATCACCTGTGTGGTGGGGCCGAACGGTTCCGGCAAGTCGAACGTCGTCGACGCGCTCACCTGGGTAATGGGGGAACAGGGCGCGAAAGCGCTGCGTGGCGGGAAGATGGAGGACGTCATCTTCGCCGGCACCTCCGGCCGCGCCGCTCTCGGCCGCGCCGAGGTCACCCTCACCATCGACAACTCCGACGGCGTGCTGCCGATCGAGTACTCCGAGGTCTCCATTACTCGGCGCATGTTCCGGGACGGGGCCGGTGAGTACGAGATCAATGGCAGCTCCTGCCGTCTGATGGATGTGCAGGAACTGCTCAGCGATTCCGGTATCGGCAGAGAAATGCACGTGATCGTGGGTCAGGGCCGGCTCTCGGCGATCCTCGAGTCGCGGCCGGAGGACCGGCGCGCCTTCATCGAAGAGGCGGCGGGCGTGCTCAAGCACCGCCGGCGCAAGGAGAAGGCGGTCCGCAAGCTCGACGCTATGCAGTCGAATCTGGCGCGCCTGAACGACCTCACCACCGAACTGCGCCGCCAGCTCAAGCCGCTCGGGCGGCAGGCCGAGGTGGCCCGGCGCGCCGCCACCGTGCAGTCCGAGCTGCGCGATTCCCGATTGCGGCTGGCCGCCGATGATCTGGTGAGTCGTCGCGGCGAACTGGAGAGCCAGCAGAGCAAGGAGTCGTACGCGCGCGAGCAGCAGGTCAATGTGCATGCCGAGATGGATGCCGCCAATGCCGCACTCGCACAGCAGGAATTCGAGCTGTCCCGGCTCACGCCGAGCGCGGAGGCCGCGGCGCAGACCTGGTTCCAGCTCTCGGCGCTGACGGAGCGTGTCAACGCCACTATCCGGATTGCTCGCGATCGCGCGCGCAATCTCACGATCGAACAGCCCACCGGTACGGGACGCGATCCGGAGCAACTGGAGCGCGAAGCCGAGCGGGTCGAGGCCGAAGAGGCCGAACTTCTCGAAACGGTCGAAATGGCCACGGCCACTCTGGAAGCCGCGCGAGATCAGCTCTACGACCGCGAACAAGCTGCCAAGGCCGCTGAACAGGCGCACCTGGCCGCAGTGCGTGCCATCGCCGACCGCCGCGAGGGTCTCGCCCGGCTGTCGGGCCAGGTAGACACGCTGCGCTCGCGTGCGCAGTCGGTCGACGGGGAGATCACTCGCATCTCGGCCTCCATTACCGAGGCCCGGGAGCGCGGCTCGACCGCCGACACCGAATTCGAATCGGTACAAGAGGAATTGAACGAGCTCGACGCGGGCGAGGAGGGCCTCGACGCGCAGTACGAACACGCCGCCGAGGCACTGCACAGTGCCGATGCGCGCGTCACCGAGCTGCGCGAGAAGGATCGCGAAGCCGGTAAACGGGTCGCCTCGCTGGGCGCGCGCATCGAAGCCCTCACCATGGGCCTGGCGCGCCGCGACGGCGCGGCCTGGCTGCTCGAACATCGCAGCGACGGGCTGCTGGGCCCGCTGTCCGGGCTCATTCGGGTGCACGGCGGGTTCGAGGCCGCGGTGGCCGCCGCCTTCGGGCCGCTCGCCGATGCGGTAGCCGCCGATACCGGGCCGTCCGCGCACGCCGCCGTGCGCGCGCTCAAGGAAGCCGACGGCGGGCGCGTCGCGCTGGTGTACGGCGGTGCCGCGCAGGCGAATACACGCGCCGGGGGAGAGCTACCGGGTGCGGCGCGCTGGCTCGCCGAGGTCGTCGATTGCCCCGATCACATGCGCGGCGCGATCGCCGCCCTCACCACCGGCATTGCCGTCGCCGACAGTCTCGACGCCGCCGCGCAGGTCATCGCGGCCCGCCCGGAACTGCGGGTGGTCACCCGCGAGGGCGATCTCACCGGAGCGGGCTGGGTGCTCGGCGGTTCCGATCGCGCGCCGAGCCAGCTCGAGGTGCAAGCCGAGATCGACTCCGCCGGAATCGAACTCGCCAACTGGCAGCGCCAGGCCGAGGAACTCGAGGCTGCGCTCGCGGGCGCGCTCGCCGAGCAGACCGACCGCCGCGAAGCCGTCGATCACGCGTTGTTGGCGCTGCACGAATCCGATCAGTCGCTGGTGGCCATCTACGACAGGCTCGGACGGCTCGGGCAGACTGCCCGGAACGCCCAGCGCGATTGCGAACGCCTGCTCGCACAGCGCGCCGAGACCGAGGCCGGGCGCGAAGAGACCCTCACCAAGCTCGCGGAGCTGGAGGACCGGCTGCGGCACGTCGAAGACGAGCAGTCCGGTATCGGCTCGGAATCGGAGAGCACCGAGACCGCCGGATACGCCCGTGAACAGGCTGCCGCCGCTCTCGCCGAATCCCGCTCCATGGAGGTGGAGGCGCGGCTCACCGTGCGCACCGCCGAGGAACGCGCGGAATCGGTGCGCGGCAAGGCCGATGGCTTGCGCCGCACCGCCCGCGCCGAACGCGAGAACCGGGCCCGCGCCGAACGCCAGCACGCCGCCCGCCGGCAGGCCTCCGCGGTCGCCGCCGTGGTGGCCGAATCCGCCGAGAAGGTCGCGGCGGAACTGGAGAAGGTCGTCGCGCAGGCCGCCGTCCGCCGTGACGAATTGGTGCGCCGCCGTACCGAATTCGCGGCGCAGGTGGACCAGACCAAGGAGCGCGCACGCGCGCTCAATACGGCGCTGGCCCAGCTCACCGATGCCGTGCACCGCGACGAGGTCGCCCGCGCGCAGGCCGCACTGCGCATCGAACAGCTGGAAACGAATATCTCCGAACAGTTCGGACTCGCGCTCGAGGATCTGATCAACGAATACGGTCCGGACACGCTCATGCCGCCGACCGCGCTGGAACTGATCGAGTACGAGCAGGCCAAGGAACGCGGTGAACAGGTCACCGAACCGCAGCCCATGCCGTACGACCGCGCCACCCAGGAGCGCCGGGCCAAACGTGCCGAGAAGGACCTCACCACGCTCGGCAAGGTGAATCCCCTTGCGCTGGAAGAGTTCGCGGCGCTCGAGGAACGCTACAACTTCCTGGCCACCCAGCTCGAGGATGTCAAGAAAGCGCGACAGGATCTGCTCGACGTGGTCACCGAGGTGGATGCCCGCATCCTGCAGGTGTTCACCGAGGCATGGGAGGATGTCGAGCGCGAATTCGTCGGCGTCTTCAGCAAGCTGTTCCCCGGCGGGGAAGGGCGGCTGCTGCTCACCGACCCGAACGACATGCTCTCCACCGGAGTGGAAGTCGAGGCGCGCCCGCCGGGCAAGAAGGTCAAGCGGCTGTCATTGCTCTCCGGTGGCGAGAAGTCGCTGACCGCGGTGGCGCTGCTGGTCGCCATCTTCCGGGCCCGCCCCTCCCCGTTCTATGTCATGGACGAGGTCGAGGCGGCCCTGGACGACACCAACCTGCGCCGCCTGATCGGACTGTTCGAGCAGTTGCGAGAGAAAAGCCAGCTGATCGTCATCACCCACCAGAAGCCGACCATGGAGATCGCCGATGCGCTGTACGGCGTCAGCATGCGCGGCGACGGGATCACCCAGGTGATCTCGCAGCGCCTGCGCGGGGAGAATCTGGTCGGCGCGACAACGTAATTCGGCAGTCCGGCGCGTATCTTCGCTGCTGTCCGCAATGACTGACGGATGGATCCCGGTCACCGGGATTCCTCTGTGCGACAGTGTGAAACAGCTGCGCGTCGCACATTGCGGCCGCTAGCGTCCCGTGCTCATGAGACGTTCTATCGCAGGTATCGCCCTCGGTGTCGCTGTCACCGTCGCCGTCCCGCTGCCCGCCGCGCTGGCGGACAGCGGGTCCTCGTCACTGTCCGGAGGGACTGGATCGTCGTCGCTGTCCGGGGGTGGTTCCGGCTCCGGTGGCGGCGGCAGCCTGCCCAGCGAAGCGCAGTGGATCTCCGATGTCACCACCGTCATCAATTCCGCGCAGTCCTACCTCAGCACCGCGCTGCCGGGCGCGACGAAGCCCGCCATCGTCCTCGATATCGACAATACGAGCCTGGAGACCCAATACAGCCCGGGTCTGATCACGCCCGCCATCCCGCCCGTGCTGGCCATGACGCAGTGGGCGAAACAGCATGGCGCTTCCATTATTTTCGTGACCGGACGTCCGTCGCTCATGAACATCTACACCCAGCTGAACCTGTCCGCCGTCGGGTACACCGTGGACGGGCTGTACGGCGGGGGACTCACCACCGGGTCCAATGGTGCGGGTGCGCTCGCCGACTACAAGACGGCGACCCGTGCCTCGATCGAGCAGCAGGGCTACACCATCGTTGCGAATATTGGCAATAGCGCTTCCGATCTGTCGGGCGGACATGCCCAGCAGACCTTCAAACTGCCCGACTACAACGGCGAACTGTCCTGATTCAGCCCGGGCCTGATTCAGCCGGCCAGTAGCGGCTTCAATTGAGCCGCACCGGTTTCGGCGAGCCAGGCATCGAAAGTGCGCAGACCTGGATGGATTTCGCGAAGGGCGGGGATGCCGGCATGCCAGCCCCTGCCCTCTCGTGACATCCGCCAGACATTGACGATCGACTCGCCGAGCGCGCTCGCCTCCGCCTCCGGGATTTCCTCATAGTGCACCGGATGTCCGGTGACCGAACTGATTTCGGTGGCCGCCGCCACCATGGTGAGCGCATCACCGGCCAGCTCGATCACGTGGCCGTGGAAGCGTTCCGGGTCCGTGAACGCGAGCAGCGCGAACTCCGCGATATCGGCCACCGCGACCATTTGGATCGGCCGGTCGGCGGGGAACAGGTGCCGATGCGCACCGTCGTGGATACCGTCGACCACCAAAGCCTGTGCCAGGTAGTTCTCCATGAACCGGACCGGGCGCAGGATGGTCCAGTGCAAATCGCCGGCCTGGATGGCCTCCTCGATTCGGCGTTTGCCGTTGGCGCCCCACGAATCCTCGCGATCGAACGAGGCGATTCCGGTGAAGATGATCTGATCGAGACCGGCGGCCTGGGCTGCCGTGACCAGATCCACGCCGCGACGCGCCTCGAGTTCGATATCCCAGCCGTGCGGCCCGAATGCCGCGGGCGGCACCACGAAAACCGCACGCGCGCCGGACAATGCGGCGGTGAGGGTCTCCGGATCGTCGAAGTCACCGCGGGCCAGTTCGGCGCCTGCGGCCGCAAGCTCCTGTGCCGCAGCGGATTCCGGGTCCCGCACCAGGGCGCGCACCGGGCGGCCCGCGGCCAGTAGCCGGCGTGCGGTCGCGCCACCCTGCTGCCCGGTCGCACCGGTGACCAGAATCAGGTCATTGAGAGCAGACATTGTCACCCTTGTTGTTCGGTAGTATTCGGGTCGGACGACCCGAATACCGACGCTACGAGCAGGCGTATCCGGTTGGCCAGCACCGGAAAGGAACGCCGTAACGAAATGACCGCCTCAGCTCCGGTCCGCTCCGGACCCGCTGCCGCCCCGGCTGCCTCCGCGCCGAACGGCCGTGCCGATGCCCGCCGCAATCGCGCACTCGTGCTGGCGGCCGCGCAGCGCGCTTTCGCCGAATGCGGCACCGAGGTGTCGCTGGTGGAGATCGCGCGCCGCGCCGGTGTCGGCGCAGGCACCGTGCATCGGCATTTCCCCAGTAAGAACCATCTGCTGGAGGCGGTGATGCAGCAGCGGATCGACCGCCTCACCGCCCTCGCGCTCGGCTATCGCGACGCACCCGATGCCGGAGCCGCGTACTTCGCCTTCTGCGCCGAGGTGGTGACCTCCACCATCGGAAACGGTGCGCTCTGCGAGCTCTTCGACAATGACGGCTGGCCGCGCGACAGCCTGCGCGAAGCGGGCCAGCGCTTCCATCTGGCGCTGGGGCAATTGCTCACCGCCGCGCAGCGGCAGCAGGCGGTGCGTGCCGACCTCACCCTGCCCGATGTCCTGGCCCTGTTCACCGGATGTGTTGCCATCCAGCGCATATCGAGTACCCAGCCCGGTCTCGCCCGGGCGGCGGCACTCGTGCTGGAGGCGATGCGCGCGAGCACGCCGGACCCGCGCGCGACGAAACCCCGAAATCCCGGCACTCCCCGTGACGAAAATGCCGCGCGTAACGTAACGGCGCTCTGCCCGGTCTGCGCCACCCCGCTCCGGCCCACCGGCACCGGCCGCCCGGCCCGCTACTGCTCACCCGCCTGCCGCCAGAAAGCCCACCGCCGCCGCCACGCCGCAGTAGCTGCCACCCCCACCCCCGCTACCCCTGCGCCCGCTACCCCTGCGCCCGCTACCTCTGCGCCCGCTACCTCTGCGCCCACCGCCGCCAACGCTGCTGCCGCCAACGCTGCTGCCGCCAACGCTGCTGCTGCCGCCAACGCTGCTGCTGCCGCCACGGCTGTCGCGCCCGCCGCCGCTGCCAGGCACGGGAACGCTGCTGCCCTCACCAACGGCACCGCCAATTAGGCTGGCGGGCATGGCAGAACAGAGCGAGGCCCGGACCCTACCGGCGACAGTGACGCGCACAGTGGAGCTGGACGTGCGGCTGCCCCAGCCGAAACTCACCGAACGAGTCGAGGTCCGCCGCATACGCATGCCCGCCGGCACCCCCGCCGGGCTTCACGTCCACAACGGCCCCGTCTTCGGCAGCATCGTCACCGGAACCATCCTCTTCCAGATCGACGGCGAGCCCGAGATCGTCCTCGGCCCCGGCGATGTCTTCTACGAACCCGAGGCCGCCCGCATAGCCCGTTTCGACGCAGGCGACGCCGATGTCGAATTCCTCGGCTACTTCCTCCTGACCGCCGACCAGCAAGCAGAACTCGAATTCCCTGGGGAATAGGCCTAATTCGACCCCGCCGGCGGCGCTGATATCGGCCCGCCGCCGTTCGCGCCGGTTGCTTCGCGGAAGCGGTATCGACCTCGACCCGCTATCGCGCCGCGCCCTCGCCTGGTTCGCAGACCAGGTTCCCGAACGGACACTGCACAACTGGCAGAACTCGGCAGCACGAATCATTGCCACACAACTGCGTTCGGGCCTGGACAGCATCGCCTCCTGAACACTTCCACCCCCTCCGACCTGCGATTGGCCGGTTGCCTATTCGGGGAGCGTCAATATGTCGTCGAGTGGGCCGGAGAATGCGGGGGAGCGGCCTTCCTCGGCGAACCACTCCCATCGAAACAGTTGCGCGCGAATCGGTTCCGGGATGCGACGTAGGGTGCGCGCGATTGTGGCGAACCGTCCGGGTCCGTCGAGGACTGATTTGTGTTCGGACAGTGCTTGCATTCTTTGCGCGGCGAACGCGCCGACGTCGATGCGGTGGGTGATGTGCGCGC
This sequence comes from Nocardia sp., assembly GCF_025465275.1. GTDB lineage: Bacteria > Actinomycetota > Actinomycetes > Mycobacteriales > Mycobacteriaceae > Nocardia. The sequence continues at coordinate 10,088 of NZ_JAODNK010000212.1, read as the reverse complement.
GGGGGGTGTAGCCGTCTCGGATCGCGGCGACGTCGTAGCGGAGCAATCGTACCGGGGTGGTCAGTTTTCGCAGAAACTCTTGTGGCAGTGTCGCATCCAGTACTCGGGCTACGCCCGCCGCGTGTGCGGCTCCGGTGCCGACCTCGTGTACGCGGACGTGGTCGCGGTGACCGTAGCCGCCGTGGCGATCGTAGCTGAGCAGGACTTCGGGGCGTTCCTCGTCCAGGATCGCGGCCAGTCGGCGGGTTGCCTCGCCGAGATCGGCGCGTGTGAATCGCATTCGGCCGGGTGGATCCGGGTACAGGATCGGTCCGTGCCCACTGTCGGCATAGCCGAGGTATGCCACTCGGGAGACGCCCAGGACGTCGGCGCTGGCCTGCAGCTCCCGCAGCCGTGGTGCGACGGCGCCGTCGAATTCCTGCACGTGACCATCGCAGGCGACCACGATAACCGTCCGGTGGCCCGCGGCAGCCAATTTCGCGAGGGTGCCACCGGTCAGGATGATCTCGTCGTCGGGATGTGCATGGAACGCAACCACAGTCGCCACCGTGCCAGTATGCCTACTGCGCTTTCAGGATTCGCGGGCTGCGATTGCGGCTTGGATTCGGCGTAGCGTGCGGAGGCCCTTCTTCGCGGCGACGCTCACCATGCCGTCGAAGACTGTCGAGCCCCGGTCGTGGGCCATCAGTCGTTCCAGCGTCGGTACGGCACGATCGTCGCCGGTCGAACCGAGCGCGACGGCCGCCCAGTAGCGCTGGTCCGGGTCGTCGCCGGCGGCCGCCTCGCACAGCCTCGGGATGACTTCCGGGGTGAATGTGGCCAGCGCGCTGGCGATATAGCCGATGCGGTAGTACCGGCGGTTCTCGAATTCGTCCCACAGTGCGGCCAAGGCCGCCTCGCCGCCGATCATGCCGAGGGCCTCGGCGGTACGTTCGCGCATTCCTGCGATCGAGTCCCGCAGCCCGGGCGTGAGCGCCGGGACGACCGATTCGTCGCCGAGCTCGCCCAGCGCGATGACCGCTTGCTCTCGGGCGATCTCCTGTGGGTGGTCCAGCATCGCGACCAAGCCGGGAACCGCCTCGCGGAAGCCGAGTGCCGCGCAGCCCATCGCCGCCCATGCCTGGCAGTTGTATCGAGTGTCGGCGAGTGACGCGAGCAGCGGCGCCTTCAGACTGTCGTCGCCGAAGACTTCCGCCCGGTTCAACGCCAGGCTGTAGAGCGATAGGTGGTAGTCGCGATAGTCGCGCACCAGGGCGCACAGTGCTTCCTTGGCGGAGGTGTCGCCGTCAGCAGCCCGCACGAGCAGGAGCCGCAGATTTTCCTTGCGGGTCTCGAGATCGCCGTCTTTGAGACATCGTGCATCAGCTGGGTTCACCGCCCAACGGTACCTGGCGATGATCTTGTCGCCTGAGCACCGGCGAGGAAGTCCACCGGCGGCCGGGACCCATGGAGGTGACGTCCCAGTCTGTTGGAGCGAGCTTCGCGGTGGAGCCCGACCCACAGGCGAAACCACAGCGACCGCCCGAACGCCGTGGTTGGTTCCGTGATTGTCGAATGTAACTGTGCGCCAATTATATTCGTGGCCTCCCGTCGGGCCGGTTGCTAACATGTCGTGGTGATGTGTGGAGGGCGCATCACATGCATCGGGGGATGATGAATGACGAAAGTCTTGACGGCAGTGATGATTTCGGCTGGACTGGTCGTCGCCGGGGCGGGAGTGAGCGCAGCTGTTACACCCGGCTATGGGGTGGGCAGCGTCGCACTGCACGATACGCCCGGCGACCCGAGCATCAATGGGGGAAATGGTGGGCGAGGACTCGGCTCGTTCGACGAGTGCGCCAATTTGATCCGCTTATTTCCTGGCAGCTACTGCTCGGAGACCAAGAGCGGTGCCTGAGTGCTTATGGTGCCGTGACCACGACTTCGGATATGCGCGAACACTCTTGCCGCTGATTTGCGATATCGCTGAATGCCAAAGGAATTCGCCTTATCGGCCGGGATCATCGACCAGCCCCGGTCGAGGAGGCGGTGGCGGGGCCAGGTCGGCGAGCTGCTCGTCATCGACGTGTCCGCCAGTGGGCCAACGACATTGGGGGTGGCGGTGGGTGATCTTCAGTGTTGACCTCCAATTAACAAGCAAGTGCTTGTTCGAGGCGCCCGGGCTGTCGATGATCAGTGGATCGTGTCGGTGATCTGCGGGGAGGGCCCAGTGGGGCTGCGTTTCGATTTGTATGACTTTTCGATCAACCAGGACCCGTATCCGGTCTACGCGAGGATGCGGGAGGAGGCGCCGGTCTTCCGCAATGAGGAGCTGGACTTCTGGGCGCTCTCACGGCATGCGGACGTCTCCGCGGCGCTGCGGGATACGCGAAGGTACTCCAATTCGCACGGGGTACTGCTCGAGGAGGGAGCGTGGGATCCCGAGGTGGCACCCAAGTTCCTGTCGTTCCTGGCCATGGACGCGCCCCAGCACACCCGGATGCGAAGCCTGGTGTCTCGCGGATTCACTCCGCGCCGTATCGCGGAGTTGGAAGACCGGATCCGGGACATCGTGCGCGGATATCTGGACGCGGCCTTGCAGGCCGACGAGTTCGACCTGGTGGCGGACGTGGCGGGGAAGGTGCCGACGGACGTGATCTGCGAACTGAGCGGAGTGCCCGAGTCGGACTGGCCGGCGGTGGGAGCGATGATGATCAACGTGATGTACCGGGTGGACGGTGTCCCCGGCATTCCGCCCGAGGCGATGGAAGCGGCCATAGGACTGTTCGGCTATTACGCCACCATGGTCACCGACCGGCGCAGTCACCCGCGCGACGATATGGCCTCGATCCTGGTGCAGGCCTCGGTCGACGGAGACCAGCTCACCGACGAAGAGATCATCGGATTCATGTTCCTGATGATCGGAGCAGGCAATCAAACCACCGCTCACCTGCTCGGCAATGCCTGGTACTGGGCTTGGCACAATCCCGACCAGCGCAAGGCCGGACTCGGCGGGCGGATCGTCGACTGGGTCGAGGAGTCTCTGCGCTACGACCATCCGTCGCCGGCGTCTGCCCGACTGCTCACCGAGGAGGTCACGCTGCACGGGGTGACCATCCCGGCCGGGGAGCGCGTCTTGCTATTGATGGGGTCCGCCAATAGAGACCCTCGGGTCTTTCCCGACCCCGAGCGCTTCGACCTGGACCGCGACACCAAGGCGATGGTCACCTTCGGCGGCGGACCGCACTTCTGCCTGGGATCCTCGCTCGCCCGCCTGGAAGCCAGGGTGGTCCTGGAGGAACTGGCGGCCCGGGTCTCCGACTACGACATCGATGAGCAGCGGGCCGTGCGCACCCATGCGGCGAGCGTCCACGGTTTCACGGCCATGCCGAGCACGCTCACCCTGCGCTGAACCGGCGCGGGAGTTACGAATGTTGTTGCGGGCGTAGCCCGTCCACCATGATTCTCATGACGCGAGCGACGGCGTCGGAGTACGACTCGTCGCCTCGGGTATAGATCTGCACGGTCATCAGCAGGGCGATTTCCTCGGGGCCGATATCGGTACGCAGGTCGCCGTCGGCCTGCGCCTGCGCCGTCATCCGCTCCACCAGATCGACCACGGCGGCTCGAACCCCGGTCAGGCGCGGATCGACGTGCATGGCCTGGTGAGTGGCGGGGCCGACCGCAGCGGCCTGCGCGCCGAGCTGCATTTCGGCGCATTCGCGCAGCAGCCGGCACATGCCGAGCCAGGCGGTCTGCTCCTCGCGCCAGGCGGTGGTGGCCAGATCCGCGAGTCGCTCCAGATGGGCGCGCGCGGCGGCGATCAGCAGGGCGTCCCGATCCGGGAAGCGCCGATACAGGGTGCCGACGCCGACGCCGGCGTGGTCGGCGATGTCCTTCATCGGGACCTCGGTACCGCGTTCCCGGAACACGGCGAGCGCGGCATTCAGGATCTGGTCGCGATTGCTGCGTGCGTCGGCCCGCAACTGCTCGGCCGTGATACCCACCTCCAATAAGTGGACGAAATGCTTCCGGTTAGCCTAACATGGCAATAAGCGGACGAATTTCGTCCATTTAACAACCAGAGGTGATGGTCATGAGCGCAAAAGTCCTGATTTCCGGAGCCGGCGTCGGCGGCTCGACCTTGGCCCACTGGCTCGGTCGCACCGGGTTCGAGGTGACGGTGGTCGAGCGTGCCGTGGGACAGCGGTCCAGCGGCAACCCGGTCGATGTGCGCGGTGCGGCGGCGGATGTTGTGGCCGAGATGGGCATTCTGCCCGAATTGCGCAAGGCGGCAACCGGTGTCGCGCGGCTCAGTTTCGTCGACGCGAACGGTCGGCGGCGAGTCTCGATGCCCACCAAGAGCTCCGGCGTTTCCGCCGACCGGGATATCGAGGTGGCCCGCGCCGACCTCGCGCGCATACTCCTCGACGCTGCCCGCGATCATGCCGAAATGCGCTGGGGCGACACCATTACCGGACTCACGCAGCAGGATTCCGGCATCGCGGTGACCTTCGAGAACAATGCACCGCAGACCTTCGACTACGTGGTCGGCGCGGACGGGCTGCACTCGAATGTGCGCAGGCTCGCCTTCGGTCCGGAGTCGGAGTTCGTGCGGCATATGGGCATCTACGTCGCCACGCTGCCGGTGGACCGGGTGTACGGCGACGCGGACGAGGTTGTCATGTACAACACGCCCGGGCGGTCGATCTCCGTACATCCGGCCGGGGGAAAGCCGCTCGCGGCCTTCATGTTCCGCAGTCCCGTCGTGCCCGGCTACGACTACCGCGATATCGAGCAGCACAAGCGGCTACTGCTGGAAGCTTTCGACGGACCGGTCGGAATCTTCGGTGACCTCTTCGATCAGGTGCGCGCGGCCGGCGATCTCTACTTCGATGCCGTCAGCCGAGTTGACCTGTCCCGCTGGTCGAAAGGCCGCATCACACTGCTCGGCGATGCCGCCTCCAGCGTCTCGCTCTTCGGTGACGGCTCCAGTCTCGCCATCGCGGCCGGGCACACCCTCGCCGAGGAGTTGGCCCGCACTCCGGGCGAACCGGACAATGCGCTGCGCAGCTACGAACAGCGCCATCGCCGGGTCGCGGGACCCAAGCAGCGCGGCGCTCGCGCGGCAGGGTCCCTCATCGTGCCCGGCAGCCGGCTGGGAATCCTGCTGCGCGACACCGCTGCCCGCTTCGTGCGATGAGAGCGGCCCGGATCAGAGCAGATCGCTGACGTCGTCCGGGACATCGACGGCGTATTTGCGGAGAGTTTCCATGGGGACTACCTCGAGGGCGTTTTCATGGGTGGCGGCCAGCACCACGGGCGCTGCCACCCCGTCCTCGTGGGCGTGCAGCCAGCGCACCGCCACCACGCACCAGCGGTCACCGGGTTGCAGGCCGGGAAAGTTGTTCTCCGGGCGCGGAGTGAGAAGGTCGTTGCCGATCGACTTCTGGTGCTCCAGGAATTCTGCGGTCACCACGGTGCACACGGTGTGGCTACCAAGGTCTTCGGGACCGGTGCTGCAGCAGCCGTCCCGGTAGAAGCCGGTGAGAGGATCGGTGCCACACTCCTCCAGCGGTCCCCCAAGCACATTTCGATCGGTCACGCCGCCGATCCTATTGTCTCGGTGTCTCATTCGCCGCTCCTTCCGCACTGTGGTGCGTTGTCGAGCAGACCGGTCGGTCGTTACCGGGGTCGCAGGCAGCCATTTCGGCGTGTTCATAGCCGGTGGACACCGACGTGTGCTAGATGACACTGCTCCGCAACTCGTGGGTAGGTGTGTGAATCCGGCAATAGTCGGGCCTCTGAAAGGATGGGGGCGTGACTGCACAAGCTTGGATCCTCATTGCCGCCATCGCCGCGGTCCTGCTGGTGGCGTTCGTTTCCGGATTCGTCCTGTACAAGCGCCGCCGCATCTCGCTGACCCCGGCCGTTGAAGAGAAGTCAGCGGAGCTGACCGACCGGTCGGGAGGGTATGCGGCCTCGGGAGGATTCAACTTCAGTCAAGGCGGCGGGGCAGCTACCCTGCCCAAACCCGCACCCAAGCCGGAACCGGTGCGCATCGAACGCACCGATGCCGACGGACAGCCGCAGGTCGGCGACGATGCGGCGATTCCCCGCGACTCGGGCAAGCGCACCATTCACGACATCCCGCTGCCGGCGCCGGTCCAGGGCCCAGAGCTAGCTCCCGAGACAGAGGCCGTCGCTCCCGCCGAGGAGAAGGCCGCCGAGGTTGCGGCAGTAGAGCCTGACGAAGCCGTCGCGCCCGCGGAAGCCGAGACCGTCGCTCCGACCGCGCCGGTGGAAGCCGCAGCGCCCGAGGTCATCGCGCCGACCGTGCCCGACGAGACCGCGGGCGCTGTCGGAACCGCTGCTCCTGCAGTCGACACCGTCACCCCGGCCGATACGGCCGCGCCCGAGCTCGACATCGACTTCATCCCCGAGATCGACCCCAGCGCGGGCCGTCTGACCCGCCTGCGCGGCCGCCTCGCCCGCTCCCAGAACGCGGTCGGCAAATCCCTGCTCGGCCTGCTCGGCGGCGGCGACCTCGATGAGGACTCCTGGGAGGAGATCGAGGACACCCTGGTCATGGCCGATCTGGGCACCGCAGTCACCGCCACCATCGTCGCGCGCCTGCGCGAGGAGATGGCCGCACGGACCGTTCGCACCGCCGACGACGCGCGCGCCGTGCTCCGCGAGGTCCTGGTCGAGGCCCTGCGCCCCGAACTCGACCGCTCGATTCGCGCCCTGCCGCATGCCGATCACCCGGCTGTGCTGCTGGTCGTGGGCGTGAACGGCACCGGAAAGACCACCACCACAGGCAAACTCGCCCGCGTCCTGGTGGCCGACGGCCGCCGCGTACTGCTCGGCGCCGCGGACACCTTCCGTGCCGCTGCCGCCGATCAGCTGCAGACCTGGGGTGAGCGGGTCGGCGCGGACACTATCCGCGGCAAGGAGGCCGCGGACCCGGCCTCGGTCGCCTTCGATGCCGTCAGCGTCGGCATCGATCGCGGCGTGGATGTGGTGCTCATCGATACCGCCGGTCGCCTGCACACCAAGACCGGCCTGATGGACGAGCTAGACAAGGTCAAGCGGGTCGTGGAGAAGAAGGCCAAGGTCGACGAGGTCCTGCTGGTGCTCGATGCCACGGTGGGTCAGAACGGCCTCACGCAGGCCCGGGTTTTCGCCGAGGTCGTTTCCATCACCGGTGTTGTGCTGACCAAGCTGGACGGTACGGCCAAGGGCGGCATCGTTTTCCAGGTGCAGCACGAGCTCGGCGTACCGGTGAAACTGGTCGGTTTGGGAGAGGGCGCGGACGATCTCGCACCCTTCGAACCGGGCGCCTTCGTGGACGCTCTGCTCGGCTGAGCAGCAACGAACTGGGCGAACCACGAGAATCACCACAAGCCTCACGTCCCACGCGTAACAGCGGTGCGATTTCGGAAACCTGACCGAAACAGTGCAATCTCATCCGTTCACCTACGCGAAACGCCGCAGGATCACGTCGGAAACACCACTTGCGCAACCTTCATGTCAGGCTCGTTCGCCGGTTGCGGCAGAGCCCGAGATGAGGAGGAACGAAGGTGGCTTATCCCTTGCTCGGTGTGCCGGACACCGGCGACACCGCATGGATGTTGGCTAGCTCCGCGCTAGTGCTGTTGATGACGCCTGGACTGGCGTTCTTCTACGGCGGCATGGTCCGTAGCAAGAACGTCCTGAACATGATCATGATGAGTATCAGCTCGATGGGTCTCATCGGCGTGCTCTGGGTGATCTACGGATTCTCGGTCGGCTTCGCGAACGATAAGTTCGGCGGCCTGATCGGCGACCCGGCCCAGTTCTTCGGTCTGAAGGGCCTGATCGGAACCAATGGCGCGGCGGCAGTCGCGGCCGACGCGGCGAACGGGGTGACGGCCGCCGATGCGGTGAAGATCCCGCTCGCCGGCACCATCCCGATGACCGTGTTCGTCGCTTTCCAGCTGATGTTCGCGATCATCACCGTCGCCCTGATCTCGGGTGCGGTGGCCGACCGCCTGAAGTTCGGCGCGTGGCTGCTGTTCGCCGGTGTCTGGGGCACGGTCGTGTACTTCCCGGTCGCACACTGGGTTTTCGACGCGGACGTGAAGGACGCCGCGGGCAATGTCATCCACCACGGTGGCTGGCTGGTCAACAAGATTCAGGCCATCGACTTCGCCGGTGGTACCGCCGTCCACATCAATGCCGGTGCCGCGGGCCTCGCCCTCTGCATCGTGCTCGGTAAGCGCAAGGGCTGGCCGCAGACCCCGATGCGTCCGCACAACCTGACCATGGTCATGCTCGGCGCCGGTCTGCTGTGGTTCGGCTGGTACGGCTTCAACGCCGGCTCGGCGGTCAGCTCCAACGGTCTTGCCGGTTCGACCTTCATGACCACCAGCATCGCCACCTGTGCCGCCATGCTCGCCTGGTTGCTCGTCGAGAAGATCCGCGACGGCAAGCCCACCACCCTCGGTGCCGCTTCGGGCATCGTCGCCGGTCTGGTCGCCATCACCCCGTCCTGCTCCTCGGTCAACGTGCTCGGCGCGCTGGCCGTCGGCGCCGTGGCCGGTATCGCTTGCGCCCTGGCCGTCGGCCTCAAGTTCAAGCTCGGCTTCGACGATTCGCTCGACGTGGTCGGTGTTCACCTCGTCGGTGGTGTCATCGGCACCCTGATGATCGGCTTCTTCCTGGCTCCCGAATCCGGCGCCTCGCAGGGCCTGGGCGGCGTCAAGGGCCTCTTCTACGGCGGCGGCTTCGATCAGCTCGGTAAGCAGGCCATCGGCGCCTTCTCGGTGCTGGCCTTCTCCTTCATCGTCTCGCTGGTGCTCGCATACGCCATCAAGTTCACCATCGGCTTGCGTGCCGACGAAGAATCCGAGTTTGTAGGCTTGGACGAGTCGGAGCACGCTGAATCGGCATACGATTTCGCTGCTGTGGGTGGCACGGCACGTTCCACCGCCGTCAAGGAGGCATGACGCAAATGAAACTGATCACTGCAATCGTCAAACCGTTCACGCTCGAGGATGTCAAGACCGGGCTGGAGCAGGCAGGCGTGCTCGGTATGACTGTCAGCGAAGTGCAGGGCTACGGTCGTCAGAAGGGCCACACCGAGGTTTACCGCGGTGCGGAGTACTCCGTCGACTTCGTCCCGAAGGTCCGGGTCGAGGTAGTCGTGGACGACGCCTCCGTCGAGAAGGTTGTCGAGGTCATCGTCGAGGCCGCGCGCACCGGCAAGATCGGTGACGGCAAAGTCTGGGTCACCCCGGTCGAGGCCATCATCCGGGTTCGCACCGGCGAACGTGGGTCCGACGCTCTCTAGCAACAGGGATCGATCGAGCGGCGGCCCCGCTCCCCGCCGGATGAGGACCGGAGGGGACGGGGCCGCCCCCGTGCTCGGGCAGGGCCCGAAAGTTCCGGGCGCGGCCGGGATTACGAACTGAATGAGATGGGTGGTGGAGTTGTGGGATTCCAGCAGGCACGCGACGAGAAGGGCTCGGAGGAGAAAATCTCCAACGGCGCTTCGGATCTGGTCCGGGCTCGCAACCAACTGCTCGCCGAGCACCCCGGAGGCGGCCGCGCCTCCCGTCTGGAACCCGAGGCGCTGCGCCAGGCACTGGTGGATCTCTACGAATTGTGGCTGACGACAAAGGGACACGAGGTCGGCATCACCGCCGACAGCGGCCTGGCCATTGTCGCCGTGGGCGGTCTGGGACGCCGCGAAATGCTCCCGTATTCGGATCTGGATCTGGTACTGCTCTACGACGATGTCGATCCGGCCCGGGTCGCCGAGGTCGCCGATCAACTCTGGTATCCGCTCTGGGACGCGCACATCAAGCTCGACCACAGCGTGCGCACGGTGCCGCAGGCGCTGCGCGTGGCCGCGGACGATCTGACCGCCGCGCTCGGCATGCTGGAGGCCCGCCATATCGTCGGCGACGAAGGCCTGAGCAATCTACTGATCAGCGGTGTGCGGCGGGACTGGCGCTCCGGGGTCCGCTCCCGGTTCGACGGGCTCATCGCGCAAGCCGAAACCCGTTGGCGCCGTAGCGGAGAGATCGCGCATCGCGCCGAACCCGATCTCAAGAACGGCCGCG
>NZ_JAODNK010000202.1 GCF_025465275.1 Nocardia sp. | reverse complement strand
TCGTCATCCCGGCATGCTTTTGGCCGGGATCCACACCGGGGGCGCGCTCCCACCAGCTCGGTGGATTCCGGCCAAAAGCTCGCCGGAATGACGGGGTGGCATTGCGAATAGCGCTCGACCCGGCGGGCACTTCCGTGAGAGGGTCACAGGCGCGCCCGGCGTCAGGTTCGGCCGCGCACATCATTTTCCGATAATTTCCCGGTCATGACCTCGTCGGAGACGTTGGGCAGGCGTTCAGGATGGCCTACTCTCTGCCTCTGTGCGTGTATTGGTGTTGGAGGATGATCAGCAGCTCAGTCGTGAGGTAACCGATGGGTTGCGTTCGGCGGGATTCGCGGTCGACTTCGCCTACGACATCGCCGACGCCGACTTCAAGATCGCCATCAATCGCTACGACTGCCTGGTCGTCGACCGCGGCCTGCCCGACGGTGACGGCCTGGACCTGGTCGCCGGCGCCCGGCACGCGGGTCACACCATGCCCGCGCTCATGCTGACCGGCCGCGACGGACTCGACGATCGGCTCGCCGGATTCGAGCAGGGCGCCGACGACTATCTGACCAAACCGTTCGCACTGCCCGAACTGGTGATGCGGGTGCGCGCGCTGTGCCGGCGGCAGGAGCAGCCCACCGCCTCGCGAATCGCGGTGGCGGATATCGATATCGACCTCATGCGCCGGCGGGTGACCCGCGCCGGGATCATGCTGACCCTGACGCCGAAGGAATTCGCCGTGCTCGAACTCATGGCGACCCGGCTCGGCACCGTGGTGACCCGTACCGATCTCATCGAATGCTGCTGGGACGAAATGGCCGAGCCCGCATCGAATGTGGTGGATGCCGTCGTTGCGAAGTTGCGGCGCAAGCTCGGTGAGCCCTGCCTGATCGAAACCGTGCGCGGCACCGGCTTTCTCATCGGTGGGGCGGTATGAGCGGTCAGGGCCCGGAGGCGCCGCGCCGCCTCTCCGCGCTTGCCTGCGTAACCACGCAGGGCCCCCGCTCATGCCGCGTGGTGACAGCATGAGTTCACATCGACTACCCGCCGTGGCCCGGCTGCGGCGGGCGCGGTGGCTGATGACCGGGCTGGTCACCAGCATTACCGCGACGGCCGTGCTGGCGCTCGGATTCGTGGCGTCCACCATCGATTCGCATTCGCGCGCAATCGAAGCCGACCGCCAGGTGGAGAAGGTGGCGGGCGGACTGGCGCGCGCCATTCAGCACGATGACAAGAATGTGCTGGACCTGTCCACGGTGATCGACGACGATCTGGCCAAGGGCCCGACGGCGGTTATTGTACTGGTGCGCAAACAGGGTGAGTCGTGGAAGCAGGAGCACACCTATCTGCGCTCGCTCATGCCCAGCGATACCGAGATCACCACCCTCGCCACCCAGACCGAGGACCACTCCAACGGCGACCTCTACGCCTCCATGCTCCAGACCTCCACCGATATCACCGGCCGGAAGGTACGCGTGGCGGGAACGCCGGTGTACTGGACGGATTGGGACAATTTTGTGGTCATCCTGGCCAGCAGTGAGTCCATGGACAATCCGGGTCAGCATCTGATGCTGTTGTGGGCCTTGGCAATCGGCGGCAGCCTGCTGGTACTGCTGTCCACCGCCGCCGCATATCTGCTCTCCGGCCGCAGTCTCCGCCAGGCGCTGCGCCTGCTCGACGAGCACGAACAATTCCTCGGCGATGCCGCACACGAATTGCGCACTCCCCTCACCACTTTGAAGTTGCTCACCGAATCGCGGCCCAAACCCGAAGAGGTGCAACAAACTCTGGCCGAGGCCCGCAAACTGGCCGACCGCATGGCCCGCCTCGTGACCGGCCTGCTCGCCCGCGCCCGAATGCAAACCGGCATAGCCGAACCCGAGCGCACCATGCTGCGCCTGGACCAACTGGCCGAGGCCGTCGCCGAGGAAGCCGCCGACCACCGCATCACCGTCACCGCCCACCCCACCGTCGTAGTGGGCGACCCCCAACTCCTCGGACTGGCCATCCGAAACATGTTGGAAAATGGCCTGACTCATGGTGCGGTCAATCGCGCCGCCCCCGTCGAAGTCCACATTGCCGAGGGCCGGGTCAGCGTCCGCGACCACGGCCCCGGCGTAGATCCGGTCATGTCCGCCAGCCCCTTCAACCGCGGCGCCGCCGGCCGCTCCGGCCGCAACGGCATCGGCCTCGCCCTGGTGGCCTGGGTAGCCCAAACCCACGGCGGCAATGCCTCCATCGAACCCGCCGCCGGCGGCGGCACCATAGCCACCCTCTGGCTCCCACCCGCCGATATCACCGCCGGCGTGCCTGCCGGAGTGCGGATGTAGGCCCGGCCTCTCGCTCGGATTCACCCTGCGGCGACCATGCGCACCAGCAGCTCTCCGGCCGCGGGTTCCGGATCGGGCAGCGTATCCAGCGCCAGCGCGTCCAGGCTGCCGATACGGTCGAATGTCAGAGCTCGCATGCGACGCCTCCCCCTTGCCATTCGGCCCGATTGCCGTCGGGACGAATCTGCCACTACTTCCCCGGATCAGTGAATGCGAGCTGCGTCACTTCGGAGCGATCGGGGCGCTGAAACGCCGTAGCCGGGTAATGCCCCCCAATGTGTGCGTGTCGAATCACCCCGAGTTCGAGGCAATTCGGCGGAACATGGAGTGCGGTATCTGCGGAACGAAGGGGCACTGATGTTGGAGTCGCTCACAATGGTCCGGCATGGCGAAAGCGTCGGGAATGCGGCGCTGGCGGTGGCGATTGCGGCGGAGGCGGAAGAATCCGGGTTGGGGCTGCGGGATTCCGATATTCCGCTCTCCGATCTAGGCCGGGCGCAGGCGGGCGCGGTCGGGAAGTGGCTGGCTCTGCAGTGGGAGTCGACGGATGCGGTGCTGTGTTCACCGTATGTGCGGGCACTCGAAACCGCCGAGCTCGCATTGCGTTCCGGGCGGGCGCCCGCGGTGCGGGTCGATGAGCGGCTGCGGGACCGGGAACAGGGCCTATTGGGCGGGCTGACCGAACTGGGTGTGCGGCGCCGCTATCCGGCCGAGGCGGCCGCGCGGGAACGCATGGGCCGCTTCTACTATCGGCCGCCGGGCGGCGAGGCGTGGACCGATGTGGCGCTGCGCCTGCGGACACTGCTGCCCGAACTGGATGGCCACGTGCTGGTTTTCGCGCACGACCTCGTAATCGTGATGACCCGCTACATCCTCGATGACCTGGATGAATCCACCATCCTGAAGATCGAGAGCAATCAGCTCGCCAATGCCTCGATCAGCCGGTGGGAACGGGACCACTCAGGGCTCCGCCTGCTGCGATACAACGATATCGGGCATCTGGAGTAGCACGACCGAGAGTGTTGTGAGAAGTCACGGAATTCGGGGCTTGCGGCTGCGGCTGATCACAATGCAATGGCAACCCCACCCCCCGGCCGCCCGGTATGCGTTATCGTTCCGTGACCGGAGGCCCTGCCTCCGGAGGTTGGAGGAGTCGCCGATGTCCGTCGACAATCCGGCCCGCACTGGGCTCATTATCTCGGGTACGCCGATGTCGTCGCCACTGCAGGATGTGCGCGGATTGGCGCGGCACATGGTCGGGCACTTCGTCGAGACCGTCGCTCCGTGTGGGACTCTGCCGGGCGACGCCATTCACGGTGATGTCACCACCATCACCCGTATGTGCCTGGAACTGGCGGTGGGCATGCTCGACGGGCAGGACCTGCCGGAGAAGACCAAAAGGCTGGAGGAGGCCGCGGCCCAGTGGGCGCGCGAAGGCATACCCATCGACACCATTCACCACGCCATCCACGAGGGCTTCAAGATCGGCTCCGATCTGGTGATCACCGGCGCCATGCCGCGGCATCTGCGGCGGAGCGGGCCGGACGGGGATGCCGAATTCGTGATCGCCGTCGCGGATGTGGACAACATCATGGGCGGCGCGAAAATGGTGATGGAACTGCTGGACCGGATGACCTCCGCGGTCTCCCGGGCCTATGTGCGGGAGCTGCGCTCGGTGGTCAGCGAGCATCACACCGCCGTGCACACACTCACCTCCGCGCTGCTGGGCGGGCACAGCACCTCCACCATGGTCCGTGAGTGCGGTATCGAGATCGCCGACTCATATCACGTGCTGGCCGTATCGATTCCGGAGCATCCGGAGGAGCATTCGCCGACCGTGGAGGGTGCGGTGGTGGCGCGGCGGAAGCTGCGGCGGCTGCAGGCCGAACTCGCCACCCGATACGCCGCGAAGGTGCTGTCCCTGCTCAGCGTGGACGGTGGCACAATTCTGGTGCCCGCCAATGAACTTCCCGATGAGCAACTCGACGAGTTGATCGAGCGGCTCTCGCGCGCGGCGCGGGTGCCGATTGCCGCGACCATGGTTTCGGCTACGCCGCAACAGATTCCGGATGCCGCCGATCAAGCGCACGAACTGCTCGATATCGTGCACCGGCTGCGTCTGACGCGCGGGCTGTTCCGATTCGACGAATTGGCGCTCGAGTATCAGCTCACCCGCCCCGGACCGGGCCGCGACCATCTGGGCTCGCTGCTCGATTCGCTCGACGCGCATCCCGAACTGCTGGAGACGCTGCGGACCCACATCAGCAATAATCTCAACCGGCAGCGGACCGCGCGAATTCTGCACGTGCACACCAATACCGTCGATTACCGGCTCAAGCGCATCGGGCAGCTGACCGGGTTCGATCCGACTCAGGCGGCAGGCCTCTGGTATCTGCGATCCGCGCTGGTCGCACGCACATATCAGGCGGGCTGAGAGCGACACAGTGCCCGGCGTGTTCCGACGAGTAACAACAACGCTCGCGCCGCACTTGTGAAGTGTCCAAGCAGGTATCGGATCGCGGTCGGCAGCAACAGGTTCCAGTTACGGTCGGTTACAGAGATTCCGGCAGCCGGTCCGGCGGCGGATCTCCACCGCACCACCTGACGAGGAGCACCGCTATGACCAGCACTGCTGCGAGTAAAACCGTGTTCGACAGCTCCGGAGAAGCCCTCACCCACCGGGTCACCGTCTATCTCGGCGGGCCGGATGACGGCGCCGAACTCGCCATGGAGTACGCGGCCACCTGGCCCGAAGCCACCGTCTTCACGGCGGCCGCCGTCCGCGCGGGACTCATCGTCACCGTGGACGGCCGCATCCGGCCCGGCCTGCGCCGGCTACCTCGGAACGGCCTGCGGCACTGACGCGAACGCCGTTTCCAGGGTCTGCCAGGCAGGACCGATCTGGGCCGCGAAGTCCTCCCAGTCGTGGATTCCCGCGTCCTCATAGTGCACGGTGGCGGGAATTCCCAAGTCGCTCAGGTGTTTTGCGAATTGGTCGGTGCAGGCACGGGCCCCCGCCTCCAATGCGACACCGCCACCCGCCTCCTGTAGCGCCGTCATGACGTCCCGGGCGGCCGCCACATCGGCCAGATCACTGGGGGTGGGCATACCGGATCCGGCCGAGAGGTAGATCACCGTGCCGCGCAAGGCTTCCGCACCCAGGGTGCTGTCGTGCGCACGCCATTCCGCCGTACCGGGCGGCCCCCACAGGTTGATCACATTGCCGCCGCGCGAGGCCACGGTAATGGTGGTGACCGCCGCACCGATGGCATCCATCGTGGAGTAGCAACCGCTCAAACCCGCTACGGCACGGTAGAAGCCAGGATGCCGGTGCGCGAGCATCATGGCGCCCTGCGCTCCCATCGACACGCCCGCAACGGCTCGTTGACCGTTCGAGTGGAGGTAGGGCTCGATGACGCCGGGTAGCTCCGCGGTCAGGAAGGTCTCCCAGCGATTCCAGCCGAGAGCGGCATCCGGGCTCTGCCAGTCGCTGTACATGCTGCCGGTGCCGCCGGTCGGCAGGACCACGTCGACGGGCTTGTCGGCGAAGAAGTCCGCGACGCTGCCCTTGGTCAGCCAGTCCGAAACCTTGCTGGCGTCAACGCCGTCCAGGAGATAGAGGGTCGGGCGGGGGGCTGTGCCCGCGCCGCGCAGGACATCCACGGTGATGGTGCGACCCATAGCCGCGGAGGGGACATCCACCTGCTCCCAGTGCGGTCCGATCGCGTCCACGGGAAATGCCACCGACTGCAAGGCGATTCGAGTCGGCAGTAACCCACTGCCCAGAGTGGCCCCCGGCAGTCCAGCCACCAATGCCAGCGCGAGCACGGTTCCGGCCAGCGCCGCCCGCCGCGTCACACCGCCGCCCAGGTGGTTCTGTGGCTGATATCGATCGGTTCGTACGGCACGGTGGCTCCTGATGGTGGTCCCGGCGTGAGGGGACCGAATGTAGGCCCGATCACGCTGCTGCACATTCGATTCCGGATAGGACTGGGGTACCCACGGTTTTCGACCTCACGCGCTGTTGCCGGTCACAAACTTCGGGAAAGCCCGGAAACCCATTGCGACATGCGGAAACCCGCCGAGTGGATGCGAGGCGTCCGCTCGGCGGGCACTCCTCCGGCTGGGAACGCGGCAGTGCCGCACCGGAGGTGTCGAATTCGCAGCAGTCCTTCGTTGCGGGGGCAGGGAAGGACCCGGCCTCACCTCCGAAGCTCTTGTCCCGATTCGGTTTCCAGCCACGGTATCGACCGCGCAGCACCTTATGTTCGATGCCGTGACCTGGTCGAGCGTAGCGACGGCGGCGTACCGCCGGAACCACGTACAGCCAGCTCTTGGACACTTCACAATCGTGGTGCACGAGGGCCGGGACGAGCCACAGCCGTGTGCGGGCCCGGCACGATCGTCATCGGATTACCGCGCTGAACCGAACCACTCCAGGGTCTGGCCGTGCGGGGCGGCGTAGGCCACCGGATCGCCGTCGAGCGCGGTGATCATCCGGATACCGGTGGGAACGGGTGGCAGTGTGGCCGAACCGAAGTCGAGCACCGCGGTGCCCTCATTGGTGATCCAGCGGCACGGCAGGGTGCGCATGACGGCCTGGAATGCGGCGCGGCGCTCCGGTGGCAGATAGGTCAGCACGGCGCTGCCGAAGACGATCACCGGAATGTCTTGCGGCACTGCGTGAACCAGGTCGGCGATCGTGTCGACCAGATCGCCCGCCACCAGCTCCGGCGGGTCGCGGCGGACGATTGCGGCGGCACTTCGTAAGCGCGCCAGTCGATCTCGCTGTTCTGGCCAGACCAGACATTCGAGCCAGCGCAGATTCTCGTCGTCGGCGAGATCGAGCGGGTTGAGATCCACCCCGGCCCGATACGCCACCTGGGGCAGCGCCTCCGGAAGGGGCGGATGCCCGGACGTGTTGCAGGAGAGCACAACCTCCGATCGCCCGCCTACGGG
Organism: Nocardia sp.; assembly: GCF_025465275.1. GTDB lineage: Bacteria > Actinomycetota > Actinomycetes > Mycobacteriales > Mycobacteriaceae > Nocardia. The sequence continues at coordinate 84,872 of NZ_JAODNK010000202.1, read as the reverse complement.
ATCGAGAATCGGCCGGTCGTCGTAGCGGTAGCTGTAGCGATCCGGATAGAGACACAGTCCGGCAGAGGCGCCGAACTCGATCAGCGCCACCGGCTGCGCCGGATACAGATTCAGCACCGGCAACAACGTCGCAGTACGCCCGACCTCATTGGTCTGCGTGCGATGCGTCATCGCCACCTCACGCACCTCACCCCAGTGCCCGACCAGGAACTCCTCGAACTCCGCGAACCCCGACTCCACAGCACCCACATAACGAGCCGCCCCGAACACCAGATTCGGCTGCCGCTTCGACTCGGGCAACTGGTCGATCAACCCGAGAAGCCTTGGGCTGTCGCCAATTCCGCAACTCCACGCCTCATAACACGGCGAAAACCCCCGCACCTCGAGCTCAGCAAACAGTCGATACCGCTGCGACGTCTCCACCCGACTCCCTACGTCAACCCCACCGGCCCGCAAACGAGCCGTGCCCGCGAGAGTACCGATACCTGGCACCGAACCAGGTCCAAACAATTCTGAAAAAGTTCAGAATTGTCGCTAGGATAGCGATAGGTGGGCAGGCGCCGAGGTCACACCCACAATCCCGAAGGGGTCACCGTGGTTACCGAGGTTCAGTGGAGCGAGCTACAGCGTGACCCGAAGCAAGTGGCGCTACTAGCCGACCAAGGGACCGTCCGGGTGCGCCGGCGTGATGGCGCGCCACTGCTGCTGATCCGCGAGGACAGCGCTACTGCTCTGTCGGAGGGGTCCGTCACTGCGGCGCGCGCGCTGCGAAATGTCCTTTCACACCTGCCACACGACATCGCCGCCCGCGCCCTCATGGATGAGTTTCCCTGGGTGGACGTGCTGTCCGAGAAGTCACAGGCTCAGTTCGTGAAAGACTTCGCCCGCGCCTTCCAAGCCTCGGCTGAGTTGGGCGAATGGTCGATCCTCACGCAGACCATTATCGAGTGGCGCAGCACCGCCCTCATCGCGGCGGATCCCGTCCTTGCGGAAAGGCTGACTCGCCCGGCGGAGGGCGACTTCGGACCGGCACCCGAACCTGTGGGGGAGGTATCGGATGACGGCCAAACGGGGTGACCGTCGCGCCGCCCGCTCGGCCCGGCGCATGGGTGACACGCTTCGGGACGACGGAGGCCGCGAAGGGATGGGAGGATCTGTGCCGAACCGCCCGGTTCAACACCTGGGAAGCATGGATCGTTCTCACCGAAAGACCGACCAAGCCGGAGAATCCGCACCGTCAGCACAAACTCCGAGGCGAATGGGAAACCCGATCAGTCCGTGGCGAGACCTTCGAACAGTGGCAATACGAAGTTACGGCAGGCGGTCGGATTTGGTATTGCCCCGACGCGGCCAATCGAATTGTTTGGATCATGGACGCCAGCTGCGGCCACCCCAAGGCGACTGAATAGCGCACCGATGCACCCGCTCGGAAGGCGCTGAAAGCAGCTAGGGCGCTTCCGGTTTCGCGCCGGAAGCGCCCTAGCTGTGCACAACGGTCAGAGCATGCAGCTTACGCAGCCCTCGACTTCGGTTCCCTCCAGAGCCATCTGGCGGATGCGGATGTAGTAGAGGGTTTTGATGCCCTTGCGCCAGGCGTAGATCTGGGCGCGGTTGACGTCGCGGGTGGTGGCGCTGTCCTTGAAGAACAGGGTCAGGGACAGGCCCTGGTCTACGTGCTGGGTGGCGGCGGCGTAGGTGTCGATGACCTTCTCGAAGCCGATTTCGTAGGCGTCCTGGAAGTATTCGAGATTCTCGTTCGTCAGGTAGGGGGCCGGGTAGTAGACGCGGCCGATCTTGCCTTCCTTGCGGATCTCGATCTTCGAGGCGACCGGGTGGATCGAGCTGGTCGAGTGGTTGATGTAGGAGATGGAACCGGTCGGCGGAACGGCCTGCAGGTTCTGGTTGTAGATGCCGTACTCCATGACCGACGTCTTTAGCTCGCGCCAATCGTCCTGGGTGGGGATGTGCACGCCGGCCTCGGCGAAGATCTCGCGGACGCGATCGGTGGCAGGCTCCCACGCCTGGTCGGTGTACTTGTCGAAGTACTCGCCGCTGGCGTACTTGGACTCCGGGAATCCGCCGAAGTACTGCCCGCGCTCCTTGGCGATCAGGTTCGACGCCCGGACCGCGTGGTACGCGACGGTATAGAAGTAGATGTTCGTGAAGTCGACGCCCTCTTCGGACCCGTAGTGGACGTGCTCACGCGCCAGGTAGCCGTGCAGGTTCATCTGCCCCAGGCCGATGGCATGAGATTCGTTGTTGCCCTGCTCGATCGACGGCACCGAGAAGATGTGCGTCTGATCCGAGACGGCGGTCAGCGCGCGAATCGCGGTCTCGATCGACTTGGCCAGATCCGGCGAATCCATGGTCTTCGCGATATTCAGCGAACCCAGGTTGCACGAAATGTCCTTGCCCACCTTGGAGTAGGTCAGGTCGTCGTTGTACAGCGACGGGGTCGAGACCTGCAGAATCTCCGAGCACAGGTTCGAGTGGGTGATCTTGCCCTTGATCGGGTTCGCCCGGTTCACGGTGTCCTCGTACATGATGTACGGGTAGCCCGACTCGAACTGCAGCTCGGCGATGGTCTGGAAGAACTCGCGCGCCTTGATCTTCGACTTGCGAATCCGCTTGTCGTCGACCATCTCGTAGTACTTCTCGGTGATATTGATGTCCGCGAACGGCACACCGTAGATGCGCTCCACGTCGTACGGCGAGAACAGGTACATGTCCTCGTTCTTGCGCGCCAGCTCGAAGGTGATGTCCGGGATGACCACACCCAGCGAGAGCGTCTTGATACGGATCTTCTCGTCCGCATTCTCGCGCTTGGTGTCCAGGAAGCGGTAGATGTCCGGGTGGTGGGCCTGCAGGTAGACCGCGCCCGCACCCTGACGCGCACCCAGCTGGTTGGCGTAGGAGAAGGAATCCTCGAGCAGCTTCATGATCGGGATGACACCCGAGGACTGGTTCTCGATCTTCTTGATCGGAGCACCGGTCTCACGAATATTGCTGAGCAGCAGGGCAACACCGCCGCCGCGCTTGGACAGCTGCAGCGCGGAGTTGATGGAGCGCCCGATGGACTCCATATTGTCTTCGATGCGCAGCAGGAAGCAGGAGACCGGCTCACCGCGCTGCTTCTTGCCCGAATTGAGGAAGGTCGGGGTGGCCGGCTGGAAGCGGCCGGACATGATCTCCTCGACCAGTTCGGCGGCGAGCACCTCGTCGCCGGCGGCCAGGGTCAGCGCCACCATGCATACGCGGTCTTCGAAACGCTCCAGGTAGCGCTTACCGTCGAAAGTCTTCAGCGTGTACGAGGTGTAGTACTTGAACGCGCCGAGGAAGGTCGGGAAGCGGAACTTCTTGGCGTACGCCTGCTGGAACAGTCGCTTGATGTAGTCGCGGCTGTACTGGTCCAAAACCTCTGTCTCGTAATAGTTCTCCTTGACGAGGTAGTCGAGCTTCTCGTCCAGGTTGTGGAAGAAGACAGTGTTCTGATTGACGTGCTGCAGGAAGTACTGGTTCGCGGCCTCGCGATCCTTCTCGAACTGGATCTCGCCGTTCGGGCCGTACAGGTTCAGCATCGCGTTGAGCGCGTGGTAGTCCATGCCCGCGGTGGACTCGCCACTCACGGTGCGTTCTACGCGGGCAGTTTTTCCGACCGGTGCGGTTGTCGTTGCCAAAACAATCCCAATCCCTCTCGGACGCGCTCGACGTCCTCAGCAGTTCCCATGAGTTCGAAGCGATACAGGTACTCCACTGCGCATTTACGCGAAATCACTTCGCCCGCAAAGCAGTACGTATCACCGAAGTTCGTATTGCCGGCTGCGATGACACCGCGCAGGAGCGCACGGTTGTGCGGATCGTTGAGGAATTTGGCCACCTGACGGGGGACGAATTCCTTATCTGATCGCTCACCACCCAGGACGTGCCGACCGCCGCCATACGTCGGAACGATCAGCACATAGGGTTCGTCGACACGCAGCGAGTCGGCGGTATGAAGCGGTATGCGAACGGCGGGGACTCCCAGCCGTTCCACGAAGCGGTGCGTGTTCTCCGATGCGCTGGAGAAGTAGACCAGATTTGTTGTCTGCGTGGACAACTCGGCCATCTCCCCTCCTCTCGTCCGAAGGAACCCGCGAAGGCCACCGACCCTGATCGGCAGCCCGGGCCCGCTAGGCGACAGCGACAGCGTCGGCGAGCGCCTTGATGCGGTCCGGCCGGAAGCCGGACCAGTGATTGTCACCGGCGACGACGACGGGGGCCTGCAGGTAGCCCAGGGCCATGACGTAGTCGCGCGCCTCGGGGTTCTCGGAAATGTCGATGATGTCGTAGGGGACACCGGCCTTGTCGAGCGCGCGGTAGGTGGCGTTGCACTGGACACAAGCGGGCTTGGTGTAAACGGTGATGGTCATTGGTATCCCCTTCTCCTTGCCTTAGATCCGATGCTGTGCACGGCTGAAACAAGAACCATGTTGTAAGTGCGCAAACCCCTGGAAGCGGAACCGAAATCCCAGGTCGTGCAGCTCCCCTCTAGGGTCCCGCCGCATGCCCTTCCAGCTCCCAAGACACTACACCTAGTGGCCGACAGAATCTTCCGACACGACATGTTGCGACTCACAAAGGTGAAATTCATATGAACGAAGTACCAGGACGCTCGATTCGCAAGCTTGCACAACTGAGGCGCAGATCACATTTTCAGCCTTCAGCACATTCTCAGCAAACACATCATTCACCCTGATCAACAGCCTTCACGCGAGCCACACGCGACTCGAGTGGTGGCGGCTCCGGGAGTAACCGAAGGACCGATCCCGCGCCCGAAAAATCCGGAAGATCGCGTCCGCCCCGGCGTGTCGCACCTCCGAGCCGAACCGCACAGCCCGTGTCTGTACCGAACAGCCCGCATCGACCCTGTCCGGTACAGACATGGGCTGTGCGGCAGCGCTGAGCACGGCGGGCGTCAGCCGATCGTGAAGCGCGAACCATCGACCGGACCGGGAGCGAGCAGCCGGTTGGTGGCGGCAATGCCGTAGGTCTGCGCGTCGTAGGCCGACAGCGGTTTGCCGTCGATTTCGATCTCGGCGAAGGTGATCGGCGCGAAACCCGGCAGCGCCGCAGCGAGGTGACCCTCCACCACGATCTCGGCGGTTCGCGCGGGCGTGTCCGAGGGCTGCACCGTGCTGCGCACCCAATTCTTGGTGCGGTTCTCCAGCGTCATCGTGTAGTTGTGCCCGTCCCAGCCGACCGTGGAATGCATGACATCGCCCGGTTGCGTCGTGACATCGTCATAGCTGACCGGCGGTGCGGGGTACCCCTCCCACCAGGCGTCCACATCCCTTTCGGGAGTACACAATCCGCCGAGGAGCGGGAGGGCGCAGACGCCGTCCATCACGCCGCTGAGCGCGTTCGACACCTGATCGCCGAACCGCATCACCAGACCCGACAGGTGGGGATCGGCATAGGAGAGGCCAGCGGCCGCGTCCTCCAATTGCAGACCGGGCAGCGCGGCATAGAAGGCCGCGTCACTGGCACAGAGCGATTCGACGCCGGTCTGCATGAGCGGCAGCGCCACATGCCCGTCGAGTCCGGTCGCACCGTTCAGGCCGACCCAGGGCACCACGCGCTGCAGTGTGCCCGGATTGAGACAGTCGATCTCCGGCTGCGTCCAGGTCGCGCTGACCTGACGGAAATCACCCTTCACCACGTATCCGGCCCAATTGCCCAGATAGAGGCGCACATTCGATTGCGCACCGGCATCGGCCGCGGTGACCGCCACCGTGACGGCCGAGACGGCGAGCACGGCAGCCAAGCAACACCGACTCCAGGCAGTATTGCCACTCGGTAGCTTCATCAACTGAAGCTAGCTCAGAAGTGTTCGAAATAGCGGAAGGCCACGGCCGAAAAGCCGTGGCCTCGCGCTTTATTCAGTGAGTGATCGACTTAGTTACTGAATATTTACTGTCAGGCGTTCGCCTTCGCCTTCACCGACTCGACCAGCAGGCGTACGGAGGCGGCCAGCTGGGTCAGCGCCTCGGCGTCATCGGACGGATGCGTCTCGACGAAACGCTGGCCGATGGTGCCGAAGTGCAGCGAGGCCTCCTCGACCACGGTCGCGCCCGCGACACCGAGCGCCTTGACCGCATCGCCGTGCGACCACTTGGCGGCGTTCGAACTGATGGACGCGCTGACCACGGCGGTCGGCTTACCCTTCAGCGCGCCGGCGCCGTACGGGCGGGAGGCCCAGTCGATGGCGTTCTTGAGGACGGCGGGCAGCGTGCCGTTGTATTCGGGGGTCAGCAGCAGCAGACCGTCGGCGGCGGCGACGGCGGCACGCAGCGCGGCCGCGGCGGGCGGGACCTGGCCCTCGACGTCGAGATCCTCGTTGTAGAAAGGAATATCGCCGAGACCCTCGTAGAGGGTGATCTCGACACCCTCGGGGGCGGTCTGGGCGGCGGCCTCGGCGAGACGGCGGTTGATCGAGGCGGCGCGGAGGCTGCCGACGAGGGCGAGAAGGCGAGTCTGCGACATGGTGATCACTCCTGCGTACTTGTTGGTGCTGCCGGTGGCGGCTGATTCATCTCAGGTTAACCGGACTACGGTCCGCTTGCATTCCCCGGGGGGCCATCACCATTGCGTGACCTGCGTCATACGCCCCCGGGCGAATCCGGTGCGGTAATATCTAAACGGACCACGGTCCATTTTTCAATCGCGACAAAGGGGTCGACACAGTGACAACGGGCATCCCACCCGGGACGACGGGCATCAATATCAGCGGACCGGGGCTGGGCGTCGGACCTCCGGTGACGCTCGCCGATGGCGGACCGATCGAGCGGGCCGATGCCGCACGCAATCGAAAGCTGTTGCTGGACGCGGCCGCCGAGCTCGTCCGGCAGTTCGGCGCGGATGCGGTCACCATGGACGCGGTCGCCAAACACGCCGGCGTCGGCAAGGGCACGGTATTCCGGCGCTTCGGCAATCGCGCCGGGCTGATGTACGCGCTGCTCGACGAATCGGATCGAAACCTACAGGGCGCCTACATGTTCGGGCCGCCGCCACTGGGCCCCGGCGCGCCCCCGCTGGATCGGCTGCTCGCCTATGGACGGGCTCGGCTGTCCTTCACCGAGATCGTAGGCGATGTGCTGCGCGCGGCCACCGACATGCCTGAACACTTCGGCAATGCGCCGTATCAGCTGACAAAAACGCACGTCTCCATACTGCTGAAGCAGGCCGCGGCACCCGGTGAGATTTCGCTGCTCGCGGACGCGCTCCTGGCTCCGCTCGATGCTGCATTGGTACTGCATCAGATTCGAGTACTGGGCTTCACTCTGCAGCAGGTCGGCGACAATTGGGAGGCCCTCGTCCGCCGCGTAGTCCCGGAGACCGCGCAGTAGAGTGTCCCCCCATGGGCAACCTGCGTGAAGCGATCATCGCCGAATTAGGCGTACTGCCGGCCATCGAACCGAAAACCGAAGTGCGGCGGCGCATCGACTTCCTCAAGGACTATCTACGTTCGACACCGGCGACAGGTTTCGTGCTCGGCATCAGCGGCGGCCAGGACTCCACACTGGCTGGGCGGCTGTGCCAGATCGCAGCGGAAGAACTGCGCGCGGAAGGCCGCGAAACCACCTTCGTCGCCGTGCGACTGCCCTACGGCAAGCAGGCCGATGAGAAAGACGCGCAGATCGCGCTGCGCTTCATCAAGCCCGACCGGTCCGTCACGGTGAACGTCAAGCCGAGCGCCGACGCCGCCTCCGAGGAAGCCGCCTACGGCATCGACGAATTGCTCGGCGGGGCAACACGACTGCGCGATTTCGTGCGCGGCAATATCAAGGCCCGCGAGCGCATGGTGCTGCAGTACGCCATCGCCGGTCAGCTCAGCCTGCTCGTCGTCGGCACCGACCACGCCGCCGAGGCCGTCACCGGCTTCTTCACCAAATTCGGTGACGGCGCAGTCGATATCACCCCGCTCACCGGCCTCACCAAGCGCCAGGGCGCCGCCCTGCTGCAGGAACTCGGCGCCCCGCCGAGCGTCTGGCAGAAGGTCCCCACCGCCGACCTGGAAGACGACCGCCCCTCCCTCCCGGACGAGGAAGCGCTGGGCCTCAAGTACTCCCAGATCGACGACTACCTCGAAGGCAAAGACGTCGACCAGGAAGTCGCCGACCGCGTCGAATCGATCTTCCAGAACACCCGCCACAAACGCGCAGTCCCGGTCACCCCGCTCGACACCTGGTGGAAATAGCGCTGGTCCGCCTCTCCGCGCCTTTAGCGCACAGCTGAGAGCCGTATCCCGTACTGCACGCGTGCCGGCGGTTAGGCGCGACACCGATTTTGGACGTACCCGACGAGTTACCCGGCCCTCACGAGATCAGTTGTCACGATCTCGTGAGGGCCGAAATCGGTGCTGCACTTGACCAACGCCACGTAAGTAGGACGGGGCGAGGACCGGCCACCGTGCGCTCAAAGTCGCGGAAAGGCGATCCGAGCAATAATTCCGCAGTGCAGGGATGTCAGTGAGATGTCGTTTGCTAGAGCGACGGCGGCGATGATGAATGCGCCGATGAGTAGAGCGGGCAACAGTCGCGCCAAAGCGAAACCTCCCGAATCGTCGGACTGGACAGTCCGGATATCGGGGTGGGGCGGGTGGCGTTACCTACATATTTGCTGGTCAGGTGACCGGGTTTGATCAGCCGCCGGCGAACGGGGGCAGGACATCGACGCGGGCGGGCAACAGGGTGGTGCTGTCGCGGGTGAGTTCATCACCGATCAGGTAGGCGCAGACGGCGAGCATCGGCTCGAGTTTCGGGCCGTAGGTCGCGGTGATGCTGGCGCACAGATCGGCGATGGTGGATCCGGCGGGAAGATCCAGGAGTTCGCCGGGTTTGCCGACCGCGTCGGCAATGGCGGCAAAATAGCGGACCTCAACCACCGATGGCTCCCATCGTTCGCTCGGGCGGGACGAAACCGGCCTCGGCGATACCGTGGCCGGCCCACTTGTTCCACATGGCACCACGCCACAGCGTAGCGATATCGCCGTCGGTCGCGTCGGAGCGCAGGACCGCGCGGACGTCGTACTCCTGATCGCTGAAGAGGCAGGAACGAATTCGGCCGTCCGCGGTGAGGCGGGTGCGGTCGCAGTCGCTGCAGAAGCTGCGCGTCACCGAGGCGATGATGCCGACTGTTGCCGGACCGCCGTCGACCTGCCAGCGCTCGGCGGGCGCCGAGGGGTCGTCACGGCCGACCTCCGTCAGCGTGAAGCGGGCGCCCAGCACCTCGAGCAGTTCGGCCGCGGTGATCATGTTCGCGCGCGCCCACTCGTGATCGGCGTCGAGCGGCATCTCCTCGATGAAGCGGAGTTCGCAGCCTTCGTCGATACACCATCGCAGCAGGTCCGCGGCGCCGCCGAGGTTTTCCCGCATGAGCACGGCATTGACCTTGATCGGGGTCAGTCCGGCCTCGCGGGCAGCGCGGATACCGGCGAATACCGAATCGAGCCGGTCCCGCCGGGTGAGGCGCGCGAAACCCTCACGGTCGACGGTATCGAGGGAGACATTGATGCGGTTCAGCCCGGCCGCGACAAGTTTGCGCGCGCGATGCTCGAGACCGATGCCATTGGTGGTCATGGCCAAGGGCGTATCCGGCAAGGCCGCACGGCAGCCCGCAATGATCTTTTCCAGGTCATGCCGCATGAGCGGTTCCCCGCCGGTGAAGCGGACCTCGTGAATACCCATCTCACGCACCGCCAGCACGACCAGGCGCACGATCTCGTCGGTGGTGAGCAGCTCATCGGCCGGAATGGGTGGTAAACCCTCTTCCGGCATGCAGTAGGTACACCGCAGCGAGCACTTCTCGGTAATGGAAACTCGCAGGTCGCGCGCAGTGCGGCCGAAACGATCCACCAGGTATGGAGTGTCGGGGCGGCCGTCCATCGAGGGTCGCCCGCTGCGTACGGCGGGCATCCCCATAGCGACCAGAGTCATGGGACCATTATGTCCGCCCGCGCAACCCCCCGCCCGGTCCGGCGGCAAGGTTCCGCCCGCGGCGTGCGCGTATAGGCTCACCGGCATGAGTTCCCGGCACACTCTGGCCCCGGCCCGCTCCGTCGAAGACCACCGGCAACGCATCGAGGATTTGCTGCGACCGCTCGCCGGACGCGAGACGGAGCCGGTCCCGATGGCGCATGCGCTCGGACGGCGGCTCACCCAGGACGTGTACTCCCCCCTGGATCTGCCGGTGTTCCGCAATTCGTCCATGGACGGGTACGCGGTACTGGCGGATTCGGTGGCGATCGTGCCCGCCACCCTGCCGCTTGCCGGTGTGGTGGCGGCCGGAAACACCGGTGCGCCGGTGCTTCCCGCGGGTGCGGCCATGAAAGTCATGACGGGAGCTCCGATTCCGCAGGGCGCGGATTGTGTGGTGCCGGTGGAGCATACGCAGTCCGACGGGGATACGGTCACCATCGAACGGGGCCGTGCCGCAGGGGATTTCGTGCGCGAACCCGGGACCGACGTCCGCGCCGGGCAGCTGCTGGCCGCGGCCGGAACCGTGCTGCGGCCTCGGCACATCGCGGCACTGGCGGCCGTCGGCCTGGCCGAATTACCCGTGCGCCGGAAGGTGCGAGCCGCCGTGATCACCACCGGTGACGAGCTGGTGCAGGCGGGACTGCGACTGCTGCCGGGCCAGATCTACAACTCCAATGGCATCGCGTTAGCGGCAGCACTGGAAGACAATGGCGCCGAAGTCGTGTCGCTGACGCACTCCACCGACGATCCGGAGGAGTTCCGCCGCCGCCTCGACGAGGCCGTCACCGCCGCCGACGTGGTGTTCACCTCCGGTGGCGTATCCATGGGCGACTTCGAGGTCGTCAAGGATGTACTCACCCCGCTCGGCGGCGCGTTCGGCCATGTCGCCATGCAACCCGGCGGCCCGCAGGGTCTGAGCGTCATCGACGGCATCCCGGTGCTGAGCTTCCCCGGCAATCCGGTGAGCACCATGGTGTCCTTCGAAGTCTTCGCCCGCCCGATCCTGCGCGCCCTGACCGGGCTGCCCGAAATCACCAGTTCCGAACTGCCCCTGCGTGATCCGGTCCGCTCCCCCGCAGGCAAACGCCAGTTCCTGCGCGGCCGCACCACCGACCACGGCGTCGAGCTCACCTCCGGCCAAGGCTCCCACCTCATCGCCGCCATGGCCCACGCCGACGTCCTGATCGACATCCCGGCCGCCACCACCGATCTCCCGCCCGGCTCCCTCGTCCGCACCTGGCCGCTCTAGGGCTACGCCACGCGCCCGGTCGAAGCGGCATTGCCGGCATCAAGCCGGAAGAACTCAGGGGCCTGCGCAGCTTGGGGATGCGACCTGCATTGATCCCTCCGACTGCGGTAGCACCTACCCGGCTGCCGACCATGCGACAACCATCGCCGGGTCGGCCATCGCCGTGCCGACCATGCGACCACCATCGCCGGGTCGGCCATCGCCGTGCCGACCCGGCGAGGCGCGGACGGCCGGTGCCTTCAGCGCTCCCGGCCCGGGATCCCCGCGCGACCTCGCGAGGACGGCTGTGCCAGGCTGGAGTTATGAGTGAGTTGTCCCACGTCGACGGGGAAGGCCGCGCTCGCATGGTCGATGTGAGTGCGAAGGCGGACACGGCACGGGTCGCGGTTGCGGCCGGTGAGCTGCACACCACCGCCGAGGTGGTGCGACTGGTGCGCGCCGACGGCATGCCCAAGGCCGATGTGCTGACCACCGCCCGGCTGGCGGGCATCAATGGTGCGAAGAAGACCTCCGAGCTGATTCCGCTGTGCCATCAGCTGGCGCTGTCCTCGGTGAATGTGAGCTTCGGGTTCACCGATACGACGATCACCATCGAGGCCGTCGCGAAGACCAAGGGGCCCACCGGGGTCGAGATGGAGGCGCTGACCGCGGTCGCGGTCGCCGGGCTCACGCTGCACGACATGATCAAGGCGGTAGATCCGTCCGCATCGCTGCACGGAGTGCGGGTGCTCACCAAAGACGGTGGTAAGCACGGACATTGGGTGCGGACGGACGAATTTTCGCAGTCGGCCGACCACGCCGGGCATGACCATCACGTCGACACCACCCAGTCGGGGGCGTCGACCACCGGCGCCAACTCTGCGACCACTTCGTCGAACTCCACTATCACTCAGACAAACTCTGCGGCCCGGGTGACGAGCACTGCCGCCGGGGCGACAAACCCTGTTGCGGACGCGGCGAACTCCACGGTCACTCCGGTGGGCGCTGCGGCCGGGGCGACGGAGGCTGCTGCCGAGGTGGCGAACTCCACGGTCATTTCGCCGGGCGCTGCGGGGGCGGGGCGGACGGCCGTCGTGGTTGTTGCATCGACCGGTGCGGCAGCGGGTACGCGGGTGGACACTACCGGGCCGGTGCTTGTGAAATGGCTTGGCGAGCGAGGTTTCTCGGTGCGCGGGCCGTTGATCTCCGCCGATGCCGATATTGCGGACGGGCTTTCCGATGCGCTGTCGGGTGAGCCCGCACTGGTGATCAGCACAGGCGGCACCGGAGCCTCTCCCACCGATGCGACGCCGGAAGCGACGCTGGCGGTGCTGGATCGGGAATTGCCCGGTGTGGCCGAGGCGATCCGGCAGCGTGGCACCGCGAAATTCCCGCTCGCAGCGCTGAGCCGGGGCGTTGCCGGACTGTCCCGCCGCACAGTGATCGTCAATCTGCCGGGCTCGCCGGGTGGGGTGAAGGACGGAATCGCGGTGCTGGAACCACTTCTCGAACATCTGCTGGCCCAGGTGGCCGGAGGAGGCAACCATGAGTGACGGCGGCGAACTGCGCGCCTGGATCAGCGATCAGCCGCTCGACCCGGCCGAGGTCGAGAAGGCGGTGCTCGGGCCGGAGCACGGTGCGGTGGTGGTCTTCACCGGCATGGTGCGCAATCACGATGGCGGCCAGTCGGTTTCGACGCTGGAGTATTCGGCGCATCCGGAGGCCGAGAAGTTCCTGCGGCGGGTATGCGCCGAGGTGGCCGAATCCTCCGGGCTGCCGGTGGCCGCCGTGCACCGGATCGGCCCGCTCACCATCGGCGATCTCGCCATCGCGGTGGCCGTCGCGGCTCCCCACCGCGCGGAAGCCTTCACCACCTGCGCGACCCTGGTGGATCGCATCAAACACGAGGTCCCCATCTGGAAGCGCCAGCAGTTCGCCGACGGCCTCTCCGAGTGGGTCAACGCCTGCGGCTAGACCCATCGAGAGGGCTCTGACGGTGGCGGTTGTCGGCGTGTCGCCACCGTGAGAGCCCCCTCGGTGAACTGGAGACCCAACCGAGGCCGCGGACTCCGGCGACGCCCAGCTGGTTGCGTCGGCGGAGGCTGCGGCCTCGGTCCCCGATGAGGAGGCGGGGTTTCAGGCGGCGATCGGGTCCTGCGGTTCCGGGACGGCCGGAACGGGGTCGATTGCGCCGCGGGCTATTTCGCCCAGCTTGGTGTGATTGAAGAGGAGATTCAGCAGGAATGCGGTGGCGGCGGCCAGTGCGATTCCGCTGTTGAGCAGGATTTGCGCCGAGGTCGGGAACTTGTCGAACATGCCCTTGGTGAGCACCGGCACCAGGCCCACGCCGATGGCGACCGCGACAATCGACAGATTCACCCGATCGGTGAGATCGGCCCGGCGCAGGGTATCCACGCCGATCACCGCGATGGTGGCGAACAGCACCAGGCCGACGCCGCCGACCACGGGCTGCGGCACCGCGGCCACGATCGCGCCGAAGCGCGGCACCAGGCCGAGCACCACCAGCAGCGCACCGCTGACGGCCGTCACATAGCGGCTGTGCACCCGGGTGCTGGCCACCGCGCCGACATTCTGGTTGAACACCGTGTCCACGAACGAGCTGAACACGCCAGCCAGCACCGCCGACAGACCGTCACCGATGAGGCCGCGCGCCAGATCGGCTCGCTCCAAAGGCTTTCCGGTGATCTCACCGATGGCCAGCATGCTGGCGGTGGATTCGGCGAAGACCACGACCATCACAATGCTCATGGCCACCACCGCGGTGATGGGGAACTGCGGTGCGCCGAAGTGGAATACGTGCGGTGCGCCCAGCCATGCCGCCTTCGACACGCCGTCGAGCTTGATCAGCCCCATCGGGACGGAGATCAGTACACCCGCGACGAGCGCGATGAGAATGCCGAGCTGCGACCACACACCGCGCCCGAGAACCGTGCCGACCAGGGCAATGAGCAGGACCACGGCAGCCAGCACGATATTCGAGATCGCACCGAAGGACGGAGACTTGGGATCGCTGCCCACGATCAGCCCGCCCGCCACACCGATGAGCGAAACGCCGACGACGGTGAGGACGGTGCCGGTGACCAGCGGCGGGAAGAAGCGCACCACCATGGCGAACGGCCAGGCCAGGGCGATACCGACCAGACCGCCTATGAGCATGGAGCCGTAGACGGCGGGCAGTCCGTACTGCTTGGCAATCAAGATCATCGGGCTCATGGCCACGAAGGTCGCGCCGGTGATGATCGGCAGCCGAGCGCCCGCGAATCGGCCCAGCCCGAGGCTCTGCACCAGCGTGATAATGCCCGCGACCAGCAGATCGGCGCTGATCAACAGGCCGACGGTGGACTTGTCGAGACCCGCGGCCGCACCGAAAACCAGCGGCACGGTCACGCATCCCGTGTACATGATCAGCACATGCTGGATGCCGAACGCCAACAGCCGATGCCAGGGCAATCGGGTGTCGACGGAATGGGACGTTGTCATGGCAGCTCCTTGCGGCGCATCGGTTGATGGTCAGGCTAGGCAGCCGCGGCCGCCTGGGGGTTTGTCTGATTCGCCAACCGCAGGGCGTGTCGCGGACGATGTTTTGTCTTCCGAACCAGCGTGTGCGGCGGCTCGGATACGCCACAGTGGGGCAAGGTGTTCATCGACCACGGGAGGCGACCATGACCGAACTGACCGGCAAGATCGTGCTCGGCCCGCACCAGTACGGCAAGGCCGAGAACCGGGTGGTGCGCATCTACCGCGACACTGCACGGCACGAGATTCGCGATCTGAACGTATCGTCCTGCCTGCGTGGGGCTTTCGACGAAGCACACACCGCCGGCGATCAGGGCGGTGTGCTGCCGACGGACTCGCAGAAGCAGACCATCTTCACGTACGCCAAATCGCACGGCGACGGGAGCATCGAAACCTACGGGCAGGCGCTGGCCCGGCACTTCGTCGATGACATCGCGACCGTGGATTCGGCCCGCATCGAGATCGAAGAGTATGCGTGGCAACGGGTTCCGGTCGACGGCACCGGGCACGACCACGCCTGGACCCGAGTCGGGCCGGAGGTGCGCATAACCGCGATCACTGTCAGCGGCACCGGGGCCGCCCAGCAGGAGTGGGTGATCGGCGGCGTCAAGGATCTGGTCATCCTGAAGTCCACCGGCTCGGAGTTCGCCGACTTCCTGACCGATGAATTCACCGTGCTCGAGCCCTCCTACGACCGCATTCTCGCCACCAGCCTCACGGCCCGCTGGCGCTTCGCCACCGCGCCTGACGACTGGGACGCCACCTACGCGGGTATTCGTGCCGTCATGGTCGCGAAGTTCGCCACGCAGCATTCGAAAGCATTGCAGCAGACGCTGTTCGAGATGGGGCAGGCGGCGCTGGAGGCTTATCCGTGCCTGGCGGAGATCCGCATGTCGGCTCCCAATAAGCACCACTGGTACTTCGACCTCTCGCGCTTCGATGTCGAGAACAAGGGCGAGGTGTTCTACGCCGACGACCGGCCGTACGGGCTGATCCAAGCGGCGGTGCTGCGCGAGGACGCTCCCGACGCCGGAACCGCCTGGGACCCCTACACCGGCGCGGTCTGACCGTAGTCCCGCGCCAATGACGAACATCGACCAGGAACTGGTGGCGGCGGCTACTCGCACGATGCCGCCGCAGTTTCCTGGTGATCTTGATCGGGCAATGAGGGCTAGGCGGGAGCGGGGTGGCCGGTCATGGTGCGCACAGCCAGGTAGAGGTCGAGGCGGTCGTCCATGCGGCCGAGGTCGCGGCCGGTGAGCTCCTCTATGCGGCCGATGCGATAGCGAACTGTGTTGAGGTGCAGGTGCATTCGGTCGGCGGCCTGTCGCCAGGAGCCCTCGCATCCGAGAAATACCTCCAGGGTTTCCAGTAGTCCCGCACCGGTTTTGCGGTCGTAGTCGACGACGGGGCCGAGCACACGTTCGGCGAAGCGGCGCTGCAGGCCACCGGGGACTGCGGTGAAAAGTCCTACGGCCGTGTCGATATCGGCAATGCGGACGGTCACGGCGGTATTGTCGTCACCGGCAGCGGTGGCGGCGGCCCCGGCGGCGGCGATTGCTCCCGGCAGGGATTCGTCGCGCTGCTGGGCGCTGACACCGAAGGCAAGTCGAATACCGTTGAGTGCGGGGGCGAGTCGGCCCATTCTGTGGCGTAGCTTGCCGGCGATCTCGTCCTGGGTGCCCGTGACGACGGCGACGAGTCGGCCTTCTTTGTCCACCGATGTGGTGACACCGGACAGCACATCATGCAGTGCCACACGCACTTCGGGGAGTCCGACGGCCGACAGAGTTTCGGCCGGATGGATGTCGCAGACGACTGCCACGGCCGATCCGCCGGGCAGGTCCACCATCGGGGCCGGGAACCGGTCGACGAGTTCCCAATCCAGGTGCAGGCGGTCGGCGCTGCGCTGCCGGTAGAACTCGATGACGGCGGCCAGATCGGCGGCGAATGTTTCGGGTTCCGCGGCTGCCGGTCGAACCACCAGGTACCAGGCGGTGATTCGATCTCCGCCGCCGACCTGCAATACCCGCATGGCTCCCCCGGTCACGGCGGGCAGCCGGGGCGCGGTGAGTGCGGTCGCGACGATCCGGTCGCGATCAGCCTCCGTGAGCGGTGCGGTTCCGGCGATCACGTGGCCGGTCGCGGTCACCAGCCATGCCGAAATCTCCTGCTCCACGGCAATATCGGCGATCAGATCACCGACACTGCTCCCGCCCGCGACGGCCGCCAGCAGTCTGCGCTGCCGATCGACCCTGGATTGCACACGCCGCCAGCGCAATTCGGCTGCCTGCTCCGCCAAGTATTCGATGATCCGGCTGAACGGCACGCTCTGCGGTGCGGATAGCAGCGGCAATCCGTGGCGCTCGCATGCTGCCACCACATCTTCGGGCACGTGCCCGTGCAATGCCTGTCCCGCGACTACGCCCGCAACTCCCGCCGCGGCGAGAAGTCCCACATATCGATCCGAATCCTCGGCCTGCTGCCGCCAGATCAAGCCGGTGCAGACCAGCGCGCCCGGCGTCACGAACGGTCGCGGATCAGGCATATCGGTCGCGCACACCCGAGCCACGGGTCGCGCCAATTCGGCGTCGTCCCCGTGCAACAGCTGCATTCGCAACTGCGGCGCGTCGAGAATGTCCCGCACCAGCACTGCGCCACCTCCGGGATCGGTCCGATTGTCCGTCACGGTAGGACGCTGGTATTTCCGGCCCGTTTCCGCCATGCTGCGTCCACCGCACAGCCCCTCGGTAGGGTGGTCCGAGTGAGTCGGCGCATACCAGTCCTGATCGTGGCCGGTTTCCTGGGTTCCGGCAAAACCACCCTCCTCAATCGCCTACTGCGCAGTCGTGACCTGCGCATAGGCGTGATAGTCAACGACTTCGGCGCGGTGAATATCGACGCCATGCTGGTGGCAGGCCAGGTCGACGCGATGGTCTCGCTCGGCAACGGCTGTGTTTGCTGCGCCGTGGATGTCACCGAACTGGATGACCTCTTCGACCGCCTGGCCCACCCCAAACACCGGATCGACGTCATCGTCGTGGAGGCGAGCGGCCTCGCCGAACCTCGCAATCTGATCCGCATGGTCACCGGCAGCGACAACCCGCGCATTCGCTACGGCGGCCTGATCGAACTCGTAGACGCCGAGCACTTCCCCGAAAGCCGCGCCCAACACCCCGAACTCGCCACCCACCTGCGCATGGCAGACCTCGTCGTCCTCAACAAAGCCGACCGAGTCCCACCCGCCACCCTCGAACAACTCCACACCGAAATCCGCACCCTGGTAGGCCAAGTCCCCGTCTATGCCACCAGCCACGGCCACATAGACCCCGCCCTGCTCTTCGACATCCCCACCCGCGACCCGAGCAAACCCCGAGTCGGCCAGCAACTCAGCTTCGACGAGTTACTCCTCGACGACCACGAATCCGACGAGGACTGCCACACCGGCGACAGTGACTGCGACTGCGGCCACCACGAGCACAGCGGCGGCAGCCACGGCGACCATCGTTGCAGCAGCGGCCACCGTCATCATCACCTGCACGACGCGTACGAAAGTGTCTCCTTCACCAGCCCCACCGACCTCAACCCCCGAAAACTCATCGCAGTCCTGGAAGACCCACCCCCCGGCCTCTTCCGAGCCAAGGGCGTCCTAGCCTTCGCCGTCCCCGAAGACTCCCGAAAGTTCCTCCTCCACATGGTCGGCCGTCACATCACCATCGAACCCACCACCTGGTCCCGCAACGAACCCCGAACCAGCACCCTGGTCCTCATAGGCACCGGCCTGGACCCGGCCTCGGTAATCACCCGCCTCGAATCCACCATCCACACCTCCCCCACCCCCCTCACAAACCAAGCCCTACTCCCCATCTGGCGCTACGTCCCCGACTCCACCTCAATCCCCTAGCCCCACAGCGCCCGAGTAACCGCCCCGACCATCACCCAGGCTATCGACCCACCCACCCCTTGAACTCCGAATTCTCGCTAGCTCCAAGGGATGTCGGAGACTGCCGGGCGACGGCGCGCCGGGAGGACGATGGTAGAGGACTGTTGGAGCCTCCTCGATAGCGCTGGCGAAACAGCGCCCAAAAGAAACACCCAGGCAGTCATCTGAGCGGCGGTGTCGACAGGTTCAGATTGACGAACCCGTTATCGCACCGTCCGCCGCGGCCGGCGGCAGCGGTGTGTCCTTCGCGGGGCGGGGTTGCGGCGTTGAATCCTGGAATGTCTTCCTGCGGCGTGATCTCCAGCCCGACTTCGTAATCGCTGGCGAAGCAGACCCCGGTGACGATCCACGGATTGAGCTGATCACCGGTTTCGGGCATGTGCTTCTGGGTCGATTCCGGGCCGACCATGGTTTTGATGTTGTAGACGCTCGGTTGCCAAGCCCCGGAACCGACCGTTATTACCGCGTCCCCGTAGGTCTTCCACAGCAGATCTGCCTGGGTGATCACGCGGTCACCGGGTGCGGTTTGCATGGTTCTGGTGACCGGGGGCGGCGGGGTGGGGGCAGTGAAGGTCGCGCCTGTGGACGGCTTCGCGGAGGTGGTCGTACCAGTCTGCCCAGGGGTGGCGTCGTTATTCGACGAGCAGGCCGCCGATACCGCGACGGCTGCGGCCGACAGGCACAGTCCAGCGATTCTGGTCATCCTCATTGCGGTTCTCCGGGTCATTTGTTGCACTTTTCCGCCGGGATGGGGTCGGTATAGGTCTTCATCCGGCCGGTCGCGTGTGTGAGGTCGCCTTCCCCCATCGGCTTCCATGAGTAGCGTTGGGCCATCCGCCAATGCAGCAGGGCGTACTCCGGGGTGACCGTGAACTGCGTGCACGCCGGGACTGTGGTCTTGAACGCCTGCGTGACGGCGGTGGTGTACTGCGTGCTCTGACCGGTGGTCTCAGCTTGCTGTGAGTTGCCCGCCCAGGAATAGCTCCCGGTGATTTTGGCAGACGCCTCGGCATCAGCCAGGAACGGGATGCTCACCCCGCCCGACGCCCCGGTCTCCACGCCGCCCCCGACCGTCTGCGTCGTGCCGTCGGTCTTGGTGACCGAGCCCGACACCGTATCACTGGCGGTCGCCGTCACGGTCTCGCTGTATTCGACGGGCAGGCTGCCGGTGGTGTGGCCGCCGGCGACCTGAGAACGGTCCCCGTAGCTGGGCTCGACGACCTCGACCTGGAAGCACACCTCGCCGAAACTCGCGTCGTTCACCAGCGCGTATCCGGGTGGGCAATCCTGCAGGTCAGCGCAGGGAGGCCCGTGCCAATCGACACCGCATCGGCTGGCTTCGGCGGTTTCGCGCACGGGACGGGTGGGCAGCGGAATCGGCGCGGTGGTCGGTCCGCTGATCGTGGTGGGCGCCGGCGCGGCTGCCGGGGAAGGCCCGGGAACGATGTCGGTGCCATTGCCGTCCGGGAGCCGTCCGGGCGCATTGCCTGCCTGGCCCTCAACCCCGCCGCCCGGCGCCTGGGTCGGCATCAGGCCCGGCGCGGTCTGCGGCGCGGTGGTGGTCGTCGAAGGTGCGGTGCCGGGATCGACGCACACATACGGCACCGGTGGTGGCGGCGGTGGCCCCGGGTTGCCGGGATTGCTTGCCCGCCAAGTCGATTCCCATGCCGAGTTGTACGCGGAGGTTTCCCGGGCGCAGCGTTGCGCAGGGGTTTCCTGCCCGGCCGCAGTGCCGGTGTTCACCACGAGGACGGCGGTGGTCGCGGCCACCAGCAGCACGAGGGCCGCGGCGGCCGATCTTCCTGTCCAGCACCGCTTTTCGGAGTACGCGAACGGCACGAGTCTCGCTCTCCCCATCAGATGGTGGCCGGGTCGGAATAGACCGTGACCGTGGTGTCGGCGACATGGGTGGAGATCGAGAACTGGGTGTACACGCGTACCGAGGCCGGGCCCAGGCAGTTGTCCACATGCACCTGGATACCGGTCAGATCCGAAGCCCCGACCGCACCTTCCAGGACCCGCTCGCCGAGCGGGATCGTGGTGATAGCACCGGGTTTGAGGGTGGTCTGGATCTGCGGGGACACCGTCGCAGTGCCGCCGAGATTCGCCGAGGGCAGGTTCGAGACAGTGACCGAGGCATTCGGGCCGACCGACGCCGAGGACCCGGTTTGCAGACCGGAGGACACATCGGTGTTGCAGCCCAGCTGGATTCCCGAGCGCAAAACCCCCGACTTCACCCCGCTGCTGCCCGCGCCGGTGATGTTCCCGACAGCGGTGGCATCGATGAACGCCTCCCGCGACCACGGGGATTGGGCCAGGTTCGGCACCGTGTTCACCAGCACGTTGACCAGTGAGGCTTCCGCCACCCACCCGTCGACGGCTGGTTTCGCAATCACATGGTCAGGACCGCGCACCAATTCCGCCGACGCCACCCCCGACCCCGCATAGTAAATAGTCAGCAAACTCGCCGAACTGGCGAAAAATCTCATCATCACCGTGAATCCCACCCCAAAATTCGCATGTAACGAGCCCTTACACCTCCACCACAGCAGAGTCGGCAACCGTTGGCAAATGTTTAGTTATCTCTGTGTTCAGCGTCACCACGCACCGCGCCGTGGGATCGGGTCCGCCGATACCCGTTGGCAGACAACCACTTCCACTCCCCGAACAGCGGTTATCCAATTGTCCGACCGCCCTCGAGTGTGCGGTGGTGTGGCCCGCAGTGAAGGCCGTACTGTCGCGTGACCTTCCGATGCCCAGCAGCATTGCGGTGGGCCGGTGTGTGAGAAACCCTCAGTTCGTGGACTAGTCGGGCCGTGGAGACCGGTCGGCTAGTCCTGGGCCAGGTAGCGTTCTACGGTTTCCACCTTGGCGGTGAGCATGTCCGGGTGGCCGGGGTGGATGTCGGCTTTGATGACGACGCTGCAGCGGGTGGAGATTGCCATGACGGCGTCGGTGGCCTGTTTGATTGCGGCGAAGACTTCGTCCCAGTCGCCTTCTATTTCGGTGAAGCTGGCGGAAGTGCGGTTGGGGAGGCCGCTGGCTCGGATTACTCGGATGGCGGCGGCTACTGGTTCGCCTACGTCTTCGCCTGCGCCGATCGGGGTGATGGAGAATGCTGCGAGCATGGCGGGGGCCTCCTGGTGCGGGGACGGTGATCCGGCACTGTGAGGGTACTGGCGACGTAGTCGCGGTAGGCGGGGGTGTGGATGGTGAGGCGGCCGCGGTGGGTGGCCTGCCAGGTGGCGGGGGTGTGCAGGGTGGAGAGAGCCAGGCCGGCGCCGGAGAGGTGATGGAGGGCGCGGCGGGCGGCTCCGGAGGTGAGACCTGTTGCGGTGCACAGCTGCCGGACGGTGCGGGCAGCGGGCAGGTCCGGGAGGGAAAGCGCGGCAAGCACTTTCGCTTCGGGTTCGGTCAAGGCCATGAGGTGCGCCTTCTGCTGGGCGGGGCGGGGAGCAAACGGCTTGGTAGCCGGTGCAATACCAGCGTCGCCCAGCAGCGGCCGAAGGGAAAGCAATGCGAAAGCTTCGCACCCCCCCGGTACCGGCGTGTCGGCGCCTACGCGACCGGAAGCTCCGGAGCGTCCGTGACTTCCGGAATACGGGCGACCGGCAGTTCCGGGATTCGAGTCGCGCGGGCGTAGACGGTTTCACCCTCGGCGAGGTGCAGCGCCTCAGCATCGCCTCGGGTCACCTGGGCGGTGAACAGGTCGCCGGTGGCAGCATTACGCAGTTCCACCCGAACCTCGAAGCCCAGGTGGACAATCCGCTCGACCGTGGCCCGAGTGACACCGGCGGAGGACGCGGTACCTTCGTGCGCGGCCAGCGCCATGCTGGGATCGCGACCCACGCGAATGTCGTGCGGCCGCACCAGATGCCCATTGAGCTTCGCCACCGCACCCAGGAACGACATGACGAAATCGTTTGCGGGCCGGTCGTATACGTCTTCCGGCGTGCCGACCTGCTCGATCCGCCCCTTGTTCATCACCGCGATCCGGTCCGCCACATCCAGCGCCTCCTCCTGGTCATGGGTGACCAGCACGGTGGTGACGTGTACCTCTTCGTGCAGCCGGCGCAGCCAGGTCCGCAGATCCGCGCGCACCTTCGCATCGAGCGCACCGAACGGCTCGTCCAGCAGCAGCACCTGCGGGTCCACCGCCAGCGCGCGAGCCAGCGCCATGCGCTGCCGCTGACCACCGGAAAGCTGTGTGGGATAGCGGTGCTGGAACCCGTCCAGTCCGACGATCTCCAGAAGATCATCGACCTTCTTCTTGATCTCCGGCTTCGGCCGCTTACGAATCTTCAGCCCGAAGGCGACGTTGTCACGCACGGTCATGTGCTTGAACGCGGCGTAATGCTGGAACACGAACCCGATATCGCGCTTCTGCGGCGACACCCTGGTCACATCTTTTCCGGCAATGGTGACGATGCCGCCGTCGAGCGATTCCAGACCGGCGATCGAGCGCAGCAGCGTCGACTTACCCGATCCGGACGGACCCAGCAGCGCGGTCAATTCGCCGGACGGAATGTCCAGGGTGACGTCGTCGAGCGCGGCGAAGGTGCCGTAGCGCTTGTTGGCATTGGTCACGGTGATCATTTGGCTGTGCCCCGCTTGCGTTCGAGGAGTGTCATGAACAGAAGGACAACGAGGGCGATACCCATGAGCAGGGTCGCCGCGCAATACGCGCCGAAAGTGTTGTGATCATTGGTGTAGCGGCCCTCCACCAGGAGGGTCAGCGTCTGCGATTTACCGGGCAGCGCCGTGGAAACCATGATGACCGCACCGAATTCACCGAGCGCACGCGCCACGGTCAGCACGATGCCGTAGGTGAGACCCCACCGGATAGCGGGCAGCGTGATCCGCCAGAAGGTCTGCCAGCGCGAGGCGCCCAGCGTGGCGGCGGCCTGCTCCTGATCGTCGCCGATCTCGTGCAGCACCGGCTCCACTTCGCGCACCACGAACGGCAGCGTCACGAAGATGGTGGCCAGCACCATGCCCGGCAGATTGAAAATCACCTTCAGACCGTGGTTTTCGAGCCCGCCGAACCAGCCGTTCACACCCCACAGCATGATCAGCGAAACGCCGACCACCACCGGGGAAACCGCGAACGGCAGATCGACCAAACCCTGAATCAGGTTGCGGCCGGGGAACTTTCCGCGCACCAGCGCGAGCGCGGTCAGCACGCCGAACACCACGTTCAGCGGCACCACGATCGCCACGATGAGAATCGACAGATTGAACGCCGACACCGCGGCGGGCGTGCTGATCGAGGTGATGAACTCGCCGACGCCGCGACCGAAGGTGCGCCACAGGATGATGCCCAGCGGCAGAATCAGCAGCACGGCCAAATAGACCAGCGCCACTGTACGCAGCGAAATCCGAGTCCAGGGAGCAAGTTTCATCGCGACTCCTGCTCTTTCCGGGCGGACCGGTCGGCGACGAATCGCAGCACCAGCAGCGTCGCGAACGAAATCAGCAGCAGCGCAACCGAAACCGCCGCCGCGTTCACCGGTCGATCCACCTCGATCTGCTGCTGGATGTACTGCGAGGTCATCTGCGTCTCGCGCGGAATATTGCCGCCGATCAACACCACCGACCCGTACTCGCCGATGGCACGGGCGAAAGCCAGCCCGCCACCGCTGATGATGGCCGGCGCCAGCGTCGGGAGCACGATGCTGCGGAAGGTGGTCCAGTTATCCGCGCCCAGTGACGCGGCCGCCTGCTCCACCTCCCGATCGACCTCCATGAGCACCGGCTGCACCGAACGCACCACGAACGGCAGCGTGACGAAGGCCAGTGCCACGATCAGACCCGGCTGGGTGGCATTGAGATGGATATCGATCGGACTCTCGGGCCCGTACAGCGCCAGCAGCACAATGCTGGCCACGATGGTGGGCAGCGCGAACGGCAGGTCGATGAGCGCATTGACGATCGACTTGCCGGGGAACTCGTCCCGCACCAGCACCCAGGCGATGAGGGTGCCCATGAAGACATTGATGACCGCGACGATGACCGATACGAAAATGGTCACCCGCAGCGAATCGACGGCGGCGGGCGCGCTCACCGCATTCCAGAATCCGGACCAGCCGTCACCGAAGGAGTTGTACGTCAGCGCCGCCAACGGCAGCAGCACGATAATGCTGAGCCACAGCGCCGCCGTGGCGATGCCGAACGGGCCCACGGACCCGGTCACCCGAAGCCAGGACCGGGCCGGTTTGGGTTGCTTGTCTGCCGAAACGCCGGGACCCGAGGTGGTCCCGGCGCCCGTGCTGCTGTCACTCACGCTATCGAGTATCGCTTGTGTTCCAGGTCACCCGGCTACTTGGTGGCCTTGTCGTAGATAACCGCGACGCTGCCGGTGTTGGGTGTGAACAGATCCTTGTCCACAGCCTTCCAGCCACCCAGGTCCGCGATGGTCCACAACTTCTGCGGGGTCGGGAAGTCCTTGGCGAAGTCGGCGGCCACCTTCGGATCGACCGGACGCAGGCCGGCCGCGGCGAACGCCTTCTGGCCGTCCGCGGTGAACATGAAGTCGTGGAACGCCACGGCCTTGGCCGGGTTCTTGCTGTTCTTGGTCACCGCGACCGGGTTCTCGATCTTGAAAGTGGTCGGCGGGATGAAGTGCTCGATCGGATCGCCGTTGCGCTCGGAGAAGAGGGCTTCGCTCTCATAGCTCAGCAGCACGTCACCGGTGCCCTGCAGGAAGGTCTCGGTGGCTTCGCGGCCCGACTTCGGCTGCACCTTCACGTGATCCTTGGTGATCAGCTGCGACAGGTAGTCCAGACCGGCCTGCGGGTTCTTGCCGCCGTCGCTCTTGGCGGCGTACGGGGCCAGCAGGTTCCACTTGGCCGAACCCGAGGAGAACGGGTTCGGGGTCACGACCTCGACGCCCGGCTTCAGCAGGTCGTCCCAGTCCTTGATGCCCTTGGGGTTGCCCTTGCGGGTCGCGATGACAACGACCGAGCCGAACGGAATTCCCTTGTTGGCGTCCGCATTCCAGCTCGCGTCGACCAGCCCGGCATCCACCAGGCGGGTGATGTCGGGCTCGACGGAGAAATTGACGATATCGGCCTCGGCGCCGTCCTTCACCTTGCGGGACTGATCGCCCGAGGCGCCGTAGGACTGCTGGAACTTCACGCCCTTACCGGCATCGGTCTTGTTGAAGGCCGGAATCTCATTGTCGAAACCGGGCTTCGGGACCGAGTAGGCGTAGAGGTTCAGGGTGCCGCCACTGCCGTCGGCAACCGCGCCCTTGTCGGTGGAGTCGCTCGAGCCGCCACCGCAGGCCGTGAGAACGGTGGCGGCGACCGCGGTCAATGCGACTGCGACGATAGATCGACGAGAGAGCCTGGAGCTGCTGGACATCGGGGTGGACCTTTCGAAAAACCCCCCGGGGACCTGGGGGCGAGTGAAGGAAGGTACTGCCGTAGACCCGTCGCAGGGAAAAGGCGACGGTGGCGCTACAGCCCGAAGGCCGTCGGGAATCGGACACGACTGCGAAAAGGAACGCGCGCCAGTCTACTTCAGACGTGCAGTAGTGCCCGGTCAGCAATCAACGACAGAGGATGTCCGCGACCGCGAGGCAGCCCACAGCGATCAACGCCAATTCATGGCGGACCTGGGGCACAACACTCGACGACACGGGGCAGACTGTAGCAGGGCGGCACGGCTCACAGGAAACGGAACGGGCCGCCTATCACTGTGAACATACCCACGGGGGAATCAATGACTGCTCCAGATCGGGTCCGCCGGACCTTTCCCGGCATATCGACCCGCACCTGGGAACATCCCGCCGACCGCACCGCGCTGGTGACACTGCGCTCGCTGTCCGGCTTCGACACACTGCTGCGCGCACTCTCCGGACTGCTCGCCGAACGTCAGTATCGGCTGATGTATCTGGCGACCGCGGTACGGGTGGACGAACGGCAGTTCAAGAACGTGCACCAGCTGCGCGAGGACGCCGTGCGCATCCTGGACGCGCCCACCACGCCCGAGATGTTCGTACTGCAGGACCCGGAGGTGAACGCCTTCACCATCGGCATGGACCGGCCCTTCATCGTCCTGACCACCGGATTGCTGGATCTGCTCGATCCCGAGGAGCTGCGCTTCGTGGTCGGGCACGAGCTCGGGCACGCCCTGTCCGGACATGCGGTGTACCGGACCATGCTCATGCATCTCATGCGACTGGCCGCGGGCGTCGGCTGGGTTCCGTTGGGCGGCTGGGCTTTACGCGCCATTGTCGCGGCACTGATGGAATGGAGCCGCAAATCCGAGCTGTCCGGCGACCGCGCCGGGCTGCTGTGCGGGCAGGACGTGGACGCGTCGGTGCGGGTGCATATGAAGCTCGCCGGTGGCTCCCGCGTGGACGAGATGAGCCATGCGGCATTCCTGGAGCAGGCCGACGCCTACGACCGCGCGGGTGATCTGCGCGACGGCGTACTGAAACTGCTGAATCTGGAATTGCAGTCGCACCCGTTCTCGGTGCTGCGGGCGGCCGAACTGCGGCGGTGGATCGCCAGCGGTGAGTACGACCGGATTCTGGACGGCCGCTACCCGCTGCGGGAGCAGGACAAGAACGCCCGCATCAGCGATCAGGTGAAGGAAGCGGCGCGCGCCTACCGGCAGAACTTCGATCAGTCGGAAGACCCGCTCATTCGCACGGTGCGCAATCTCGGCCGCGATGTCGGATCCGCGGTGGGCACGGTCGGACAGGAGGTCGGTGAGACCGTGTCCAAGCTCGGCAAGCGGTTCAGCGAATGGCGTGAGCGGGACGACGAATAGCTACCGGCATGCGGCCCGAGTAGCTACTCGCCGTCGGTACTGATCGGTTATTCGTCGCCTTCGACGACGGGCGGGTTCTCCAGGATGTCGAGAACCCACTCCTCCGTGGCACTCTCGGCATCATCCTCGTCGGGGCGGATGCGGTTGCTGAGCCGGACGCCCAGGCCCAGCAGCTGCGCCGCCTTCACCATTTCGAGCGCCTCTTCGGGGCCCGTGTAGTGAGTCGCGATCAGACGTGGCTCGTCCTCCTCGAAATCCTCTTCGGACAGCAACGTCACCAGTTCCAAGCCTTCATCGGTTGACATGGTGCAGCAGCGTACGCGCAGCATCCGACAGTGAGGGATTGAAGTCCGATTCGCCCGATTAATAGCGAGAGAACTCCGCGCGCAGCGGACTCAGCGCGTGAAGAGCCAGGCGATGACGACGAGAACGAGCAGCGCGATCAGGGCGAGCTGAACACGGGAACGAGGCATCAGGCGGCTTCCTTACGCGTACGACGCGGCTGCGCGGCAGGCGCCGCAGCCTCCTGGGCGACAACTCGATCACGGCCCAGCGCACGCAGCCCGACACGCAGCACTCGATCCAGCAGGTAGGCGATGGCGAAACAAACCGGCACCATGGCGGCCAGCACCACGGCGAACTGGGGAACGAAGGGCAGGCCGGCCACCCATAGTTCGACGCCGTCCCACCATCCTGCAATCGCATGCACGACACCACCCTAGGCCGAAAGCCTGAGGGTGGACGATTCGGGCCGACAGGACAGAAGATGGTGACTATGGAGTCCTATGACGAACCGGAGTCATATGCCCGCCCGCTGAGTAGCGGTGCGAGCGATATCGAGTCCGAGACGCTCGGCCCGCCCCGGGATGCGCTCGACCGGCCCGACGCCCAGCTTTCGGATGGCTATGTTCCGGCCGCCATCGGCGAGGCGCACTACTCGAACTTCCCGCCGATCGACGATTACGCATTCCTCTCCGACTGCGAAACCAACTGCCTCATCGCCCGCAACGGGTCGGTGGAGTGGATGTGCATACCGCGCCCCGACTCCCCCAGCATTTTCGGCGCCGCACTCGATCGCAGCGCCGGGCACTTCCGCATCGGCCCCTACGGCCGCAATGTGCCCGCCGCACGGCGGTATCTGCCCGGCGGGCTGATCGTCGAGACCACCTGGCAGACCGAGACCGGCTGGATCATCGTGCGCGATGCGCTGGTCATGGGGCCCTGGCACAACAATCGGTCGCGCAGCCGCAGCCACAAGCGCACCCCGATGGATTGGGATGCCGAGCACATGCTGCTGCGCACGGTGCGGTGCGTGAACGGGGTCGTCGAACTGGAGATGAGCTGCGAACCGGCCTTCGACTACCACCAGCAGGCGGCCAATTGGGAGTACAGCGGTGATGTGTACGAACAGGCCTCGGCCACCTGCGATATCGAGAGCTGCCCGACGCTGACCATCACCACCGATCTGCGCCTCGGGCTGGAGGGCCGGGAGGCTCGGGCCCGCACCCGCATGCGGGAGGGCGATCAGGTATTCGTGGCACTGTCCTGGTCGGATCTGCCGCCCCCCAAGACATTCGAGGCCGCCGCGGACAAGATGTGGCAGACCACGGAGGCGTGGCGACAGTGGATCACCCTGGGGCGCTTCCCCGATCATCCGTGGCGCGGATACCTGCAGCGCAGTGCGCTCACCCTGAAGGGGCTCACCTACGCGCCGACCGGCGCGCTGCTGGCCGCGGCCACCACCTCGTTCCCGGAAACACCTGGGGGGGAACGCAATTGGGACTACCGCTACACCTGGGTGCGTGACTCCAGCTTCGCACTGTGGGGCCTGTACACCCTCGGGCTGGATCGGGAGGCCGACGACTTCTTCGCCTTCCTGCACGATGTCGCCACCGACGGGAACGGCAGAGCTCTTCCGCTGCAGGTGCTTTACGGCATCGGCGGGGAACGCGAGATCACCGAGACCGAACTCCCGCACCTGTCCGGCTATGACGGTGCGCAACCGGTGCGCATCGGCAACGGCGCATACAACCAGGACCAGCACGATATCTGGGGCACGATTCTGGATTCCGTTTACCTGCATGTGAAGTCGCGTCAGCAGGTGCCGGAGACGCTGTGGCCCATGCTGGAACGCCAGGTGCAGGCGGCCATCGAGAACTGGCGCAATCCCGATCGCGGCATCTGGGAGGTACGCGGCGAGCCACAGCATTTCACCTCGTCCAAGGTGATGTGCTGGGTCGCGCTGGATCGCGGCGCGAAACTGGCCGAACTGCACAGCGAATACGACTACGCCAAGAAGTGGCACGATATCGCCGACGAGATCCGCCAGGACATCCTCGACAACGGCGTCAATGCCGAAGGCGTGTTCACCCAGACCTATGGCAGCGAAAGCCTGGACGCCTCATTGCTTCTGGTGCCGCTGCTGCGCTTCCTGCCGCCCGACGACCACCGGGTGCGCGCCACCGTGCTCGCCATTGCCGACCGGCTCACCGAGAACGGTCTCGTCCTGCGCTATCGCACCGAGACCACCGACGACGGTCTCATCGGCGCGGAGGGCTCCTTCACCATCTGCTCGTTCTGGCTGGTATCGGCGCTCGTCGAAATCGGCGAACTGCAACGCGCACAGCAACTCTGCCAACGCCTACTCGGCTACGCCAGTCCGCTCAAGCTCTACGCCGAGGAGATCGACACCCGGACCGGCCGGCACCTCGGCAACTTCCCACAGGCCTTCACCCACCTGGCTCTGATCAATGCGGTCATGCACGTGATCCGTGCCGAGGAATCACACAGCTCCGGCCAGTTCCACCCGGCCCACCCCGGGCGGTAAACAATTCTCCTGCAACGGATTTCAGAGCTAACCCACCACTAAGAGCTGGGGTAGCTCTGGCCGTCGCGGCCTGCGTACCCCGTCATCCCGGCGCGCTTTTGGCCGGGATCTACCACCGCCCAGTGGGTTCCGGCCAAAAGCATGCCGGAATGACCGGGGCAGGCGATCAGTACGTGGAATTGCCGCCGCGGGCATCGGCACGTTCGCGAAGATCGCGCAGGCGGACGAGGGCGGCTTCGATTTCGGTGAGACGCTGCTCGCGGCGCTGGCCGGAGTGCACGGCGGCGGCCTCCTCGGCGGCGCGCAACGAGGCATCCACCGAACGCAGTGTCTCATTGGCGATATCGGTGAAATGGTCGCGGAGATTGCGCTGCACGGCCCGCAGGCGATAGCGGGATTCCTTGCTCACCTGGAAGATCACATCGTCCATGAGACGGGATACGGCGACCTTGGCCTCCGACTGACGGCGCTGGCGGCGGTTCTTGCGGTCGTCCCACAGGGCGTTCACGCCGAGCAGCACACCCGCACCGGCCGAATACCAGTTGACCAGGGACATGCCCAGCAGGCTGGTGGCCAGGCCGACCATCAGAATGCCGCCGTAGGACCCGCGCAGCGTATTCAGCGCCGTTTGCGCCACCGCCGATTTCGCACTGTCCAGCCTGTCGAGCGAGGTCACCGGCTCCAATACCGCACCCACCTCACCCGGATTGTCCAGGCGCAGTTCAGGTGTCGGAATACCGCGGTCCGGGAACTTCGCGGCCACCTGCTCGGCCAGCTCGACCGAGCGGTAGTGCGCGATGACGAAGTTCTCCTCCACCGCCTCACAGATCTTGGCATCGAGATCGGCGCCGAAATCGTGCCAGCGCCGCACCGGATCGCGCTTCATGATGTCGGCCTCGGCATCACGAATCAGGCTGCGCAGGCGGTGCCGCAGATCGTGTTCGGTATCGGCCATCAGCTCACCCGCACCGTCGGCGAGGGTGACCTGCCAGTTGGCGCTGCGCTGCCGCAGCTGCTCGGCCTCCTCGCGGGTGCGCCGCAACTGCTCGGTGATGACGCCGTAGCGGCGCGGATCGCGCAGCGTCTCGGCCTCGGTCCGCAGGGCCAGCGCCAGATGGTCGGTAATCAGCCCGATATCGCGCACCGCCGCCTCGGCGGCCACCCCGTCGGCATTGCCGAGCACATAGCTGCGCAGATGGTCGAGTAGTTGCGGCACACCGGATTCCAGATCCAGCTGCTGATCACCCGTAGCGACGGCCTGCTCGTGCAGTCGCGCCGACGCGGGCGCGACGGCGAAGGCCAGTCCGGCCGCATCCAGCAGCCGCCGATCGTGCTGCTGCACCTCCGGCCACTGCGGCGACTGATCGATCTTGTTGAGCACGCAGACCACCGTCGGGCACACCTGCTGAATGCGCTGCAGCTGCCCGATCTGCCCACTGGTGAACGGATTGGCCGCGTCCGCGACGTAGAGCACCGCATCCGCGACCGCGAGCAGCGACCACGTAGCCGGGGTGTCGGCGGGCGAGCCGGGCGCGTCCAGCACCACAAAACCCTCCGCCAGCAGCGGGCTGGGCTCGGTGAATTCGGCCCGGATCACGCCTTCGGCATCCATTGCCGACACCGCGGTCGACGGTTCCACAGGCAGACGTTCGGCACTGCCGCCCGGCCCCACCCGCACCAGCGTGGCGGTGGACTGCGGCCCGTACTCGGCGATCACCGGCACGCTGACGGCATTCTCGGTGGCGCTGACCGTCGTCCCGATCAAGCTGTTGACGAGCGTGCTCATCCCGCTCTTGGACTCACCCACCACAACCAGGCGCACCCGGGGATCGGAGAGCCGGGCGCGCGCGATCCCGAGACGGCCGGCGAGATCAGCGCGACCTGCGGCGTGGATGGGCTCCAGCAGCTCGTCGAGCAGCCCGAGCAGCGGGCCCATCGCATCCGGATTCTTCACTACGACAAGGTGTTCGGCGCCGCTCACAGCAGCGCGTGATCGAACGGGCCGTGTACCTGGTAGTGGGTGTCGGCGAAGGAGGTATCGGTCGGCATGAGCCCGGTCGTGAGCCCACCGTCATGCATCAGGAAGACCGAGTGCAGCGCGGAATCATCCGCGATCGGCATCACGTGCAGACTCGAATCGATCGGATCTCCAGCGGGTTTCGCCGGGTGGGGTACATCCGGCACATGCGGCTGGGTGGTCGGCGGCTGCACCGCACCAGGCATGACCGGCACCGGCGGATCCACCGAAATACTGGGCTGGCCACCGTGTGTCGGCAGATCCGGCTGCGTGGTCGGCACGGTCGGCTGCGACGGATGGGTGACCGGCGGCTGATGCGTCGGCGCCGAATCGGTATCGCTCGGCACGGTCACCGGCGGAACATCGCCGTGCGTGTCGTTGTCGCCGGACGGATTGTGCGGCCGAGTAGTGGTGTCCGAGTCCGGGTCCGGAGTGACCGGGGCGACGGTCACCGGCGGGTTCGACGTCGTCGGCACGGTAGGAACCGTGGTGATCACCGGCACCTTGGTCACCGGATCGATCGCAGGCAGCTTGGTGATCGACGGGATCGTGGGCGCCGTGGTGAGCACCGGCACCGGCTTCACGGGCACGCTGATCTGCGGCACCGACCCACCGGGTGCGGAGGTCAGCGGCACCGGCTGAGCGATCACGCTCACCGGATGCTCGGAGTCACCGTGCACACCCGAGGCGAGCAGCACCGGACCGGCATGGTTGAACAGCCCCGGGGCATTCGCCGCGGAGGCGGTCAAGGGCGACTGGCCGGGCGTGGTCAGGAGATTCGCGATCGGATGCGTCGCGGCATCCGGCTGAATCGTGGTCTGCAGCGGTGTGGTGACCACCGGCTGCGCGACGGCCACCGGGAGTGTGAAGGCGGGCGCGGGCGCGACGGGCACGATCGGGGCGATGGCCATCGGGGCGACCGCGGCGGGCATCGGAGCCGCCGGGGCCGGCACCGCGGGGGCGAAAGCGGGAGCGCTCGGGGCGCTGTATGCAGGAGCGGCGGTGGGAGCGCCGACAGCGCCGACTCCGGGAGCACCGGCAGCGCCGACGCCGGGAGAACCGGCAGCGCCCAGGCCGGGAGAACCGGCAGTGCCGACCGGAGAACCGGGCAGTCCACTCGTCGGCCCCGCTCCGGCAACGGCCTGCGAATTAGCCTGCTGGCCTGCGGGATTCGTGGCCGAGTTCGGGCTGCCGGTCAGCCCTGCGGCGGAGGTGAACGGGTTGTTCGGGTCGACGGGCGTACCCGGCAGACCGGCGGGGATATGCGAAATCCCCTGTCCCATATCCTGCGTGAACTGATCGAGCTGGTGGCCGACATTGCCGACCGCGACATCTACCTTCAGATCCGATTCGAACTGCACACCGTCGAGTCCGAGGTGCATATTGACGGCCCAGTCGGTGCTGACGTACACGCCAACGGGCCCATTGCCGATACCGTCGAAAATGCCGCCGTGCGAACCCTCTCCGAAGCCTTCGCCGCTATCGTGTCCGAAGCCTTCGCCACTACCGTGCGGACCGAAGCCACCGCCGGGCTGGCCGAAACCGCCGCCGGGCGTCCCGGGTAGGTGCAGTCCGTCGAAACCGTGCGTGGCGTCACCACTCAGCCCGGGTAGGTGCAGTCCGTCGAAGTCCGGTAGGTGGAAGCCGCCCGGAATCTGGAACTGCTGATCATCGAGGGGCACACCGGGTTGGGTCCCGAACGGCAGGCCCGGGGATTGTCCGTCGGTGGGTAGCTCGAAACCGGACTGCGGCTGGTAATCGTGGGTGGACGGCAGCGCGAAGCTGGCCGGCAGGTCCGTATCGGGCAGGCCCATACCGTGGAAGCCCGCCATGGTCGGATCCGGCAGGGAGCTGGCGTCGAAGTGCGTCGGCAGCAACCCGGCGTCGGTGCCGAACTGCTGCTCCGGAGCCGCGACCGGCGCGATGCCGCCGTAGCCGCCGTGTACGGGCGGCATTCGATCGAGGGTCAGATCCGGGAAGGTGAGAGTCGGGCTGGGCACATTCGGCTGCGGATCATCGACCTGCGACCAGCCCACATTGCGGCTGTCGTGATCGATCGCCGGGGTGGGGCCACCCCCGCGCGTGCCCGCCGATGCGATGAGAGCTCCGCCCGTGACATATGCGCCCGCCCTCGCCACACGCGCGACCCCGTCGGCAATCCGATACGCGGTGTCGCCCGCGTCATCGCCGCCCACACCTGGTGCGTCGTCGAAGGGCAGGTCACGCGTCATACAAGCTCCACTCTCAAGGATCGGCGGTCCGCAACTGGCGGACCGCCGCTCTCAACTCGTTTCACACCCTATTTCCGTATAACCGGTCTGTCACATCCACCAGGTAAGAGGCGGTGTGCACAGCGGTGCGACACATAGCTTGTCATCCGGCATATCAGGACGGAAGCCCCAGATTTTGTGTGTATCGGGCCGGACTACTGATTTCGTGCGGGCCGGGTAACTCGTCGGGTACGTCCAAAATCGGGGTTGGCACTCGACCGCCGGCACGCGTCCACGACCGGTCCACGGCTCTCTGCTGTGCGCTGAAGGTTCGGGGAGGCGGGGGAGAGCACTGTGCCCCGCTGCCGATAGGGCAGCGGGGCACGAGAACTGGAGCGTCCGAACTACTTCTTGCTCTTGCTGTCCGACGGCGAATCGGTGGACAGCGCCGCCACGAAGGCTTCCTGCGGGACCTCGACGCGGCCGATGGTCTTCATCCGCTTCTTGCCTTCCTTCTGCTTCTCCAGCAGCTTGCGCTTACGGCTGATGTCACCGCCGTAGCACTTGGCGAGCACGTCCTTGCGGATGGCGCGAATGTTCTCGCGGGAGATGACCTTCGAGCCGATGGCCGCCTGGATCGGCACCTCGAACTGCTGACGCGGAATGAGCTCGCGCAGCTTGCCGGTCATCTTGTGGCCGTACGCCTGGGAAGAGTCCCTGTGCATGATGGCAGAGAACGCGTCTACCGCCTCACCCTGCAGCAGGATGTCGACCTTGACCAGATCGGCCGCCTGCTCGCCGACCTCCTCGTAATCGAGGGACGCATAGCCGCGTGTGCGCGACTTCAGTGAGTCGAAGAAGTCGAAGATGATCTCCGCCATCGGCAGCGTGTACCGCATTTCGACGCGGGTCTCGGAGAGGTAGTCCATGCCGAGCAGCTCACCGCGACGGTTCTGGCACAACTCCATGATCGTGCCGATGAATTCGCTGGGCGCGATGACAGTGCATTTGGTGATCGGCTCGAAAATCTGGCGGACCTTACCTTCGGGCCAGTACGAGGGGTTGGTGACAACCTGTTCGGAGCCGTCCTCCATCACCACCCGATAGATCACATTCGGCGCGGTGGAGATCAATTCGAGGTTGAATTCGCGCTCCAGGCGCTCCCGGGTGATCTCCATGTGCAGCAGTCCGAGGAAGCCGCAGCGGAAGCCGAAGCCAAGCGCCACAGAGGTTTCCGGCTCATAGGTGAGCGCGGCATCGTTGAGCTGCAACTTGTCCAGGGCATCACGCAGGTCCGGGTAGTCGGAGCCGTCCATCGGGTACAGGCCCGAGTAGACCATCGGCCGCGGTTCGCGGTAACCGGTGAGCGCTTCGGCGGCGCCGTCACGCATGGTCGTGACGGTGTCACCGACCTTGGACTGACGCACATCTTTCACGCCGGTGATGAGATA
Organism: Nocardia sp.; assembly: GCF_025465275.1. Lineage (GTDB taxonomy): Bacteria > Actinomycetota > Actinomycetes > Mycobacteriales > Mycobacteriaceae > Nocardia. The sequence continues at coordinate 48,862 of NZ_JAODNK010000202.1, read as the reverse complement.
ACCGACCTCGCCGACGCCCAGGCCCACGGTGGGCTTCGGCTCGGGCGAGACGATGCCGATCTCCAGCAGCTCGTGGGTGGCGCCGGTGGACATCATCTTGATCTTCTGGCGCGGGGTCAGCCTGCCGTCCACCACACGCACATACGTGATGACACCGCGGTAGGTGTCGTAGACCGAGTCGAAAATCAGGGCGCGAGCGGGCGCGTCGTCCTTGCCGACCGGCGCCGGAATCTCCGCGATGACCTTGTTCAGCAGCTCGGCCACGCCGACACCGGTCTTACCGGAGACGCGCAGCACGTCATCGGGATCGCAACCGACGATGTGCGCGATCTCGGCGGCATAGCGATCCGGGTCCGCGGCAGGCAGGTCGATCTTGTTCAGCACCGGGATGACCGTGAGGTCCTTGTCCATGGCCAGATACAGATTGGCGAGCGTCTGCGCCTCGATGCCCTGTGCGGCGTCGACCAGCAGAATCGCACCCTCACAGGCCTCCAGCGCACGCGACACCTCGTAGGTGAAGTCCACGTGACCAGGCGTGTCGATGAGGTGCAGGACGTACTCCTGACCATCGACCTCCCACGGCAGGCGCACGTTCTGGGCCTTGATGGTGATACCGCGTTCCCGCTCGATATCCATCCGGTCCAGATACTGGGCGCGCATCTGCCGCGGATCGACCACCCCGGTGAGCTGCAGCATGCGGTCGGCCAGGGTCGATTTCCCGTGGTCGATGTGCGCGATGATGCAGAAGTTCCTGATCCGGGCGGGATCGGTGAACGTCGTATCGGCGAAACTGCTAATCGGAGTCACTCCTCGGCATGGCGAAACAGCGGCATGTCAACCCCGAAGTCTACGGTGCGCGCAGGACCGGTCTCGCCAGTGGAGCACCCGGGCGGTGAACCGCGGCTCGGCGCAGGCGAATCCGGCCCGGATGAGAAACCGGACATCCGCCACTAGGCTGCCGAGATGGCCGGCAGGTGGAACGCTCTGGGGAAGCAGTTGGGAATCGTGGCAAAAGAGCAAAGCTCGCATCTCGTCAAGAAGCAGGCGCCCAAATTGATCGAGCGGATGCAGAACTCCTCGGTGTGGGGCCGAGCCCTGCGCGCGGTGGCGCCGCGGCCCGCGCCACCGGTCTCGGTGCGGCCGACGTCCTCCGCAGGGGTGCCGTCAGGGGAACGCGCGCGGCTGATCGTCTACAGCCCGCAATTGGACGGTCGCGCCGATCCGGGCGAAATCGTCTGGACCTGGGTGCCCTACGAGGAAGACCCCAGCAATGGCAAGGACCGGCCGGTGCTGGTCGTGGGCCGCGAGCGCGACACGCTGCTCGGGCTCATGCTCTCCTCCAACGAGGAGCACGAGCACCACCACAATTGGGTCGGCATCGGCCCCGGCGCCTGGGACCATGCGGGCCGGCCGAGCTGGGTGCGCCTCGATCGGGTGCTCGATGTGCCCGAGGGCGGCATCCGCCGGGAGGGAGCCATCGTGCCGCGCAAGATCTTCGACCTGGTCGCACACCGCCTGTGCGCCGAATACCACTGGCACTGAAACGCGTGCCCCGTTCCGCAGGGAACGGGGCACGGGAATCGCGAAAGAGGCGTCAGCTGGCCATATTCCGTGAGCGGCCGTACATCAGGCCGTAAACGAGTGCGCCGAGCACACCGCCCACGAGCGGGAAGACAATAAATACCCACAGCTGAGCCGGAGCCCCGTCCTGGAAGAAGGCGACCGCGAGGCTGCGCGCCGGGTTCACCGAGGTGTTGTCCACCGGGATCGAAATCAGGTGGATGACCGCGAGGGTGATGCCGATCGACACACCCGCCTGCGGGACATCCGAGAGCTGATCGGTGGAGGCCAGCACCACAAACACCAGCAGCGCGGTCAGCAGCACTTCGACCGTGATGGCGGCCGCCAGCCCGTACCCGTTGGTGGTGACGCCTGCGAGCTCCACCTTCGAAGGGCTGTGCGCACCCCAGCCATTGGCGCCGAGGCCGTTCGCGGCACGGTCATACGAGGGCAGGTTCTTCGCAATCGCGTATACGACCGCGCCGCCCAGCAGGCCGCCGACGACCTGCGCCAGCATGTAGGCGCCCGCCGCCACTGCCGAAAGCCGGCCCAGCAGCAATTGCCCCACCGTCACTGCCGGATTCACGTGACAGCCGGAGATCGGTCCGATGGCGTACACCAGAAACATCAGTGTGAAGCCGAAGGCCAGCGCCACACCCAGCGCACCCACTCGTTCCCCGGCGAGCACCGCGGTGCCCACACCGCCGAGGACCAGCACGAAGGTACCGAGCGTCTCGGCGAACAGCTTCCTGCCCAGCGGTACCGGATGATGTTCGACCCGTTCTTCTCTGACTTCCTGCGCTGTGGGAGACATCAGCCACCTTCCCGATAGACCCGCCGATTGCGGGAGAGCACCTGTGTTCTGCTGATTCACGCACTATGCGAGCCGAGTGATCTCCACTATCACCTCGAGATCGGTCGAGCCACTCCCGCTGAAGATACCTTTCAGGGGCGGCACATCCGCGTAATCACGCCCGACACCGACTGATACGTGTTGCTCCGTGACGGGGATATTGTTGGTCGGGTCGTAGCCCCACCACTGCCCCGTCCAGGCCTCCACCCAGGCGTGCATCTGCCCGGCGACGGTATTCCCCACTTCGGCCGCGGGATCGGGATGGAAATAGCCGGAGACGTATCGGCTGGGAATTCCCATGGTCCGCAACAGCAGCAGGGTCAGGTGCGCGTAGTCCTGACACACCCCCTGCCTTTCGGCGAAGGCCTGCACGGCCGAGGTGTGCACGGAGGTGCTCCCGGCCAGGTAGTGCATTTCCCGATGCACCCATTCCGCCGCTCGCACAACGGCTTTGGCGGGCGGAACCCCGCGCGCGAGCTGCCGCGCTATCGGCGACAACCGGCGCTCGCGTGGGACATACTCTGTGGGCGAGAGCAATTCGTCGAATCGGTCGACGATATCGTCACCGCGCAGCTCCTCCCAGGACAGCTCCTCGGCGGGGCCCGCGAACGGCTCGGTCTCGACCACGGAGGCGCTGGTGATCTCCAATTCGCTGTGCGGAGCGTGCAGATCGAAGGCGGTCACCGCGGTGCCCCAGTAGTCGACATAGCGGAAGGAACGGGTCGAGGGCACGGTCTCTACCCGGTTCAGGATGACGTTCTGCCGACTGTCCGCGCGCGGGGTGAGCCGCGCCTCGTTGAACGAGCGGGAGACCGGCGCGTCGTACACGTAACCGGTGGTGTGCACCACTCGCATGCGCCAGCTCATATCGTCTCCTCCACCAGTACGCCATTGCGGCCGTGCAGACCGGTCCAGGCCACCCAGGTTTCGGCGTGAAAGTACTGCTGCGCCACCGCTTCCCCGACTTCCCGGCAGGTCTCCTGCAACCAGAGCAGGCGGCCCTGCAGGTCCTCGAGCAGTACAGCGGCCGGGAGGAACTCCAGTTCGCTGCGGGCGCGGCCGAGTAGTCGATGCGCCTCCTGCCGGGCCGCGAATCGACTGTTGGGACGCTGATCCAGTTCCTGCAGACAGGTTTCGGCGACCCGCAGGGAATGGAATACCGAACGCGGGAAAAGCCGGTCCAGCAGGATGAATTCGGCGATTTGGTTGGCGTCGAGCACGCCGCGTTGGGTACGCAGATACGGATCGTGCGCACCGGCAGACCGCAGCACGGTCACCCAGGCGGGAGAGGAAGTGCGATCTCCGGCACGCGAAAGCAGCAGGCGCACAGTCATATCGACGCGTTCGATGGAGCGGCCCAGCAGTAGGAAGCGGTAGCCGTCGTCGCGGCTCAGCGTCGAATCGGAGAGTCCGGCGAACATGGCGGCACGATCGGTGATGTAGTGGCAGAACTCATGCGGGCCGAGCGCCCGCGCGGCTCGTTCAGCCGCGGCCAGGCCGTTATAGGTGGAATTGAGACATTCCCACATTTCGGTCGAGGCGACTTCTCTTGCACCCCGGGCATTCTCGCGGGCCCGGCTGACGGAATCGACAATGGAGCCGTCATGCTCCCGGCCGAAGGCGACCAGCTCGGTCACCGACCACACATCGAGTTCCTCTTCGGGAGTTTCGATCCCGAGTACCCGCAACAGCACCCGGGATGTTCGATCCGGATCGACCGTCGCCTCCTCGAGCAATTGATGCACCGCGACATCCAGGATGCGCGCCGTATACTCGGCGCGTTCGACGTAACGACCGATCCAGAAGAGAGATTCGGCATTGCGCGCCAACATAATTCGACCGCCTAACGTATTACTTCACCTACCCAGCAGCGCCGTTGCTATTGCTGTTGTTGTTGATTTGCCCGAGTGGGCGAGGGTTCTCGCGACTGCTCACGATCGCGCGAGATGTGCTGTTCGCTGACCAGCTGCGTGCCGGCCAGTTCGCGTTCTTCCACAGAGGTTCTCGGGGCCAGCACCCAGGTGTCTTTGCTGCCGCCGCCCTGGCTGGAATTCACCACCAGGGAACCATCGGGTAGTGCGACACGGGTCAAACCGCCCGGCAATACCCAGATATCGTCGCCGTCATTGACCGCGAAGGGTCGCAGATCCACATGCCTGGGTGCTAGTCGGCCACCGATTTTGCTTGGCACCGTGGACAATTGGACCACCGGCTGGGCGATCCAGCCGCGCGGATCGGCGCGCACCTTGCGGCGCACGGTATCCAATTCCTTCTGACTGGCGTCGGGGCCGATGACAATGCCGTAACCGCCGGAGCCCTCCACCGGTTTCACCACCAGTTCGGCGACCCGGTCGAGCACCTCGTCGCGCTCGTCCGGTTCCCAGCAGCGGTACGAATCCACATTGGGCAGAATCGGTTTCTCGCCCAGGTAGTACTCGATGAACGCGGGCACATAGGTATAGACGAGTTTGTCGTCGCCGACGCCGTTGCCGACCGCATTGGCCAGCACCACCGTGCCCGCGCGCGCCGCATTCAGTACACCGGCGACGCCAAGCATCGAATCAGGCCGGAACTGCATGGGATCGAGGAAGGTGTCGTCGATGCGGCGGTAGATGACATCCACCTGCCGCTCCCCCGCCGTGGTGCGCATATAGACGCTGCTGTCGCGGCAGAACAGGTCGCGGCCCTCGACCAATTCGACGCCCATCTGGCGGGCCAGCAGCGAATGTTCGAAATAGGCGGAGTTGTAGACGCCGGGGGTGAGCACCACCACGGTCGGATCGGCTTCATTGGGCGCGGCGGCCGCGCGCAGGGCGCGCAGTAGATGGCTCGGATAGTCGCCGACGGCCCGCACCCGGTGCGAGGCGAACAGGTCGGGGAACACGCGCGCCATGGTGCGGCGGTTCTCCATCACATACGACACACCGGACGGGGAGCGCAGATTGTCTTCCAGCACCCGGAAATCGCCGTGCTCGTCGCGGATCACATCGATGCCGGCGACGTGAATGCGCACACCGTTGGGCGGCACCAGGCCGGTGGCCTCGCGGTGGAAATGCGCGCACGAGGTGACGAGCCGTTTGGGGATGACCTGGTCGCGCAGGATGGTCTGTTCCCCGTACACATCGGCCAGGAACGCCTCGAGCGCCCGCACGCGCTGTTTGATGCCGCGTTCGAGTTTGGTCCATTCGGTGGCGGCTATTACTCGTGGCACCAGGTCGAGCGGGAACGGCCGCTCCTGACCGGACAGCGAGAAGGTGATGCCCTGGTCCACGAAGGCGCGGGCCAGCGCCTCGGCCCTCGCCGCCAGATCCGCCGCATCGATGGTGGCCAGGGCGGCGTAGATGCCTTTGTAGGGAGCGCGCGCCCGCCCGGTGGGATCGAACATTTCGTCATAAGCCTGGGCATAGCGGCCTGGTCGGTATCCCGCGAAGACACCCACCGCCGCATCGTCGGTCTCGACACGGCCGTTCGAATTGTGAGCGGCCGCTGCCGATCGTGCGGCTGCAGCGGGGGTCATGCCAAAATGGTCCATCACGCAGGAGCAACACGCAGTTGGACCGGGGTAAATTTCTCGCATCAGCCCCATTGCGAACGGGGCCGATTTCATGCCCGAGTCGTTGCCTGGTAACCTCGTTCGTCGGTGCTGCGCTACGTCTGCGTAGTGCGCCCGGAGACTTTGCTTCCCGCATAAACCACCAAACGAAGGAACACGAGGAAACACGCGTGGCCAACATCAAGTCCCAGATGAAGCGGATCCGTACCAACGAGGTTGCGCGTCAGCGCAACCAGTCGGTCAAGTCCGCGCTGCGTACCTCGATCCGCAAGTTCCGCGAGGCCGCTGCTGCGGGCGAGAAGGACAAGGCGATCGAGCTGCTGCAGTCGGCGAGCAAGAGCCTGGACAAGGCCGCCTCGAAGGGCGTCATCCACGCCAACCAGGCCGCCAACAAGAAGTCGGCGCTGTCGCTCGCCGTCAACAAGCTCGGCTGATCCAGCTTCACCAAGGTCAGCTGACAACCCCGGTATACATATCGGGCAAATATGCTTCGAACAGCCGCCGTGGCGTTGATGACCACGGCGGTTTTTGTTATAGCGCGGCCCGCCTCTCCGAACCTTTAGCGCACAGCCCGGGTGCCGTCGGACGTTGTGCACGCGTGCCGGCGGTTGGGTGCCGAGACGATTTTGGACGTACCCGGTGAGTTACTCCGACCGTACGAAATCAGTTGTTGCGCACATTTCTGGATGAGAACTTGCCGAGGGGGACGGTTCCCGGGAGGATGGCTGCGACTGTCGGGGGCATTCGATACCACCTGCGTTGGGAGTTCTCTTGTCATCGGTACGTCGCATGAAATCGTCCTGGAGCCGTGGCGCTGTGGCCGCCGGAGCAGTCGCGGTCGCGCTGACGACCGGGCTCGGGGTTGCCGCTGTCGGTATGAGCGGTACGGCCGCCGCGCGGCCGATCGGGCCGTTCGATGTGGGCGGGGCGATCGAGGTCGAGTACGACCAGGCCGGGGGGCCGGGCATGTTCGGCGATCCGACGAGTCCGGAGACCGATGCCGCGGTCGGTGGTAAGAAGCAGGACTTCACCAACAGCATCTCGATCTACTGGACACCCGCGACCGACGCGCATGCCGTCGGTGGCGCGATCCGCGACAAGTGGCGCGACCTGGGCTCCGAGTCCGGGGTGCTGAAGTATCCGACCGTCGATGAGGGCGCAACCGGTAAGCCCGGCCGCTTCCAGCACTTCCAGGGCGGCTCCATCTACTGGTCGATCGGGTCCGGCACGCACCTGATCAACGGCGTCGTTCGCGACAAGTACGCGGCCGTCGGCTGGGAGAACAGCCCGCTGGGTTTCCCCATCTCCGATGAGGCCACGACCAACAAGGGCAATGCCCGCTACATGCTCTTCGAAGGCGGCGCCATCTACGCGTCGCAAAAGGGTGGCACCCACATCATCTGGGGCGCCATTCGTGACGAGTGGGTCCGGAACGGCGCCGAGAACGGCCGCTACGGCTTGCCGACCGGTGACGAATACGATTACCAGGGCGGCAAGGCTCAGGACTTCACCGGAGGAAAAATCACCTGGTCGCCGACCAGCTAAGCCGATTCTCGGAGGTCGAGGATGCGGGCGAGGGCGTGTTCGAGGGCGTAGTTGGTATCGGCTGCGCCACCCTTGACGTCGGCGTTCAGGCCCGCGACGATCTGCAGGGCCGCGCCGATGGTGACGCCGGTCCAGCCGCGGGCTTGAGCCTGCGCCTTCTTGACCTTCCAGGGCGGCATGCCGAGATCGCCGGCGAGTTTGAACGGGTCACCGCGGCCGGCGGAGCCGACGCGGGCGATGGTGTGCACCGAGTCGGCGAGGGCGTCTGCCAGCAGGACCGCGGGGACGCCGCGGTCGGTGGCCCAGCGCAGGGCCTCCATGGCGGCGGGTCGGTCGCCGGAGACGGCGAGGTCGGCCACGTCGAAGCCGGTGACCTCGGCTTTGCCGGAGTAGTAGCGGTGCACGGCGGCGACATCGATCTTGCCGCCGGTGTCGGCCGCCAACTGGGAAGTGGCGGCGGCCAATTCGCGCAGTTCGGAGCCGACCGACTCGATGATCGCCTGCACGACGTCGGGTGAGACCCGCACGTTCGCCGCGCGGAATTCATTGCGCACGAACTCGACTCGCTCGCTCGCCTTGGTCATCTTGGCGGCCTGATGCACCACCGCGCCCAGCTTCTGCAGCGCGGGAACCATGGCCTTGGCGCGCCCGCCGCCGGTGTGCACCACCACCAGCACCGCACCTTCCGGGGGCGAGGAGGCGGCGTCCAGGATTACCGCCACCGCGTCCTTACCGGCCTCGGCGGCCGACTCCAGCACGATCACCCGCTCCTCGGCGAACAGCGACGGGCTCAGCAGCTCAGCAAGTTCCGGAGTGCTGGCATCGCCGGCCCGCAGCCGGTCTACCGGCATCGAATCCGGATTGTCGGAGGCGGCCCGCGCCTGCGCGGCAATCGTCGACACCGCCCGCTCGATCAGCAGTTCCTCATCGCCGAGCACAAGATGCAGTGGTGCGGGTCGTTGGCTCACGCACCGATCCTACGAGCCCGCCCCGACAACCCCGGCACCCGCCACTGCGCTCCGAGTCACCGCCCGATCACGTCCGGCCCGCCGGATCGGACTCGATCGCCTCGCCGCGCGGGCGTGGGCGTAGCGCCGTGATCAGCAAGCCGCACAGCACCGCGGCGATCAGGCCGGAGCGGATTCCGGTGGGCAGCGCGACCGAGGCGCCGAGCGCGGCCGCCCGATCGGCGACGGTGAGCAGCCACCACAGTGGCGGCGAGGTGCAGTGCAGTACGAATACCGCCGGTGGCGACCAGAGGCAGGCCAGTACGGCGCCCAGCGCTCCGAGAACGGTGATCGGCGCAATGACCGGTTCCACCAATACATTCACCACAATGGCGACCAGGCTGAGGTGCCCGGTCATGGCGATGACGACCGGTGTGGTGACCACGAACGCCGCCGCCGCGACGGCGAGACCATCGGCTGGAATTCGCCACCATCCATGTGCCCGAAGCCAATCCGACCATCCGGGCGCCAGCACGATGAGCCCGGCGGTGGCCAGCACCGACAGCGTGAACCCGGCATCCACCGCCAGCGCCGGCGACCATGCGATCAATCCGATGATCGCCGTGCACAGCGCGGGCAGCGCCTGCTTCCGGCGCCCCGTGCACAGGGCGAGCAGCGCCACCGCACCCATAACCGCCGCCCGCAGCACGCTCGGCGAAGGGCGCGCCAGAATCACGAACATCACCAGCGCGAGCCCCGCGATCACCGCACCCATGCGCGGATCGACGGTCAGCGCTCGCATCGAAACCAGCACGGCCCCAAGCAGAATCGTGATGTTCGCCCCGCTGACCGCCGTCAGATGCGCCAGATCGGTTTCCTCGAAGTTCTCCTGCACCCGTTCGGTCAGCCGCGAGGTGTCGCCGATGACCAACCCCGGCAGCAGTCCCGCCGCATCGTCCGGCAGACCCCGCTGTGCGGCATCGGCGAAGTGACCGCGCACCCGCCCCGCCACCCGCTGCCACCACGGCGACTCCCCCACCGCCGCCGGCGGCCCATCCGCCCGCAGCACCGCCACCGTCAGATCCGACCGCCACGCCCGACTCACCCGGGCCCGAAATTCCACCTCCTGCCCCGGCAACAATCCCCGCCACCCCGCCTCCGGAGCCATCACCACCACCGCTCCCCCACCCCGAACCACTTCCCCACCATCCCGAAACTCCACCAACTCGGCCCGCACCATCACCTTCTTCCCGCCGAACCGCTTCTCCGCCAGCGCCTTCGGGTCATCCGAAGCCACCGCCCGCACCCACACCCGTCGCCCATTCGCCACCTCGTGCAACGGGTGCCCCGCCACCACGTACTCCTGCCAAGCCCCCGCCGCCGCGAACCCCGCCCCGACAACAACCGCAGCCAGCACCACCCACACCCCCCGCGCACTCCGCCCACCCGCAGCCCGCCGAACCACCAACCCCCACAACCCAACCGCCACCACCCCACATCCCACGGCCAACACCACCCCGGCCCGCCACCCCACGACCACAGCAACAATCGTTGCGCCCCAACAACACACCGTCGAAGGAACCAACCGCGCATCCAACTCCTCCGGCACCTCCACCGGCCCCCGGTCCTCCCCCGAGCCGCTCCCACCAGCCACCGTCACCGTGAGACCCCCACTACAGCGCAGCACCGAGCAGAAGGCGATGCCGCCCGCCCACCTCCCGGTTGAGAACGATGCGACCGCGAACCGACAGTCCATCGACAAGCTGGCAGCCGACGACCGGTCGAGAGGTGCGATCGCCTGCGGCTGGGCCGAAGGTGGCGTGCCGGCGGTCGCGGTCTCCGTGTGTGCGCAGGCCAGGCGGTCATATGGTCACCACGGCGCGGAGGCGGGCGAGGCGGGAGGGGCCTATGCCTTCTATTTCGGCGAGTTGGTCGATGGAGGTGAAGCGGCCGTGGGTGGTGCGCCAGGTGAGGATGGCTCGGGCGGTGATGGGGCCTACGCCGGGGAGGGTGTCGAGCTGGTTTTCGGTGGCGGTGTTGAGGTTTACCTTCGGTGCGGGACCGGATGGGCGGGGTGATCCGGGGGCTGCGTCAGTGGCGGGTGAGGTTCCGACGGAGTTGACTACCGTGCTGCCTACCTGTTGCGGACTTGGACGCGGACCGTTTCGGCCGATGATGAGTTGGTCACCGTCACAGAGCTGTTGAGCGAGATTGAGGCCGGACAGGTCGGCTTCGGGCCGGGGCGCGGCGGCTCGAATAGCGTCGGCGATGCGGGCTCCGGAGGGGAAGCGGCGCAGACCACCGTGTTCGACCAGACCCACGACGCTGACAATGAGCTCGCCGGACGATGCCGAATGTCCGTTGCTGTCAGTCGGCGAGGCGCTGGAAGGCCCTTTAGTACCGGCGGACGCCTCCGGAATCGGTGCCGCACCCGGTGAATTCGGCCTTCCGGTCGGCGCGACACTGCTGGGCGCAGGGCTATTGGGCGCAGAGCTTTTCGGCGCGGCCCCCAGCACCGGATTTGCCACAGCTTCACCTGAGGTGGGCTCCGGCTCCGCGCCCGCGCTCTCCCCGGCCACCGCAATCGGCGGAACCGCCTGTGTCACCGGCCTTTCCTGAAATGACATCAATGCGGTCAACACGACCACGAGCGCCGCGACGGCAGCCAGAATCAGCACTCCGCGCGGGCCCGGATCCCATCTGGTCCCCCGGAAGCGTTCCGGCACCAGCCGCTCGTGCCACAGCGACACACTGCCGCACGGCTCGGTCAGCCAAGCGGGAGTGGACGATCCAGCCGGCGGCTCCGGCTCACTGTCGGCGGCATCGTGCTCGAACCCGTCCGCGCGACAACCCGTCGAGGCTGGCTGCGGGCTCGGCGGATCGAGCGATTCCGCATCCCAGCGGGGCGGATGCGCCGAGTCCGGGCTGAATTCCGGGGCGGCGCCGGACGGTTCGGACAGGCCGCCGAGACGGCGGCGGACCTGGGTACGTTCGTCGGTTCGTGGCATGAGGCCCACGCTATGACCGGAGCAGGTTCAGCCCACCACGCCGACCTGGGCTTTCGCCGAGCCTGTGGATAACGAAAGTGGTTGTGAACAGCCAGATTCCGCCCGGGCATTCCACGACAGCAGATCGCGCTGACCTGCAATGTCAGATGATCAGCCGCAGCCGCCGGGAACGACAAGCGCCCCCACCGCACCCATGCCGAGATGCACTCCGAGAGTCGGACCGAATTCGGCGACGATGAGTTCGCGAATACCAGGAATGAGATCGCGGAGTTGCGCCGCGATGGTGTTGGCCGACTCCTCGGCACCGAGGTGCTGAACCGCGACCGCGGCACCGTCCTCACCGGCCGCATCCACCACTGCGGCAATGAGTTTGGCAAAGGCCTTGGAACGAGTCCGCGCCTTCTCCCGCAGCTCCAGCCGGCCTTCGACGATCTGCAGAATCGGCTTGGTGACCAGTTCCGTGCCGAAGAAAGCCGCAGCAGTACTCAGGCGACCACCGCGACGAAGCTGTTCGGTCCGATTGACCACGATGAAGGCGCGCCCACGAGCGGCAGCGGCCACCGCGGCGTCATAGACAACATCGAGAACCGCACCACCGCGAGCGCGGCGCGCAGCGGCCAGCACCGGCAGCCCGGTGCCCAGACCCGCGCTCAGCGAGTCGACCAGCCGAACCCGATCCCCGGCATCCATATCGCGAATCGCCTGCCGGCCCGCCTCCCACGTACCCGAGAGCTGCCGCGAAATATGCACGGCGACAACACCATCGCCTTCGCTCAGCTCCCACGCCCGCTCATACACGGCCTTCAGATCACCGGGCGAAGCACCGGAGGTGGTGACCGTGGAGGATCCGTAGTCGATATCGCAATCGTCGATACCCTCCCGGATCTCCCGGTCGTCGACGAGCACGTGCAGCGGCACCGCGAGCACACCCAGTTCAGCGACGAGGCCGGCGGGCAGACTGGCCGAAGAGTCGGTGACAACCACCACTGCCATCGGCTAGCAGACCCCCTCGCGCACAACGCCTTTCATGCAGTCCGGACCTCGCGGGCCGAAACTTCGGACAGCACCTTGACCATGGCGCGGGCGACGGCGCTGTGCCCCTCCCAGCCCCAGTGGATGCCGTCTGGATTCGATTCACCGTTGAAGACGTTGTCGTACACGGCTTCACCGAGATCCACCAGCGGGATCGACTTCTCGTCGGCCCATGCCTGCACGGCCCGCACCATGGGATCGCGCCCACTGTGGTGACGCGCGTACGCATCACACTGATGCACGGACGGCAGCACCGCGATCATCGGCAGCTCGGGTCGCAACCCCGCCAGCGCATTTCGCGACTGCTCGAGGTAATCGACACTGACCGCCGGTGGCAGCGCCACCGGCCAACCCAGCGGCGACAGCTTGGGCTGCACCCAGGTGTAAGCGTTGCGCACCTGCCGCCGCACGGAAGACGGTCGGACGTAACGGATCAGCTCGCGCAGCGCGGTCGGCAGCGGCGAGGGCAGCGAATCCATTCCGGCCGTCGCGAACACCACGGCCCCGGCGCGCGGCACGGTCGCCCAGACCCGCGGATCGCCGATCAGCGCCCAGTAGGCGTCCCGGCAGGTCCAGCCGATGCGCGCGACCAGCTCCACGTCCCAGCCGAGTTCGGCCGCAACAAGATTCGGCCAGATGCGGGGATGGTCCGCGGCCAGTCCGCCCTTGGGGCCGAAGTAGGAGAGCGAGTCGGCGATGACCAGCAGTACCGGCCGCTGAGCCGGCTCCGCATCAACCGGCTCGCCGCTTTCAGCAGGAGCCGTCGATGCGCTTTCGGCAGGAGCCGCCGGTGCACCGAACAGGGTGTCCGGCACCGCCCGGACCTTCGTCACCTCGGAGGCCTGCCGGAGCAGTTCGTCGGAGACTTGCCGTTCGCCGGGAGTGTCAGAGGACATCAGGAGCTACCTTCGCCAGTGCGTTCCACACATCGAGGCGCCAGCCCGGCCGATCGATGCTCGGACCGTGGCTGGTGAGCTGCACCCAGCTGGTGTTGGCAAGCCCGCCCAGGGCCGGCCAGTTCACCGGCGGGAGTTCGAGCAGCGCCGCGGTCAGCGCTGCGATCAACCCGCCGTGCGCAACCAGGATGATGGTACGGCCGGGCCAGTCGGTGCGCTCGGTGAGCAATTCCTGCACCAGGGGCAGCGCGCGAGCGCCGACCTGCAGCTTGGATTCGCCGCCGGGTGGGGTGAAGGTGGCGTCGAGCCGCCATTGTTTGCGAGCGCCAGGAGAGATGGCGTCGACCTCGTGGTGGGTCAGGCCCTCCCACTGGCCGAGGTCGGTTTCGCGCAGCCGGGTGTCGGTGACAACCGACAGCCCCGCGTGTTCGCCGACGCAGAGCGCGGTGTCGTGAGCGCGCCGCAGATCCGAGGCGATGATGGCGATGACATCACTGGATGCCATCTCGGGTGCGCAATCCTTGGCCTGGCGCCGACCGACTTCACTGAGTTCGGTGTCGATCTGGCCCTGCATGCGATCGGTGGCATTCCATTCGGTCTGCCCGTGGCGCAACAGGATCAACCGGCGGACGCCGGCGAGCTTGCTCACTACTCTTCCCCGGCCTCGTCGTCTCCGGCCTCGAGATCGCCGGTGTCGGTCGACTGAGTTTTCGCGCGCTGATCGTCGAGTCCTTCGACGGGCACCTGCGGGCAGTCCTTCCACAGGCGATCGAGGCCGTAGAAGTCGCGCTCGTCATTGTGCTGGATGTGAATGACGATGTCGGTGTAGTCGAGCAGCGCCCAGCGGCCCTCACGGGTGCCCTCGCGGCGCACCGGCTTGTGCCCGGCATCCCGCAGGCGGTCCTCGATATTGTCGACGATGGCGTTGACCTGGCGCTCATTCGGCGCGGACGCGATGACGAAGCAATCGGTGATCACCAACTGCTCCGAAACGTCCAGAATCACTACGTCCGATGCCAGCTTCTCGTCGGCCGCCAATGCGGCCACCGTAGCCATCTTCACCGCTTCGACGGATGCGCTCACCCTGCTACCTTCCCGTTGCTTTCCGGCACGTAGAGGTGCCGCTTAGATATGTATTGCACGACCCCGTCGGGGACGAGGTACCAGACCGGCCGGCCTTCGCTCGCCCGCCGCCGGCATTCACTGGAGGAGATCGCCAGTGCGGGGATCTCGATCATGGTGATGGCGTCGGCAGGGAAGTCGCTGAGGTGGTCGGCCAGGTGATCGATGTTCAATTCATACCCAGGCCGGGTCACTCCCACGAATTTCGCCAGCTCGAACAGTTCCGCCCAATCCTGCCAGGTGAGGATGCTGGCCAGCGCGTCGGCACCGGTGATGAAGTACAGATCCGCGTCCGCGTATAGTTCTCGCAGCTCACGCAGGGTGTCGACGGTGTACGTCTTCTTCCCGCGCTCGATATCGGCGCGGCTCACGGAGAAGCTCGGATTCGACGCGGTCGCAATGACCGTCATCAAATAGCGGTCCTCGGCTGCGCTGACATACTGATCGGCCTTCTGCCACGGCTGACCCGTCGGAACGAACAGCACCTCGTCCAACTCGAACCGGTCGGCAACCTCACTGGCTGCGACCAGGTGTCCATGGTGGATGGGGTCGAAGGTGCCGCCCATCACCCCCAACTTGCGGCGCCCTGTCGTATGCACAAAAAACGAGCTTACCGGGGGCGAATCCCAGCGCTACGCGGCGGCAGTCCGCTCAGCCGCCCCCGCACTCGAAACCCCTGCCACGACAACACTGTGCGCCGCCACACCGACACCCGCGGACGGCGTGTCAGCCCGCGCCACCAGCGTCCCCGCACCCATCATGAGCGCGACGAACGCCAGCGCGATCAACAGATAAGCAATGAACTCTCGCATCATGTCGGCTCCGAAACACCAATGCGCCGAACAACCTCGGCGTCCCCCTCATTGTCGAGCCCGAAACCTACGGTTTGCTTAACGCCCGCTGGTAGTGACCAGCGCGTTTTCAGCCACCGAATCAGCCTTGCGTCCACCGGGATCCGCCCGCGGCCGCCGCCCTGCGGCCTCGGACAGAGGATCGGTCACTGCCCCGGCAGGACGGGCTTCGTCTGGCCGTTCAGTGCACTGAGCTCACGGAGCAGACCTGCGTTGTCGTCGTCGGTTGTCTGGTAGGACTGCGCCGCTTGCACGACCAGCTGGGCATTGGAGTCGAGATCGGTGATGAAGCCGTTCATCTCGCCGTGCAGCTTGTTCGCGAATTCGACCAGCTTCGCCCCGGTCGTGAAGCCGGGGTTGTCCTTCGCCGCATCGGCTTGAGAGTCGAAGTACTGGTTCGTCTTGGCGAGTGCTTCGGCGGCGATATCTGACAACTGCTGCCCGGTGTTTTGAACGTTGGCCGGCTCGATATACAGGTCATCGTCGCTCATCTACGCTCGCCGTTCCTTCAAGGTCGGACAGGGTTCCTCGGGGATAGGCTTGTTGTTGACCTCGAAACCACCCCACACCGTGAGCAGATACAGTCCGACGATTGCACAAAACATCAACAGCCCCACAGCAATCCATCTGGCTGCCGGCGACCGGGTTTTGATTGCGACGATCAGCGCGGTAGCGACAGTCAGTACGAAAATCGCTGTGATCACGTACAGGTATGTGCGCTCGGCGGGGTTGTACGGACCTACGACACACCGCTCGCCGGACCAATCACCTGCACGCTGCCGGACTATACGTATGCGCAGACCGAGCAGGACGATCATTGCGATTGTCAATGTGGTCGGCAGTGCGACCCAGCGGCCCGCTTTCACCACGTCACCTTCGGCTGCACGATTTCAATATTCTGCTTCCCCAGATCCGATTGGAATTCCGGCAGTCGGCTGTACAGCGGGTAGTTCTTAGCATCGTCCGAGTGCTGCGTGTACAACACCTGACCATCGGGCAGTACACCCGTGACTATGACCGTGTGGTGAGTTTCGCCGGGATGCGGATTGCCCGCAGTCTGTGCCCCGTTGTAGTACATCAGGTCACCTGGCCTGGCCTGATCCGCCGACACGACCTCGCCGCCGTTCCGAAGGAAGAAGTCATGGTTGGCTTGCGCCCCGCCCCACGACTTGGTGTGGGTATATCCCGGAGGCATCGGATCGCTGGCGTTGCCATTTGTCCCATCACTCCAGCCATTCTTGTCGTAGTGGCGCGGAATCAATCCGAACATGCTCTCCTTCTGCCTCATCCCGCCACCGTATTCGAGGGCATTCGAGGCAAAGTTCGTGCAGTTGTCCTTGCCTTCCCAGTCCATCGATGACTTGTCCCAGTTATCCAACGCGTACCGCACCGTGCCAACGGAGCTATAGCCCAGATCAGGCCTGTCGATCGCCTTCTTCGCCGAGTCCGGCATTCCAGGCAGGTCGTAGAGTTCGACCGGGCACGCGCGCGAAAGATCGAACTGCTCTTGTCGCGTCAGTCCGTTCCACCACTTGGCGACCTCGTCCGGCGGCAAGCCGTCCGGTAGCGTGTCGCGGATTTCCTCCAGGGCCTTCTTCGCGTCGTCGGCCTGGATCTTCTTGGCGTCGTCAATGCTTGTCTTGGTGATATCAGCGTTGCCTGCGTCAGTGAGAGCTTGCGCGCACAGCACATCCGCCTGGGTTGCCGCCTCGATGGCGTCGTTGATGAGTGTCTGGGCGTTGCTGCGCGCTTTGTTCTTGCTGTCCACCTCGTCCTTGGGAACATTCGGCGGCAGCGAGACCGCCCCGGTCGCCGAATCGACGACGAGCCCAGCATCCTGCGCTGTCGTTATGCCGTTCCGAAGCTCGTTCTGCGCGATCTGGATCGCATGATCAAGGGTGTCGAGCGGATCGACCGCCGCCCTGGCCAGGACCGAGGCCACCTCGGCCCGGTCCGCGACTTTGGTGAGAACATCACGGGCGCGGCCGTATCCATTGCTCCGCCAGCTCTCGTCGAGCGGCTTCACGCCATTGTCGTGAATATCGTCCTTGATCCGCTCGCACTGCTTCGCCGCCGCGAGAATGTCGTCGGCGGCCGTCGTCCACGATGCGGGTTTCGCATCGCGGAGTTCAGCGAACGTGACCACGGCCTTGCCCCTGCACGATCAAAGCGCCTCCCCGGACTCGTACCGGACCGCCCCCTGCGCGGTCACCTCCGGCAGCCTATCTCGTTGCAGCGACTAACGAGCGGTGCGATCGCTGGTCAGGCCGGTGGGCGTTTGGCCTTGGGGAGTTTGCTGAGAATGGCTTCGTAGGAGGCGTCGATCAGCTCGTGCAGTTCGTCGAGGGGGACTTTGCCGCCGATATTCACCCTGTTCCAGCCGAAGCGGCCGATATAGGACGATGGCGCGACGTCTTCGGGGTACACCGCGACCAGTTCATCGGCTTCCTCGCGGGTGCGGCCCAGTTTGAGGCCGATGGATTCGCCGTTGCCGAGGAAGGCGAAGACCTTGGCGCCTACCTTGGCGACGATGTCGCCTTCCCACGGTTCGTCCTGCCAGGCACCGGGTTTGGCGAGGCAGTAGGCCAGGATGTCTTCGTTGTAGAACTGTGCCATCGGATGCTCCTCAGACGGGGAGTAGGCGGCCTACTACGGCGGTCAGCTGGCGGGCGGAGCGGCATTCGTGCATTTCGATTATTTCGGCGTATTTCTTGGCGGCGGAATCGCCTGTGCCCCACATTTTCTCGGCTTCCGGATTCAGCCAGTAGGCGTGTTTCGCGACGCTCACCAACTGCTCGAGGGTGGCCAGAGCCGGGTCACGGTAGTTGTTGCGAGCGTCGCCGAGGATGAGCAGGGAGGTGCGGCTGGTGATGGCGTCGGGGAACTTTTCGGCGAAACCTTCCAGGGCCGAGCCGTAGTCGGAGTGGCCTTCGATGCCTACGACGTCGGCTTCGCTGAAGATGCGGCGCGTTATCTGATCCAGCGGGGTGGTGGGGTCGAACAGGTGGGTCACCTCGTCGGCGCGATCCACGAAGGCGAAGATCCGGACGCGCGAGAACTGTTCGCGCAGCGCGTTCACCAGCACCATGGTGAAGCTGGAGAAGCCGGCGACCGAGCCCGAGATATCGCAGAAGAGCACAAGATCGGGGCGGCCTGGGCGCGGCTTGCGGGTGATCAGGTTGATGGGCACGCCACCGGTGGACATGGATTTGCGCAGCGTCTTGCGCAGATCGATTTCCCCGCGCCGCGAGCGGCGACGACGAGACGCGAGACGGGACGCCAGGATTCGGGCCAGGCGCTGACTGCTGCGGCGCAGATCGTCGAGTTCGTTCTGCGAAATGCGCAGGAAGTCGGCGTCTTCGGCCTGGCGGGCGACGCCGTAGGTGGCGACCCGTTCGCGGCCGATGCGTTCGGCTACCCGGCGCCGGGTTTCGGCTTCGACGGTGCCACGGAACGATTTGATGCGCTGCCGCGCGGTGCGGCGGGCGACCTCGGTATCGAAGTCGGAATTGTCCATGCCTGCGGTAAGCCCGGCGATCAGCTTGGCGACGAGAATCTCGGGCTGCAGATCCTTGAGCGCCTGGTATGCGGAGAAGGACTCCCCGCTGGCACCCTGGTACTGACCCATCTGCTCGACCATCTGCGCGGCCAGCGCCTGCAGCTGTCGTTCCTGCTCCGGCGAGGGACTCTGAACGAGCAACTCCGCCAGCATCTTCCGCAGTTCGATAATATCGACCGCGCCGTCCGGCTTGTACGGGATCTCGACCTCTTCAGCCCCGAGACGCTCACCGAGCGCGGCCGGGAACCACAGATCGAAAAGTCCGTCGTAGGTGGCGCGCTGGGTGGTGCGGCGCAGCACCGCGCAGGCCAGCCCCTCGCGCAGCGCCTCACGATCCATCAGATCGAGCACGGTCATCACCTGTGCGGCATCCACCGTTTCGGACGGCCCAACCGGAATTCCCCTGGCGCGCAGGGCTTCCACGAACCCGACCAGATGTCCGGAGATCCCGTACTCGGCGGCCGGCCCGGGCACCCCGGCGGGTTTGGTCCCGGGTGCGCCTGCGATCACGGCGCGTTTGGCCGCGGACACGAGCCCGCGGGGTTTGTTCGATCCACCGCCGGCCATGGCCTCAGGCCAGCTTCAGCTCGGACTGGGCGCGCACGTGGTCGGCCTGATGCTTGAGCACCACTCCAAGCGTGGCGCGCACGGTCTTGTCGTCGAGATCCTTGACACCCAGGGCGAGCAAAGTCCTTGCCCAGTCGATGGATTCGGCGACCGAGGGTAGCTTCTTGAGCTGCATACCGCGCAGCACATGCACGATCCGCACCAGCTGCGCGGCCATGGCGGGCTTGAGCTCGGGCACCCGGCTGGCCAGGATGCGGCGCTCGAGATCCTCGTCCGGGAAGTCGATGTGCAGGTAGAGGCAGCGACGCTTCAGTGCCTCCGACAGTTCGCGAGTGGCATTGGAGGTCAGCACCACGAACGGCTTGCGGGTGGCGGTGATGGTGCCCAATTCCGGCACGGTGACCGAGAAGTCGCTCAAAACCTCGAGCAGCAGGCCCTCGATCTCGACGTCGGCCTTATCGGTTTCGTCGATGAGCAGCACGGTCGGCTCGGTGCGGCGGATGGCGGTCAGCAGCGGCCGCGAGAGTAGGAACTCCTCGGTGAAAACGTCGGCTTTGGTTTCCGCCCAATCGTTTTCGGAGGTGGCCTGAATGCGCAGGATCTGCTTGGCGTGGTTCCACTCGTAGAGTGCCCGCGCTTCGTCCACGCCCTCGTAGCACTGCAGGCGTACCAGCTCGGCGCCGGCCACCTCGGCCACGGCCTTGGACAGCTCGGTCTTGCCGACACCGGCCGGACCCTCGATGAGCAGTGGCTTGCCGAGCCGGTCGGCGAGGAAAACCGAAGTGGCGGTGGCCTTGTCGGCCAGGTAGCCGGTTCCGGCGAGGCGCTCGATCACATCGTCGACCGACGAGAAGATCGGCTCCTGGATGGGTGCTGCAGTAGGAGCCACGGGTGCTGCCCTTTCTTCGTAGGTTCTAGACAGCCCGGATTTGGCCGTCGCCCCACACAATCCATTTGGTGGAGGTCAGTTCCGGCAGGCCCATAGGTCCGCGCGCGTGCAATTTCTGGGTGGAGATGCCGATCTCCGCGCCGAACCCGAACTGTTCGCCGTCGGTGAAGGCGGTGGAGGCGTTGACCATAACGGCGGCGGCGTCCACCCGGTTGGTGAATTCGCGGGCGGCCTTCAGGTCGCCGGTGACAATGGCTTCGGTGTGGCCGGTGCCCCACTGGTTGATGTGCTCGACCGCGGCATC
Source organism: Nocardia sp. (assembly GCF_025465275.1). Lineage (GTDB taxonomy): Bacteria > Actinomycetota > Actinomycetes > Mycobacteriales > Mycobacteriaceae > Nocardia. The sequence continues at coordinate 28,176 of NZ_JAODNK010000202.1, read as the reverse complement.
CAGATCGGGGACGACCTTGAGCGCGATATCGAGGGACAGGTATTCGTCGGCCCAATCGGTATCGGTGGCGGGCACCAGACCGGGCAGGTCACCGTGAATGGTGACGCCCTTGTCTTCGAGGGCCTTGATCAGCAGCGGCACCGCGGTATCGGCAATGGCCGCGTCGATGAGCACCGTCTCGGCGGTATTGCACACGCTCGGGCGGCGGGTCTTGGCATTGATCAGGATGGACTCGGCCATGGCCAGATCAGCGTTCCGGTGCACGAAGATATGGCAGTTGCCGGTGCCGGTCTCGATGGTCGGCACCAGCGCGTCGCGCACCACGGCATTGATCAGCCCGGCGCCGCCACGTGGAATGACCACATCCACCAGACCGCGGGCCTGGATCAGATGCGTGACGCTGGAACGATCCTCGGCGGGCAGCAGCTGTACGGCGTCTTCCGGAAGCCCCTGCGCCGCAAGCGCTTCCCGCAATACCGTCACGAGCGCCACATTGGATCGGACGGCCGAGGAGGAACCGCGCAGCAGCGCCGCATTTCCCGACTTGAGCGTCAATCCGAAGGCGTCGACGGTGACATTCGGGCGCGCCTCGTAGACCATGCCGACCACACCGAGCGGCACCCGCACCTGCCGGATTTCCAGGCCGTTCGGCAGCGTGGACCCGCGCACCACATCGCCCACCGGATCCGGCAGCCCGGCGACCTGACGCAGCCCGGACGCGATCCCGTCGATGCGCGGCTCGGTCAGCCGCAGCCGATCCAGCTGGGCCTCCGCGGTGCCGCCCGCGCGCGCGATCTCGATGTCCTCGCCATTGGCGATGAGCAACCGGTCCTTGGCAGCGAGCAGCGCATCGGCCGCGGCGTGCAACGCGGCGTCCTTCTGCGCGGTGGTGAGCTGGGCGAGCGTGCGCGATGCCACCCGGGCCCGGCGCGCCGCGGCATGCACCACCTCACGGACGTTGTCCAGTTCAGTGGTGGTCGAAGCTGTCATGGGTACAGCCTACTTTCCGAGTCGGACCGGCCATTCGGCGAGTTCGGGTGACGCTATCGCGCCATCGCATCATCGCCCGGAGGGAACAACGCCCGACAGGGGCCCCTGGTCGGAATCCGTAGAGCTCACTGGATTCGATCGAAGGACCCGCTGCCCGCCGGCGGGATACGGTGACGATATGACCGCGAGTATCAGGCTGTCTTCGGGCGCCGGACGTTGGGTTCTGCTGGCCACCGTCCTCGGATCCGGGATGGCGATGCTCGATGCGACCGTCGTCAATGTGGCGCTGCCCAAGATCGCCGACGAGTTCGGATCGTCGATGGCGGGACTGCAGTGGACGATCAATGCGTACGCCCTGACCCTCGCGGGGTTGATTCTGCTGGGCGGGGCGCTCGGGGATCGGTTCGGGCGGCGGCGAATGTTCCTGATCGGGGTGGTGTGGTTCGCCATCGCCTCGGCCCTGTGCGGTGCGGCGCAGGATATTTCGATGCTGATCGCGGCCCGTGCTCTGCAGGGAGTCGGCGGAGCATTGCTGACGCCCGGATCGTTGGCGATCATTCAGGCCTCGTTCCTACCCGGAGATCGCGCGCGAGCGGTCGGCGCGTGGTCCGGCCTGGGCGGCGTGGCCGGAGCCATCGGGCCGTTCGTGGGCGGATGGCTGGTCGAGTACGCCGGATGGCGCTGGGTGTTCCTGCTCAATATTCCGCTGGCAGCGGTGGTGGTCGCGGTCACGGCACGGCATGTGCCCGAAACCCGGGATGCCAACGCACACGGCAAATTCGATGTGCTGGGCGCGGCGATGGCGGCGCTGTGCCTGGCCGGAATCACCTATGCGCTGACCATGATGTCGGAGAAGGATTCGAATCGGGCGCTGGTGGTGGGCAGCGCGATAGTCGGTGTGGTCGCGGGCGTCGTATTCGTGATGGTCGAACGGCGGCGGTCTGCTCGGGACGACGGACCGCAGCCGATGGTGCCGGTGGATGTGTTCGGCTCCAAGCAGTTCACCGCGATCAATGCGGTCACCTTCGTCATGTACGGCGCCATGAGCGTGGTGTTCTTCCTGCTGGTGCTCACCCTGCAGGTGGTGGGCGGGTTCAGTCCGATCGCGGCGGGCACCGCCATGCTGCCCGGCACGGTGCTGATGCTTTTCTTCTCCGCGCGCTCCGGAGCCCTGGCCCAGCGGATCGGACCGCGCAAGCCGATCACCCTGGGCGTACTGCTGGCCGCCGTGGGCATGCTGCTCATGACTCGCATCGGCCCGCACTCCTCCTATGCCGGAGTGGTGCTGCCCGCCGCAATCGTTTTCGGCATCGGCTTGACCCTGGCGGTGGCTCCGCTGACCGCGACGGTCCTGGCCACCGCCGACGAGCGGCACGCCGGCGTAGCCAGCGGAGTCAACAATGCGGTGGCCCGCGCGGCGGGACTGCTTGCGGTAGCGGCGATCCCGCCCCTGGCCGGACTCACCGGCGACGCCTACACCAACCCGTCGAAGTTCGAGCACGGCTTCCGCATGGCATTACTGACCTGCGCCGTACTCATGATCGCGGCCGCCGTCCTCGCCTTCCTCACCGTCCGCGACGACGCCCTGAGCACTGCCCCGCCGTCGGCAGCCCCGCAGTGCAAGGTGCACTGCGCCATCGGCGCACCGCCCCTCGAGCCCGACCGAGTCACTCCGGGCAGCAGCGGAGAGCAACTACCGATCGCACCCGAGTGAGTTCGGCGTCCAGGGTTCCCTTGCGCCCGGACATCGCGATTGTTCGGCGAGTGCGTCGCGACGCTCGACCTTCGTCACGCTGCATTGTCACCTTTGCGGGCGACACACTCGCGGCGGGTGATGATCGGAGGGCGCTCGTCTAGGGTCGCGGTTATGGCGCGGATTGTGGTGGTGGGCAGCATCAATATGGATTTGGTGACAAGCGTGCGACGGCGGCCCGAGCCCGGGGAGACGGTGTCCGGCGACGGGTTCGCGCTGGTGCCGGGCGGGAAGGGGTCGAATCAGGCGATTGCGGCACGCCGGGCCGGTGCGGAGGTGAAGTTCGTGGGGGCTGTGGGGGACGATGTGTTCGCCGATGAACTACGGCGGGTGCTGCACGATGCGGGGGTGGGGGTTTCGCGATTGCGGCGGGTGGACGGGCCGAGCGGGGTCGCGGCGATTGTGGTGGACGGCAATGGCGAGAACAGCATTATCGTGGTGGGCGGGGCCAATTCCCGCATGACCGAGCTCGATGCCGCGGACCTCGAAGCCATTGCGGTAGCGGATGTACTGCTGTGTCAGTTGGAGATTCCGGTGCAGACCGTTTTGGCCGCGGCCCGCCATGCACACGCCAATGGAACGGCGGTGGTGCTCAATCCCTCACCCGTGCATGAGCTTCCGGCTGATTTGTGGGCGGAGGTCGATATCGCGGTGGTCAATGAGGGTGAGGCCGCGCAGCTGGGATCGGCCCTGGATGCGGTGCCGCATGTGATCACCACGCTCGGCGCGGATGGCGCGATCTACCGTGGACCGGACGGCATTACGCTCCCCCAGCCGGGTGTGCGGGTGAAGGTGGTCGATACCACCGCTGCCGGAGACACTTTCACCGGAGCGCTCGCCGCGCACTGGCACGAAGGCCCGGAGATCGCCCTGGCCTGGGCGAGCACCGCGGGCGCTCTCGCGACCACGAAACTCGGTGCCAGCGTATCGATTCCGACCCACAGTGAGATCGAACGGCTGCTATCGCGCTGACTCAGGCGACGGGCTTGCCGGTGTACATGCCGACCAGCTCCGCCATCTGCTTCCCGGCGCGCTCCAGCGGGTCGGTCGAGCGGGTGGCCAGCGACATGATGACCGCGCCTTCGACGGCGGCCACGATGGTGGTGGCTAGCGAGAGGGCGGTGTCGGGTGCGACGGCTTCGGCTTCGAGGCGGTCGGCGAGGATCGCTTCCCACTCGATGAATGTCGCTCCCGCCACATCCGCTGCCTCGGGCGATTCGCTGCGACCGAGTGCGGCGGCAACGATCGGGCAGCCGGCCGAGAAATCACTGGAGACCACAACCTCCCGCCACATCGCCGGGAAGGCGGCGATCACGGTGGCCAGGTCCGCGCCCGCGGTGAGGGTTCGCATGAGTGCGCTGGAGGCCTGCCCCGCGGTGCGGGTGGCCTCGGCGACGAGTTCGGATTTGCCCCCGGGGAAGTTCAGATAGACCGAGCGGCGGGAGATACCGCTGTGCTCGAGCAGCTGCGAGATGCCGGTGCCGGCGATGCCTTTACAGCGCATGAGGGCGATGGCGCTGTCGATGAGGCGGTCGCGCGCTCCCATGGGTGATTCCCTTCCTTGCTGTATACCGATCGGTGTACTACCGTTCCAATATACCGATTGGTCTACCGCCGAGTGTAGACCGCCGCCCTACCCACTCGACGACGATCGGGGCCCAGCCGTGACGACCCTGCACGATCCCCTGCCGCTGGCCAGTGGCCAGGTACTGCCGAACCGGATTATGAAATCAGCCCTGAGCGAGGGGCTCGGCACTCCCGATAAAGCCCCCGACGAACGCCTGGAAAGACTCTACGCGCGCTGGAGCGCCGGTGGATACGGGTTGATCGTCACCGGCAATGTAATGGTCGACAGCCGGCACTGCGGCGAACCGGGCAATGTGGCCATGGAGGACGAACGGCACCTCGGTGCTCTCACGCGCTGGGCCGAGGTCGCCAAAGCGGGTGGCAGCAAGGTGTGGGTGCAGCTGAATCACCCCGGCCGCCAGGCGAATCCGCTCGTCACGCGGACTCGGGCGGTGGCCCCGTCTGCGATCGGTATGAGCATTCCTGGCGTGCCCGCCCCGCGTGCGCTCACCGAGGACGAAATCCTCGACATCATCAAGCGTTTCGGCATCTCCGCGCGGATCGCGGAGGCCGCCGGTTTCGACGGTGTGCAGATTCACGGTGCACACGGATATCTGGTGTCGCAGTTCCTGTCGCCGCGCTCCAACCAGCGCACCGACGATTGGGGCGGCGACCCGAAGCGGCGCATGCGCTTCGTCCTGGAGGTGGTGCGTAGCATCCGCGATGCGGTGAGTCCCGGCTTCGGCCTCGGTATCAAGCTCAATTCCGCGGACTTCCAGCGCGGCGGATTCACCGAAGAAGAGTCGCGCGCCGTCATCGAGCAGCTCTCCGCCGAACGTGTGGACATGATCGAAATCAGCGGCGGCAGTTACGAATCCCCCGCCATGCTCGACCGTCCGAGCACGGCTTCGGCCAGCACCCGGGCACGCGAGGCGTACTTCCTGGACTATGCCGACTCAGCCCGCGCTGCGGCCGGCAGCGTACCGATCGCGGTCACCGGCGGATTCCGTTCGCGCGCAGCGATGTCGGAGGCGGTTGCCACCTCGACCTGCGACATGGTCGGCCTCGGCCGCCCGACCGCCGTCTTCCCCGGCGCCGCAGCGGATCTGCTCACCAATGGCACCGAAACCCTACGGCCCCCGGCAATTACGCTCGGCCTGCCCCCGCGCCTGGCTGCCAACTCCGGCCTGAAAGCCTTCGACGGCGCCCTCGACCTGCAGTGGCACACCGACCAGCTACACATTCTCGGTGCAGGCAACGATCCCGACCCGGATCGTTCACCGTGGCGTACCGCAGTAACCATGGTGCGCCGCAACGGTTTCGACGCCTTCCGCAGCAAGCGCTCCCCCGCCCCGCGCAATGCCACCGCACGCGACGCCCGCAAATTCCAGCGAGAACGCGCCATCGGCCGCTACGTCATGAACCCGACAGTCCGCGCCCTCGGCCGAATCGGCGTCCGCACCGCCCTGGCCGCCGAACTCGAAACCACCGGCCGCAAGTCCGGCCAACCCCGCACCGTCCCCATCTCCCTGCTCTTCGACGAAACCGGCGCCTGGGCCATCTGCCAGCACGGCCTCCGCTCCGGCTGGGGCCTCAATATCTCCGCCGACCCGAATGTCCGCGTCCGCCAGGGCGATCGGTGGCGTACCGGCACCGCAGTCCTCCTCCCGGACGACGACGTAGCCGCCCGCTCCCGCACCTTCGCCCCCCACCCCCTCCTCGCCCCACTAGCCCGCACCGCCTTCGCCGCCCTCGAAACAACACCGGTCACCGTCCGCATCACCTTCACCGACCGCTAGCCACAACGGAAAAGGGGCCGCGACTGCCGCGCCCGGTTGCAACCGCAGGAACCGGGTCCCGCACGTGAATTAGCTTCGCGCGCACGGAATCGGTGGCCATTTCGTGCGCGGCACACCAACCTGTGTACGCGGGAAGGCGGCTGGCAGAGCACAGGCGCGCCGACCGTTTCATCCGATTCCCGACGGCCACAGTCGAACCGGACAGCCCGCCTCTTGATCGCACAGCATGTACCAGAGCTGTGGGATCGAGAGACGGGCTGTGCGGAGTTCGGAATCCTGAGTCGCCGCGCTGTTCGGGCGGCTACAGGTTGGGGCGGACCAGGATTTGGATGTGGTCGTCGGGGTGGCGGAGGGATTCGATGGCGTCGGCTACGCCGTCGAAGCCGACCTGGGTGGTGACGAGGGATCCGGCGTCGATGACGCCGTCGGCTATGCGCTGCAGGGTTTTTGCGTATTCCTCGTGGGGGTAGACCATGCACATCTGGAGGGAGATGTCTTTGTAGATGCCGACGATCGGGCGAATGACGTCGTCGGTCATGACCGAGCCGATTTGCAGGATCTTGGTTTCGCGGGGGACCTTGTACATGAGGTCGTTGAGCAGGCCGGGGACGCCGGCGCAGACCCAGACGTGCAGCTGCTGGCCGGGGGAAGCCAGTTCGCCCCAGACCTCGACCGGATCTTCCACGGCCGGGTCGACTACTCGGTGTGCGCCCAGGCGCAGTGCTGCTTCGCGGCGCAGCTTGGACGGGTCGGAGGCGACGATCGGAGCGACACCGCGCTCGACGAGAGCGGCGACTGCGCCCAAACCGACTGGGCCGCAACCGATGACGATGCCCGTGCCCTCGGGGCCGATGCCGGTGCGCGCCACATTGCCGAAGCCGACGGCGAGCGGTTCGGTCATGGCGGCTACATGCGGGGGCACGTGTTCGGGGATCGGCTCCAAGGCCATAGCCTGCAGCACCATGCGTTCGCCGAAGCCGCCGGGGAAGTCGTTGGAGTAGCCGACACCGTGGATTCCACCGGCGGCGTCCAGTGCCCATGGCAGGGCAACAACGTTCTGTCCCTCGACAAACGGGGTGTCGGGGCCGGCACCGATGACGCGGGCGGAGAGCTCGTGGCCCATGACCAGGTCGCGACAGGGGTCGAAAAGGAATGTGGGAACACCACTGTCCCGCGACGCCTGTAGGAATTCGTCGGTGTAATCCAGTGCAGCCTTGTCCGAGCCGCAAATTCCGCAGGCGATGGTTTCGACCAGCACCTGGCCGGGCCCGGGCACGGGGTCGGGCACCTCGTCGACAATTAGCTTCCGGTTGCGCATGACTACCGCGCGCATATCAGTTTCCTTCCTCGGGCTGCAGTGCGGCGGCCAGGGCTTGGCCGTGCTTTTCGAAGGCGGCTTCGATTCCGGCCCGCAAGCCGGTCATGAAGCGTTCGCTGTTGTCGTTGGCCCAGTTCAGTGAGGCCTCACGATTGCGGTTGGCGCGGGTGAAGTGCGGGATGACGTGTTCGGCGAACAGGCGCGCGGAGCGCTGGGTGGCGTCCCAGTCCGCGACATTGAGGCCGAGCACCAGGAAGGTGCCGAAGCCGCCGGACTGCTGAGCGAGGGCCTCGATGGTGGCGATGGCATCGTCGGGGGTGCCGATGGTGGCGCGGCCGAAGGACGGGAAGCCGGGGCCGGTCCACTGCTCGACGGCTGCGGCCGCGGTATCGCCCCAGGGCATCTCCATACCGCTGAGCCGCTTCATGTAATCGACGAGATGTCCTACGCCCCATTCGGCTTCGCGCCGGGCCTGCTCGCGGGTCTCGGCGATATGCATGGGCGCAACGAGCCGCCACTTGGCGCGATTCACGGTGTGGCCGTTGGCCGCCATGGTCTGCTCGTAGACCTTCCAGTTCGGCATGAGCGCCTCGTACCCGCTCGGGTCGGAGGCCGCCAGTGAGAGCAGGCCCGCGCCGTGCTTCCCGGCCAGCACCGCACCGGACGGCGAAATCGTCGATGCCACAGCCAATTCGATGCCGTCCTGCTGATACGGCAGCAGCTGCAGGCGCGCGTCGTTCAGCTCGAACCAGTCCGTCTTGGCACTGACCACCTCACCGCGCAGCAGCGGCGCCAGCGCCTCGAGCGATTCGTGCATCATCTCGCGCTGCCGGGCCGGCGGCACGCCCATCATGGCGGCGTCGGAGGCCAGCTGGCCGGGCCCGATGCCCATCATCATGCGGCCCTTGCTGAGATGGTCGGCCAGCGCGAGCCGGTCGGCGAGCATCATGGGCTGGTGGTACGGCAGCGAATTCACGCCGGTGCCGAGCCGGATCTGCTGGGTGCGCTGCGCGGCGGCAGCCAGGAATACCTCGGGGGCGGCGATGATTTCCATTCCGGCGGAATGATGTTCACCGACCCAGGCTTCGGCGAAGCCGAGCCGGTCGGCCAGTTCCACCAGTTCCAGATCCCGCTGGATCTGCAGGGTGGGGTTGCCGTTGAGCGGGTGGTACGGCGCGATGAAGAAGCCGAAGCGGGTGGGTCCGGCAACTGTCACGTTGGACTGACCATTGGGCTGATTCAATTTTCGTCGCTCCTTTGCGAGATATTCAGTTGTGCTCCGAACTTCGCCGCGCACCCGCCGGGGCTCTGGCAGGTACGCGGCGGCCCGCCGTCACCGAGGACGGCGGGCCTGGTCTTCGGTGGATCAGCCTCTAGCCCATTCGTGGCCCCAGTAGCTGTCCGCGGTCATCTCCTCCGCGACATAATCGGGGCCGACAAGTGCTCCCTCGCAACCGAATTCGATATCCCAGTTGCCGGGGGTGCGGACGTAGAAGGAGATCATCTTGTCGTTGGTGTGCCGGCCCAGCGTCGAGGACAGGTGGTAGCCCGCCTTGGTGACGCGGTCGAGCGCGCGGCCCACATCGTCGAGGGAGTCGACCTCGACCATGATGTGCACGATGCCGGGGCCGTCCGCGCGGGTGCCCGGAATCAGCGCGAGGCTGTGGTGGCGCGGGTTCACACCCATGAAGCGAATCCAGATCGGATGCTCGGGCGGGCCGACGCGGAACGAGCCGCGCGAGGCGAAACCCAGTACCTCGGTGTAGAACCGGCGCGCGTCCTCGATATCGCGGACCGGCAGCACCACGTGGCCGAGACCCAGATCGCCATTGATGAACCGCGCACCGTACTTGGTCAGCACCGGGGTGTGATCGAGCAGCGGGCCGTGGAAGACCTCGACGGTGAAGCCGGACGGGTCGACAAAGCTGATGGCCTCCTCGACATGCCGGTTCGTGGCCGCTGCCACCGACAGCGCGGTGACGGCGATGCCGGCCTTCTCGAGAGTCTCGCGCACCAGGCTCAGCGAGCGGGTGTCGGCGACCTGCCAGCCGACCGCGATGACCTCGTCGCGGTCGCCGGGCACCAATTCCAGCCGGTAGGTGTGCTCATCGGTGCGCAGGTAGATGGAATCCGGATTGGGCCCGGTCCCCTCGGCGAAACCGATGGTGTCGAAGGCGAACTTGCGCCAGGCGTCGACATCCGCGATGCGGGCCCGGACGTAGCCCAGAGAGCTGAAAGCAGCCATGATGAACACTCCTTACGATCAGGAATAGGTGACGGAAACGGTGTCGGTCACCGGAACTGCCTGGCAGGCCAGCACATAGCCGTCTTCCAGGTCGGCGTCTTCGAGTACTTCATTGCGCCGCATGGTCACTTCGCCGGAGACCACCCGGCACACGCAGGCGCTGCACGCGCCTTCGCGGCACGAGTAGGGCGCTTCCAGCCCCTTGGCGAGCAGCACATCTAACAGTGTCTGCTGCCTGGGCCAGGTGACCTCGTGGTTTTCGCCGTCGAGTTCGACCTGGACGGTGGCATTGTCGCCGGCCTCGGCGGCGGCCTCCATATCGACCGCGGTCGTATCGGTCTCGAACGGGTTGCCCGAGAGCGAGACGAACTTCTCGATATGAACGCGCTTGCGATCCGCGCCGAGTGAGGTCATGGCAGCGCTGACCGCATCCATGAACGGTCCGGGTCCGCAGACGAACACCTCGCGCGCCGCCCACGGCTTCGCCAGTGCGGCAAGCTGTTCGACGCGCGGCAGGCCCTGCACCGACTGCAGCCAGTGCAGCACCAGCAGCCGATCCGGGTGCGCCGCAGCGAGTTCGGCCAATTCCTCGCGGAAGATGATCGCATTCTCGTGCTGGTTGGCGTAGATCAGCGTGACGTGACCGGAGCCCTGCGCCAGCGCCGACTTCAGGATCGACAGCACCGGAGTGATACCGCTACCGCCGCCGAACAACAGCAGATCGGTATCGAGGGAGCCCGGCGTGAACAGCCCGGCGGGCGGCAGCACGTCGAGGGACATGCCCTCGACGGCGTTGTCGCACAACCAGTTCGAGCCGTAGCCCTCGACCGTCCGCTTGACGGTGACCTTCAGCGGCCCGTCCTCGTGCGGCGCACTGGAGAGCGAGTAGCAGCGACTCACCGACCCGGTCAGCTCGCTCGGAATGCGCAGCGTCAGAAACTGGCCCGGCTTATAGGAGAACCGCTCGGCATGCGCCGCTTCCGGAGCCAGCTCGATCGACACCGCATCCTCGGTCTCCCGCACCACGCGCACAACCCGCACCGACGCAACCCCACTCGCCTGCGCGGAATCCAGCACCGCATCGACCTCGAGCTGCACCGCATCGGCGGACAGCTGCGCCGCCTCCGCATCGAGCTGTTTCGTGCCGGGCTCGACCTCTGCCACCGTTCCCATCCGCTCCACCAGTTCCGTTCCTGTGCTGTCTATTTCGTTCAGTGCCGTCGCCATCCCGGGCATCACCCTCGTCATCCCGGCATCACCCTCGTTCAGCAGGGATGGCGGGGTCATCTACGTGAGGGTTCGGCCGCGGGTGCGCACATCGACGTCGCGCGTGCTGGCGCTCAGCGAGCCTGATGCGACCGCTTCGTCGATACTGGCGCGCAAGGCATTGCAGGTGTGCGATTTCAAACCGGTGGTCGAGAGCTCCGTGCAGGCCGCTACGGCGGCGTTGTTCCATTGCACGCTGGTGTGCTGGGGGCTGAACTTCTCCACCAGCACGCAGGTCCCGCAGGACCGGCACGAAACCTGTTCCATGACAGTGCCTCTCAGGCCTGCGCCGCGGCGGCGTCGGCACGCTTGGCCAGGTTGTCGGCGACCTCGGCCTCCCAGGCGGTGACCGCGCGGGTGGTGTCCACCTCGAACTCGAAGCGGGTGGTCATCTCCTCGGAGACATCCGCGGCATCGGTGTAGAACTGCTCGTACCAGCGACGCAGCTGATAGACGGGCCCGTCCTCCTCGCACAGCAGCGGATTGTTGATGCGCGACTTGCGCTTCCAGATATTCGCGTCCTGCTCGAAGCCCTTGCCGAGTCCGCCGACGAACTTCTCCGCGATCTCCGCGGCCTGCTCGGGCGAGACACCCTCGGGTTTCTTGGCGATCGCGCCGTACATGAGCACGAACTGGTTCTCATTGATCGGGTAGTGGCAGTTGATGAGGTAACCCTCGACGACCAGACCGTTCGCGCTCTCGCTCTTCAGGTAGTCGATCATGTAGGACGGGCCGTAGTACGACGCCTCGGACTGCAGAACGTTCTTGCCGCCCAGCGCTTTAGCGGTCGCGCCCATCATGTCCTCGCGCGAGACCGAGGTCATGTACTGGCTGGCGATATGGCCTTCGAAGACATTCTTGAAGAAGGTCGGGAAGCCGTAGTGCACATAGAAGAAGTGCGCCATATCCACGACATTGTCGATGACCTCGCGGCAATTGGCGTCGACGATCATGGAGTTCCACGTCCAGTCGGTCCACTGCTCGTCGAAGGCGGCATCCACGCGCGGGATGGCGGCCTCGGCCGGCGGCTGCCTGTTCTCCGGATCGTTCCAGACGAACAGCTGCTTGTTCTCGACCATGGTCGGCCACGCCTTGGTGCGGGCCAGCGGCGGCACGCGGCGCGCATACGGAATGCCGGTGCACTTGCCCTTGCCGTTCCAGCGCCAATCGTGGAACGGGCAGGCCAGCGAATCACCCTTGACGGTGCCGTCGGCGAGGTTTCCGCCCATGTGCGGGCAGTACGCGTTGAGCACGTTCAAAGTGCCGTCCTCGGCCGCGAACACCACGATCTCGGTGCCGAAGGCCTTGACGGTGTGCGGCTTTCCGTCCCGGAAGGAGTCGGCCAGGCCCAGGCAGTGCCAGCCGCGCGCGAATCGGGTGGGCGGCGCGCCCGCATCGATGACTCGCACTTCAGTGACAGCACCATCCGTGGTGGTCATGTGAGTTCCTCTCCCTTGCCTTGTATTGATGGTTGCGGCCGATGTGACGCCGATGACAATGGCTGTCCCACTGGCCGGGAGGTTGCTATCGGTCTGCGAGACGTCCGAAGCTCGCGCGGTAGAAGAGCAGCGGTGTCGCCTCGGAGTGCTCGTTCAGGCCGGTCACCCGGGCGATCACCACGGTGTGGTCACCGCCGTCGACCTCGTCGTGCAGTTCGCAGTCGATCGTTGCCAGGGCCCCGGTGAGCAGCGGCGACCCATTTCCCGAGCCGGTCCAGTCGACGCCCGCGAACTTGTCGGGTCCGGGGCGGCCGAGCTGACGGCAGATGTCGGTCTGATGATCGGCCAGGATGTTCACGCAGAACCGCCCGGCGCGCCGAATGCGCGGCCACGTGCTCGAGGTCCGCGCGGGGAAGAAGCTCACCAGCGGCGGATCGATGGACAGCGATGCGAAGGATTGGCAGGCGAAGCCGACCGGCTCCCCCTCGTCAATGGCGGTGATCACAGTGACCCCGGAGGCGAACCGCCCGAGCACTGCTTTGAAAGCGGTCGGGTCGATCTCCGTAGGCATGCGATCCACCTCCAGCACCGGTTCCACGGCGCCTCCTTTATTTCGGTTCGAAATATGGCTGTCAGTCATAACAGCAGGTCAGGACGAGGAGGCGTCAATATGATGGTTCGGTCACCGAGACATGAATCCGTAGAACGGGACAAAAGCTACGTAGTTCTCCCGATTCCCCAGCCTGTGGCGCAGGGCACTGTGATGGGTAGCACAAGGTCCGAACCCGGCACATGCCTAATCGGAATATCCCTAGACTGGATGTCGGAACCAACGGAGGCTCAAATGTCCGTCGCACTGCTCCCCTCCGCGGAAGCTCGAAACCCTCATACCCCCATGCGCGCCAACCAGACTCGAAACGCCAGCGCCGAAGTCCCCGTCTCGATGATCGAGCGGATGACCCTCATCCTGGACGCGTTCGACACCTCCACCCCCACGCTCACCCTGCTCGGCCTGGTCGAGCGCACCGGGCTGCCGCGTTCCACCGTGCACCGGATCCTCGATCAGATGATCAAGCTGCGCTGGCTGGCACACACCTCGGGCGGCTACCGCCTGGGCATGCGCACGCTCGAGCTCGGCGGACTCACCGCTGATCACAACGAGATTCGCGATGCCGTCAGCCCGCTGCTGCACGAGTTGAGCCAGCGCACCGGCATGGTCGGCCACCTCGCGGTGCTCGACGGCCGTGATGTGGTCTACCTGGACAAGGCCGGCGGCCGCTTCGCCGCGAGCCTGCCCACCCGCCTCGGCGGCCGGATGCCCGCGCACGCAACGGGTGTCGGCAAGGCCATGCTCGCGTGTCTCGAGCCCAATATCGCCGAGGCCGCGCTGCGCGTCCGGCTGCCGCGCCTGACCCCGCGCACCATCTGCGAGCCGGAAGCGCTCCAGCGTGAACTCGCGCAGATCCGCCTGCGCCAGGGCATCGCCATCGACCGCGAAGAGGCCGTCGCCGGAATCGCCTGTGTGGCAGCGCCGCTGCGTGGCCGCGGTACCGCACCGGCCGCACTTTCGCTCTCGGGTCGCGCCGATGGCATGAGCTACGACCGGCTGGCCCGCGTCGTGCTCGAGGTCGCCCACGAGGCCGGGCGCACCCTGTTCCCGCGTCGTGCGCACTGGCGCTGACCGAGTGTTCGAACCGGACAGAGAAGGAACGCGCGTGCGAGAGCCATACAGTTCGACTATCACCGATGGCGCTTCGCGCCCCGCCCACGGCGCGGAACAGGCGATCCCGGATCTGCCCACCACGGCCTGGGCCGTGCTCGGAATGCTCTCGCACGCAGACGAACTCTCCGGCTACGACCTGAAGAAGTGGGCGGACTGGAGTCTGCAGTTCTTCTACTGGAGTCCGTCGTTCAGCCAGATCTACGCCGAGCTCAAACGGCTGGAGAAGCACGGCTACGCGACTTCGCGGACCGTGGTCTCCGAGGACGGCATGCGTGGTAAGCGCATGTACGCCATTACCGAGAGCGGGCGAGAGGCCGCCTCGCACTGGGTGAATCACTCCCCCGTCGAGCCCCCGGTGCTCAAACACAGTGTGATGCTGCGAGCTTGGCTCGGGCATCTCGCCGAACCGGACCGCATGCGCGAAATCCTCACCCAGCACATCGATTACGCCGAGCGCATGCAGCGCCGGGCGCAGATCGATGCCGACGGCGCGGACGCCAATCCGGACTGGGCCTATCCGAGCGCCGTTTTGCGCTGGTGTGTAAGGCATTACGAGGCCGAGCGCGAATTCGCCGCGGATTTACTGGCTGATCTGGACAAACTGGCGAAGCAGCGTAGCCGCCGGAAGAATGTGAAAAGGTCAAATTCCGAAAAGTCCCACTCAACGGACTAGTCCATAGTCGGCGTCCCCCGGTTGTGACACGGTTCACGTCACCGTGTTACCCACCCAATCTGGAGGACGCCACATGTCTACCTCCGTCGATAGCACGGCGCCCCCCAGCGCCGTCGACAACACCGGCCGCCTCGACGGGGCCTCGAAGCTACGGATCTTCTCCGTCCTCGCAGTGATCGTGCTGTTCACCGAGGTCGCACCCATGCAGTACGTCATGGTCTCCGCAGCGCTGCGCCAGATCGCGCCCACCTTCCCGACCCACGGTGCGAATATCAACTGGGCCATCATCATCTTCGGCGTCGTCGGCGCCGCGACCTCACCGGTCATCGGCAAGCTCAGCGATATCGTCGGCAAGAAGCGGATGTTCCTCATCTGCGGCATGCTGTTCATGATCGGCTGCGCCATCTGCGCGATCACCAGCAACTGGATGCTGTTCCTGGTGGGCCGCGGCCTGCAGGCGACGGCCATCGCGACCGCGGTCATCTCCTACGGCCTCATTCGAGACCTGATGCCGCGCAAGCTGGTTCCGATCGGCCTGGGCATCGCCTCCACCGGTCTCGGTGTCTCGGCGCTCGCCGGCCCGCTGATCGGCGGCTTCATTGTCGAGCACTACAGCTGGCGCGCCATCTTCTGGTTCCTGTTCGCCTTCACCGTGGTGATGATCCCGCTGGTGATCGCCATCGTGCCGGAATCCAAGCTGCGGACGCCGCAGAAGCTCGACCTCGTCGGCGCGACACTGCTCGGCGCGGGCCTGGTCCTGACCCTGATCTACCTGGACAACGGCCAGGACTGGGGCTGGAGCAAGCCGTCCACGCTGGCTTGGCTCATCGGTGGTCTGGTACTGCTGGCGCTCTTCCCGCTGGTGGAAAGCCGCGTGAAGAACCCGATCATGGACATGAAGCTGCTGTTCACGCCGCGAGTGAGCGTGCTGCTGTTCATCGCACTGCTGGCCTCGTTCATGATCGGATACCAGTCCTACGCAACGGGTTACATGACCCAGTCGCCGCCGGCCGCCGAGGTGGTCGATCAGGTCAAGACCGCCACCTGGGACCAGGTGAAGGCCGGAGCGCTACAGCAGGCTCAGGCAGGCGCCGAAGCGCAGGCCAAGGCCGCGCTGCCGCCGGGCGTCGAACTGCCGCCGGGCGCGGTCAAGGTGCCGCCGGAGGCGGTCTACTCGCAGCTGCCCCCGAATATGGTTGATGTGAAACTTGATCCGGGCTACACCTACGGCAACGGATTCAGTCTGCTGACGTACGCCACCCACCTCGCGGTGGTGCAGTCGATCATCGCCATGCTCTTCGGCTTCCTCGGTGGTCTCTGGATTCGCCGTGAGGGTGGGCGACAGCCGCTGGTGTTCGCACTCGTCATCTTCGTCGGCGCGGCCATCGCCTATGCGACGACCTCACACGGCTGGGGTATGCAGGCGCTGATCAGCGCGGTGTTCGGTATCGCGTTCGGCCTCTACTACGCGGCTACACCCAATCTCATGGTCGAGGCGGTACCCGCTGAACAGCAGGGCGTCAGCGCGGGCATGCTGGGCGTCATGCAGGCCATGGGCGCCGGTATCGGATTGGCGGTGGCCACGGCCTTCCTCAATGCCAACCCGGTCAAGGCGGACGTGACGGTATTGACTCCGCAGGGGCCGAACACGGTCACCAAGGAGATCCCGATGTTGTTCGCCGACAAGGGGTACGAGATCAGCTTCTACTTCATCGCGGGTGCGGCGCTCCTCGCGCTCGTCGGCGCGGTGATCATGAAGGCCGGTCGCACGCCCGCCACGGGCGGTACGGCGTACTGAGCACTGCATAGAACGCAGGAAATGGCCCGGAGGCAGCATGCCTCCGGGCCACTTTTCTTTCCGCTGAGCGGGACGCCACCTCGTTGTTCTTCGCTGCGCATATTTCTATTAGTAATACCCAGAGGAGGTGGTCGACGATGACCGGTGAACTCGACAGCATTACGACCGCGGTGGCCGCGATCGCGGCCGGCGGCATGGTGCTCGTGGTGGACGACGAGGACCGCGAGAACGAGGGCGATCTGATCCTCGCCGCCGAGAAGGCGACGCCTGCGAGCATCGCCTTCCTGGTGCGGTACACCAGCGGCGTGGTCTGCGTGCCCATGGCGGGCGAGGACCTGGACCGGCTGCGGCTGCCGCCCATGACAGCCGTCAATCAGGATCCGAAGGGGACCGCGTACACCGTGTCGGTGGATGCGATTTCCGGTGTGAGCACCGGGATTTCGGCCGCCGATCGCGCGCGCACCATGCGGCTGCTCGCCGATCCACGGACCGGTCCCGAGGAGCTTTCCCGGCCCGGGCACGTGTTCCCGCTGCGCGCGAATCCCCGTGGCGTACTGGGCCGTCCGGGTCATACCGAGGCCGCCGTCGACCTCATGCGGCTGGCCGGGCTGCGACCGGCCGGAGTGATCGCCGAGGTCGTCAACGACGACGGCTCCATGGCGCGGCTACCCGAACTGCTGGTCATGGCCCGCGCGCACGATATCCCGATCATTTCCATCGCCGATCTCATCGCCTACCGGAAGAGCCTGGAGAACGGCATCTCGCGCGTGGTCGAGACCCGCCTGCCGACCCGCTTCGGCGACTTCCGGGTGGTCGGCTACGCCGATGAGCATTCCGGCACAGAGCATCTCGCCCTCGTCTACGGCGATCCCGCCGGCGGCGAGGTTCTCACCAGGGTGCACTCCGAATGCCTCACCGGCGATGCCTTCGGCTCCCAGCGCTGCGACTGCGGCGAGCAGCTCGATGCGGCACTGGAAGCGGTGGCCGCACAGGGCCGCGGCGTCGTTGTTTACCTTCGCGGGCAGGAAGGCCGGGGTATCGGCCTGCTGAACAAGTTGCGCGCCTATGAATTACAGGACCAGGGCGCCGATACCGTGGACGCCAATGTCCAACTCGGCTTGCCCATCGATGCCCGCGACTACGGTGCGGCCGCCCGCATCCTCGCCGATCTCGGCGTGAACTCCGTTCTGCTGCTGAGCAACAACCCCGCCAAGCAGTCCGGGCTGGAAGCGCACGGTATCGCGGTGGAGCGCCGCGTCCCTCTGCAAACCCTGCCTACCGAACACAATGTGCACTACCTCCGTACCAAACGTGACCGGATGAGCCACCAGCTCACCGAGGTCGACGCGGCGGGATAGCATCTGCGCACAGTCATCGCGAGGGGGATTCAGTGTCGACGCCCGACGACGTACCGCAGCCGCAGGTGATGCCGACCGAGCAGCAGATCCCTCCGGCTCCCGTGTCACAGCAGCCGAATTCGCAGCCCCCGATGCAGCAGCAGCCGATGCCGTCGTATTCGATGCAGCCGCCGGTTGCGCGGCGGTCGCGCGCGGCGACGATGATTCCGGTGATCTCAGCGGTGCTGGCGGTGGTGTGTGTCGCCATCGCGGTCACCTTCTTCGTCATGTACACCCAGCAGCGGCATACCGCTGACCAGCGGGGTAACACCATAAGTCAAATGCGGCAGCAGGTTTCGGATGTGGACGCGCGGCAAGCGGTGGTGCGGCGCGCGGCGTGTGACTATGCGACGGCCTTGTCGACGTACTCGTACACCGATCTCGACCCTTATTTCAAGGCAGTGCTGAACGGCTCGACGGGCTCGTGGCATCAGAACTTCTCCGAGAGCTCGGCCGGGCTGCGACCTGCGATGATCACGGCTCAGGTGCGCAGCACCGTGGCGGATGTGCACTGCGGGGTCAGCTCCATGACCGCGCACGATGCGGAAGTGCTGGTCAGCGCCAAGCAGACCAGGTCGACCGCGACCAACCCCACCCCGGACGCCGTGGTCGTTCCCGTGCTCATGACCTTGCAGGAACAGCCGGACGGCCGCTGGCTGGTCAGCGACATCAAGACACTGTTCGGATAGCCGTGCCGCCCGGCGACGGTAGTGTCGCAACATGACGGCGTACAACCCTTCGCAGGAGGCAATGATGCCGAGCTTCGCCAGTCGCTGGGTTATCCCCGCGTACCTGCGCGTGATTCGAGCCAACCGGCCGTTCCTCCGGCCGGAAGCGGCGCGGAAGCATCTCCGGGAGCGCAGCCTGCGACCCAAGAGCTACGGCCCACCACGGCGACTGCGCTCGGATGTGGTGGTATCGGTGGACCACAGCCTGGGCTGGCCGGTCTACACCATCGCGCCGCGCAGCGGCCCGGTCCGCGGGAATGTCGTGTATGTGCACGGCGGCGCCTGGGTGAACGAGATCGCGCCACAGCATTGGGCTTTGGCCACGGAGATCGCCGCCCGGGTGGGCACCACGGTCACGGTTCCGATCTACCCGCTGGTTCCCATCGGCACCGCGCTGGAGGTGGTCGACGAGATCGCCGGGCTGGTGTTGGACAACCGGGCCCGGTACGGGGAGGTATGCCTCGCCGGGGACTCGGCGGGTGGGCAGATTGCGCTCTCGACCGCTGTGGTGCTGCGCGATGAGCATCAGCTGAGTGTGCCTCGGACAGTGCTGATTTCGCCTGCGGTCGATCTGTCGCTGAGCAATCCGGAGATCGATGTGGTGCTGCCGAGCGATCCGTGGCTCGGCAAGGAGGGCACGCGGGTCTTCATCGAGCATTGGCGCGGGCAGCTGTCGCTCTCCGATCCCCGGGTCAGTCCGCTGGCCGCCGACCTACGCGGACTGGGTCCGCTGACGATCTTCAGCGGCACCCGGGACATTGTGCTGCCGGATGTCCGGCTGCTGGTGGCGAAGGCGCGTGCGGCCGGTGTGGAGACCGACTATTACGAGGGCACCGGGCTGGTCCATGTCTATCCCTTGACTCCGACACCCGAGGGCAAAGACGGACGCGCCGTTGTCATCGCAGCGCTGTGTGACGCCCTGGCCGCCGAGAAACGCTGCGCCGCAGGTGAGTCCAGTTAACAGTCGACGGCGCGGCTAGGGGTGCGCTGCGAGCCACTGGCGGGCCCGGGGCGGGGACGCCCGGGAGAGCCAGGCGTCCTGGATCACCTCGGCCAGTTCGCGGACCGTCAGTTCCTTCAGACGAGAGGCGCGCAGCAGGACCGACAGATGGCCCTGGAAGTGCGGCGTGGTGAAGAACGGCGAATCCGGATCCTGGACGAGAGCCAGTTTGTCGGACTCGGAGGGCACCCAGAAGACGATGACATCGGCATAGCGCTCGCCGGTGTCCGGATCGAAGGCATCGGGCCGGGGAGTGCGGAAGAAGATGAAGGATTTGCGGCCCACCTGATAGACCGGATTGCCGGCCGGGCCCTGCTCGACGGTGACGTGCGGCATGGCCTCGGCTAGTTCGTGCACATCCGCGAGGCGAGCGCGGCGGGGTCTGGTCGACACGAATCGAGCTTAACTACTTATTCGCTCCGCACATGGGTTGTCCCGACAAATCGGACACCCGAGCGGGGCATCCCCTGCTCGGCGGCATACGAGTTGTAAGCGGGGGCACAGTGCTCGGCAAGCACTTACCAGAACGACGCGAACTGCGTTTATGCCACCGCCGGTGGCAATCAGCGTTACGGATCACATAGGTTGGTGCTCATGGCGCGGCGTGTCAACGGAAACCTCCCTGCGGAGGTCACCAGTTTCGTGGGCCGGCGCGACGAAATGGCTACCGCGAAACGGCTGCTGCCCACGACTCGAGTGCTGACCCTGCTCGGTCCCGGCGGTATGGGTAAGACCCGTTTGTCGCGGCAGATCGGGCAGTTGGTGTCGCGCGCGTTTCCCGATGGCGTGTGGTTGGTGGAGCTCGCCGATATCCAGGACCCCAATCTGGTCACGCTGAGCGTCGCCGAGGCCTTGAATCTGAGCGATGAGACCACCGCGCCGCTCCCCCGGCTCACCGAATTCCTGGCGAACAAGCGGCTGCTGCTGATCCTCGACAATTGCGAGCATCTGATCGAGGCCTGCGCCACGCTGGTCGGCCGGATCATCGCCACCACACCGGATGTGCGGGTGCTGGCGACCAGTCGCGAGGTGCTCGGGATTCCGGGCGAGCAGGTGATGCCGGTGCCGCCGCTGGCCGTGCCCGATCACGATGTGCTCGGCGACAGCGATGCGCTGCAACTGTTCATGGAACGGGCCAGCGCCGCGAACCCCGAATTCAAACTCACCGCGGGCAATCGCGCGGTGCTGACCGAGATCTGCCGTCGCCTCGAAGGTATGCCGCTGGCACTGGAATTGGCGGCACTGCGGCTGCGCATGTTCACCCCCGAGCAGATCCTGCACCGGCTCGACGACACCATGGGCCTGCTCAGTGCCGGGCCGCGCACCGCGCCGGAGCGGCAGCAGACCATCGAGGGCGCCATCCGCTGGAGCTACAACCTGTGTACGCCCGCCGAACAGCGGCTGTGGGAACAGCTTTCGGTGTTCTCGGGCGGATTCGATATCGAGGCCGCGGAGGCGGTCTGCGAGCTGGGCTCCGGATCGCTCATCGACGCGCTCACCGGGCTGGTCGACAAATCCGTGGTCATGCAGCGCTATGACGGTGATACAGCGCGGTTTTCGATGCTGGAGCCGATTCGCCAGTTCGCCGCCGATCGGCTCCGGGAGCGCGGTGACGCACCGGCGGTGCGTGGCCGGCATCGCACGCACTACCGCGACCTGGCCATGCGCGGGCAGACCGCGTACTGGACTTCGGCCGATGTGGCCTGGTTCCGCGAATTGAGCCGCGAACACGCGAATCTCCGTGCGGCACTGCGCTCCGGGCTCGAGGATGACCCGCTGGAGACCATTGCGACGGTGACGGTGCTGCGGCCGTTCTGGGAGCACAATCGATTCCTGTCCGAGGGCTACCGCTGGCTCACCGACGCCCTGGCACGCAATCCGGAACCGACGGCAGAGCGGGCCAAGGCGCTGTCCTCGGCCGCCTCGCTGGCGGCGCTGCTGGGCGACCGGGAGTCGGCGGCCCGGCTGGTCGCCGAATGCCTGGAATTGGCTGCGACGCTGGACGATACCGACATCATGGCGGAGGCCGCGCTGGATCGGTCGCTGCTCGCCTTCGCCGACGGCGATCGCGAGCGCTCCCTGGAATTGGGCCGCCAGTCCATCGATCTGGCGGCCGCGAACGGCCAGAACGCCATCGAAATGGACAGTCACGCTTTCTCGTTCATGTGCGCCATGGTGCTGGAGGCGCCGGGCCGCACCGAACTGGCCAACCGCTTCCTGGAACTCACCACCGCAAGCGGCTCCCACCTGCTCGGCGGGCTGGCGCTGTGGACGGTCGGCATAAACCACTGGCGGCTGGGCGATCTGGAAGCCTCCGCCGAATTCCACAGTCGCGCTATCGAAGCCCTCGCACTGTTCGACCGCTGCGTCTGGCTGTCCTCGGCTTTCGAGGGCCTGGCCTGGACCGTCTCCGCCGGTGGCGACCACCTGCGCGCAGCGACCCTGCTGGGCGCCGCGGAGTCATTGCAGCGCAGCACCATTCGACTGGCACACACCATTACTGTCGCCGTCGGCGACAAGGAACGCCTGAAGGTGCGAGATGCCCTGGGCGAGGACGGTTTCCGTTCCGCCTATGGTGCCGGCGCCAATATGCCCCTCAACGAGGCCATCGACTACGCCCTCGGCCGCACCACCGCACCCACCCCCGCCCCGGAACCCGTCGGCCCCAAGCGCATTGCCCGCAAGTCCGCCGCAGCCGCCTCGGAGACCAGCCTCCTCACCCGCCGCGAAAAAGACGTCGCCCGCCTGGTAGCCGCCGGCCACAGCAACAAGCGCATAGCAGCCGACCTGGTCATCTCCATCCGCACCGCGGAAACCCACGTCGAACACATCCTCACCAAACTCGGCTTCACCTCCCGCACCCAGGTAGCCGCCTGGGCCCACGAACACGCCCTCTGACTCGGTTTCGCTTTCAGCAGGCGTTCGCGGTGAAACCGATCGGGAGCACGTCGCCATTGCCGCCTGCCGCGGCGCGGCTCAGGAGGGCCTGGACATCGGGGCCGAACGGCGTGCTGTACTCCACATCAGGGGAACATCCGCCCTGTTCGGGTCCGCCGATCACACCGACAACCTGACCGTTCTGAACCCACGGCCCGCCGCTGGTCCCCTCACCGAAACCACTGCAGTGAATCGCGGAGCCGTCTTCAACGGCCTCCAACGGTGCGGTGCAAGTCAGCGGCCGACCGCCGCTGCCCATCGGGTACCCGCTCACGGTGACAGGCTCCCCCACGCGCGGCGCGGCGAGCGGCAGCCCCGCCACCACATCCTCGATCTTCTTCCCAGCACGCGGCGCAACGCGAAGAAACGCGACGTCGTGGCGCGGATCGAAAGACATCTGCCACGCCGGGTCGATATACATATCCGTCACCGTCCACACTCCCTCCGGAAGTTCAGCGTCGTGCAGCTGCGGCGCGAACTCGATAAGGGCGCCAGGCCCGAGAACACAGTGCGCCGCCGTCACCAGCAGATCGTGCGAGGGAGAGGCCACCACACCCGCCGAGCAGAAATGCGGCCCACCGAGCCGGGGAACCACACCGGACACACTGGGGTAGAAGAGCGCCCCAGCCGCCGGAACCATCTCGACTTCATACGCCGCCGGTTCCGCCCACGCCCACTGCGGCGCCACAAAACCGAGAAGCACCCCACAAACAAGAGCCGCAATCCGTCGCATCCCTCGGACGGTAACGCAGCACACCCGAATCGCGAAGCTCCAGAGCCATTCACGCACCACAATGCTGACAGCGGCAAATATCGAGAAGGTCCCACCGCCAGTTCCTGGGCGGCGCCACTCCGCATTACCGAGCGTGGATAAGCACGCGCTACTGGCGCTTCCCGCGCTGACGGTGCGGCCAGTGCGGGGCCTCGGAAGATCAGCGGGCCACGGGGATCTGGCGGCAGCCGAACGCACTGGACTGCCAAAATCAGGGGCCCTCACGCTGTGTCGTGGCCGATGCCTACCCGGTGGCGGGATCCGTGGCGGCAGGTGTCTCGATGGAGATTTCGCCGCCGAGTTCGTAGCCGGCGCCCAGTTGCAGTCCGTCGCCGCTCCAAAAGCGGCCTGGGTCATACCAATTGGGGTTGCGGTTCTGTGGGAGCAGGCCCATTTCCTGGTAGGTCGCGGCCACGATTTCGGCGCAGTAGGCGCTCTCCAATTGGCGTGCGGCGGCCTGATGGGACTTGTGGCGGGGGAAGCGGGCGCGGCCGCGGAGCCAACGGCCGGCCAGAGCGGTGGTGGAGGGGAACGGGGTGCCGTCCAGGCGGGCGATGGTGCGCAGCAGGCTTTCTTCCATATCCCGGGTGACGGGGCGGTTCAGCTGGCGCAACCAGGCCTGCTGTTCGTAGCGGTGGGACCAGACCTGGACGGCGTCGCGCAGATTGTGCAATTGCACTCCGCGGTGGGCGTTTCCGGACCACATGTCGGGTAGTGAACGGCCGAGTTCCGCGTGCCAGATCAGTGCGGGCAGATCGTCGATCACGACCGACATGCCGACGTGGTTGACCGGACTGTTGGTGGTCATGCGAATCGCCCGGTCTGCGGCCGAATGTCCACGGAACAGCCAGATGTCGCCGGTCCTGGTGAGCTCGAGTGCTCGGTCCAGACCGATGCCGGTACCCGTCATGCCCGTAGCCTATGCGGTATGAGGTGGTGGAAGGCAGTGGGATTGGCGGGTGCGGCCGGAGTGGTCGCCACCGGTGTGGTCGTCGTGCGTGCCGAGCGTCGTCGCCGCGCCTACACCCCGGACCAGGTCCGCGAACAGCTACACGTGCGATTCGTGCAGGCGGCCTCGGCCGAGGGGGTGACCGAAACCGCCTCTCCCGCAACGCAGAACGCCTCCGGCATTCGCGAACGCCTGCGCCGCGTGTTCCGGCGCTGACCACAGCCGGCAAAAATCGTTCCACATCGCCCGCATCTACTTTCCAAATGGAAAGTAGATGCTACGCTGACATCTATGAGTGGTGACATACCCCCTGAGACGGCACTCGAAGCCGCTCAGACCGCCCGGCGTACTGCCGTCGATGCGACCAGGATGCCCCGATGGTTCCCCGCGTTGGCGGGCCTGAGCTATGCGCTCGGGTTCGGCCTGCTCGGTGTCTCGGCGCTGACCCACGGCAGCGGCCGCGCAGCATTCGCGATTGGCGGTCTTCTGCTGTGCATCGTCAATATCGCGGCCTTCGTCCTCCTGGCGAGACGGTGGCTACGCGCGGGGGTCATGCCGCGCTCCGGCGACACGATGCCATCGGTGCCACGGCGTTGGGTGTGGTTGTCGACAGGCATCGTTCCCGCTCCGATTGCGGTGGCCGGCCTGGTCTGGCTGGTGACCGGCCAAGTCGGGTGGGGAAGCCTTGTGCTGGGAGTCCTGCTGGAGGCATCGACCTGGTGGCGTCTGTCCGCCGGGCGGCGGTCTGTCCAGGAGCGGCGAGTTCGATGACCGGCCTCGACGAAGCCTTCGCCACGATGGTCAGGCTCAAAGTCGCCGCATTCCTCGCCGGCTGCGCCGAAGCCGAATTCGGCGTCGTCGCACAGAAATGCGATGTCGCGGCCTCCGCACTGTCGAAAGCGGCGATCACGCTGGAAGAGGCGGGTTATGTGCGGATTCGCAAAGGCCATGTAGGTCGTCGGCCGCGGACCTGGCTGTCCCTTACCGTGGTGGGCCGCGAGTCCTTCGAAGCCCACCTGGCCGCGCTTACCGAGCTGACCAACCAGGGTCGAGCGCTCACGGCGGAGGGGACCACGACGGAAGAATCATCCAGCGCGACAGGCTGATTCATCCCGCTGCCGCTCAGTAACCGGTGGCGCCGTCGATGCGTTCACGCAGGAGGTCGGCGTGGCCGGCGTGGCGGCCGTACTCCTCGATCATGTGCAGGTAGATCCAGCGCAGGGAGAGGTCCGTGCCGGTGCGGGGGTGGGTGACGGTGTGATCCAGCGGCAGGGCGGCAACGGCCTTGTCGCACAGGATGAGTTCGTCGAGGAAGCGGGCGTAGTCGGCGTCGGCCGCGCCGGGCACCAGGTCGTCGAAGTCGCCGTCCTCGTTGGTTCCGAGGGTGCAATAGAGGTAGTCGAGGTCTTCAGCGGCGGCCCGCTTGCGGAACCAGCCGCGCTCGGTCTCCGTCATATGCCGCAGCAGGCCGAGCAGTGACATCGAGGAGGGTTCGACGCTGCGGGTGGCGAGCTGGATTCCATTGAGGCCCTGGCATTTCCAGAGCAGGATATTGCGGCCACGGTCGAGCAGGGATTGGAACATGGCCCGCTCCTCGCCTACCAGTTGCTGCGAGGTGCGTTCGACTTCCGGCGCGATCCACGTCATGACCGGAACCTACCCTCGGGTCACCGGGTGCGAAACCGACTTTCCGCAGACGACTTCGCGCCCGTCCCCCGCCCGGGGATACGGGCGTGGAACGGGCGCGAAAGCCTGTGTCTTACAGACCGTTGTTCAGGAAATCGATCACCGAACGCTCGAAGGCGTTCTTGCGCTCCACCTGGACCCAGTGGCCACAGCGGGAGAAGATGCGCAGGTCCGAATTCGGCAGCTGCCGAGCCGGAAAGAGCGAGCCCTCGACCGGGGTGACGCGGTCATCGCGGCCCCACAGCATGAGCACCTCGTGCTGCAGGCTCTTGAGCCGCGCCCACAGCGGGAGCGGTTCGGCGAACTTCGGGTTGTAGAAGGTGGCGTAGGCATCGCGCAGTGCGGCCTGGCCGCGGAGATCGGCGGCGGCCTCGAGGCGCGTCGCCACCAATTCCGGGGTGAGCGTGGCCTCGTTGAAGACCATGGCCCGCAGGAAGCCCATGGCGCGCTCGTCGGAGGGAGCGGCGTTGTATTCCATCAGCCGCCGAATGCCTTCGGACGGTTCGGGTCCGAGCACATTCACGCCGACACCGCCGGGAGCCATGAGCACCACGCGGTCCACCCGGCCCGGATGATCCAGCGCGAGCATGGCGGCCACGCCGCCGCCCATGGAATTGCCCAGCAGGTGCGCCTTTTCGATGCCGAGCTCATCGAGCAGCCCGATCACCGCATCGGCGGCAATGCGAAGGTAGTTGCGCTCGTACACTTCCGGGCGTTCGCTGGCGCCGAAGCCCGGCTGATCGAGAATGAGGCAGCGGAAGTGCTCGGCCAGCACCGGCAGGTTATTGCCGAAGTTGGCCCAGCCCGAGACGCCCGCACCGGAGCCGTGCAGCAGCACCAGCGGCGCACCCGTGCCCGCCTCGTGATAGCGCAGCTTATGCCCGTCGACGGTGACCCAACGCTCCGTATTCTCCACGGTGAGAGTCATTTACAGCATCCGATCCGTGACCTCGAGGCCCATGGCGCCCTTGCCGAACATGGCCAGCGCGCGCTCGATGTCATTGATGGCGTGCACACTGCCGGCGTGCGCATCACGCCAGTGCCGCTCGATCGGATTCGGCTGCTTGATGGAGTGGCCACCGGAGTTCTTGAACAGCAGATCGATTGCCTCGAGCGCACGTTCGGTGCCGCGCACCTGATCGCGGCGGGTGCGCAGGCGGACCTCGAACGGGATCTCTTCGCCCGCTTCGGCATAGCGCAGCTGCTCGGAGGTATTGCGCTCCATCTGCAGGATGGCGGCGTCGATCTCGCTGGCGGCGCGGGCAATTCGCACATGCGCGAACGGATCGTCGGAGACCTTCTGGCCGCCGTAGGACAGGCGCACACGCTCACGCTGCTTCTCGATATGCGCCTCGTACGCACCCTCGGCCGCGCCGATGATCGGGGCGGTGATGGTGTTGGAGAAGACACTGCCGAACGAAATCTTGTACAGCGGAGCGGTATTCACCTCCTGGCCGGGGCCGATGAGGTTGGCCTGATCGGTGGCGGAGTACATGCGGTAGGCCGGGACGAAGGCCTTCTCGATCACGATGTCATTGGAACCGGTGCCCGACAGTCCGGAGACGTGCCAGACATCCTCGATGCGGTAATCGGTGCGCGGCACCAGCACCGTGAAGTAGTCCATGCCCTTGTCGGTGGGCAGCAGCGCGCCCAGGAAAACCCACTGCGCGTGGTCGCAGCCGGAGGAGAAGCTCCAGCGGCCGGACATCTCGAACCCGCCCTCGACGGCGGTCAGCTTGCCGGTCGGCGCGTAGGAGGACGACACCCGAATGTCCGGGTCCTCGCTCCACACGTCCTGCTGCGCGCGATCGTCGAAGAGCGCCAGCTGCCACGGGTGGGCGCCGAGCACCGAGGTCACCCACGCGGTGGACGGGCAGGCGGTCGCGATGGCACGCACCACCTGGTAGAAGTCCACCGGGGAAGCCTCCGCGCCGCCGAAGCGCCTGGGCTGCAGCATGCGGAACACACCGGCTTCGGTCAGCTCGGCAATGCTGGCGTCGGGCACCCGCCGCTGCTCTTCGGCCTGCACCGCCCGTTCCCGGATCGCGGGCAGCAGATCCCGAACCTGATCGAGCACCTTGTTCGTCATGCGGGTGTTTCCTCCTCGTGCAGTGGTTCCTGCACCCGACGCTATGGC